>CAMXAU010000069.1 GCA_947179325.1 uncultured Bacteroidales bacterium | reverse complement strand
ATCAAACTCTTCATTGTATATCTCTATAAAAATTCTCTCGCTCTATTCCTGACTTGTATCCATTCCCTAAATACTTATGGAAAGAAATTGACGCTACTCTTATTGTTTAATAAGGTACTTTCTTGCTTGTACTTTTCTTTCAGTCTTTTCAATGAACTTGTTTGCGTACCGTTGTTTCTCAAACGGGCTGCAAAGATACGCACTTTTTTATTACCTCCAAATTTTTTCGAAGATTTTTTCAAAAAAAATTTCTACTTTTGCGACCATCAAGCCTGAAAAAGCCCATCATCAAGCGCAGACAAGATACATATCATATTAATAATAAAGCATTTGCGAGCAAACGTTGATTTTCGGGTATTTTTTCTGCTTTAGGACAAAAAAATTGTAATATTTAAGTGTTGTTGAGAAACCGAAGCTGGATTGCCGGCATGAAATTCAACTGACATCAGCATGACGGTTTCTGAAAAAATAAAGGAAAACGTGGCTTCATTATTTCAGATTTTTCTCGTTTTTGCTAAAATCGGAGCATTCACAATCGGTGGCGGGTATGCAATGCTCCCGATCATACAGAATGAAATTGTCAGACGCGGATGGCTTAAGGAAGAAGACTTCCCCGACATTGTCGCGCTGGCACAGTCAGCTCCAGGCATCCTGGCAGTCAACATATCAATCTTTGCCGGATACAGGATGCGCGGAATCAAGGGCAGCATAATAGCGACACTCGGCAGCGTTCTTCCGTCATTCCTTATAATACTTATTATAGCCATGGCATTCACAGGCTACCAGGACAACCCTGTAATCATCAGGATATTCAAAGGGATAAGGCCTGTAGTTGTCGCCCTTATCGCCGTTCCGATGGTGAATATGGCAAAGAAATCCGTAAAGGAATGGTGGTCATGGCTGACGATGGCAGCCGCCCTCATCCTGGCGGCCTTCCTTAAGGTTTCACCTATATATATACTTATTACAGTCATCGTCATTGCCGCAGCAATAACCATGTACAATGACAAAAAAGGCAGGGAGGGCAGAAAATGATATATCTTGAACTGTTTTTCACATTCTTTGTCATAGGCATATTCACTATAGGGGGCGGATATGCAATGCTCTCGCTGATCCAGGCGCAGGTTGTGACACAGCACAACTGGATAAGCGAACAGACATTTACAGACATAGTGGCCATTTCGCAGATGACCCCCGGACCGATAGGGATAAATTCCGCCACATACATCGGATACAGCGTCATACAGCAGACCGGAGCGGCACAATGGATGTGCATACTTGGCTCATTCACAGCGACATTCGCCATTGTACTCCCCTCTTTCATAATTGTACTTGCAATCTGCCGGGCATATTCAAGGTTCAGTTCAAGCACATTATTCAAGGGAGTCATGTCGGGGCTCCGTCCCGCTGTCATCGGACTGATAGGAGCCGCTGCAATAATACTGATTACACCTGACAACTTTCCCGACTGGAAAAGCTGGGTGCTGTTTGCAGCAGCTGTCGCCGTGTCATTCATATGGAATCTCAACCCGATCATAACGATAATCGCCGGCGGGATAGCGGGACTGCTTCTATATTGACCTGGGGGGACATAGAGCATAAGACAAAAAAATGCAGCAGAAATATGGCGCAAACTGAGGAAATTCAAAAACTGCGTCTAACTTTGCAGCCCCAAATTGAAGAGGATATAAGAAATGGAATGGATACACGAGATTTTTGTTGAGCCGACATTCATCCAGGCAATACTGGTACTTTCCATCATATGCGCTATCGGGCTTGCACTCGGGCAGATAAAGCTATGGGGTGTCTCGCTCGGAGTCACTTTCGTCTTTTTCACAGGCATCCTTGCCGGACACTTCGGGATAAAGATAAACCCGGACATGCTCATCCTTGCACAGAACTTCGGGCTTGTGCTGTTCATATATTCACTTGGAGTACAGGTCGGTCCAGGATTCTTCACTTCATTCAAGCAAGGAGGCGTCAAGCTGAATGTCCTCGCCACAAGCGTTCTGGTCCTCGGCACAGCCATGGCCTTGGCCCTCATGCCGCTGACAGGGATATCACTTCCTGACATGATGGGACTGCTTTCGGGTGCGGTAACCAACACACCTATGCTCGGAGCTGGCCAGCAGACACTCCTCCAGATATCTCCAGACAACATCAACGGTGCCAACAGAATGGCTCTGGCATGCGCTGTCGGCTATCCCATGGGAGTAATCGGAGTCATACTCTCCGTAATCGTAATGAAAGTCATGTTCGCCAAAAAGGCTGTCAGCAGGCATACGGATGAAAGCATAGAGAATGCCTTCGTCACAGAATTCAAGGTAAGCAATCCGGCCATTTTCGGTAAAAGCATACAGGAACTGAGGCACAGTTCGGAAATGAAGTTCGTGATTTCAAGGGTATGGAAAGACGGGAAGGTCAGCATCCCGACCTCCGGGACAATGATAGAGAAAGGCGACCATATCCTGACCATATCCAGCAGGCATGATGCAGAGATGCTCACAACATTGTTCGGAGAAAAGGCGGACAAGGACTGGAACAAGAAAGACATTGACTGGAACAGCATTGACAGCCAGCTTGTCTCGAGGCATGTACTTGTCACCAGGCCGAACCTCAACGGAGTGAAGCTCGGCTCCCTTAAGCTGCGCAATTCGTACGGCATTAATATAACAAGGGTCAACAGGGCCGGAATAGACCTTCTGGCCTCGCCTTCCCTGCACCTGCAGCTCGGGGACAAGCTTACAATAGTCGGTGAATCCAATGCAATCAATAATGTGGCATCTGTGCTCGGTAACGAGGAGAAACAGCTGAACAACCCGAACCTGTTCGCAATCTTCATAGGACTTGCTGTCGGCCTCATCATAGGCTCCATACCGTTTACAATCCCGGGGATATCGACTCCTATCAAGCTCGGCCTTGCCGGCGGTCCGATAATCATAGGTATCCTCATGGGGGCTTTAGGCTCCAGGCTTCACCTTTAAATCTACACGACAAGAACCGCAAACCTTATGCTGAGGCAGCTCGGCATAGTAGTATAT
>CAMXAU010000068.1 GCA_947179325.1 uncultured Bacteroidales bacterium | reverse complement strand
CAAAATGAGCAAGCTCATTCTGCTCTCGCTTAATCGCAAAGTTAACAGGATTATTTGAACAGAACGCATAAGGACTGACAGAATAATACTTTTCCGCCAGCGGGTCCATTGTCGTCCAGCGTGAAGACAGCGGGTGGCAGAACCTTGCACCGTAGTCAAGATACGGAAGGCCGGCGAACTTCTGGGATTCCTTGCCGTTGAAACGGTAACGGTTGTCCGGATCGGTCGGGCTGCCGTCATTCCACCTCGTGCCGAAAGGAAGATAATTGTCATGCTCCATCAGATCGCCGCAGGAAAAATAGCCTTAACATTAAAGTTCACCCTGAAAGCTTGACAATAAACTTTCGGGGTGAACTTCACTGCTTATACTCCCGTCCATAAGGGATGCTCATTAAGGTTCTATTAGTAAATTGATTTTTTCATTGTCACCTGTCATTTATCACGTATTCTCCAAACATTGTTAAAGCAAAGGACGTACTGGAAAATTTTATCCTATATTCCTATTTATCTACTTTGACAGCCATCTACAAAACCTTTATCAGGACATCAGATTCTGCCTTGGGATTCAAATTGAAATCTATCTTCGGCAGAACTTCTGATGAAGGGAAGCGGTAAATCACTCCTGGCTTTTCCATAAGCTCATAGTGGTCCTTATCATACCTGACCCACCAGATTGGATAATCATCTTCATATGGATCTGGCATAAAGTAAAAATAATATGTACCGTCTTTCATTCCAAATGTAGGCTGATTAAATTCAAGGAACTCAAGATATCTATTATTTTCTGTCGGAATAAATGGACAAGGGTCATACTTCCCAAATGACACTATAAAAGTATGATTATCCAGATACAGCACACCGTCATACGAACCATAATAGGAATAATCAAACATATTAGGATAAATGGACATAAAGCGCAGAATACTGTGATCCAGTTTGCGGAGCATTACATATCCTTCTTTGTCATAGTATTCCTGTTTCCGCTCCTCGGCCATAAACTCTGAAATCAATTTTATCAGACTGCTGTCCCTTAAAGTATATTCAGGAAGACATATCGTCCTGACAGAGATACAATGCAGTTTCTTGTATTCACTTACTGGTGAATACTCCTGCCCCAAGAGCGGAAGTAACAGAAAGACTAAAATAATTGTAATCAACACCCTCTTCATATTTTTGTCCGATAGTTAATATATCGTCTTTTTATCCTCTATTGAGTTTTTGTCAAATCCAATGTAAATACCCGAATGCACATATACATTAAATTTACTCTTTGGCTGTGCACCCTGTACCAGCTTAACTAATTTCAAGTCATCATCCGAAGCTCCTTTCCTGGAAGGGTGATTATGATTAGATTCCCGTATTGTATAGCCCGTAAAAAACAGATACCCGATGATGCCGGTTTTCCCTTCCACATGACTATTCCCGACTATATTCCTTCCGGAATCCTCAAAGCCAATCTTTACGTGTTCCCATTCGACATCAGCGACCTCCGGATTGGCCATAAATTCAAACAGTTGCTGTGCATTAGCATCTCCATTGACTTCAAACATAGTGAGAGTAAGTTCTTCCCCTTTGTCCTTGTAAGACCGATGATGTTACCAGCATAAAGAGGCACGGAGCCAGGGTGGACGAGCCCTGAGTTGTATCTGAGGTCTGCTGCAAACAGAGTGTCACCCTGCGCAGACACCGTATTCTGGCCTGTCATCCAGTTCCGGGTGTTATATCCGAAAGAAGTAGTAGCCACCTGTCCGAAAAGGCCTGAAGGACAGTCTCCGCACAGCTGACAAGCCAATGAGTAATCTTCAGGATACGGTCCATGTTGTCATAAGTATACCTGTAATGCTCCACCAATGGCTTGCCAAAGCAGGACGTACACTGGCTAACAAAATAGTGATGTCCTTTGCTACAGTAAAGGGCATCACTACAAAATAAAACTTAACATTTGCAAGAATCAGAATGCATAAATATATCTATATACATAACTTGGAATGCGCCAAAGAGCATTACTATATATTACAGGAATTGCAGTGTCCTCCACCTGCCATCCTTGTCATCAGTCTGATGATAATAGACATCCATCCCATAAAGACGGCTTAAAGCGACTTCGTATGTGCTGTCATCCCATATGAGATCATGCTTGTCACATCTGTAAAGGTAAATGAGCGGAGGGAAAGGGGCTGTACGCAAGGAATTTCCGCTGATGCGGGCCGGAGCAGGACTTTTCCTTAACGACATGTTCAAGCCTACAGCATAGCCTACATTAAAGTCATATCCATTTTCTTCAACGACCTTTTTTATGAAATCATATAACTCTAAGATTTGGGCAAACCATTGACGGCTGTCTGTGTCTCCATAAAAAATATCGATGTGCCTATCATGTTCAATTAAATCTGACTCATTGAATTGCTTCAGCCACGTATACACACGTCTTTTAGATATCCCAGCCATTGTCTCTTAAATATTTTTTTGTTTTCTAGTTAATTCATACTCTCCTTCTTTCCAAGTGCCATTTTTATTCAATGCACTTTCATTTTCAAAATGCACATGCTCCTGTCCTGTTCCATCGGCAGAATGAGCTTGATCGAATCTTTTAATTCCTTTTGGTGCTTTACCTTTACGTACATCTTGCTTGAGTTGATTTAGGGACTTCGGAGATGATGATGACTTTTTTGCAGCATCTTTGCTTCCTCCTAAATTCTCAGTAGCCTTAGCCATCATCATTGTGCCATGACCGACCATCGCTGCACCGACAGAGGCTGTAGCTATACCTGGAGCTGTGGAGACCAAAGACACTCCTCCGGTACCAGGGGCCGCAGCAACTGCAACGACAGCTGTGGCTTCACCGCCTGCAATCATTCCGCCACCAGTTCCAATCTCTGCGGCACCCAATGCAAGACTGAATGTGTCTCCTGCTATCAGCCCTGTTTGGTAGTCATTCGCATCTGAAGCATTGCTCAATCCGGATTCTCTATCGCCTACGACTCCATTCGTCATGTTATCAACTAAAGCATTAAAGAACCCTAGCCACTTGTCCTTCCAATCTCTACCATCCGGATCAACAAAGTTAACTCCCGATGGTCGTTTTCTTTGCTCACGCTCGGCAAAATGAGCAAGCTCATTCTGCTCTCGCTTAATCGCAAAGTTAACAGGATTATTTGAACAGAACGCATAAGGACTGACAGAATAATACTTTTCCGCCAGCGGGTCCATTGTCGTCCAGCGTGAAGACAGCGGGTGGCAGAACCTTGCACCGTAGTCAAGATACGGAAGGCCGGCGAACTTCTGGGATTCCTTGCCGTTGAAACGGTAACGGTTGTCCG
>CAMXAU010000067.1 GCA_947179325.1 uncultured Bacteroidales bacterium | reverse complement strand
GTTTTAGAGGAGCCTGTCATCTTGCCAAAACTTGTTTGATTGTTGTGGGCAGGTTCGTTTTCCATGTGAGCCGAAATTTTTGCAGAGTTTGCCGGAATGTATGGAAATAGCGGCCATATCCATTTGGAGATGACCGCTATAAGCTTTTAATTGACTGGCAAGATTATTTGGTGGACTCAACAGAAGCCTTCCTGAAATCTTTCATGAGTTTCATGATGTTCAAAGCAGCTTTACGTGCGCGTGCGCCAGCTGCCTTGTTGCCTTTCTCAACCTGAGCCTCAGCATTTGCAGAAAATGCCTCGTACTCTGCTTTAATCTGATCTACAAGCTCTTTCATCGTAGGTGGAATTTTAATAGTTCGTTAAACATTAAGCATCAAAACTTTGTGCAAGGTAGGGAATAAATCCGTGAAAACCAAATTTATATGACAAAATCCTATCTGTTTTTGGCATTTACTATATTCATTGCCCTGTCCGGTCCCATCAGTGCAAATGCCTTTATGCCGTCAATTGCTCTGTTGCATATCTCCGGCATAAGCTTCAGCTCTTCATCTGACAGCTCTCCGAGAACGAAGTCAATCTGTCCTCCGCGGCTGAAGTCGCTCCCGATTCCGGCACGCATTCTTGCATAGTCTTGGGTGCCAAGCATTTCTGTTATGTTTGTCAGTCCGTTGTGACCGCCGGCACTTCCGTTTTTGCGTAACCTTAGTGTGCCGAAAGGAATATTCAGGTCATCAGATATGACAAGAAGATTCTCCAGTGGGAGCTTCATGTCGTTCATCCAGTACCTTACAGCCTTGCCGCTGAGATTCATATATGTGGATGGCTTCAGCAGGGTAAATTTCTTGCCTTTGAAAGAAATCTCTGCCGTGCTGCCGTATCTCCCGCTCTCAAAAACGACATTGGACGCCTTAGCCCAGGCGTCCAATATCATGAATCCCATATTGTGTCTGGTATTGGCATATTCGGCACCTATGTTTCCAAGGCCGACTATAAGAAAGTTCATACCGATACAATATTTAGTATGTCAATCCGCAAAGATTACCTTGCCTCCCTTGCAGCCTGGTTTGTTGCACGTGTAGGACGTACAGAGCAGATGATGGTTGCCTTAGGTGAAACGATGTTCACGCCCTCGAAGTGGAGGTCTCCGGCTACGATCTGCTTTCCGATCTTCAGGCTTGTAGTGTCAACCTCAAGGAAGTCAGGAAGCTGCTCCATCTGTGCGCTGATGCGGAGCTTGCGGCTCATGACAAGGAGCTTACCTCCCATCTTGACACCCTCTGAGTGTCCTGTAATCTTGACAGGTACGTTGATTGTAACAGGCTTCTCTGCGCATACAGCAAGGAAATCAACATGGAGAGCCTCGTCTGTTACAGGGTGATACTGAACCTCGTGGAGGATAGCTGTAAGTTTCTTCTCTCCGAGGTCAAGGTCAACGATGTATGAGTTTGGTGTGTGTGTAAGTGACTTGAGGTCCTTTGCGTCTACAGTGAAAAGGACATTTTCCATTCCGAGTCCGTAGAGGTTGCAAGGAACAAGTCCGCTCCTTCTGATCGCCTTGATGACAGCCTTGTTTCCGACCTCGCGGATCTGGCCTTTAAGTTCAATGTGTTTCATTGTTTAAAAAGTTAAAATGTGTTACTCAGTCCTGCGCCTTCCGCCATGCATCCGGCATCAGGACCCCATTGCACCAAAAAGCGCATGCTTTTTATGGGGCTGCAAAGATAGTTATTTTCCTGAAAATAAAAATAAGGGACACGGAAATTTACCGCTATTCAACAAGTCTTGTAGCAAAATTCCAGTCAAGTGTCTTGTAGTAGCTGTCCAGATATGCCCCTCCGTTGCATGGAAGATACATGCTCAGGCCTCCGTAGCGGTTTATCACGAAGCCGGGATATGGATTGCCGAGGCTGTTTGCCAGGAAACTCTCTGTCGCTTCCTTATATATTACACATCTGTCAAATGCCTCGTGGAACCTTTCCAGTTCCTCTTCTGTGCATCCAAGCTTCTCTACAATGTCGCACAGGTCGTAGAACCAGTGGTAGTTGTATGTATAGTACTGTTGTACAGTGCTGAAGTCAATGTTTTGCAGGTTTTCTCTGTGGCGTTCGAAGATACGCGAACATTCTATGGCAAGGTTGGCTGTCTCAGACAGGTCTATAAGCGAAATGGTGGCTGACCTCCATGCCTGGGACGACTGGGATGCATATATGTCATAGTAGCATCTGCAGCAGCTCTGGAGCCTTGACTGCAGACTGGCATTTGAAGACAGGATGCCGGCCATATTCTTGTAGTCCATCCCGTAAGAGAGGATCTCAGCTGGGGATGCCACAAGGTAGCGGGCCTTTGTGCGGAGCTGGCATGCGACCTCGGCTCCTCCCATCAGGCATGCGTCGAATATTATATAGTCAAGCCTGAACGGTATTGCATCTGCAAAATCCCTTATGTCTATTTCATATGATATCCCGTTCTCCTTTTCCTGGCCTATGGATTTCTGTATCCTTTCTGCGGACTGGCTGTAGAGAGCCTCGTACCTGGAAGAGTTTGAATAGTAGTATTCCGGAAGAAATCCCGTGCCGTGCGATGAGAACAGAAGGCCATATTCATCGGCCGGGAACCTCTCCCTTGTGTCTTCAAGTACTTTTCTCAGGGTTTCAGCAGATGCGGAGTGGGTTCCTGCCGGGTATGTGACCAGGGTATCCATTACGGATTTGCCGTTTTTCCTGTATGCCCTTATGAGATAGGATTCTGTTGGGTAGGAACTGGTGCTTATGTGTGAATATATAAGCAATGCGCTGTTGTCAGGAAATGTCATTTCCCCGGTGATGTCCCTGATGTTATCTGCAAGTGCGCCTGCAAGTCCGTTGCTGTGCCCGGCGGAATATAGAAGGAACACCCTCCGGGGGAATGTCTCCGGTTCCGGATGCTTCTCGCATGAATTCAGGACGAAAATTGACAATGCCGCCAGAATTGCCGGCAGCCACTTGATAGATGACATATGGAATCTATTGCACAACATTCTACAAAGGTACGAAATATTTTGCTGATTTTATCCTGGGTATGAACAATCTCCCTTCCTGGCTATGCATCTTTTCCTGTCCGGATCCACAAAGTTAAGCCCCTACGGTTTTTTTCTTTGCTCATGCTCGGCAAAATGAGCAAGCTCATTCTGCTCTCGCTCCTCCCTTTCTCTCTCACGTCCTTGACTTCTTTGACTGGGCATCCTCCTCTGCCACGAGATGTTGATGTCCCCCGACTCCGGAATGGTGATGGAGAAGCTGAAGGCCATCTTCAAGGCGGCCGGCAGGGTACTGAAAGACGCGCTGCTCCACTCGGGCTATGGTACGCCGCTCAACTTGGGCCAGGGTACGCAGTACAAGGCTAGGACCGTGGTAACACTTATCGACCCACTGATATCTCAAGTTCACCCGGAGCAACAGAATCGAGCGGAGCATGTTGAAACGAAAGAATTCTGTCCACGAAAACGGCTGTTTCCGTGGACGAGGGGACGTGATTTGAGTGTTTCGGCCACGAACAGGCTTCATTGTGTGGTTCTTCTTCAATTTTGTTGCAATATCATCCTCGCTGTTTGGTACATTTTTATC
>CAMXAU010000066.1 GCA_947179325.1 uncultured Bacteroidales bacterium | reverse complement strand
AATACCGAACTCTTTCTATGATAGGATAATGTTTAACCTGTCCAACTTTTTGGGGGTCACTTCAAACCACATCACTGCAAAGATTGCCTGTCTCAGGATCATTCCTGTCATTTGACCGCAACCATATTGAGTATTGACTTCTCCGCCGCCTTCCGGGTCGGTTCGTCAATACAGACTTCCGGGGTCTCATCCCTCAGGCATCTGAATATGTTTTCAAGAGTCACCATCTTCATATACCGGCATTCATTGCATCCTGTGTCTGCACCAATGGTCGGGGCAGGGATGAATGTCTTCTCTGGATAGCGTTTCTGCATCTCCACAAGTATGCCGGACTCTGTTACAACAATAAACTCGTCCGCCTCAGGCTTACCGCAATACTCTAAGATACCTGCCGTAGAACCGACATAGTCAGCAATCTCGATAAGCGGAGCCTTGCACTCCGGGTGTACGACAATCCTTGCAGCAGGGTGCTGTGCCTTTAGCTCAAGAATCTTTTCAAGGGAGAACTCCTCATGAACGGTGCAGGCACCATCCCAGATAACCATATTGTCGCGTCCCGTAAGCCTCTGGATATAGGAACCGAGATTGCGGTCCGGAGCAAAAATTATAGGCTGTTCGCGCGGAATGCTTTCCACCACCTTCACGGCATTGGTCGAAGTGCAGCAAATATCTGTCAAAGCCTTTACGCCAGCGGAAGTATTGACATACGAAACCACCTTATGGCCGGGATATGCCGCCTTGAATTCGGCAAAAGCCTTGGCGTCGCACGACTCTGAAAGCGAACACCCTGCCTCGGGTACCGGGACTAGCACCTTCTTGCCAGGCGAAAGCACCTTTGCCGTCTCTGCCATAAAATACACTCCCGCGAAGAGTATTATCGGAGCATCTATATCACGTGCCTTGATTGACAGTGCAAGTGAATCACCCAGGAAGTCCGCCACCTCCTGCACCTCCTTCGTCGTGTAGTAATGCGCGAGGATGACAGCTCCCTTTTCACGTTTGAGCTCCTCTATACGCTCCTTAAGTTCAATATTAGTCATATTATAATAGTATTACCCGACCTGAACATTCATGCTGATATCCATAGCCTTGACGGTATGGGTCAAGGCTCCTACGCTGATGTAGTCGACACCTGTAGCAGCCACCTCTTTCAGACGTGGAATGTTCATATTTCCTGATGCCTCTGTCTTGATGCCCTTTCCTGAAGCCTTGATAATATCGACCGCTTCCGCCATAGTCTTGTTGTCCATATTGTCAAGCATGATAATATCCGCACCCGCTTCGATAGCCTGGCGAACCTCATCGAGATTGGTCGTCTCGACCTCAATCTTAATGCCCTCGGCGATACGCTCACGCACCTGTCCGACAGCCTTGGCGATACCGCCAGCCATCTTGATATGGTTGTCCTTGATCATAGCCATATCATACAGTCCCATACGGTGATTCGTTCCGCCGCCATGCTTTACAGCCATCTTGTCCAGCACGCGGAGTCCCGGTGCGGTCTTGCGGGTATCAAGAAGCTCGGTATGCGTTCCCTCCAGTTCCCTGACATACTTTGCCGTCTCGGTAGCAATACCGCTCATACGCTGGAAAATGTTAAGCGACAGACGTTCGCCGCGGAGAAGAGTAGGATATGAAGCCTCTATCTTGAGTATGACATCCCCCTTTCTGACAGCATCTCCATCCTTGAAGTAAGGCGTGAAGACCACATCATCCTGGAAGCGGTCATAGACCATCTTGACAATATCAAGTCCTGAGATTACTCCGTCCTGTTTTGCAGTCATCGTAGCAACGCCATTCATTGATGCAGGAATGATAGATTCGGTCGTAATATCCCCGGTGTTGATGTCCTCCTCAATACCGAGGTCCAGTAATTTGTTTATTAAGTTAACGTACTGCATATCTGATTAAAATTAGAATCAAAATCCAAAATAGTCCCTGTTTACCGGAGCTGTGGTGACTTCCTCGCCATAGCGCTGCACAGAATGGAGAGTATAGGCCTCTTCCGTACAAGGATAATCCTCACGATAGTGCCCACCACGGCTTTCCTTGCGCAACAGTGCAGGGGACATTATAAGACGGGCTACGCACAGCAGCCTGCGTGAGGCCTCGATATAATACTCCCGTTTGCCTTCATCGCAGGACTCCGCTTCTTTCCGGTCAACGGTGCATTCCAGTTCGGCAATCAGCTTCAGGCCCTCACGGAGTCCATCCTCACTACGGATAATGCCTGCATGAGAGTTCATGATCTCAGACACCCGGGATTTAATGCCGGCATATAGCTGGGCGTTATTCCCGTTACGGATAAATTGTCTGCCGAAGGCAGGGAAAGAGCCGGAAGTCCCTTCCTTGACGCTGTCTTCAATTGCCCGGTTTGCAAACACGAGACACTCTATCAGAGAGTTGGATGCCAATCTGTTCGCTCCCATGATTCCGGTCGCGGCAACCTCTCCGCACACATACAGACGCCTGATGTCTGTACGGCCGTTATGGTTTGACAGTACACCTCCGACGGAGTAATGGGCGGCAGGTGCCACAGGAATCTCCTGAGCCAGGTCATAGCCTGCCTCCTTGCATTTGGCATAAATAAACGGGAAGCGTTTGAGGATCATCCCGCTGTCCAGATGCTTAAGCGACAGAGTCACATACGGTCTTCCGTCCAGTTTCATCTGTCTGTATATCGAACGTGCTACAATGTCCCGTGGCGCAAGCTCTGCCAGCTCGTGTATCGGAACCATAAATCTCCTGCCGTCCTTGTCAAGCAGATAAGCCCGTTCTCCACGTACTGCCTCACTGATGAGAAATGCCTGGGAAGAGTCTTTGCGGTATAATCCTGAAGGGTGGAACTGGATGAATTCCATGTCCAGGATGCGGCAGCCGGCCCTATAGGCAATTGCCAGGCCGTCACCGATTGTTGTAAGGGGATTTGTTGTCCTTGAATATATTGCAGAAGTTCCGCCTGATGTAAGGAACACATGATCTGCATAAAGAAGGACTTCACTGCCTCCATCCTCAGACTGAAGTTCGGGATTTTCACTCCAGCAGCGCACTCCATAGCATACGCCGTCCTCAACAAGCAGGTCAAGAAGCAGGGTGTTCTCAAAAATCTTTATGTTATCCTGCGCCTCCACTTTTGAAATGGCGAACTCAGTGATCCATCTTCCGGTAGAGTCGCCTCCTGCATGCAGGATACGCCGTTTGTGATGCCCGCCTTCAAGACCCAAAGCCAATGAACCGTTCTCCGTGTCGAATTTCATGTCATCAGCAATAATCTCCTGTATCCTGGCGGGCCCTTCATTTACAAGGATATCTACAGACTCATCCTCACATAGTCCCCTGCCAGCTATAAGCGTGTCCGCCTTATGAATCTCCGGGCTGTCATCCTCTGATGTCACGGCAGCTATGCCTCCTTGCGCATTGAACGAGTTGCTCTCACGTAGAAAGGATTTGGTGACAACAGCCACAGTCCCTTTCATTGACGCCTTGTAGGCTGCATACAGTCCTGCAAGACCACTACCGACTACTATATAATCAAATTTAAGCATCTTCTGAATTTTCCCGCAAATTTATACGAAAATCCACAAAAATATTCTCCGGTCCTGCAAAAAGTGAGCAATCTGCTTGTTTTAGAGGAGCCTGTCAT
>CAMXAU010000065.1 GCA_947179325.1 uncultured Bacteroidales bacterium | reverse complement strand
CCGCTGCGTAATTTCACTGTCGGGGCGGTTCCGTTCGTTCCTTTCGAGAGGCCGAACACTCCGGCATTTGGGTCGGGAACCGGTGTCGGTTCTTCGGTTTTCACTGGCTCATCAGCGGCCTGGCTGCAGGCATTTGAAGTCATCAACATCCCCGGTAACATTATGGACAACAGCCACATTTTCATTATCCTGCTATTATAGATTATTTTTAAAGAATGCTTCTATTTTATCGAACGGAATCACCGACAGATTGTCGTAGAGGTCTGTATGGTTTGCTCCGGGAATTATCATCAGTTCCTTGTTGTCGCCCGTCAGTTTCTTGAAAGCATCCTCGCCGAAGTAACGTGAGTGCGCCTTTTCGCCATGAATAATCAGCACAGCAGTCTCTATCTCGTCCGCACGGCTCATCAGCGGGAAATTAATGAACGGAATGGCTCCTGTTGCATTGCGCCCCTGATTGGAGTTGAGCGAACGCTCGTGGTAGCCGCGAGCTGTCTTGTAATATGCATGGTAATCCTTGAAGAACTGCGGAGCATCGGCAGGAAGTTCATCGGGCACACCTCCGCCCGGCTTCGGGAAGCCGTTGCGGAAATCCTCAGTACGCTGTGCCGCAAGCTGCTTGCGGAGCGCATTGCGTGCTTCTGCATTATCATCGGCATCGAAATAACCGTTGGCGCTGACGCGGCTCATGTCGTACATCGTCGAAGCGACTGTCGCCTTGATGCGCGGGTCAGCTGCTGCAGCATTTATGGCAAGCCCTCCCCAGCCACAAATGCCGAGAATACCGACCCGTTCCGGATCTGTCATGCCGTAAGTCACAAGAAAATCAACGGCTGCCGAAAAATCCTCTGTATTGATGTCGGGCGACACCACATGGCGCGGTTCTCCTCCGCTCTCCCCTGTGTAAGACGGATCAAAAGCAATGGTCAGGAAACCGCGCTCTGCCAATGTCTGGGCATAAAGTCCGGCTGACTGTTCCTTTACTGCTCCGAACGGTCCGCAGACTGCAATGGCCGGCAGTTTGCCGTCAGCATCCTTCGGCACATACATATCGGCAGCCAGCATGATGCCATAGCGGTTGGTGAAGGTTACTTTACTGTGATTAACTTTGTCACTCTTAGGGAATATCTTGTCCCATGAGGTGGTAAGATTCAGCTTTTCCATATTATTGTTGTTATTATTGTCCCCATTATTCGCAGCAGTGCAGATTCCCATGCAAAGCGACCACACTGAAAACAGCATTGCGATATTTCTATTCATAACTTCTATTGTTTAATGTTTCTGATAATTTTGGCAGGCACGCCAGCCACGACGGCATTGTCGGGCACGTCTTTCGTCACGACAGCTCCGGCGGCGACTATAGCATTCTCACCGACAGTCACCCCCGGCAGAATCATCGCACCCGCGCCTATCCAGGCATTACGGCGGACTACGATAGGTTTGACCAGCAGCCGATGCCGCAAGGCCGGTTCTTCCGGATGGTGCTCCGTCAGAATCTTCGCTCCCGGCCCGATGAACACACCGTCTTCGAGCGTGATACCGCCCTGGTCAAGGAAAGTGCAGCCGAAGTTTATGAACACATCTTTGCCTACACGGGTCGTTTTTCCGAAAGCCGTATAGAAAGGAGGAAACATCCGTACCGAGGCATCCAGCGGCTGTCCCCAGATGCGCTCAAGCAGTGCCCGCACTTCATCTTGCGTATGATATCCGGTGTTCAGTTCTCCGACAAGCTGCCGTGTCTTCTCCACCTCCTCACACAAACTCGGAAAGTCGGGATCCGTCTCCTGCGGCCGCTCTCCGCGACGCATTCTTCCTACTATGTCATTCATCGTCATCTTTTTCATATTTTTCTGATTTTAAGCCATTGTTTTGTACGCTGCAAAATTAGGACGTTCCTCCACACGATGCGTTACCTGTCTTACGGGCATAAGTACCCGGATTACGGGTTTTACGGTGAACGTTTCAATATGAAAATCAACAAAGTACCTGAATCACGGACAAAAGTACCCCAATTACGTGTTTTGCCGTGCAATGATTTCATTATCGGGAAAAATGTATTTCCTTTGTACTGCGAACAAGGAATATACATCATTGAAAGAAAAGTTTCTATAGAATATGGACCATACTGCGGATATAATAAAGGCTGACACAATTGAACAGTATAACCGGTTTTTCGGGTTTGAGACACGCCATCCGCTGGTGGGCATCGTGCATTTCGACAGTTCCGTGCCGCAGCCTACCCACCGCATGACACTCGGATTCTATGCGCTGTTTCTCAAAAAGACCACCGGATGCATCATCAACTACGGAAAGACGGTCTATGATTTCGACGATGAAACTGTCGTGAGCTTTGCTCCGGGACAGACAGTCGGCATACACAGACTGGAGGACGGTCCTGCCCCAGAAGCAGTAGGACTGCTGTTTCACCCGGATTTTCTGCACAGGACATCCTTAGGGCAGCGGATGAAGCAATATTCGTTCTTCTCCTACGCCTCCAACGAGGCCTTGCATCTGTCTACAGAAGAACGCATTATAATGCAAGACTATATGGAGAAGATTGCCCGCGAACTGCAGCATCCGATAGACAAGTTTTCCAAGTCGCTTATCATTTCCAACATCGAAGTGCTGCTCAACTATTGCATGCGTTTCTACGAAAGGCAGTTCATCACCCGCGAGAATATGAACCACGATGCACTGACACGCTTCGAGCAGCTGCTGGACGATTATCTTTATTCCGGAACAGCGGCAGCCGAGGGAATTCCCACCGTTAAATATTTTGCAGACAAGATATGCCTTTCCCCAAACTATTTCGGAGACCTGGTAAAACAGGAAACAAGCAAGACTGCCCAGGAATATATACAGATGAAAATGATTTCCGTGGCCAAAGAAAGGATGCTTGACCCGGCATCCACAATAAAGCAGATTGCAGAATCGCTGGGATTCCAGTACCCGCAGCATTTCGTCCGCTTCTTCAAACGGCAGGAGGGCTGCACACCCAAAGAGTTCCGCAACAGGATTACGGCATAACAAAAGGCCCTATGCAGAAAATTCCAATACACAAAAGTTCACTGATCAGCAATTGCGGGATACATATCAAGTCCGTCACACAGAAAACCGAAATACAGCCAAAGACATACTCCCATGCAGACGAATATTATACATTCGGGATTATCAATGAAGGGGAATGTCTGCTGAATATCGATTTCAAAGACTGCAGATTCGGCAGCGGGGACATGGTCATCATCCGTGCCGGACAGGTACACCGCTTTGTCCATTGCTCCTGTCTGTCCGCCTACATGCTTGCCATCGATGAGATTTTTCTCAATGACATGGAGAAACAGACTCTGGAGCGGAATGCTGGCCAGGGGCTGCATCTGCCGGACATGACGGAAATCAGACAGCTGTACTCTCTGCTCGCAGGTAAAGCAGAGACACAGCTGGCCGGCAAAACAGTCATGCAACGGTATGCCATGCTGATTGTCGCACTCGTGATTGAACACATTGCAGCCCGTCCGGAAACTTCAATGACACATACACGCCATGAACAGATTGTATGGATATTCCGGAAACTGCTGAAAGACAATATCCGTTCATGCAGACTGCCGTCATTCTATGCGGAGCGGATGCATATTTCCGTTGCCTATCTGAATGAAGCAGTAAAAGCCGTGACCGGGAAAAGCACAGGTGCCTTCATAAGGGATGAAATAATCCTTGCAGCAAAACGGCAGCTGGCATATACGGATTCGTCCGTCAAGGAGATTGCGCACGGACTTGGCTTCGATGATTATTCTTATTTTACAAGACTGTTCACAAAAGCCACAGGCGACTCTCCCACAAATTTCAGAAAGATTTACCGCGGATAGTGCTATTTTTCCTTTTATCCGTCCATTTTCCGCTTATCGGTGAAGCCGTAA
>CAMXAU010000064.1 GCA_947179325.1 uncultured Bacteroidales bacterium | reverse complement strand
CTTCTCAGAGCTATCCAATGTTACTGCAAATGCAATAATACAAGACCAAAGAAAATCCAGAAAAAATCACGAAAACGGCATCAGTTTGCGCGAACACGGATATTTTCTCAAACTGATATCATTCACCATTTTACACAGCCTCATCCATAATTTTGGCAACGAATTTTCCTGCCTCTGCACTGCCGGAAACGGCCATACACTGGCGCCAGAAGCCAATCAGGGGACTTAGCCGTGTGCCATTTTGGGTAAACGGATAAGTCTATCCATATTTGCTGACGAATACAAAAATAAAGGAGAGCGATATGGAAGAGAGAAGAGAAAACGGGAACATCGGGGAGGAAAACGGACTGATAAGGCTACCGAAGCTGGCGAACCTGCTATATGACGAATGGTTCAAGAGGGCATTCGGGACCGAGAAGAGGAAGAGGCTGCTGCTATTGCTACTCAGGGAGATTCTGCCGGAGAGGAAGATACAGTCAATTGAATACCAGCAGACCGAGCACATCAACCTATTTGCCGGGAAGGCGGACATCAGAATCGATGTGGAATGCCTATCGGACGACGGGTCCAGGTTCATGGTAGAGGTGCAGAGGGCCGCACAGATAGACTTCGGAGACAGGATGATGTACTATTCGTCATTTGCAATAATGCAGCAGCTGAAGAAAGGGCACAGGAGCTTCAGGCACCCGCCGGTATATGTCATCGCGCTCATGAACTTCGACTACCACAGGAAAAATGCAGGAAAGGACGAGTTCATGTTCAGGTACATGATGAACAGGGAGGGAAACCCGGGGGACATACTCAGCGACGGCCTGCAGGTAATACTGCTTGAGTTGCCGAGGGTAACAAAGGAGGCGGCAATGGACGGGACAAGGCTCCAGAGGTTCTGCTACTACCTCAGCCACATGACGCAGATCGAAGACATACCGGAGAAGACAGATGACGAGCTGTTCAGGATGTTGTATAATTCAGCGGAAACATATAACTTTACCGCCGATGAACGCAATAAATACATCGAGACCATGACCACTGAACAGGACATAAGGAACCAGATTGAATTCGGACGTCTTGAGGGACTGCGGGATGGACGTCTTGAAGGAAGGGAGGAAGGACTAAAAGAAGCCAAAACCGAAATAGTCAAGGCGATGCGAGGCAAAGGCATGGACATCAAGCTGATTGCTGAGGTCACAGGACTTTCTGAAGAGGAGGTCCGGAAGATTTAGATGCATTGCCGGTTCTGCCACAGGCTGACATAAAAAGAGACTGACTAAAAAGTCAATATGACAGATTAGTCAGCCTCTTCTGTATTCCTATGTCTGCCTCTAATGGCAGTTCTGGATGTTTCTGCCTATTTTACAAAGATCTCATCAATGAATGTGAATCCAGGGCGTCCGTGTGCCCCGTGCCATGCAGGGATGCTCTCTACTGTCCTGGATGAAACCCTGAGGTATCTGGCTGTGGTCTCCGGGAAATCTACAGTGTATTCCTTCAGGCCGTCAGGGTCCTTTGGCCCCTCGGCAGGATATTCTGCACGTGCAATCTCCGTAAAGCTGCTGTTGTCGTCAGATACATAGACAACAAGGTCGAGAGGATTGAAGATGTCCTCACCTTTCTGTATAAGTGCGCTGAGTGTGACGCTGCTGTAAGGGGTTGTGCCGTCCATCTCGATTGTAGCGTCTACCGGTGTGCCTTTCCATCCTGCCCATAGTCCTGTGGCATATGAGAAAGTGCCTTTTATGCCGTCTACAAGTGATTCTGGCGCGCCATACCTGTATTTTGGCAGAGGATTGGAATTCAGTACAACCGGACGGCCCATTGCCTTGTTGCTGTTGAATTCCTGGACAAATGTATGTGTCTCCATGTTGTCGCGGAGCACTATTGCCTTAAGGGTGCAGCCATCATGTATCTCAATCGGGCCTGTGTACAGGGTGGAGCTTTGGTCAGGCTGTGTCCCGTCAAGGGTGTATCTTATCGGGGCATCGCCCTGTGTCGACAGCTTGACCTCCACGCAGTCCTTGTCGTGGTTTACATATATTTCGCTTATTACCTCAAAGACGGTCTTTGCATAGTTGTAGCCCATGACTGTATAGATGTCCGCCATGTGCGAAAGGCTTGCGAGGAAGCGGTCCCAGTTCTTGTTCCCCGGCTGTGTCCACTGCACTTCGCTAAGTGCCGAAGCCCTCGGGAGCAGCATGTATTCGAGATGGCCGTTGTCAGCAATGTATTCTGTCCACATGTTTGCCTGCACTCCGAGGATGTGGCTGCGTGCATCATCGTCCATGTCGTCGGTATATGGCTCATATGAATATACCTTTTCAACAGGTACATATCCTCCGATGCCGAATGGCTCGTTGTCGGTATCCATTGACTGGTAATAGTCAAAATAGAAATGGCTTGTAGGTGTCATGATTGCATCGTGCCCGGCCTTTGCCGCTGCGACTCCGCCTTCGCTTCCCCTCCATGACATTACAGTCGCATTAGGGGAAAGCTCGCCTTCCAGGATTTCATCCCATCCGATGACCTTCCTTCCTTTCCCGTTAAGGAATTCCTCGATGCGTGCAGTCACATAGCTCTGCAGATAATGTTCCGCGTCGAAGTCCGCGTCATCCTTCAACCCAAGCTCCCTGATCTTTGCCTGGCACTTTGGACATTTCTTCCATCTTACCTTTGGGCATTCATCGCCTCCTATGTGTATGTATTCTGAAGGAAATAGCTCGATGACCTCTTCCAGGACTCCTTCAAGGAAGGTGAAAGTCTCCTCATTGCCAGCGCAGAGGACATCGTCGGCCACGCCCCAGCGGCCCCAGACTTCGTATGGGCCTCCTGTACATCCGAGATGCGGATATGCTGTCAGGGCTGCAAGCATATGCCCAGGAAGGTCAATCTCAGGAATTATAGTGATGCCTTTAGAATCGGCGTATCTTACGACATCCTTTATCTCCTCCTGCGTGTAGTACCCGCCGTAAGGGATGCCGTCGTACCTGCTCCAGTCCTTTTTGACGACCGTACCTTTCCTGATTGAGCCGACCTCTGTGAGGCGCGGATATTTCTTGATCTCGATTCTCCAGCCCTGGTCATCTGTAAGATGCCAGTGGAGGATGTTCATCTTGTGGACTTCCATGATGTCGATGTATTTCTTGACTTCTTCTGTGTCGAAGAAATGCCTTGATACATCGAGGTGCAGGCCTCTGTAGGCAAATCTCGGGGCATCGCTGATGCTTGCACACTGGATTGTCCAGTCTGCATCAGGAGCCGGGGCGTTGCCGAATATGTCGGCAGGAAGCATCTGCTTGAGGGTCTGTACGGCATATCTGAAACCGTTTGCAGAGGATGCCTTGACGATGACCCTGCTTTTCTTGACATCAAGCCTGTATTCCTCCTTTCCAAGACTGCTGTCTTGCAGGAATGTGAATCCGTTTCCAGGTTTTTCCGATGCTATGCTTTCTTTTCCTGAAACCATGGAGAGCTTCCCGAAGAATTCACCGATGACTGATTCCGCCTCGGGGCTGATTTCCGGGTCGCAGTAGAATGCTGCTCCGGCTGCGTTGAAGCTTCCTGCCTGTATGGCCACGCTGTTCGGATAGGGGATTACATCAATGCTGTCCGGTGTGCTGCAGCATGAGGCTACGGTCATGGATGACGCCAGAAGGACAGTAGCCAACGTAAAGAGACTGTATTTCATTTTTTAACTAAAGATTATATATATCTTACGAAGATATTAAAATATTTAGTTAAAAGCAAAGGCAGGAACGGCTGTGGGTAGGTCCCGGCCTATCCCAGCAGCACCATGATGATCTGTATGGATATGACCCTCAGGAATATAGAGAACGGGTAGACCGTCGCGTATCCTACTGAAGGCTCATCTCCCTCTACAGTCGTGTTTGCATAGTTCAGGGCAATAGGGTTTGCCATGCTTCCGCACAGCATGCCGACATTGGATGCGTAGTCAACCTTCATCCATCTTGATGAAGCCCATCCCACAATAATGACCGGCAATGTAGCAAGCAAGAAACTTACAGCAAGCCATATTAGGCCTTCTGCGCGGAAGACGGTGTCAAAGAAGTGCTCGCCGGCTCCAAGTCCAAGACATGCGAGATATACTACTATGCCGAGCTGCCTCAGCATAAGGTTTGCGCTTCTTGTCGTGTAGATTGAAAGGTGAAGCCTGGAGCCGAAAGAAACCAGGCGGCTGCCGATGTTTCTCGGGCAGCCGGCGGGGGCGGGCGTGTGAGGGGGCTCGTGTACG
>CAMXAU010000063.1 GCA_947179325.1 uncultured Bacteroidales bacterium | reverse complement strand
GCTGCCATCGGGATCATACCGAGCACAGTCGTCAGAGTTGTCATCAGGATCGGACGGAGACGGCTTCTTGCAGCAGTCACCGAAGCATCCCTGATGCTCATTCCCCTCTCACGGCACAGGATTGTATAGTCAATGAGCACGATACCGTTCTTCACGACGATACCCACAAGAATCAGGACACCGATAAGAGCCATCGCTCCAAGAGGAGTGCCTGTTATGGTCAGTCCGAGAATGACACCTACAAGCGCAAACGGTATGGAGAACATTATCACAAACGGACTCATGAATGACTCGAACTGCGAGGCCATGACAATATACACCAGTATGATGATTAGCAGCAGAAGAAGAAGAAGCTGGCCGAACATTTCCTGCTGGTCCTCGAACGAGCCGGCTATCTTGACTGTAAGCTCTGAAGGGATATCGGTCTCGTCAATGATCTTCTGCGCTGTGGCCACCACATCAGAAAGCGCGTAGCCGTCAGCCACGACACCTGACACAGTAATCATACGTTCCCGGTTTTTTCTCTCGATAGTCGGAGGCACAAGGCTTTCCTTTATCGTGGCGAGGTCCTTGATCTTTATGCCTTTGCCGAGGTTGTTGTATATGATGATATTCTCGATGTCCTCTGTCCCTGTCCTGAACTCAGGAGCATAGCGGACACGGATGTCATATTCGTCTCCATCCTCACGGAAATAGGACTGCACAGACCCGTTCATCGCAGCCGTAAGATAGGAGGCGGCGGTTGTGCTGTTAAGGCCATTGACCGCGAGTTTCGTCCTGTCGAAGTCAACCTGATACTCAGGAGTGTACTCGTCACGGCTGAGCACCACCTCCGAGCAGCCTTCGGCCTCAAGCATCTTCTCCTTTATGAGATTGGCAATGCGGTCCGTCGTGTTGAAGTCATATCCATAGATCTCCACATCTACAGTAGATGCACCTCCCTGTCCACCGCTTCCTTCTGTCACCTGCGCCTTTTTCACGATAGGGTATTCTGCAAGTATCTCACGGCAGACATCACCGATCTGCGAGGCCGACCGGTCACGCTTCTCCATACTTCCGAGGTCCATGCTATATTGAATGTAGTAGGATCCGTTCTCCTGCATAGAGGCAAAGGCATTGTCCGTATCAGCCTGTCCAAGTGAATATGAACATACCACAATCTCAGGGATGGCCTGGACAAACCTGCCGTAGACCTCAGCCGCGAACTCCCTTGTCACATCCTGGGCTGTTCCGATAGGAAGCGACACCTTGATGGTAAGGCGTCCCTCATCGGACTTAGGGAAATATTCGGTCTTCATCATCGGGGCGAGCAAGACCACGCTTGCTATGAACACGGCAACAGCTGTGCAGACAACGATTGTCCTATGCTTGAGCGCACCGCGGATAAGACGGGCATATCCCCTTGATATCCAGTTGATGAACCTGTTGAAGTTGCCGAAAATGAACGCATGTACCTTACCTGTCTGAGGCTTGAAGCGCAAAAACTGCGAGCACATCATAGGGATCAGCGTGAGCGCACCTACAGTGGAGACAATCATAATTATGCTGACAATCCATCCAAGCTGGCGGAACATGATTCCGGCCATTCCGCTGATCATCGTAAGAGGAAGGAAGACGGCAAGCATAGTCAATGTGGATGCAATGACCGAGATACCCACCTCCTGGGTAGCATGGACGGCAGCCTCCTTCGGCTTGGCTCCCCTTTCCAGATGCGTGGAGATATTCTCCAGTACCACAATGGCATCATCGACGACCATTCCGATTGCAATGGACAAGGCTGACATCGAGATGATATTCAAGGTGTTTCCTGTGGCGAACAGATACATCAGGGATGCCAGGAGCGAAACAGGGATGGACAGGACGATGATGAATGTCGCCCTCCATCTTCCGAGGAACAGATACACCACGACCATCACGACAAGGAATGTGATGAAAATGGTATCCATCAACGAGTTGATACTGTTTATGATATTCTTCGAGGCATCGACTACAGTCACAATCTGGATATCTGACGGCAGATTCTTCTCGATTTTCTTCAATTCTTTCTTGACTCCCTTGATCACATTCACAGAATTGGCATCGGCCTGTTTCTGGATAATGATCTGGGCACTTCTCTGGCCATTTGTATATGCCTCCTGGGACTTCTCCTCAAGCCCATCGGACACACGCGCCACATCCCTCAGATACACGGCATTGCCATTAGCGTATCCGACAACGACATCAAGCATTTCATCCGCACTCTCGAATTCCTTTTTCACACGGAGTGAATATGTATTGGACCCGATATCGATATTTCCGCTCGGCACATTCCTGTTCTCGGAAGCCAGCACACTTGAAATTGTCAGGATGCTGAGATTGTATGCCTCAAGCTTGTTCGGGTCGCAGTACACCTGGATCTCACGCTGGGGGGCACCGCTCACAGATACAGTTCCGACACCAGAGACCCTCGCGAGAGGAGTGGATACCTTGTCATCAAGAATCTTTTCCAGCGCAGGGAGACTTTCATCTGCCGTTGCGGAAAGGATCATGATAGGCATATCGTCAGTGCTGAACTTGAAGATCACAGGCAGCGAAGACCCGTCTGGAAGCTGCGAGTTCACAAGGTCGAGCTTGTCGCGCACGTCATTCGTCGCAACATCGATATCCACACCCTCGTTGAATTCAAGGATGATGAGGGAAATATTCTCTTTAGACCTTGATGTGATGTTCTTCAGGTCGCTGACACCGTTCAGGGTGTTCTCAAGAAGCTTCGAGAGATTGGTCTCGATATCCTCGGCACTCGCGCCAGGATAGGCGGACATGACCATTACGACGTTGGCGTCGAATTTCGGGTAACGGTCAATGGATATGTTCAGCAGCGAAAATACGCCGAAAATCATCAGGGCGACAAAGACAAGCGCCGTGGTGACCGGATTATTTACCGCTTTTCTATATATACTCATATTTATTCAGATATTACTTGTCTACAGATACCTTTATTCCGTCTTTCAGCCTTGCCTGGCCGCTTGTGACGATTGTCGCACCGTCCACGATACCCTCAAGGATCTCATACTCGGCACCCATGCGGCGGCCAATCTTCACATTGGTGTATGAGACAGTCCCGTCTTCATTGAGGACGTAGATGAACCTCTCTCCGGAACCGGTCTGCTTGACCACGGCGACATCAGGGACCACCACATTATTGCTGGTGCCGAATTTAACTGTCACCCTGGCATACATGCCCGGACGCAGCGACCTGTAGTTGTTGTCCACAACCACCTCTACATCAAAGGTATGGGTAGCGGCATCAATGGTTGGGTTCAGACGGTTGACCTTGCCGTAGAATGTCTTCCCCGGGAATGCATCCACAGTAATCTCCACTGTGTCTCCTTTCTTTATCTTGGTATAGTCTGACTCTGATATGCCGACATAGAGCTTCACCGGGACTATCTTCTCTACGGTATAGATCGGCTGGCCCATTGAGAACATGTCGCCTTTGTCATAGTTGCGGGCTGTTATGACTCCGTCTATCGGCGAGCGGAGCACGGTGTTCTCCAGGAGGTTCTCGTATGTTGTCTTGCTGACGTTGTATGCCAGCTCTATCGCATCAAGGTCAGACTTGGACAGTCCGCCTGCATCGTAAAGCCCTTTCAGACGCTGATACTCGATCTCGTTGTTCTTCAGCTGCAGCTCGGCCTGCTGAAGATTGACCTTGTCTATCTCCGCCACGACCTGGCCTGCCTTCACAAAGTCCCCGACCTCGACATTTATCTTCTGGATACGCCCTACAGTCTGGGGGGCGATGTTGTTTTTCACATAGGCTTCAACGGTCGAGGAATATGTTGAGGTCTGGTCCACCGGGCGGGCATGGACTGTAGTCACCGACACAGAGGGGAGTTCTTCTACATGCTGCTTTACCGCAGTCTTTTCACTTTCGCTGCCATTGCCGCATCCTGCAACCAGGCCCAGGGCACCGGCAAACAATAAGGTCTTGAATACTGTTTTCATATTGGATTGTTTCTATTATTCTATAAAGTCGTTTCCTATGACCTGCTCAAGCTGGGCCTTGGCAACGATAAAATTATATATGGCCTGAGACTCGCTCAGACGTGCCTGGGTGAGCGCGAGCTGCGCGTCATTCAGCTCTATCAGCGTACTGCGACCGACCTGGTATGATTTCTCTGCGATATCATAGCCTTTCTGTGCAGTCCCGACTGCGGTCTGTGCTGCATAGTAGCTCTTCATGTTTGTCTCCATCGTGTTCAGGCTCTGGCGGATTGCGATCTTCAGGTTCCTCTCCGTGTCTGTTGTCTGAAGCTGGAGCTGCTGATACTGGTTCTTTGCCTGGCGTACATCATTGAGACGTTTTCCGCCGGAGAAGATAGGAATCGCGAGACTCACACCGACATATGAATACGGAGTCCATTTATAGGTCGAGAAGTTGAAGTCGTTAGTCATTGCATTCACGCTGAACGAGAAGGCTGCTGACAACGTCGGGATGTAGGCGTATTTCTGAAGACGTATGTTTCTTGCAAGCTGCTCCGCCTGGATTGCAAGCTGCTTCATCGTCGTGTTGTTGGCAAGTGAGATTGAGTCATGCTGATGAAGTTCGTAGAACATGGTATCGGCATAGTC
>CAMXAU010000062.1 GCA_947179325.1 uncultured Bacteroidales bacterium | reverse complement strand
TCTAATCTTCTTCGTTTTCTTTACCTCGTTATCTTTCTCAAAATTTCAATGAACTGTGCTCATCTGTGAGCTTGTTTTCCATATCTTTTTCCGAAATGGGCTGCAAAGATACGCACTTTTTTTTTACCTCCAAATTTTTCTGACACTTTTTTTGCAAAAAAATGCATTTTTTCTTCTTTTCACAGATTTTCAGACCACGTCTGTGGAATTTTATACCTTATATATATGGAAAGTGACGTTCCTGCAATTTTTTTAAAAAAATATAAAATCACATGCAATTTTTCTCTTCATCCGTGTCAGGGCCTCCAGATAATAGTAGTCAGCATAGGTCAGAGGGACATCTATCTCCGAGCCTAAAGGGTATGCGCCGGTGCTGTGCATAAGGATGAATCCTCCGTTTTCTCCAGGCCGGGCCGTATATTTTTCTGAAGCGAGCGACCGTAGCTGCTTTTCCGCAAAGTCCATGTATTTTCTGGCTTCACTGCCGTCTGCATATCCGCTGAGTTCAATAAGGGCTGAAGCCATGACAGCCGCAGCGGAGACGTCACGTGGAGTATCGGGAATGTCCGGTGAATCATAGTCCCAATAAGGCACTCCGTCCTCAGGCATATTCTTGTGGTCCAGCAGGAAAGCCGCGATATGGCGTGCCTGCTGCAGATAACGGTCATATCCTGTCAGACGGTACATGCAGGTGTATCCGTACAGCCCCCATGCCTGCCCCCTGCTCCATGAAGAGTCGTCAGAATATCCCTGATGAGTCTGCTTGATATGCGGCAAACCTGTTTCTTTGTCATAGGAAACGACATGCCAGCAGCTTCCGTCCGGACGGTAATGGTGCTCAAGAGTCTTGTCTGCGTGAGAGATACTGATTTCTTTCAGGGAACTGTCACCGGAATGCTCCGCCGCCCACATGAGAAGTTCCAGATTCATCATGTTGTCGATGATGACCGGATATTGCCACCGGTCTGTGCTGTGGTCCCACGAACGGATAAGGCCGACAGAAGGGCTGAAGCGTGAGGCAAGGGAACGCGCACCGGTAAGAAGCACCTCCTCATACTGCTCCTCCCCTGTCAGCCGGAGCCCGTTGCCGAAACTGCAATAGAGCATAAATCCGACATCATGATTGTCTGTTGTATATTTTTCACGTTCTACACGCGAAGTGAATTCCTTTGCATATTCAAGTATTTCAGGATTGCCTGTGTTCTCGTAGACATACCACAATGTTCCCGGGAAGAACCCGCTTGTCCACCAGCGCGAATCTGAGCCGAAGTCCTCGCCGTTTTCCCAGGTGCGCGGAAGCATCCCTTCCTGTCCGGCATATTTCCCGGCAAGCACAAGAGCCTGTCTTTCCGCATTGGCAAATGCCTCCTCGATTACGCATTCCATGGATTTTTCGTGTGAGCATCCCAGAGCCAGGACCGCCATGACCAACAATAAAAATGTTTTTCTCATATCAATATGTTTTCCACAAAAATAGCTTAATAATGAATTCGAGATGGACTTATTTTATACATAAATGGTTCATTTTTGTGCAGTTTTCCGGCCGGCTATTTCAAATCTGTCTGATTTGTGGGCTGAGGGGAATCATATCTTGTACTGACGGACATATATACACTGGCGCTCCGGCAAAAGTTCTTTTGCTTTGCCCAAGCGACTTCGTCGATTAACAAGCGAGCTTGATGCTCTGCTCCGGCTTTTTATTATATTTGTGCTTCGCACATATATACGCTGGCGCCTCGGCATAGCATTCAAGCAAGCTTGATGCTCTGCTCTCGGCTTTTTGCTATATTTGCAAGTATTATTCAGGAGGAGGGTGAGGGGACGGATTTTAGTTATGGATATAAATTTAAACACCCTATTATAATGAAAGAAAATCAGACATCGCTCCCGGAAAACGCGCAGAGGGAGCTGAAGCCGGGAGAGGAGTACAGGCCGCTGCTTTCACCGGAAAAGAATTACCCGGAAGTCACGCCATGGTCAGTCTGCCTGGGACTGCTGATGACAGTGCTGTTCTCTGCAGCCGCGGCATTCCTCGGACTCAAGGTCGGACAGGTATTTGAGGCTGCCATTCCTATCGCAATCATCGCTGTCGGGCTCTCAAGCGGACTCGGACGCAAAAACTCCCTCGGAGAGAATGTGATGATACAGTCCATAGGCTCATGCTCGGGTGCGATTGTGGCAGGTGCAATCTTCACCCTGCCGGCACTCTACATATTGCAGGACAAATATCCCGAACTTACGGTCAACTTCACCAAGGTGTTCTTCTCGTCACTTCTCGGAGGAATACTCGGCATCCTTTTCCTGATTCCGTTCAGGAAATATTTCGTGAAGGAAATGCATGGGAAATACCCTTTCCCTGAAGCGACTGCCACCACACAGGTACTCGTTAGCGGAGAGAGCGGAGGCAAAGGAGCCAAGACACTGCTCATCAGCGGGCTTGTCGGAGGTCTCTATGACTTCATCGTTTCGACTTTCGGGCTTTGGGCTGAGACGATTTCTACTACAATGATATCATGGGGAGCAGCCGTAGCCGACAAGGCAAAGGTTGTGCTGAAGCTCAACACCGGTGCAGCCGTCCTCGGACTGGGATACATAGTCGGCCTTAAATATGCCTTCATCATCTGCTGCGGAAGTTTCCTCGTATGGCTGGTAATCATACCTCTGATGAATCTTATTTGGGGAGGGCAGGTAATTGACCTGATGAACTCCGGCATCACTACTGCTGTCGGCGACATGTCGGCAGACCAGATATTCAGGGAGTATGCAAGACATATCGGCATCGGAGGAATCGCAACTGCAGGCATAATCGGAATAATAAAGTCTTTCGGGGTCATCAAGTCAGCCGTGGGACTCGCCACAAAAGAGTTCAGCCGCAAAAAGACCGGACAGGAAGAGGCCGTGGTCCGCACCCAGAGGGACATCTCCATGAAGATAGTTGTGGGAGGAATCGGCATTACCCTTGCCGCCATATTGCTTTTCTTTGCTTTCGGAGTTGTTGACAATATATGGCACGCCGTCATAGGAGTGCTCGTTGTCGGGGTCATTGCGTTTCTGTTCACGACAGTCGCAGCAAACGCAATCGCAATCGTAGGCTCCAACCCTGTCAGCGGAATGACACTTATGACACTGATACTTGCATCTCTCGTCATGGTTGCAGTCGGTCTTAACGGCACTGCAGGAATGACGGCAGCGCTCATCATCGGAGGAGTTGTCTGTACGGCCCTTTCTGTCGCAGGCGCATTTGTCACAGACCTTAAGGTCGGGTACTGGATCGGAACCACACCGCAAAAGCAGGAGACATGGAAGTTCCTCGGCACCCTCGTTGCCGCAGCGACTGTCGGAGGCGTTATGATGGTCCTCAACAAGACATACGGGTTCACCGGAGAGAATGCCCTGGTAGCACCACAGGCCAATGCAATGGCTGCTGTAATCGAACCGATGATGAACGGCGGCGGAGCACCTTGGCTGCTGTATGGAATAGGAGCGGTCCTGGCAATTATCCTTACATTGTGCAAGGTGCCGGCCCTCGCTTTCGCCCTCGGAATGTTCATCCCTATCGACCTGAACCTGCCTCTTCTTGTCGGCGGTGCAATCTCATGGTATGTGGGAAGCCGCAGCAATGACAAAGAGCTGAATGCGGAACGTCAGGAGAAAGGAACTCTTATCGCCTCAGGATTCATAGCGGGAGGCGCACTCATGGGAGTTGTCAGCGCTATTCTCAGGTTTGCCAATGTGGACCTGTTCATGAAGCCGTCACCGTGGACCGAGCCTGTTGCAATCATACCTTACATCGCTATCATAATTTTCATCATCCGGTCAGCACTGAAGGCTAAAAAGGACTAATGCACCTGTTCCTCTGCCTGCAAGTATTATCCTGATACAGACTCTACGGCTATATAGTTCCAGGAGTCCGGTCAGTTTCGGAACCAGAAAAGACCGGATGCAGGAAACCGGGCAGGAGAAAGAGAGTACATGCATTGGCTAAATGCGCCATAGGGCAGATTTTTAAAACAAAAAACAAGATATATTATGGAAAAGATATTGGACAGATTTCTGAGATATGTGGCTGTGGACACGCAGTCAAACGAAAATTCGGAGAGCCAGCCAAGTTCGGCCAAACAGCTGAACCTGCTCGGGATGCTCCGGGATGAGCTTAACGCAATGGGCGTTGAGGCCGTCCTTGACGAATATGGCTATGTGATGGGCACGATTCCGTCAAACTGCGGGAATGACATCCCTGCTGTCGGGTTCATTGCCCACGTCGACACTTCACCGGATGCATCCGGAGCGGACATCAGGCCGCAGATCATCAATGATTATGACGGAAGCGACATTCCTCTGAAAGGAGTTGACGGGCTCAGCATCAAGGTCAGTGAGTTCCCTGAACTTCTTGAATATAAAGGGCAGACAATCATAACGACTGACGGCACGACACTTCTCGGCGCTGACGACAAGGCCGGTGTTGCGGAAATAATGGACGCAGTGCAGTACATTGTGGAGCATCCGGAATTCAGGCATGGCGAAATCAAGATAGGATTCACACCTGACGAGGAAATCGGACGCGGCGTGGTAAAATTCGATGTCGGCAGGTTCGGGGCAAAATATGCCTACACAATGGACGGCGGACGCATCGGTGAACTTGAATATGAGAATTTCAATGCGGCAGCAGCCACTGTGCATATCCAGGGACGCAACATTCATCCGGGATACGCCAAGGGCAAGATGCTCAATTCAATTCTTATAGGAATGGAAATGAACGCATTGCTTCCTGTGGAGCAGAGGCCGGAATATACAGACGGCTATGAAGGGTTCTTCCATCTCATCAGTTTCAGCGGAAGCGTGGAGAAATCCACATTCTCATATATTATCCGCGACCATGACATGAAGCTCTTCGAGGAAAAGAAGGCAATGATTCTCAAGTGCGCAGACTTCATCAACGGAAAATACGGCGAAGGTGTAGCCACGGTTGAGCTGAAACATCAGTACTATAATATGAGGAAAGAGGTTGAGCCTCATTATCATATCATCGAAAAGGCTGTAAAGGCAATGGAGATGGAGGGAATCACTCCGCACATCCAGCCGATCCGCGGCGGCACAGACGGGGCAAATCTCTCATTCATGGGACTGCCATGCCCGAATATCTTTGCCGGCGGACATAATTTCCATGGAAAGATGGAGTTTGTCCCTCTCGAAAGCATGGAAAAGGCCAGCAAGGTTATTCTCAACATCATTTCGCTGTTTGCGTAAAGCAAGAATGAGAAAAGGGGCTTGACTAATACTCTTGAACTGCACCCCAAAAGTTAGACAAAAAACTTTTGGAGTGCAGTTTCCTTATGA
>CAMXAU010000061.1 GCA_947179325.1 uncultured Bacteroidales bacterium | reverse complement strand
CCCCCCCCCCCCCCCCCCCCCCCCCCCCCCGCCCCCCCCCCCCCCACCCCCTTTTTTTTTTTAATGATACGGCGACCACCGAGTTCTACACCTATTATGTCGTCGTCAGAGTAATATGTGTATAATAGACAGATGTAGAGGTCCCTGAGCCACCGCGTGAAAAGGAGATCGACAGACGTGCACTGTTCCACAGTGCGGACAACAAGACAGACAAGGACACTCTTGCCGCCCAGACAGCCACGAAGGTCACGGACGCCCTCAAGGCAGGACATGCGCAAGGGACAACAGATAAAGGCAAGGAGGTCGGAGAGCCGAATGCAAAGCTGAAGGGCAGGAATGCTGTAAACGGATATCTGCCAAAGCCGGAATACAAGGCTGACAAAGACGGCATTGTGGTTGTCGACATCTGGGTTGACAATTATGGTGAAGTAAAGAAAGCCACAATAAACCCGGACCTGACGAGAGTCACGGACAACACATTGTGGCAGGCCGCAATAAATGCGGCGAAGAAGGCGCGCTTCAACATGACAATGGATGCGCCTCCGATGCAGCAAGGAACAATAACATATAAATTTACTATAAAGAAGTAGTATCCTATTTTAATTTTTAATTGCCCGTAAGGGCGCGAAAGACAATGGAAGATTTTAAGAAAGGCGGCTATGACCGCAGAGAGACGGGAGACCGTAGAGAGTATGGCAACCGTTCATTCACGAACAGCGACAGGCCAGCAGGCGAGGGGCGTACAAGAAGACCAAGGATTTCATCATCCTATGCCAGCCCGAACCATTCAGAAAAGAACAGCTACAGCAGCGACAGGCCACGCAGAAGCTACGGAGACAACAACGACAGGCCGCGCAGGAGCTTCGGTGAAGGAGAGAGCAGAAGCTATGGGGACAGGCCAAGAAGATCATACGGTGAGAGCAATGGTCCGAGAAGGAATTTCAGCTCTTCTTCAGACAGGCCATACAGAAGCTACGGAGACAGCAATGACAGGCCGCGCAGGAATTACGGCGATGGCGAGAACAGGAGCTTCGGAGACAGGCCAAGGAAATCATACGGTGAGAGCAATGGTCCGAGAAGGAATTTCAGCTCTTCTTCAGACAGGCCATACAGAAGCTACGGAGACAATAACGACAGGCCGCGCAGGAACTACGGTGACGGAGAGAACAGGAGTTTCGGGGACAGGCCGCGCAAGAGCTACGGCAGCAGCGAAGGCAGAAGCTATGGCGACAGGCCGCGCAAGCAGTATGGAGACAGGCAGGGAAGATCATACGGAGATGACAGGAAGAGAAGCTTCAACGCACGTCCACGCCAGTTCGAGAGCAAGGCAAGCGAAGAGGGAATAGACAGGATGATCAACCGCAAGCCTCTGCTTGACGCGTCTGCATTCTCAGACAACGACACTGTAAAAGTACCTGTAAAAGAGACAGTAAGGCTTAATAAGTTCATCGCCAACTCTGGAGTCTGCTCAAGGCGCGAGGCGGACAACTTCATCCTTGCAGGTGTCGTGACTGTCAATGGAGAAGTCGTGACAGAGCTTGGTTCAAAGGTCAATATCTATACTGACGATGTCAGGTTCAACGGAGAGAGACTTAAGGGAGAAGAGAAAGTATATATTGTGATGAACAAGCCAAAAGGCTTTGTGACAACAGCAAGCGACCCTCATGCAGAAAAGACTGTGATGGACCTCCTCAAAGGATGCACCGCACGTGTATTCCCGGTCGGAAGGCTTGACAAGAACACGACAGGAGTCCTGATGTTCACCAATGACGGTGAGATTGCCGAGAAGCTTACACATCCGTCATATGACAAGAAGAAGATATACCAGGTTTCCCTTAATGAGGACCTCAAGAGAGAGGACTACGACAAGATAAAGAGCGGAGTTGTCCTGACTGACGGTGAGATAGCAGCTGATGAGCTGGAGTATATCGACGAAGGCGACCACAGGAAGCTCGGCATTGAGATCCACTCCGGCAAGAACCGCATCGTCCGCAGGATTTTCGAATCCCTCGGATATGAAGTCAAGGCGCTTGACAGGGTATATTTCGCAGGACTCACCAAAAAAGGAATCAAGCGCGGAGCGTGGAGATTCCTTACAGAGGGAGAGGTCAACATACTCAAGATGGGAGCCTATAATTAATCGCTCAACCAGGTAGACAATGGGAAAGAAGCATCGAGCAGGGTTTGTAAACATAATAGGAAACCCTAACGTCGGCAAATCCACCCTGATGAATGCACTGGTCGGAGAGAAACTGTCCATCGTCACGGCAAAGGCCCAGACTACGCGGCACAGGATAATGGGAATCGTGAACGGAGAAGACTACCAGATAGTCTACTCCGACACTCCCGGAATCCTCAGGCCGAACTACAGGCTCCAGCAGAGCATGATGAATTTTGTCGAGACCGCGATCGGTGACGCTGACATCATCCTCTATGTGACGGATACGGTAGAGAAGAGCGACAAGAACGAGGAATACATTTCGAAGCTAAAGAACATCGACTGCCCTGTTGTACTTGTTGTCAACAAGATTGACGTCAGCACACAGGAGCAGGTCGTTGAACTGATGTCGTGGTGGCAGCAGCAGCTCCCCAAGGCAATCATATTCCCCGCCTCTGCAAAGGAGAGGTTCAATCTTGAAAACATATTCGACTCAATTGTAGAGAACCTTCCAGAGGCTCCGGCATGGTACGACAAGGATGTCTTTACAGACAAGAACCTGCGTTTCTTCGCCTCTGAGATAATCAGGGAGAAGATCCTGCTCAACTATGACCAGGAAATCCCATATTGCTGTGAAGTGGCGATAGAGGAGTTCAAGGAAGGGGAAGAAAGATATGACATCAGTGCCGTCATATACGTGATGAGGGATTCACAGAAAGGCATACTCATCGGCAAAGGCGGCAAATCACTCAAGAAAGTCGGGACACAGGCAAGGATTGACATGGAGGACTTCTTCCAGAAAAAAGTCTTCCTGAGCCTTTTTGTAAAAGTGGACGAGAACTGGAGGGAAAGCAAGAGAGAACTGCGCAAGTTCGGATACGAATATTAAAAAAAGCATAATATGAGCATGGATGATATGGATCTCCCAAAAGACGGGATAGATGACGAGGAAGTCAACGGGACACATCTTGAGGAAGAGGCACCGGTAGACGAGACACAGGTGCCTGCATCCGGGAAATACGACAGGCTGCTTGGAGAGAGCAGCAGGAAGTTCAAGCTTTCCGGAATGTTCAAGGAGTGGTTCCTGGACTATTCATCATACGTTATTCTTGACAGGGCTGTCCCCCACATCGTTGACGGTCTGAAACCTGTTCAGCGAAGGGTTCTCCATGCCATGTACTGCATTGATGACGGAAGCCTTACCAAAGTGGCCAACATTGTCGGACAGGCAATGCAGTACCACCCTCATGGAGATGCCTCCATCCTTGGCGCACTTGTGCAGCTCGGACAGAAGGACCTGCTTATCGACTGCCAGGGAAACTGGGGTAACATACTCACAGGAGACCCCAATGCGGCTGCCCGATACATAGAGGCCCGTCTTTCAAAATTTGCAAAGGAAGTGGTCTTCAACCCGAAGATTACCCCTTGGATGACATCATACGACGGACGTAAGCAGGAGCCTATCGAGCTGCCGGTAAAGTTCCCTCTGCTGCTTGCACAGGGAGCATACGGTATTGCCGTCGGACTCGCATCCAACATACTTCCACACAACTTCAACGAACTTCTTGACGCCTCGATAGCAATCCTTGAGGAAAGGCCGTTCGAGCTTTACCCGGACTTCCCGACAGGAGGAGCGGCGGACTGCACGAAATACAACAAGGGACTTCGCGGAGGGACAGTGAAAGTAAGGGCCAGGATCGAGAAAATCGACAAGAACACCCTTGCAATCACTGAAATACCTTTCGGAAAGACCACGCATATCCTCATCGACTCAATCCTGAAGGCAAAGGAAAAGGGCAAGATCAAGATAAAGAAGATTGATGACCTTACGACAAAGAATGTCAATATCCTCATACATCTTCCCAACGATGTCTCACCGGACAAGACAATAGATGCGCTGTACGCATTCACGGACTGCGAAATATCAATTGCCCCGAACACATGTGTAATCGTGGACAAAAAGCCGCAGTTCCTCACTGTCGATGAAGTCCTGAGATATGACACATTCCATACAAAAGACCTTCTGAGGCAGGAGCTTCAGCTTAGGCTTGATGAACTGGAAAACGACTGGCACTACAGTTCACTGGAGAAGATATTCTTCGAGGAAAGGGTCTACAAGGTGCTGGAGATGGATTCACGTTCATGGGAAGAGCAGCTTGACGAGGTTTTCTCAAGGATGAAGGAGTTCCAGGGGAATTTCCACAGGGACATCACAATGGAGGACATCAACAGGCTCGTAGAGAAGCCTGTAAGGAAAATCTCCAAGTTCGACACCAAGGCTGTTGACGAGAAGATCAGGACTGTCGAGGCTGAGATGGACGAGGTCCGCAACCACCTTGAGCACCTGACAGAATTCACAATCAACTACTTCGCAAACCTCAAGAAGAAATACGGCAAGAATTATCCACGCCATACTGAGATTACAAGCTTTGAGAACATCGCTGTCACACGCGTCGTGAACAACAATGCCAAGCTGTACGCAAACAAGGAGGATGGATTTGTCGGAATAGCGCTCAAGAAAGAGGATAATGCAGAATACATCTGCGACTGCTCCGACCTTTCCGAGATAATCGTGATCAGGAAAGACGGAAAATATATAGTCACCAAGGTCAGCGACAAGGCATTCTTCGGCAAAGACATTCTTTATGTCGGTGTCTTCGACCGCAATGACCAGAGGACTACATACAATGTAATCTACCGCGAAGGCAAGACAAGCCTAAGCTACGCCAAGAGATTTGCAGTGACCAGCATCACGAGGGACAAGGAATATGACATCACGCAAGGGACAGAAGGCTCTACGATCCTGTGGTTCACAGCAAACGGCAACGGAGAGGCAGAGACCGTCAAGATATATCTGCGTCCACGCCCTAAGCTGAAGAAGCTGACATTGGAATACGACTTCTCCACCCTTGCGATAAAAGGGCGTGCCTCAAGGGGTAACCTTGTCTCAAAGAACCCTATACAGAAGATAACGCTCAAGTCAAAGGGAATATCCACAATCGGAGGAAAGGACATCTGGTTTGACACAGACATACAGAGACTTAATGAAGACTCACGCGGAGAGTACCTTGGACAGTTCAACACCGGCGAGCACATACTCGCAATATTCAAGGACGGTACATACTATACGACTTCATTTGACCTGAGCAACAGGTATCAGGGAGAGCTTCTCAGCATCGGAAAGCTTGATGTAAACAAGACATACACGGCCCTCTACTATGACGGCGCCGCGGAATCATTCTATATCAAGAGATTCTCATTCGATGTAAGTGACAACACGCAGATGTCTTTCATATCTGAGAGCAAAGGTTCATACCTTGTAGCCATCAGCGATGACAAGCATCCGCAGGTTGAGGTGACATTCGGAGGAAAGCATGAGCACCGAGAGGCTGAAAAGATTGATGCAGAGGAGTTCATCGCAAAGAAGGGCATTACAGCAAAAGGCAAGAAAACAAGCCAGTACGAGGTGAAGGCCGTGGCATTCATTGAGCCTCTCCACAAGCCGGAGGACGACTTGGAGACGGCAGACAAGCCTTCAGAGGCGAAGAACCTTGCCGGGGAGATCAACAATGAAGATGTAGAGGATCCTATCGACATTGACACCAATGACGAAGATCTTCCAAGCCTCTTCTAAGTGCCATGCCTGCATTTTATATCACTTATAAGTCTCCCCTCACAGGGGAGAGTTTCAGAGGGGTGCAATAACGGAGTGATAAAGCCTGTAAGTGATATTCCCTTAAAATATATTATATGATTATATCGCTTATAACTCTCCCCTCGCAGGGGAGAGTTCCAGAGGGGTGTAATAACGGAGTGATAAAGCCTGTAAGTGATATTCCTTTAAAAATTATTATATGATTATATCACTTATAAGTCTCCCCTCACAGGGGAGAGTTCCAGAGGGGTGCAATAACGGAGTGATAAAGCCTGTAAGTGATATTCCCTTAAAATA
>CAMXAU010000060.1 GCA_947179325.1 uncultured Bacteroidales bacterium | reverse complement strand
CCGAACCTACCATTCCGCGATGGCCGGCTACGTATATTTTACTGTCTTTATCCATTCTATCTATTTTACAATACCTTTTTCCAGGTATTCAGCAAGGTTCGTACGGACTTTTGTGGCCGCACCCTCTGCTGCAACCTTGCCCATATCGCTCTCCACCATGAGCCGTACAAGCTCTTCGAAGCTTGTCTTTGCAGGGTTCCAGCCAAGCTTTGCACGTGCCTTGGACGGGTCTCCCCACAGGTTGACAACATCTGTAGGCCTGTAGAAGTCCTCCGAGACTTCCACCAGCGTCTTTCCGACAAGCGACGCCGGAGCATTTCCGCTGACAGAGACGCAGATTCCTTTTTCATCCCTGCCTTCACCTATGAATTCCAGCTCTATACCGGCATACCTGAAAGCAAGATAGCAGAATTCACGTACACTGTGCTGCACCCCGGTAGCTATCACAAAGTCTTCCGGCTTTTCATGCTGAAGTATCATCCACATGCACTCCACATAATCCTTGGCATATCCCCAGTCACGCAGCGAAGACAGGTTTCCCAGATACAGTTTCTCCTGCCTGCCCTGCGCAATACGCGCTGCAGCCAAGGTAATCTTGCGCGTCACGAAAGTCTCTCCCCTGCGCTCGCTCTCATGATTGAACAGTATACCGGAACAGCAGAACATATTGTAGGCCTCACGGTACTCCTTGACTATCCAGAAGCCATAGAGCTTGGCCACTGCGTATGGGCTATACGGATGAAACGGTGTCTCCTCATTCTGAGGCACCTCCTCTACTTTACCATACAGCTCCGATGTAGAAGCCTGATATATCCTGCAAGTACTGACAAGGCCACACGCACGGACTGCCTCCAGCACACGGAGCACACCAGTGGCGTCAACATTGGCAGTGTACTCAGGCGAATCGAAGGAAACCTGCACATGGCTCTGGGCAGCAAGATTATATATTTCATCAGGACGGACCTGGGAAACAACCTTGATAAGGCTCATAGTATCCCCCATGTCAGCATAATGCAGATGAAAATGCGGCTTGCCCTCAAGATGTGCAATCCGCTCACGGAAATCCACAGACGAACGCCTGATTGTACCATGTACATCATAACCTTTCTCCAATAGGAACTCGGCCAGGTACGATCCATCCTGTCCGGTAACACCTGTTATCAAAGCTGTCTTCATATAATCTAACTTAGCTGCCTTCACCCGCTGCAGGCAATGCCGCACACGCAACATCCGTCTCCCGACAGCAGGAACCAGGCGAAAAACAATCTGTAAAAATAGGAAAATAACCTGATATCACAAGCAAAGCGTCCCGGATTGCATTCAACAACCTGGGACGCCTTATTTCCCGGACTTCATACCCGCCCGAAGCATATATTTTGATAATGACCTTACCTTGAAAGCTTGAAATTCCTGTATTTCAAATACTTCTCCTGTATCCTGTCAAGAGTCTCCTGAGAGATGCCGACAAGCATCAGCACATTTTCCACATCATCCTCCAGCTGCTCAAGCGATATTATCTCATCCAAAGTCATAAGGTCCATGAGGTCTGTCTCCCTCTCCACAGACCCTGGCATAGCAACCCTCTGTATCTTTGAGGCATAAAGCCAGACCGGATTCCAGAACAGCAGGCCGTTTCTCTCAATGAAATCAGAAGGATGCACATAGAAGCTGTTGAAAAGGTCAGCCTCAACATCATATTCTTCATTGTAATAGTGGAGCGTCGGATCTGTGAATTCAAACTCACCGGTCATCACGAATCCGGCAGACTTAAGGTAGGCATCAATCTCTGCAACCTTGCCGGCATCACCGATGATAAAGTCAAGGTCGTTATACGACCTCTTCCTTCTCGGCATTATACCGAAACTCCTTGCAAGAGTCTGGACAGCAGACCCGCCAATGAGTGCTGCACCCAAAGAATTAATCTTCCTGACGACATCGATATCAATCGGAGAGTATATGTCAAAAACTCTGCTGAGCTCTATATATTCTGTATTCATAACATTCATATTTGATGTCAACATTAAGTCACAGCGGCCCTAATACCAACTACTGTGCTAAACTCCAGAAAGGCCGAGGAAAAAGTCACGCCCACCAGCTCCGCGCTGGACAAGCCCTATTCATTATTCAGAAATAATTTTTCGAATCTTCTAAAATAATTATTGTTTTTCAATAAAACATATTTATATTTGCAAAACATGAAAATTCTTAAAATTTTATCAACATGATTACAGAATGGTGGACATCACTTGACCCTTTTATGAAAATCCTGTGGTTCGTGGCATTGGCCTCCTCAGTGATTTTCGTCATTGAAAGCATTATGACCTTCATCGGAGCTGACGCAGGCGACACCGGAGGGATAGACATGGACTTCGATACAGGTCTCGACAGCCCGTCCGACATTGACAGCGGAAATTTCGGCAGCAACCTCTACACATTCAGGAATTTTGTGAATTTCTGCCTCGGATTCGGATGGACAGCCATCCTCTTGCGCCCGAAAGTGGATTCCACATGGCTTCTTCTGCTTATAGCCATCGCAGTAGGAGTGGTACTTGTCGCAATAGTCATGTACATGTTCAAGCTTCTGAGCAACATGCAGCAGTCAGGCACCATAAATGTCTACAAGTCTGCAGCCGGCTGCCAGGGACGCGTATATCTCACTATCCCTGGGGAACGCTCCGGAGAAGGCAAGGTGCAGATAAGCATCAACAACGCTGTACGCGAATACAATGCTGTCACTGACGGGGACACGATAGCCAACGGCAAGTCCATAAAGGTTGTCGAGGTAATTGACAGCAACACGCTACTTGTCGAAGAAATCAATTCACTGATCATATAATCACCTTATAACAAACACATCATGGAACTTATTTTACCACTTATCATCATTGCGGTGCTGTTCGTAACTTTCACCGCAATCCTGAAGCGTTACAAACGCTGCCCTTCCGACAAGATTCTTGTAATCTATGGTAAGACCGGCAAAAAGTCTTCTGCAAAATGCATCCACGGTGGAGCGTCGTTCATCTGGCCTGTGTTCCAGAGCTATGCATTCCTGGACCTCACACCGATCTCAATCGAATGCAACCTCACCAACGCATTGAGCAAGCAGAACATCCGTGTAGATGTGCCATGCCGCTTTACAGTAGGTATATCTACCGAGCCTGACAGCATGACAAATGCAGCGGAAAGGCTTCTCGGACTGTCCATCGACAACATACAGAGCATTGCCACAGATATTCTTTTCGGACAGCTGCGCCTTGTGATCGCGACCATGGATATCGAGGAAATCAATGCCGACAGGGACAAGTTCCTTGCAAATGTCAGTGCAAACGTCGAGGCGGAACTCAGGAAAATCGGACTTAAGCTCATCAATGTCAATGTGACCGACATCAGGGACGAATCCGGATATATCGAGGCGCTCGGTAAAGAGGCTGCCGCAAAGGCAATCAACGATGCCAAGAAGAGCGTTGCCGAGCAGAACCGTTTTGGTGAGATCGGAAAGGCCGAGGCCGACAGGGACAAGGACATACGTATCGCCGAGACAATCCGCGACACAAGGATAAGCACGGCTGACGCCAATGCCAAGGCCGTTGAAGGAGAGAACAACTCAAAGATCGCCATCGCCAATTCAGATGCAGTGCGCCGAGAGAAAGAGGCAGAAGCAGCGCGCCTGGCAGTGGCTGCAGAGAAAGTGCAGGCTGCCAAGGCTCTCGAAGAGGCATACAAGTCAGAGCGCGACGCCGAGCTTGCACGTGCAGAAAGGGAGAAGGCCACCCAGCAGGCGAACATAGTGGTACCGGCACAGATAGACAAGGAAAAGGCAATAATCGACGCCGAGGCCGAGGCGGAGAAAGTCCGCAGGCTGGCAAAAGGAGAGGCAGATGCGATATATGCAAAGATGGATGCGCAGGCACGCGGTATGCTGGAAATCCTCTCCAAACAGGCAGACGGTTTCAACCAGCTTGTCAACGCAGCTGCCGGAGACCCTCAGAAAGCTGTCCTCATGCTCATCGCAGACAAGCTTCCTGAACTTGTCAAGACACAGGTTGAGGCTGTCAAAGGCATCAAGATTGACAAGGTTACAGTATGGGATGGAAACGGCAAAGGTGACGGAAGCACATCTACAGCCAATTTCATCTCGGGGATGATGAAATCAGTCCCTCCTCTTGAGGAATTGTTCAACATGGCAGGAATGAGCCTCCCGACATACCTCAAGGCAGAACAAAAACCAGAAGAAGCGGAAACTATAGAACAGGAACTATAATGCCGATAATTGTTAACGTAGATGTAATGCTTGCCCGCAGGAAGATGACTTCCGGGGAACTTGCAGAAAAGGTTGGCATCTCTGCCGCGAACCTTTCCATCCTGAAGACAGGAAAGGCACGTGCGATACGATTCACCACCCTTGACGCTCTCTGCAAGGCACTAGACTGCCAGCCCGGCGACATCCTTGAATACAGGGCAGGGGCAGAAGACACAAACGGATAAGGCATTACCACAAGGCCGCAAACAGCCTGAATGCACAAAAGAGGCAGACCTTAAAGTCAGATTGACATGCAGGCCTGCCTCTTTATTTTTTGCAGGAGACGGCAATCACATCCCCTGCCCTATCAAACAGATCCATTTCAAGAAGAGAGAAGCCCAAGCATGTCATCATAGACATCAGCAAGCCTTTCCCTAAGGAATTTGACAGCATAATGCTTCCTGGAAATCAGAGTATTGACAGGAATCCCTGTCTGTGCTGAAAGTTCCTTGAATGACAGGCCGCAGATCTCTGTCTTCTCAAAGGCATAGCGCTGTTCTTCCGGCAGTTCATCCAATGCGAGCGCCAGTTCCTGCCATATAAGCGAGGCGATAAAATCTTTTTCCACAGATGCATCCTCATCAACAATGAAATATGACATGTCAACAAGGGAGTCATCCTCATCAGCACCTGTCCTGACCTGCGGCATAGGCTCTTCACGCCTTTTGCGGCCAAAATCAGCAATACGGTTGCCTGCTGTACGGAAAAGCCATGCCCCTACCTGCTCAATCAAAGAAATGTCATCCTGCATGAACAGCCTCATGAATACATCCTGCAGAATATCTGCCGCATCATCCTCACTGTCAATTCTCCTCCTGATAAAAGACATCAGGCGCGACTTGTTCTCTATGAATATCTCTGAAAAGCTTTTCATTGTTCATATCCCATTTCTCCATATCCATATCTGCATTTCTCCTGTTTTACATTTTCCGGCCGGGAATCCTTCCCTCCCTCCTCCATGACATGGAGATAACGCTGCATGACTTCACGTTTTTTCTGAGGGGACATCCTGTGCCAATGGTCGATCTCATGATGCCCTCCTCTCCGCCTCATCGCACCATGACGAGGGAACAGCCTGCCTGTCAGCAGCCGGCACAGCACAAACAGGCCTGCAGCCTGCCAGAATCCTATTTCTGCACAGCCGGCTATTTCTGGCAGAAGCTGATTCCACAGCAACATGACAAGGGCAGATGCCGCAGCTGCCATGGCCAGACATCCAACAATTCCCGCGATGGCTCTCCATACCATCCTGATTTTTCCGTTTCTCTTTTTCATAATATCATTTTTATGCGTTATACAATACAGGAATACCTCTTCCCTATCCATTAAGACGAATAAGCAGAGAAAATATTTTAACGCAACAGAAAATTTTTCAAAATTAGCATTTTCCCGGGGTAAAAAAGGAGTAAATTTGCCAGCTATGAGAAGCCATCACAACAACACATTCTTCGACTGGAATCCATGGCACGGGTGCTCAAAGATAAGCCCTGGCTGTGCCCACTGCTACGTCTATCGCCAGGACAAGATGTATGGCTCCACTAAATCCAGCATCAAGGCAAGCCTGAACAAGGATTTCAGCCTGCCCATACAACGTAGACGTGACAAGAGCTGGAAAATACCTCCCGGGGCAATGATAATGACATGCTTCACCTCTGATTTCCTGCTGGAGGAAGCAGACAGATGGAGGGAGGAGGCATGGGAAATTATGCGGACAAGAAACGACTGTACCTTCTATTTCTTTACAAAGCGCATCGGGCGGCTGCCATCCGTTCTTCCTTCCGACTGGGGAGACGGATACGACAATGTCATCATAGGATGCACCGCAGAAAACCAGGAAATGGCAGACATGCGTCTTCCTATATTCATTGATCTTCCAATAAAGCACAGGTCAATAGTCCTGGCCCCTCTCCTTGGCCCTGTCGAGATTGAAAAATACCTTGACCATGGAATAGAGGAAGTCTCAGCCGGAGGGGAATCCGGAGCAGATGCCAGGATATGCGACTATGACTGGATTCTTGACATCAGGAGACAATGCATGGCGCACGATATTCCCTTCCGTTTCCACCAGACAGGCGCCAGGTTCATGAAAGACGGACGTCTGTACATGATAAAGCGCAGCCTGCAACATGCCCAGGCTGCCAAGGCCGGCATCAATTACCGTATAGGAGAGGATATGAAGCCGTTCTGAGGTCATTCTGCATCCTTCACAGCTGATGAATTTTCACCAGATTAATCTTTTCGCTACAGAAAAATACATTTTTTTGAAGCTATACATGAAAAACGGATAATTACGCAAATTACTTTAGCCCAAGACATTACAAGGAAATCCCAGGAAAATTGGTGCCAATTTTCCGTCAGAAATCACAGAA
>CAMXAU010000059.1 GCA_947179325.1 uncultured Bacteroidales bacterium | reverse complement strand
TAACTTCATACTCTTAAATATATGCTAAAAACCCACTAAAAATGGCACCATTACCGAAAACAAAAGCAACCTTTGATTACATATAAAAAAAATGAGCGTGTCACTCACGTGAGACCCTCATTCTAACCACATAATTAATAACACTAAAACTAATAACCAATAAGTTGTGAGAAATTTAGAATATCTCTCCGAACAACTCGAATGCAAAGGTAGATATTATTTCATTTATACAAACAATACCGCTGTTAATTTTTTGTTAAATCAGGAAAAACAGCCTTCAAAAGGCATCAGGACAGCACATCAAGACCTGCGTACCTGTGCGCTGATTGTTGCCACTAACATATTTATTCTTAACTTTGCAGACGTTTTTGTAACACATATACATAACTATGGCAAACGAGAAAGAACTCAGCATCGAGCTGAAACAGGATGTTGCGAGAGGCACATATTCGAACCTTGCAATCATTACACATTCAAAGAGTGAATTCATAATAGACTTCGCATCCATGCTCCCTGGCCTGCCGAAGCCTGAAGTGACCAACAGGCTCATAATGAATCCGGAGCACGCAAAAAGACTTTTCCTTGCACTGCAGGACAACATCAGCAAATACGAATCGCAGTTCGGGCAGATAGACCTCGGTGAACCCAAGGCAACATTCCCTCTCGGAGGATTCGGCGGAGGAAACGGAACCAAGTCATAGGTTTATGGGACAGGACTGGAGCAGAATAAGGGCATTTGCATTCGATGTAGACGGTGTAATGACCGATGGTGGCATATTTGCAGACAATGACGGCAACCTTTTCAGGACTTTCAACGCCAAAGACGCATTCGGAATGAGAATGGCATCCATGAACGGATTCCATATGGCCGTCATTACAGGCGGCCGTTCGCATAGCATTGTAAAGAGAATGAAAGTATGCGGAGTTGAGGCTGAAGACGTCTACCTTGGCTCACGCGACAAGATGAAAGACTTCAACGATTTCTGCCAAAGGCATGGAGTCGCTCCTGAGGAGGTCATGTATTTCGGTGATGACCTTCCTGACATCCCTGTCATCAAGGCATGCGGAGCCGGAGTATGCCCTTCCGATGCTGTACAGGAAGCCATTGAGGCCGCAGACTATGTCTCTCCATACCCGGGAGGCAGGCTGTGCGTTAGGGATACCATTGAAAAGGTAATGCGCCAGCAAGGCAAATGGAATCTGGACATAGATGTCTATGAACAGAAATTCTAAAGTTAATCCGGCATGGAGTCCATCCATGCCTATATCAATATAGCATAATGAAAATCAGTGACAATTGCATCCTGATTACCGGAGGTGCATCCGGTATCGGACGCATAATGGGGCGTATGGCCCTGGAAAGACACGCAAGATGCGTCGTCATATGGGACATCAACGAGAAGAACATCGAGGAGACTCTCCTGGAACACAACAAGATAGGCAAGGCAAAAGGATATGTAGTTGATGTCTCGGACAATGCCAAGGTCCTTGAGGCATATGAGAAGACAAAGGCAGAATGCGGTGAAATAGACATTCTCCTGAACTGCGCCGGGATCGTCACCAGCAACAAGACATTCGAGCATCTTTCATATGACGAGATTGTACGGACAATGAACATAAACACAATCGCACCTATGCTTGTGGCAAAGGCTGCATTGCCAGATATGCTCAGCCGCAACTCCGGACACATCTGCACCATAGCATCTGCTGCAGGCATGATATCAAATCCCAAGATGTCCGTATACGCAGCCAGCAAATGGGGCGTGATTGGATGGTCGGACTCCTTGCGCATAGAGCTGCACAGGAGCAGGAGCAAAGTGAGGGTTACCACTGTTGCACCTTATTATATAAACACAGGCATGTTCGACGGGGTGACATCAAAGATATTCCCTATCCTGAATCCGGAAAACACATCAAGGAAGATATTGAATGCCATAGAGAGGAACACGGATTTCAGAGGCATCCCGTGGAGTTTCCATTTCATAAGGTTCTGCCAGGCAATCCTGCCTACATCGTGGTTTGACTTCATCTTCGGGGAGATTTTCGGTATATACCACACTATGGACCATTTTACCGGGAGAAAGAAATAATGAAAAACACACCGTTTGAAGATATCGACAGGATACTCTCTGCCCAGAAAAGATATTTCGACAGCGGAGCGACCCTCAGCATAGATTTCCGCAAGGAAATGCTGAAAAGGCTTCAGAAAGCCCTCAAGGAATGGGAGAAGCCATTGTGCGATGCTTTGTGGCAGGACCTGCACAAATCCTATGAGGAAGCCTACCTGACAGAATTGAGCATCGTCTCCGCAGAAGTGCGTTCACATCTGAAAAATATCCGCAGATGGGCACGGAGAGAACGGAAGTGCACCCCGCTCAAGCTGTTTCCATCAAGGAGCTACATTGTAAAGGAGCCGCTCGGGAACACCCTTGTCGTATCTCCATGGAACTATCCTGTCCAGCTTCTGCTCAATCCACTTGTCGGAGCCATATCTTCCGGATGCACAGCAATATTGAAGCCTTCACCTTATGTGCCGCATGTCTCTGAGACTATAGGCCGCATGATATCCGGAACTTTCCCACCTGAATACGTTGCAGTAGTCCAGGGAAACCGTGAAGTCAATTCATATCTGTTTGAGCAGAAATTCGACCTGATATTCTTTACAGGAAGCCCGGACCTCGGCAGGAAAGTAATGGCCGCAGCGTCCAGGAACCTTACTCCAGTAATACTTGAGCTTGGAGGCAAAAGTCCATGTATAATAGACCGTTCCGCAAACATCAAGACTACTGCCAAGAGAATCGCATGGGGAAAGACATTGAATGCCGGCCAGACATGTATCGCCCCTGACTATCTCATAATGCACGAAGACATAAAGGATAAATTTGTCTGTGAATATGCAAAAGCCGTAACCGAACTCCACGGGAAAGACATCAAATCCGACACACATTATGTAAGGATGGTAAGCGACAAGGCATTCGACAGAGTCTCATCCTATCTAAATGAGGGAGAAGTCATTTACGGTGGTGAGTTAGACAAATCCTCAAGGTACATTGCGCCCGCAATGATAGACAGGGCCCCCATGGACTCCCCAGTCATGAATGAAGAGATCTTCGGCCCTGTATTTCCTATAGTCACATTCGGTGGAGACGAAAAGGAATTTTCAGACAAGGTGTCAGAATTCATCAACGGACGGGAGAAGCCATTGGCCTTCTATTATTTCGGCAAAGAAAAGACAGGCTGGGAACTGATAAGGAGGACTTCTTCCGGTGGTGGCTGCATAAATGACTGCATAATGCACATTGCAAATGAAAACATCCCGTTCGGAGGAGTCGGCAATTCCGGTCTTGGAAGATATCATAAGAGAGAAAGTTTCGAAGCATTCACGCACAGGAGGTCAATCGTCACGACATGTACATTGGTAGACCTTCCATTCAGATATATGCCGTACAGGATGTTCAGCCTTGTGAAGAAAATCCTTTAGCCTGTCCGCAACATAAAAGATTCAGCGATATGTCCATAAGCAAAAAGATTATCCTTGCCAGCAACTCACCAAGAAGGAAAGAGTTGCTGGCTGGACTTAACATTGACTTTGAAGTAGATACAAGGAATAACTTCGAGGAGAAGTTCAACTATGATGTTCCGCACGTGAAAATACCGGCCATGATGTCCGAGGGCAAGTCAGGAGGATTCCACAGGGAACTTGAAGAAAACGAGATACTCATCACTTCCGACACAATGGTCCTGTGCGGGGATGCAGTCATGGGCAAGCCACATTCCCGGGAGGAGGCAGTCCGTATGCTCCAGATGCTCTCCGGACGCTCCCATGAGGTCATCACAGCCGTCACGATACGCGACTCCAGGTCACAGAAGACCATGTCTGACACTGCCATTGTACACTTCAGGGAATTGACAGAGCAGGAAATCGGATATTATGTTGACAATTACAAGCCTTACGACAAAGCCGGAGCATATGGAATACAGGAATGGATAGGCTATGTTGGCATTACAGGGATTGAAGGTTCATACTACACAATCATGGGATTCCCTGTACATCTTGTATATCAGCAGCTCCAGGAATTCATCTGAAAACAGTAAAGGCGGCTCCGCGCTGTTGAATGACACCGGGATGCCGCCTTTGTTTTACGTTCCAACGCCAGAGACAGGCACTATCCGCAATAGAAATACTCCCTGACAAGGCTTAGTATCTTTTCCTGGTCACCACCGATTTCCTCGCGCAGGCGCGCATCCCTGAAAGCCTTAAGGCGTTCAATGATCCCGTCAATAAGGCGCGGCGGGAAGACACCATAACGTTCATAGACAGCACGGTGCTCCGCGAGACAGGCAGCCGACTCCTCACACGATGCCGGCAGCTGGCTGAGACGTCCAAGGACTTCCTTATGGCGTTCATCAAAAATATTCACGTCAACATACCTGTCTGCTGCATACTGTATTCCATTCTCCATTTCAAATCCATGCCTTGCAGCTACTGCAAGACCGGCCAGAAGCAGATAAATGTCAGCAGAGCCATCCGGACAACGGAATTCTACAGTCTGCTTAAGGTTCACATCAGGTATAATCTCCTTTTCAAGAGGGTTTGCGTCAGCAGCCATACGTCCTGCCCCGGCACTCCATCCGAGCGGCACCCTGACAAGCACAGAGCGGTTGCGGTCTCCCCAGCAAATATTGGTAGGAGCCTCCTGGTGAGGGACCAGACGGAAATAAGACGTAGGATTAGTGTTCCCGAATGCTGTCAATGAAGATGACAGATAAAGATATCCAGCAATGGCCTTCTTTGCATCATCAGAAAGACTGCCATCCACATCTATCATCGCATTCTTTCCGTCCCTCATAAGGCGCGTATGGATATGCAGTCCACTGCCTGCTTTCCCCACCGTTATTTTCGGGGCAAATGTGACATCGACCCCATATCTGTAACCAAGAGTCCTGATAATCCACTTTGCTACCATCAGCTGATCTGCAGCATCTTCAAGGTCAGTAGGCAGGAACTCAATCTCATTCTGTTCATACTGAAGGTCACCGCTGATAAAATTGCCGACTTCAGAATGCCCATACTTTATCTTTCCTCCTGACTCTGCAATATATTTCATAGCCATGGCACGGAACTCAGCCCCTTTGTTGAAAGGTGTGGATTCATGATACCCACGCTGGTCTGCAGGAAGGAACAAGTCCTGACGAGGAGTCACCACGTAATATTCAAGTTCACCCATGACATGATAGCTGCATCCAGTCACACGCGACAGCTCCCTGTGAGCCTTGCGTAGAGTATATTCCGGAGCCATCTCCAAAGGCGTCCCGTCTTTCGTATAGAAACTGCACAGGATATCCACTGAAGGTATCTCACTGAAAGGATTCCTGAACGCGGTCCTGTAGCGCGGTATCACGTACAGGTCGCTTGCACCAGCCTCAATATACGGGAAAAGACTGGAACCGTCCACCCTCTCCCCATATGTAAGGATACTGTCCAGATAAGCCTCGTCGTTAATGATGAAATTAAGTGTCTTAAGACGTCCATCCGCTCCCGGATAACGGAAATTAACCATCTGTATGCCCTGCTCCTTGATATAGCGGACAATGTCGTCTTTGGTAAATTCGCTTGCAGGTTTTCCGATAAAACGCACAAGCTGGTTAGGATTCATATCAATATTCATATAATATGTCTTTATTTTTAAGCCGCTAAGTTATAAAGAAATTTCAAATCTCTGCCCATGTTCAAAAGCATGCGCCCAGATAAACAAGTGAGATTTTGACATAAAGCCGGGAGCAAGCTTCCTGTGGAGTTTCTCCGGGATATGGCATTATTTCCTCTTATGGCAAAGGCCCTTATATGCTTCACAATATACCAATTGCCGGGGTTTTTCTCTGACCACCAGCTTATGATTGACGCTTGGGGTTACGGAGGGCACAACCTTCTTAGTTGACAACTCGGTGAAGATTAATGTCTTAATGGAGCACATAGCGATTCATCGCGGAAAGCGTGTTTTTTGGAAAACAGGCACTGGCCGGGCATACTATTTAATATGCATTTCAAAACCGCCTGTGACAATATTCTGCGTATGACCGATATTTGTGTTGCCGTGGTGCAAATCTGGAATCCAGACTTCAGAGCGGTTCTGCCATCCCCTGTTCCGCCGGAATCCCTCCCGCGACTTTGCCGTATGCTTGCTGCAAGCACACTGGAAGATTCGCTTATCGCTCACTACCTCCCATTCACAGAGCCGCGGGAGGCTCTACGCCAGCTGTCCTTACATCACGGACTTCCTGATCCAGGTGGGTAGATAATGTTTACCACCGGGATTATCAACAAAACACAATCCATTACAAATCAATGTATTGAAAAGCACAGGCGACCCCGACAGCAGGAATCTGAATGATATCTGATACTTCCTGCTTAACCTTTCCAGCATATATGCGTAGACACATACTTTTACTGGTGATCCGGCAAATGGCACCCATGCGCAGAACACTGTACCTGGCCGTTTGGAAAAGTAGATTGTAACAGAATGCAAGTGCGGCTCTGGGGTGGAATTACAAGAATGGGGACTCTGATTTAGATTGCAAAGATAACTCAAGATTATTCAATCACAAACACAGGGTTTTGCTGGGGATCCACAAAAATACATGATAGACACATGCTTTTGCCGGTGAACCAACTTTTCTAATGACAGCATCAATTCTTCCTGTTTCATAAAAAGGGGTAATGATGCCAAAAGTAGTTGGTAAAAGTACATATAAATAATTAAAATATAAT
>CAMXAU010000058.1 GCA_947179325.1 uncultured Bacteroidales bacterium | reverse complement strand
TTTTCTTTGGTCTTGTATTATTGCATTTGCAGTAACATTGGATAGCTCTGAGAAGGCTCTTGTCAGGCGTGTCCTTGCCAATGTGCAAAATAGATTCTCGAAAAAATCTTGATAAATGATCAGGAACAATATAATGAAGAGGTGAATAAACAAAAAGAGGATGTCCAGCCAGACATCCTCTTTATTATAATTTGCGAAGCAAAATTACTTAGAAATAACGCGTGCCATTTCGCAAACCTTGTTTGAGTAACCCCACTCGTTGTCGTACCAAGATACAACCTTAACGAAAGTAGGATCAAGCTGGATACCAGCCTTCTCATCGAAGATTGAAGTACGTGCGTCGTTGCGGAAGTCAGTTGAAACAACAGCCTCGTTAGTGTATCCGAGGATACCTTTGAGCTCGCCCTCAGAAGCTTTCTTCATAGCAGCGCAGATCTCCTCGTAAGTAGCTGGTTTCTCAAGCTCTACAGTAAGGTCAACTACAGATACGTCAGAGGTAGGTACACGCATTGACATACCGGTAAGTTTGCCGTTAAGCTCAGGAAGAACTTTACCTACAGCCTTAGCAGCACCAGTTGATGAAGGGATGATGTTCTCGAGGATACCGCGTCCGCCTCTCCAGTCTTTCTTTGAAGGACCGTCAACAGTCTTCTGGGTAGCTGTTGCAGCGTGAACTGTAGTCATGAGACCCCTCTTGATACCGAATGCCTCGTGGAGAACCTTAGAGATAGGAGCGAGACAGTTAGTTGTACAAGAAGCGTTTGAAATAATCTTCTGGCCAGCGTAAGTCTTGTCGTTTACACCGTATACGAACATTGGAGTAGCGTCCTTTGAAGGTGCAGACATGATAACTTTCTTTGCACCAGCCTCAAGGTGAGCAGAAGCAAGCTCCTCAGTGAGGAAGAATCCTGTAGACTCAACAACTACGTCAACTCCGAGAGCGCCCCAAGTGATGTTCTTAGGATCTTTCTCAGCGAAAACCTGAATCTTGTTGCCGTCAACGATGAGGTAGTTCTCCTCTACTTTGATGTCATGGTTGAAGATGCCGTGAACTGAGTCATACCTGAGCATGTATGCGAGGTAGTCAGCATCGAGAAGGTCGTTGATACCTACAACCTGAATGTCATTTGAGAAATTCTCAACTGCAGCACGGAATACCATACGGCCGATACGGCCAAATCCGTTAATACCAAGTTTAATCATTACTTTAAATTTATTAAAAAGTTGTACAAAATTTCATACTTCATTTTCCGGAAGGCACAGCCCTCCAGAAAAACCGCTGCAAAATTAAGAAAAATAATGAATATTCAGCTATATTTGTACAAAATATACTTCCGGAACTCCCCGAAGGTGCAAAAAAAATCATCCACAGGATATGAACATATTGATTACCAACGATGACGGATACCGTGCTAAAGGCATAAGGGTGCTGTCAGAAATCATGAAGCAGTTCGGCAATGTCACTGTCATTGCCCCAAAACACCACCAGTCAGGCATGTCCATGGCCGTTTCCCTTGGCCTGAAGCAGCTTGCATGGCGCGAACTGGACGAAGAAGAAGTAGACCGTGCTGCGATTTTCAGGACACGCGCCGACATCCCGGCATATGAAGGCTCAGCCAGGTGGTCATATCTTGATGCGACACCGGCAAGCTGTGTGAAGTTCGGCCTAAACACATGTTTCCTCGACAATTTCCCTGATGTCGTGGTCTCCGGCATCAACCATGGCTCAAACGCTGCATCTGCTTCATGCTATTCAGGAACCCTCGGTGCGGCACTGGAAGGTGCCCTGAACGGCATCCCGTCAATCGGTGTATCGCTCGACACCCTTGACCCGGAGGCGGACTTCTCCCCTGTTGTAAAATATTTCCCCGCGATATTCCGCAAACTGATGTCCAGTCTTCCTGAAAGGAAAGGTATAATATATAATGTAAACTTCCCTGATATCCCTGCTGATGAGATCAAGGGCGTGCGCACAGGCTACCAGGGACGTGGACGCTGGGTCAGGGAGTTCAAGATGTGGGATCCGGCCATATACGCAAAGCTCGGGATCACTCCCGAGATGCTCGGGCAAAGCTCTGTCCCGAAATGTGAAGAGGGGGAAATCCTGTATACTATGGTCGGGGATTTCCTGGACGACCCGCAGAACACACCGCAGGCAGACCATCTCCTGATGAAGTCTGGATATATCTCAGTCGCGGCACATAACATCGACACGACCGACTACCAGGAAGTATCACGCCTGCAAGGCAATGTCGAGATGGATTTCTAATCTATCTCGACATTGCTGCAGTCATTTATGATAATCCTGTCAGAGGCGCTCCCGCAGACAGGATAGTCAGATGACTCGCGCACCTCATTGCCACGGTAAATGAATCCGTCCACACAATAAAGATTGACGATCCTGTTGTCTATTGTTATGAACGTATTGTTCTCCACTGTTACATTCCTGTGGTAGCGGGAGCTTTCCCTGGACGGGATTCCGCTACCGACAGCAATGCATGCACTCCCCCACGACTTGTTCCCATACATACAGCTGTCAAATACATTATCCCTTATCAAGAGGTCACGCACTCCAGACTGCTCATACCAGTAATTGCCGTCACCTTCAAGAAGAATAGCCGCGCCAGGTGTATGGAAAGTGCATTTTTCCACCACGGTCCTTCCACGGGAGCCAAGGAGCAGTCCCCTTGCCCTGTTGTTGCCGATATAGCACCCGCTTATAAGCACATCCGGGTAGCCATCATCCTCTGCGACAACATGGTTCTCCTTCACATTCCCGGGAAGAGGTGCAGTAAATTCGACCTCGGCATATTCGGAGTTCAGATACTCCACTGACTTCACCTTAATGCCGGCATATGACATCATTGTCTCATTGTCCACAAGCTCCATCGACATCCCTGGCTTGATGAACCTCACTCCATATTGTCCAGAATTCCTCCACTTCAGGAGCAGACGGTCCGGAGCAATGACACGTTCCACTGCCATATACAGGCCATGTATGTTGGTCGCGTCATCCTTCTGGTTGCGGAATACGCAATCAATCATCCTTATATATCCCTTGCAGTTCACAAAATGAGTAGCATCGGCAGAGGCACTTATCATACGCCCTGAGCCAGGAGACGGCTCGACTTTCACGTTCCTGAGTTCAATATCCCTGCTGCACTGGGCAATCACACCCATTCCGCAACAGCTCCATATATTTACATTCTCAAGAAGGAATCCGGAGCAATCGAGAAGAGTGAATGCCGGATGCAGCCTGGCAGCCGCACCGAACACCATTATATTCCCCGGCACAGCCTCACCAAAATCACCCCTGTCTATCCTGTAGTTGCCGTCCTCAGTCTTTTCCGCACGGCAACGGTCTCCAAGCCAGTAGTCATGCGCATGCCATGCAACTTCCCTGCGCCTGCTGTCAAACTCCAGCAATGTGAGATAAGGATATTCCCTCCCGCAGCTGTCCCTGAAACACAGGATACCTCCGTCCAGCACCGCACCGGCCTTTTCCGGAAAGCGGAACTCAAACCATCCCTCACCCGCAGCAGCAACCTCGCCTTCAGCCACAAAAGGATGGCTATAGTCAATTGAGAGGTCACGTACAGTAATGTTCCGGCATGCATCAAGACTGAACGCAGAGACAAAGCCAGAAAGCATCAGCAAGGTTCCATTCCCTTCAATGGTCAGATTCTCAATACCATCCAGCAGGAAGGCAATCCTTTTCATGGAAGGGTCATTATTGCTGATATATTCATATCTTTCGCTGGCCCTGTCTGGCATGATATTCAAGGTCCCACCAGGGAGGACAAGCCTTTCCGCCCCGATTTTACGGCATTCATCCACAGCCTTCCCTATAGCCATGGCAGCGTCTTCAGATGAAGACGGGTCCAAGTCAAGGTAATCCTGCAGATAGACTGTCTTTTCTGGTGACTGTTTCCCATGGCGTTCTTTGCGTTCCCTTGCCTGGCGGGCATCATCATGTCCAGATGTCATTTTCCCGTCAACACCAGAGACAGAAAGAAAGCACAGCAATGTGCAGAGCAGATGTAATCGTTTCATACAGCAATAATTTATAGATACAGAAAATGGCGACTGGCCGGCAACTGTCTTTGCAGCGAAGTCCCGGCGGCAAATCTATACATTATTTTTGACATACTGCTGCATGACAAGAAAAATCCCTGTATTCCATACTGACGACAGAATACAGGGACTATAAATTTTCATCAGGCCAAGGCTATTCCGGCATTGCGATACCGTCAGCTGTGGCGCGTTCCTCCATACGCTTGATCCTTGTATCAAGATCCGGATGCGTAGAAAACAACTGGTTAAGCTTGCTTGATTTCTCCACACCGGCCTCCTCCTGCATCTGTTTCAGTTTCCTGAACGACAGTGCCATTGCCCAAGGATTCTTCCCTGCATTCTGAAGGAATTCATACCCGAAGTCATCAGCCTCCTTCTCCTGCTTCTGCGAATATCTGGCATTCACAAGAGCCTCACCAAGTTCACCAAGCTGGGAATCAGTCAATTTCGCAGCCTTGCCTCCGGCAGAGGCCACACCGTCTTTCAAGGCCGAGGCAAGCAACGCCGTGCGAAAAGCCCTCTTGGAATCCCTATGGGCCACATGCCCCATCTCATGTCCGATCACCCCGAGCAGCTCCTCGTCACTCATTATGTCCATAAGGGAGGAAAAGATACGGACACTTCCGTCCGCACAGGCAAACGCATTTACATCCGTAACATAATAGACTTTGAAATTCAAAGGGATACCGTCTGCATCATCAAGCCCTTCCACCAGTTTCTTCAAACGGATTGCATATGGGCTGGCATCATCACATACCGGATTATTGGCATCCATCCATTCGATGTACTCCTTGACATATGCCTCCACCTGTGCATCTGTCACTGTAGCAGCCTGGACGGCCTTTGTAGCCCCGCCCACTGCCTTCTTGATGTCAAACTGCGCCAATGCCGGGAAAGCAAATCCCAGACAGAACATGGCCAAGATACATTTAACAGACAATCTCTTCATCTTTACAGTATTTTATAAATTTAGCAATCGCTTCTGCATCGTCCACAAGGGACATCCAGGGCAGTTTCCAATCAGGAAACCGTTTTCTGCGGCTGCAAATATACGGCTTAATATCGGATTAGGCCAATTGCTGACAGAAATCTGACAAGGACATTTTTCACGGGCCGGCTTCAAACAACATCAAAATTGCCTATATTTGTGCCTACTATTAATTTGGTTGGAATGAAGTATTACATAATCGCAGGAGAAGCTTCAGGTGACCTGCACGGTTCAAACCTGATGAAAGGCATTTATTCACAGGACAGCGATGCACAGATACGTTTCTGGGGCGGTGACAAGATGGATGAAGTCTATAGGGAGCATGAAACCGGCAGAGAAGGCGCAGGCATGGGAGACAGCTACTCCGGACTTGTCAAGCATTACAGGGAAGGTGCCATCATGGGATTCTGGGAAGTCCTGAAAAACGCAGGCAAGCTTCTTGGCAATGTACAGGGATGCAAAGAAGACATAATCACACATACTCCTGACGTAGTGATACTTATAGACTACCCAGGATTCAATTTCAAGATTGCGGAATTCACCCACAGGCACGGCATACGCACATTCTATTATATAGCCCCGAAAGTATGGGCATCCCGCGAGGGCAGGATCAAGAAACTGAAAGAATGTGTGGACAGACTGTTCATCGTATTCCCGTTCGAGATAGAATATTTCAAGTCAAAGGGAGTCGACTTTATATATAAGGGGAACCCTCTCGTAGATGCAGTGGACAATTCCAGGGCCATGCTGGAGACACGCGAAGATTTCCTGAAACGCAATTCCCTGCAGGACAAGCCAATAATAGCGATGCTTGCAGGCTCGCGCAAAGGTGAGATATCCACGATGATGCCTGTACTGACTGAATTTGCGGGCAAAATGAGAGCTATTCCACAATATTCGGAATATCAATTTGTTGTAGCAGGCGCGCCGGCCCGCTCAATGCAGGACTACTCCCCTTTCCTCACCGGAGTGGATGACTATGTAAAAGTGCTTTTTGGAGAGACACAATCCATAATCAGACACGCAGAGGCAGCTGTAGTCAATTCAGGCACAGCGTCCCTGGAGACAGTCCTGTTCGGCACTCCCCAGGTTGTAGGATATATAGGCAGCCCTATCACCTATGCCATTGCAAAGCATATAGTCAAGGTCAAATATATCAGTCTCGGCAACCTGTGCATCAACCGCCTGGCGTTCAAGGAATTTATCCAGGATGAATGCAATGCCGATGCGCTTGTCCAGGAAGTCCGCGCACTGATAGAGGACAAGGCCTACAGGAAACGTATGCTTGATGACTATACAGAAATCCGCACTCTGCTTGGAGGTGCAGGAGCGTCAGATGCAGTGGCCAAGGCCATGATTGAACTAATGTAGCAAGAGCCACTCTGCAAGGAAAATTCATCAGCCACGGCCTCTCGCCAGCCGACTTATACAGACATATCCGGATTACATAAAAAACTATAATCCGGCATATCTACTATATTATGCTTGGACATACTTTTCCATGCAACCCTAAACACATAAAATATAATCACTTGACTGTAAGCACGTCACACAATAACGGGTGCCAGAATTCAGGGCGCCCGTCATTGTGTAAATAATTGAATATATGCCACTTATATTTTACAGACTAACGCCCCCAGTTCAGATTTTCTGACATAGATGCCTACAAAAAAACACGTTTTTTTGAGACTACACCTGGAAAACGGATAATTCCGCAAATCACTCTAGCATAAGACATTACAAGGAAATCCCGGGAAAATTGGCGCCAATTTTCCGGCAGAAATCACAGAAAAACAGCCCCCAGGCACTCCAGAGGCAGACTGGAACGGCTATCCGTGTGCCATTTTGGGTAAA
>CAMXAU010000057.1 GCA_947179325.1 uncultured Bacteroidales bacterium | reverse complement strand
AAGAAAAAGCCAGCAGCAACGCTGACATAAGGACTGTATATCTCTTAATCATATGGCATTGCAATTTGGGGCGGCAAAGATACAACAAAACGCGATACATCAGAATACAAGATTTATTTATAAATTTGCAGCCGCAGAATTTTGCTGCAGGACATGGAAAACAAACAAGACAACATTATGCGTAAAGTACTTTTTATATTTCTGCTTCTGCTTCCGGCAGCAGCGTATGCACAATACACACCATCACAGGCAAGGGCGAAAGTCCTCAGCTATAATTCAGAAAGCAAGTTCATCAATTTTGCATTCGTAACGGATGTGCATGTGGTCGGCAAGACCTACGAAAAGCGGCTGGCCGGTCCGAACCTGGAGAATTTCGTATCCCTCTGCAATGAAAGGTACTGCGATTTTGCAGCATTCGGTGGTGACCTGTTCTCAGCATACGATGCAAAATGGGAGGAAGCCGTTGATGACATCCCTGAAGCCATGTCATATTTCAACAGGATTGACATCCCCGTCTTCATGACAAAAGGAAACCACGACAGGAATGCAAAGATGACACAGGAAGAGACAATAACGGACATACAGTATCATCTTCTCTGCGAGCGGAATACCGGAAATACAGAACTGCATTTCAACAGCAAGGACCCATATGGGAACTACTATTACGCCGACTACCCTGCAGAAAAGGTCAGAGTAATCATACTCAACTACTTTGACGCAGGCATAATGCAGAATCCAGGCATACATGGCAAGCAGCTTGACTGGCTCGCAAAGGAAGCCCTCTGCCCGTCAAGCTTTCCGAAAGGATGGACAGTCCTGATGTTTGCCCATTACTATAAGGAGTGCGGAGACAGGTTCTGGGAGATTGTGGACAGGTTCAACTCCAGAGGTAAAGGCAGCATTGCGGCATTCATACATGGACATACACATCTTGACCTCCATACTGTTGAGCATGGGATAAATATTGTCGGTGTACAATGCGGATACTGTTCAGAGAACGAGCTTGGCACTCCGGACGAAAACGCATTCTCAGTCTTCACCCTCGACACTGAAAGACGCGTTCTCCATGAAACACGCATAGGGCGCGGTTCCAGCCGCGATTTCACATATTAATGCACCCACACACAGAGCCTACCTCTCCCAGAGGTCTTCATCCCAGTCAGGAGAAACATATTCACCTGCATGGTCGACAAGGAATGATAGATAGGTAATAGGGATTCCCTGCGCGAGATACTGTGACTCATAGAAGGTCTGGACCTCCAGAAGGGCATCTATTGCATCCTTGCCGCATACAGAAGCCATTGCGCTGTCATACAATGAAGCCCTGTCCTTTCCATAGATATCAGTCGCACATGCAAGGATATTCAAGGCATTAACCTCCGCCATGGCCCTTGAGTACTCATGGAGATAGCGGCTGTCCGTCTTAAGATGTACTATTCCGCCTTTCTTGAGAAAATTACGGTACCTGTCCATGAAAAGAGGGCTTGTGAGGCGTTTCTTCTCCCTCTTTATCTGGGGATCAGCAAATGTAATCCATATTTCAGATACTTCCCCCTGCGCAAACAGGGACTCAATGAACTCTATCCTGGTCCTCAGGAAAGCAACGTTCGGAAGGCTGTGTTCTTCAGCGTATTTGGCTCCTTTCCACAGCCTTGCTCCCTTTATGTCTACACCTATGTAGTTGCATGAAGGATTACGTACAGCAAGGTCTATTGTATATTCCCCCTTGCCGCATCCAAGCTCGACTACAATAGGCCTGTCATTGCCGAAATATTTCTCCCCCCAATGCCCCTTGAGCGGGTGGTCCACCCTGAAGACCTCTTCTGTCCTCGGCTGAATCAGACACCTGAAATTCTCGTTCTCCCTGAACTTGCGCAATTTATCTTTTCCCATTTCCGTCAATTTGTTTAGATAGACAAACTCCCATTCCCCGGACCATGTCCGCCGGAGCTTTTTCAGGGAGAGTCAGATACATATTCCATTGTCCATACTCCATCGGCCTGAAGCCTGTGCGGTATGGCATATTATAGTCCTTGGCGAAGCCACGCCCTGACACAAAGTCCTTTTTTCCGAGATAGACCCTTTCTGCATATCCCTTTCCCGAAGGGGATTCCAGAAGTACATCTACAGCAATGTCCTGCAGTCCATTGAATTCATCTGCACTGATGTCCATCCTTGTAAAGAAACGTATTGAATAGACCGCAAGGGAATCGTCCATGCAAAGTATAAAAGGATACCTTCCTGAAGCATCCTTTGCGGAGGAGCGGACAAAAGTCTCCACGGAAAGCGGCTGCGAACAGGACAGGGCCAGCAGGCCGGCTGCAATTAACTGGACGAGGCTTCTCATTCTTTGCTGCCTTGCTGTTTTTTCTGCTGGTTCTGGCGGTCCGGACGTCTTTCGCGCCCCCTGCTGCCATCACGGCCTCCCCTGTCGCGGCTGGCGTTGTCACGTCCCGCATTATTGTCGCGTCCCCCCTTCTCACGTCCGCGGTTCTTGTTGTTGCTGCGGCGTTTCTTGCGTGTCTCATCAAACCTTGTGATGCTGTCGTCACCTACAGCGGTGACAAATTCAGGAGCAGCAGGAACCTGGTCGCTCTTGAGCGACTCCGGCTTCACACCATTGCGGTTCATCTTGATTATCTCACGTACTTCTGAGGCCTTCAGCGCATACAGGTTAGCGAAAGAGGACTGGTCGTATGAGAAATACATCGTCTCCCTCAGTATGTCGGTCTTCATCAGGTATGCAAGCCCGTCCTCAAGCTCCAGAGGATTTGAGACACGGGGGATACGGGACTGCGCATCGAGATATGCAGCTGTCTCATAATTAAGGCAACATTTTAGTTTCCCGCACTGTCCTGCAAGCTTTTGAGGATTCAGAGAGAGATCCTGTGCCCTTGCGGCTGCAGTTGTTATAGACTGGAATGAAGATATATAGTTCGAGCAGCACAATTCCCTGCCGCAGACGCCAAGGCCTCCAATCAGGCCGGCTTCCTGACGGGCACCGATCTGCTTCATTTCAATCCTGATATGGAACTCCTCGGCAAAGACCTTTATCAGTTCGCGGAAGTCCACACGGCCGTCCGCAATGTAGTAGAATATGGCCTTTGTGCCGTCTCCCTGGAATTCTACATCTCCGATTTTCATCTCAAGGCCCAGCTCTGCTGCAATCTGCCGCGCGCGTATCATTGTCTCATGCTCCCGGGCAATTGCCTCCTGCCATTTCTCCAGGTCGAAGACCTTTGCCTTGCGGTAGATCTTCTTCAGTTCCATTGTCTCGGGATTAATTCTCTTGCAGCGCATCTGCCTAGACACGACAGGGCCTTCCAGCGTGACGATTCCGAGGTCATGCCCGGAATTAGCCTCAACGATGACAAGGTCACCGGTCTTGATTGTCTGTCCGGATGTATTCCTGTAGATACCTTTACGTGTATTCTTGAACCTTACTTCAAAATAGTCCTTGTACAGTTCCTGGCGCACACCCGGAAGCCAGTCATAGACTTCCAGCTTGCAGCAGCCCATACGGTATTCGCAGAGGAGCTCGCCTTCATCGTTGCGTCCAACGGTACATCCCCTTGAACAGTCAAATCTTCTTATTTCGTTATCTTCCATAAAACTCAGTGTTAACGGCAGTTCCACACTTCGCAGAACCTATATGTATATAAATATGCGGTCAGCAAGGTCACAGAATACAATCTTGGGATTGACATTCCGCTCTATCAGCTGTGCGGCATTGTCAAAACACCCCAGGGCCTTTTCACAGAAAGTGTCCCTGCAATGCCCCGCCACTTTTGCAAAGAACGGGAGCTCCTGCTCCGTGGCATTGGATATCTGGGCCATATTGCTCTTGACCATGAATATTTTCCTGATGCAATCTCCGGCAAAGTTACAAAAAGCTTTCTGTTTTTCACGCGAGTCCAGCGCAGCCATTGTCTCCGCGGCCTCAAGGGCTGACATCAGGTCCTTTCCCATTGCTGCACCTATGAAGTCAGAGAACAGGTCAAGGAATTCATTGTACTCCTCCCTCTCACCGAGATGATTCAAGGCGACACCTACGCTTCCGCCTGAAATACCGGCATATACGGACGCCTGCTCTGGAGATATTGAGAACTGTCCCTCCAGGACAGAGGCGACCTCGTCTTTCCGGGCGGGGAGAACCCTGAGGCTCTGGCAGCGCGAGAATATTGTCTGAAGCATCTTCTCAGGAGCATGGGTTACAAAAAGGAAAAGTGTATTCTCCGGCGGTTCCTCGACAATCTTCAGAAGCTTGTTGCCGGACTCCGCGTTCATCTTCTCCGGCAGCCAGACAACGACAGCCTTATATCCGTCCTGGACAGATGTAAGGGAAAGCTTGTCCAATATGAATTTAGCCTCCGAGACAGCGATATTCCCTGATTTCCCCTCTATTCCGAGGGCATTGTAAAGCTCGCTTTCAAGGAAATAAGGATTTGAGATGCAAAGTTCCCTCCAATATGGCAGATAGGATTCAGAAGACGGCTTTGCAGATGAGCTTATCTTTGAGCCAGAATTCACCGGATACACAAAATGGAGGTCCGGATGAATCAGCCGTGACACCTTGCTGCATGACGGACACTTGCCGCACGAGTCACCGTCATGGCGGTCAGTACAGCACAGGTACTGGTAGAATGCGAGCAGCAGCGGCAGTGCCCCGCAGCCCTCGTTCTCATAGAACAGCATGGCATGCGGGATTCTGCCGCTGTCGGCCATGCCGGCAAGGACACGCTTTATTTCGTCATTTCCCTTTATGTCAGCAAAACGCATATCTATCCATAATTTTTCAGGAAATCCTCTGCCCGACAAAATATGCCAGTTCCCTCAGGTATTCCTTTTCACGTGAGTCCGGCAGCACATCAAGGCATGAGACCGCATCATCTATATATTCCGTCAGCCTGTCCTGGGCGTAGCCTATGCCGTCATTGTCCCTTACAAAAGCGGCAATGGCATCACGGTTCTCCGGATGCCCGACGATTCCAGACACCATCCCCCTTATCTCCCTTGCCTTGGCTTCACCGGAATTGGACATGGCCCCAAGGAGCGGCAATGTTATCTTCTGCTCCAGGATATCCACCCCGACGGGTTTCCCGGCCTTTGAGCATGGCATATAGTCAAATATGTCATCCCTTATCTGGAACGCTATTCCAAGCAGCTCTGCGTATCTTCCGACAGATTCCCGGACAGAATCCTCTGCATCTACAGAAATGGCAGCAGACAATGCAGATGCCCGGAAAAGCGAGGCCGTCTTGTTATATACAATCCTGTAATAGTCTGATTCTGAAGTGTCACCTTTGCGGGCTTTCTCCAGCTGGAGCATCTCCCCCTCTGCGAGGTCACTCAGAGTGCGTGAAAATATGCGTATGACCTTTCCGTTGTCACCGGCTGCAAGAATGCCCTCCATTGCCTTTACAAGCCAGAAGTCACCTATCAGGACTGAGGCAGTAGGCCCCAGGAGCGACATTATAGTCGGGTTGCCGCGTCTCTGTTTGCTGTTGTCCGCGACATCATCATGCAGAAGTGTCGCATTGTGCAGCAGCTCAGAAGAGGCGGCGTAGAGATAGGAGGCATCGGCAGGCCTTGCCCCGGAACATGCCCTTGCTATGAGGATTGAGAGCATGGGCCTTATCATCTTTCCGGAATGCGACATGATTGACGCGTTTGTCTTGTCAAGAAGCTCTATATCGCTCTTGAGCGCATCACTGATTGCCGTCTCGACCCTTTTCCAGTCTTCCCCGAGAAATTCCTTTACTTCATTCAGATCCATCTTGTCCTTTATTTTTAGCGGCCGCCTCCAAAGAGGAACGCTATGGAAAGTGTGATCCCTCCAAAACTGCTTTTGTCAAATGCGCCCCTCACCAGTTCCGGGAAAGTGCCATCCACAGTCTGCCCAGGCGCATAGAGCGAACCGAAATTCCAGTTGTAGCGTCCTATCACCTGGAACCTCCATATGTCAAGGCCGATACCAAGGCCCATCCCATATTCAAAACGCTGCAGGGCATCCCAGGAATTCTTTGCTGTGACATTGCCGGCAGCTACCAGCTTATTGTTCAACGCATATCCAATATATGGGGTAACATCCAGGAATGGCCTGAAAATAAGAAGGTCCGGCCCCCATTGAAGGGACACGGGAAGCTCCAGATACCCCATGCTTATATCAAACCTTTCACTGCCATTGCCGGAAAGAACACCCTGCATCTTCGCCCCCTTCACATTATATACCAGTGACGGCTGGACAGAGAATCCGAGAGGCAGGTCCAGTTTATATGTCAATCCTGCATGGAACTGGGTCATCGTGCTCCTGCTGAACTCCTTGGAATTGGAGAAGGTCATTCCGCCGATAACACCATAGCGGCTCTGGGCTACAGATTCTGCCGCTCCCGCAGCAAGCAGGGCGGCAGATAATACCAAGATTATAATCCTTTTCATGAGAATGGTCCTACAGAAGGGAGTCTATCTTCTTGGCGATGTCAGCCTTGGAAGAGACACCGACCATCCTGTCAACCATTTCCCCGTTCTTGATGAAAATCAGCGTAGGGATGTTCCTGACACCGAACTTCATCGGAAGTTCCTGGTTTTCATCAACATTGCATTTACCGACGATAGCCTTCCCGTCATATTCCGATGCAAGTTCCTCAACTGTTGGGGCAAGCGCACGGCAAGGGCCGCACCATGTAGCCCAGAAGTCAACGACTACAGGCTTATCGGTATTTATAGTTTCCGCGAAATTAGAATCTGTAATAATCTTTTCCATAAATATAGATGTTAAATGTTAATTAATATATTTCTATTTACGTCACACAATCACCATTCCATGTCAACATTGACGCAAACGGGACCAGACAAAATAATCCGGCTACAAATATAACGATTTATAGCCGGATTACAAGTTATTCCAAAAGGATGCCAAAAGGCTGTCAATATCCTTTTTCTATATTCCAGACATAGGCCCTCAGACCGAGTGCAGGAGTTTCTTTGTCTTTTTTCTTTACGATATCCATGATCACGTCGACCTTGTCATCATCGACCATTGTCAGCATGGCATTGTTCATTGTAGGCCAGGCATGATTGCCGAGATGAGGCTCTCCCCCTCTGCTTCCGCAGCCTTCTATGTCCTGCCACATGGTGAATCCCTTCTGCCCTATCTCAGAAAGCGCATCTGCAATCTCCATGTTGTATGCCTGGTTGTATACTATAAATATTGCTTTCATTTCCTTGTTGTCTATATCCATCCGCCAAGAGCCGGATGAATGTCATTATTATTCCTTCTATCTGGACGCGGCAAGCTTCCTGGCCGCCTTGCGCGCCTTCCTCTCCTTTCCTTTTTCCTGCCATGTTGCGAAAGAGCAGTACAGGGTAGGGATAATTATGAGGGTCACAAGCGTCGACACGGAAAGTCCCCATGCCACGGTCATACCGAGCGAGCGCCACATCTCTGAGCCTTCCCCGCGTCCGGCTGCCATCGGGATCATACCGAGCACAGTCGTCAGAGTTGTCATCAGGATCGGAC
>CAMXAU010000056.1 GCA_947179325.1 uncultured Bacteroidales bacterium | reverse complement strand
CTGCTCCGACATACGGCACTGGAGAATACGTTCTCTCAGGATTTCGTCGCAGCTTGGCTGCTCCGACATCCCGTCCCGCCTGCGGCGGGGCGGTGCACATCAGAAAAAGGACAAGTGCTGAAAGTAAACTTTCGCGCTTGTCCTTTTTCTGATGTGCGGAGAGAACGGGATTCGAACCCGTGAGCCGCTTTAGGCGACTACACGCTTTCCAGGCGTGCCTCTTCAGCCACTCGAGCATCTCTCCTTTGAACAGACTGCAAATATAGCAATTTTTAGAATCCGTAACGACTTTTATATATATAAATCATGATGATTACTCCACTATCGTCAGAGTATCCGTATTGCAATATGTGCACACGCCTCTGCATCTGCCAGTGCATGGTGGTGATTTGCGAGGTCATAGCCACATACAGCAGACACGGTGTGGAGCTGGTGGTTTGGCAGAGTACGCCCGAAATGATGTCTTGAAGCACATAGGGTATCGTGAAAGACATAGTCCGGGTAATCCATCTGATAGACACGGAAAACTGATTTCAGGCAATTCTCATCAAATCTGCTGTTGTGCGCCACAAACGGAAGCCCCAAGTTCTCAAGACTATCCTCGCCGGCAAGCTCCCTTTCCAGTTCCGCCCAGACTGACGGAAAGCAATGCGCATCGCATGTATCCTCTTCTGTTATACCGTGCACCCTCTGGCAGAACCATTTATAATAATCCGGCTCAGGACGTATCAGACTATAGAAAGTCTTGTCTATAACCCCATCCCTCACCAGGACCGCACCGACACTGCATACACTTGACGGACATTCATTTGCCGTCTCGAAATCTATCGCTATAAAATCTTTCATCACAAATACAATTAAATGGCACCGCAAAAACCTGTACCAAAGCCCTACAGCTTAAACCATACAAAGCTATGTGCCTCCTGCAATAGTCAACAATACACAAAACCGCTACAAAGATAGCTTACTTTCGTGCCAAATGGCAGCACAAGGCACAGAGACATTCATAAAAAAGTGCATGCCTCAGACCATAAAATAACGTGAATGCGGACTGGCCAGGTAAAGGCCACATACAGATGCCTGCGGATACATCGCACCGTTTTCTGTAAGAGAGATGCCGATTGCGCCGAAATCAAGAAGTTCGGCAAGCCTGAAGATTGTCTTCTGGTCCGGCAGGGACGGATAGCCTACAGCCGGACGGATACCGCAGTATCTCGCTGAACACATCTCCTTGATTGTCAATTCCTCATCTGGTGCATAGCCCCAAAGTTCACGGCGAACTTTCAGATGGATATATTCACTGGCAGCCTCGGCAAGCCTGTCGCCAAGACCCTGCATCATCAGCGATGCATAATTGTCCCCGGAAGACTTCAGAGATTCAAGGGCATTGACAAACTCCTCAGAGACAGTCACTGCAAAAAGCCCGATATGGTCTCCATATTTCTCCGGTGCTACAAAATCTGCAAGGGAAAGCCTTGTCCCGGTGTCATTCAGATTTTTCTGACGCGGAGTGGCAATGACAGTAAGGGAAGTCCCGGCACCACCACAGCATGGACAGCCGGCTGGATGCTGGATAAATATGTTGTCCCCACGCGAAAAGGCAGGATAAAAGCCGACCTCAGACCGTACGCCATAGCTTTCAGGGAAAGAGTCCAGCATAGCCTCTGCCTCCACGCGGAGTGCCTCAGCCTCATCTGAGCCTGGTTTCACACCCCACAGATGATAAAAATAGATCCAGTTGATATATGGCCTGATTTCAGAGACCGGTATCTTCTCAAGAATCCTCAGTCCTGTAAAAGACGGTGTATAGAGCATCTCACTCTTCCAGTCAATCATAAGCCTGTCTGACGAATCTGTATCACCATCGTCTACAGAACCGACTGGTTTCACAGACAATCCAGCATTATACCTCTTCCTTATATTTTCCTGAGCAGCATACAGTTCCCTTATAGCATCCTCCCGTTCAGGCCCCATCAGCCGTGATGCAACGAGAGGATTCTGTGCCGCATCCTTGACATGGAATACCGGCCCACCATATAATGGAGCTATCTTGACCGCAGTATGAAGTTCTGATGTAGTTGCACCCCCGATAAAAAGAGGCTTTGAGAACCCGGCCTCACGCAGTTTCCTTGCGACAGTGCACATCTCGTCAAGAGAAGGCGTAATCAATCCGCTAAGCCCTACAAAATCCACATCCCTCGCCATAGCTTCGTCCACAATCCTTTCAGCAGGAGTCATCACCCCAAGGTCTATTACCTCAAAATTATTGCACGCGAGCACAACACAGGCGATATTCTTCCCTATATCATGCACATCACCCTTGACAGTCGCCATCAGATACCTGCCTCTTGAAGATGAATGCCTTTGCTGACCTGCGCCCTCAATATATGGACGCAAAATCTCCACTGCGCGCTTCATGGTACGGGCTGTCTTCACAACCTGGGGAAGAAACATCTTCCCTGCACCGAAAAGGTCACCTACCGTTGTCATACCCTTCATCAGAGGGCCTTCAATTATGGCTGACGGAGACGGATACACAGTAAGAGCCTCCTCAATATCCTGCTGCAGAAAGGCATCATCACCACGTTGCAGTGCCATACACAGCCTGTCCTCCAAGGAAATGCATGAGCGGTCCTGCTCCTCCACAGCCTTCGTTTCCCCAGAAGCCTTGAACTTCCCTGCAATCTCCATCAGGCGTTCCACAGCATCCTCCCGGCGGCACAGTACCACATCCTCCAGCGCATCACGCAGCTCAGGCGCAATATCTTCATAAATCACAGAGGAGGAAGGATTTATGATTGCCATATCCATTCCGGCTGAAATCGCGTGATAGAGGAATACAGAGTGCATCGCCTCCCTAAGGAAATTATTTCCTCTGAACGAGAATGACAAATTGCTGACACCCCCGCTTACCTTTGCCCCAGGAAGATTCGCATGAATCCACCGGCAGGCTTCAATAAAGTCAAGGGCATAGCGGTCATGCTCTTTCATCCCTGTCGCGACAGTAAGTATATTAGGGTCAAAGATAATATCTTGCGGATTGAATCCGATACGTTCTGTCAACAGTCTGTAGGCACGTCCGCAGACCTCTGTCTTCCGCTCATATGAAGTCGCCTGCCCCTGCTCATCAAAAGCCATGACCACAAGGGCGGCACCGAGTTCCTTGACCCTCAAAGCCCTGTTCAGAAAGACTTCCTCCCCTTCCTTCAAAGACAAAGAATTGACAATGGACTTGCCCTGGATACACTTCAAGGCAGCCTCAATGACCTCAAACCGCGAAGAGTCTATCATTATAGGGACACGTGATATATCCGGATCAGAAGCCAGCAGATTCAGGAAATGCGTCATTTCCGCCGCTGCATCAAGCATGGCATCATCCATATTTATATCAATGACCATCGCCCCGGACCTGACCTGGGCAGCTGCGATAGAAATCGCCTCATTATATGATTTCTCCTTTATAAGGCGCAGAAACTTGCGGCTTCCGGCGACATTGCACCGCTCTCCGACATTGACAAAGGCTCTCCTGTCATAGAATGCATCTATTCCAGACAGCCAAGGCACATTCCCGGCGGGAATATCCCTTACAGGTACAAGTGCCTCCCCCTCCAAAGGATAGAGCTGGCCGACAACGGCAGAAATAGCCGCAATATGCTCAGGAGTCGTCCCGCAGCAGCCACCGATGACATTCACCAGCCTGCGCTCAAGATACGGACGGATGCTCTCTGCCATACGTTCCGGAGTCTGGCTATAATTCCCAAGCTCATCTGGAATGCCTGCATTAGGATGCACTGTAATATGGAACGGTGCAGAAACAGACAGGGATTCCAGAAAAGGAAGCATCTCGTCTGCACCGAAAGAACAGTTAAGCCCGAAGGAAAAGACACCCATCCCGGCAATCGATGCCAGAAAGGCATCCACGGTCTGCCCGGACAGGATTCTACCGGCCTTGTCAGCGACTGTAGCTGAAACCATTATCGGGACCTCACGTCCTGAGGCCGCAAAGGCGTCATGTGCCGCGACTATGGCAGCCTTGGCATTCAGGGTATCAAATACCGTCTCAACCAACAGCATATCGACACCTCCTTCAAGCAAAGCTGAAATCTGTTCCAGATATGCATCATGGAGCTCATCAAAGCAGACAGCGCGGTACGCTGGATCTTCCACGTCCGGGGAGATGGACGCAGTCTTTCCTGTAGGCCCGATTGAACCGGCCACAAAGCGAGGCTTCAATGGTGTCAAGGCAGTCATCCTGTCTGCCTCCTGCCTTGCGATGCGCGCAGCTGCGATATTCATTTCACGCACGCGGCCTTCCGTATGATAGTCCACCTGAGAAATCCTCTGGGCATTGAATGTATCAGTCTCGATTATGTCTGCCCCGGCCTCAAGATAGCTTCTGTGTATCGCGGATATGATTTCAGGGCGGGATATCGGCAGCATATCATTATTTCCGCCTCCTGCCCCATATCTCTGTATCATTGTCCCCATTGCCCCGTCGAGCACAAGGACACGTTTTTTCATCAGTTCCTGTAACCTGTCCATAGATCAATAGACTTCCTTTGCAATTGCCTCCACGCTTGCCGATGCATTCATAGAATAGAAATGTATGCTCGGCACACCTGCCTCCTTAAGTTCCCTCGCCTGCTGGATCCCCCACTCAACCCCCAGTGCCCTCACATCCTCATTCGTCCTGCATTTCCTAAATTCAACAGCCAGGGGCATCGGAAGGTCAATGTGGAATGTCTTTGGAAGAAGGGTCTGCTGCGTCAGCGATGTAAGCGGCTTGATACCAGGGACAATCGGCACTTCTATACCAGCCTCCCGGCACCGGTCCACAAAACTGAAATATTTTTTATTGTCAAAAAACATCTGTGTGACAACATATTCAGCCCCGGCATCCACCTTTGCCTTCAGATACTCAATGTCAACATCTGCATTCATTGATTCCTCATGCTTCTCTGGATAACCTGCGACACCATAGGAAAAAGGATGCTCCAGTGCCCCATACCCATTTCCGTCAAGCATCTTACCCCGGTTGAAGTCAGATACCTGATGGCAAAGGTCTATGGCATGTATATGCCCCCCTGGCGTCTGAGTGAAACGGTTTTCCCCCTTTGCACGGTCCCCGCGAAGCACAAGTATATCTGTTATGTCAAGATATGTAAGGTCAATAAGTTCATTTTCAAGTTCACCTGCACTGAATCCGCTGCATATCACATGAGGGACAGTCGTAATGCCATAACGCCCGCGCAAAGCAGCAGCGATTGCAACAGAGCCCGGACGCGCCTTCTCAAACGTCCTGTGGAAAGTCCCGTCCGGAAGTTCCCTGTATACAATCTCATTACGATGTGTGGTTATGTTGATGTAGGCAGGATTATACGGCATAAGCCGCTCTACGTTCCTGTATAGTTCATCTATCCTCTTTCCTCTGACAGGAGGAAGAAGCTCAAAAGAGAATGCAGTTGCACTGCTGTTCTTTAAAAAATCCGCTACAGACATTTTGATATCAATTGTACATTTGCCGCCATTCCGAAGGTATTCCGGAGACAAGATGGTTCTTGACCTGGCGAACCTACGAAATTAAGACATTTTTAGCATTTTGCAAAAGCCTGCTCCAGATCAGCGATAATGTCGTCTATATATTCAGTACCTATAGAGAGGCGGATTGTGGAAGGCGTGATGTGCTGCTGCTCCAGTTCTTCCGGAGTCATCTGCGAATGAGTAGTCGTGTACGGATGGATTACCAGGCTCTTCACATCTGCCACATTGGCCAGGAGAGAGAAAATCTCCAGAGAATCAATGAACTTCCACGCCTCCTCCTTGCCACCTTTGATTTCAAATGTAAATATGCTGCCTGCACCGGATGGATAATATTTCCGATAAAGGTGGTTGTCCGGATGCGATTCCAATGACGGATGATTGACCTTTGCAACCTTCGGATGCCTGGAAAGATAATCTACTACCTTCAAGGCGTTCTCAACATGCCTCTCTATGCGTAAGGACAAAGTCTCAAGCCCCTGCAGCAGAAGAAAAGCATTGAAAGGTGAAATCGCCGCACCGGTATCACGGAGTATGACGGCACGTATCCTCGTGACAAAAGCAGCAGGCCCCGCCACATCAGCAAAGACAGCCCCGTGATAGCTCGGATCAGGCTTAGCAAGAGACGGGAATCTGTCAGGAACCGCTTTCCAGTCAAATTTCCCGCTGTCGACTATCAGCCCACCGAGGCTGGAGCCATGCCCGCCAATGAATTTTGTTGCTGAATGTATAACGATATCAGCTCCATGCTCAATAGGTCTCATAAGATAAGGTGTGGCAAAGGTATTGTCAACAACCAAAGGTATATTATGCCTATGCGCAACTTCAGCAACCATATCAAGGTCAGTAACATCCGAATTAGGATTACCTAAGGTTTCCACATATACGACTTTAGTTTCAGGACGTATTGCAGACTCAAGCAGCTGTGCATTGTTTACATCCAGAATAGTATTGGATATTCCGTTTGCAGCAAGCGTATGCGTGATGAGATTGAAAGAGCCTCCATAGAGATTGTCCGCAGCAATGATATGGTCACCGGGAGCCAGAATATTCTGCAGGGCATATGTGACAGCTGCAGCACCGGAAGCCACAGCCAAAGCTGCGACACCTCCTTCAAGGGCAGCAATCCTCTGCTCCAAGACATCCTGCGTCGGATTTGTGAGCCTGCCATAGATATTCCCAGGCTCCTGTAATGCAAACCTCGCTGCCGCATGTTCCGAACTATCGAATACATAAGATGTGGTCTGGTAGATCGGAACAGCCCGGGCACCTGTTGCACTATCCGGATTCTCCTGCCCGGCATGTAGCTGCAAAGTCTCAAAATGATATTTAGACATAGATTACTTTCATTAATTATTATACAAAATCTGTCTGGAGGCAAAATCTGCATTAAATCCGTAATCTGGAGTCAACACAAAAGCGCAGAAGACAGCATCATTATTTGTGCAAAATTAAATAACGCAGTACATCCATCCAATAGAAGCAGAAAAATCAGTAAATATATCTATATTTACCGGACAAATAAGAAAATACAATCATTTAAGACTGCAAAACATTGCAATAAAAGAATTTTATTCCCGAAAGTATGGAGACTTTAGACAAGACAGATATCCAGATCCTGCGGTTCATGCAGGAAAACGCAAGATTGACCACAAAGGAACTTGCCACAAAAGTAAATCTTTCAAATACACCGGTATTCGAAAGGCTAAAAAGATTAGAAAGGGGCGGCTACATCAAGAAATACATTGCAATACTTGATGCTGATAAGCTGAACCAGGGATTCATAGTATATTGCAGCGTAAAACTGGTAAGGCTGAACAAAGAGATAGCGGAGAACTTCTGCAGGATAGTCAAGGAGATTCCGCAGGTCACGGAATGCTACAATATTTCTGGAGAATATGACTATCTCCTGAAGATAAATGCACCAGACATGAAATACTATCAAGAATTCATCCTTAATGTCCTGGGCAGCATAGACAGCCTCGGCTCAATAATGAGTATGTTCGTAATGGACGAAATCAAGCACGAATATGGTATTCCAATATAAAAAAGATATCAATATATATAAAACAAAACGCCCTGTCCATGATTCTGGACAGGGCGTCAAAAAGAACGGCAGCTACCTACTCTCCCACCTGGTGGGGCAG
>CAMXAU010000055.1 GCA_947179325.1 uncultured Bacteroidales bacterium | reverse complement strand
CATGACCACTGAACAGGACATAAGGAACCAGATTGAATTCGGACGTCTTGAAGGAAGGGAGGAAGGACTAAAAGAAGGAAAAGCGGAAGCTAAAGCCGAAATAGTCAAGGCGATGCGAAGCAAAGGCATGGACATCAAGCTGATCTCCGAGGTCACAGGACTTTCTGAAGAGGAGGTCAGGAAGATTTAGATGCATTGCCGGTTCTGCCACAGGCTGACATAAAGGGGGCTGACTAAAAAGTCAATATGACTGATTAGTCAGCCTCATTGATTTATATATGGTTATACCGGTAGGATGCTTAATTATGCTGTAGGCCCGCTTCTCCGGTCCCAAATACGAAAAAAGGCCACTGAAAAGTGGCCCTTTCGTGATCCGGTTGGGATTCGAACCCAAGACCCACAGCTTAGAAGGCTGTTGCTCTATCCAGCTGAGCTACCGGACCAATCCTTTAATTTGGCTGGCAAAGGTAGTAAAAAAATCATATAATCAAAAATTTGTTATTTGAATATTGGCTTACTTTTTGTCTTAGCCGGTTGCGGCTTTAATGTGATATATTATTGATGTATCTTTGCAACGGAGAATGTCAGAGGGTCACAATGTAAGGCAGAATGGCAATTGATATGTTTTTATTGGATTTTTAAAACTGATGATAGTATGAAAAAGATTGTTTTGTTTGTGGCATCGGCTGTAGCAGCCTTGTCAATGGTCTCATGTGCAGAATCCCCTGAGGTCGCAGGAGACTGGAAAGTAGTCAAGATTGGCGGTGAGTCGGTGGAGTTCATGGAGGACGCTCCGTTTCTCAGCTTTGATGCCGCTCAGGGACGTGTACACGGGAATACAGGGGTGAACATCATTAACGGCAGCTATACAATTGACGGGCATAAGCTTCATCTTATCGGCATTGGAACTACAATGATGGCTGGTCCGGAGCAGGATATGCAGGTAGAGCAGAAATTCCTTTCGGCAATTAATGATGTCACTACTGTGAAGGGCAGTGGAAATGACAAGATTCTCCTCTATGGAAAAGACGGCAATCTCCTGATGGAGCTTGTGAGGAAATAGGTTGTTCGACCATATATAATCAATTGTCCCCGGAGTCTGCAAGGAACTCCGGGGACAATTGGTTTGTTGCGGAAACAATTGGTGTCAGGATATTGCTTCCGCCTTTTTCTCTTTCGACATTTTTCCGCTGAGCGTCTGGATGGCTACTACAATCGCAATCCCGAGGACAGCAAAGCAGATAGCTCCGACAATGTGGTAGTCAATCTGGCCGTTCATCAGCATCATGGAAATGCTGTCGCCGTCACCGATGAACTCCGGGTGCTGCGACCTCGCGATTGCCTCCATGTTGCTCCATGGCCATACTTTTACAAGCGAGCCGATTATGAATCCTGCCAATATAATCAATGTAGCCCTGTGATATCTCGCAAGCAGCCAGTGGAGGAACTTGGAGAAGGATATGATTCCAACCACAGCGCCTGCACCAAAGACTGCGAGAACACCAATGTTCATCTCCACTATGGCTCCCATCATGTATTCATATTTCCCCAGGATGAGCAGGATGAAGCTGCCGCTGATGCCAGGGAGTATCATGGCGCAGATTGCTATAGCTCCGCAGATGAAGATGAACCAGAGGTCGTCTGGGGTCTGGGTAGGGGAGAGCGTGCAGACAATGACACCAAGTGCTATTCCTGCTGTAAGTGTCAGTGCATCATCTATTTTCCACTCCTTGATGTCGCGCAGTATGTAGAAAGAAGATGCTACTATCAGCCCGAAGAAGAATGCCCATGTCTGTATGGGAAAGCTGGCAAGCAGGAACTGCATCAGTTTTGCCAGGGAAAGCACGCTGACAAGGATGCCTGCAAAAAGGCTCAGCAGGAAGCTTCCATTAATATGCTTCCAGAATTCTTTGAACCTGAATGTGAAAAGCAGTTTTACCGCAGTCAGGTTTATTGCATTGATAGAGTTGACAAGGTCCTCATAGATGCCTGTCATAAATGCGATTGTGCCTCCGGATACCCCCGGTACCACATCGGCTGCGCCCATCCCGGCTCCTTTAAGGGCTGTTGCTATATATTTAAGATATTGCTTCATGTCAATGGTTCTTGCTTATTCTATCTTTGACAGCAGGTCCGTGATTGCCTTGAATATTTCTTCCTGGCCGGTCTTCTGGCTGTCACCCTCTATTACAATGTTGAAAGGGTCTCTCCTGAACGAGGTCCTGCCAATCTTGAACCTTGCCTCAGCAGAGCATGAAATGTACTCTATGCTGAAATCCGTTTTCCCGGAAAGGCATATGAAGAGGTCGCACGGATGGTCTTTGACCAGCGATGCCTTGCTTGCAGACGGACGTCCAGTCCATTTGAGGTCGCTTCTGAGGAAAGTCATGTCTGGATCCGTCTCCGGACCGGCTTTCCTGCTTGCTCTCCTGTAATCCACGTACATGAGATTCAGGTCCATGCCTTTTTCCCTGCAGTAGCCGATTATTGCTTCACGGCATTTCTCAAAGCCAGGCTCCTCGGCATCAAGGAGAACTGCCATGTACTTTATCATGCCGGCAGGAATGAATCCTGTCGGCTGATGGCTGGAGTCCTTCTCCAGGCTCCTTTTTCTGAAATATCCTTTTAGCAGCATTCTTCGGAACTGTTGAATATGTAGCTGGATCTCTGCATCAGGCGTGCATATTTATTTGGAGTTGGCTGCAATAAGCTCGCGGATCTCGCTTTTGGCAGCTTTCCAGCGCGGTATATCAATCTTTGTGCCTATGACCTCTACGACTTTTGCTGCAATTATAGAGCCGACCTCCCCGCAGACCTTCAGCGGCATCCCGAGGGAATGGGCATAAAGGAAGCCTGCCGCGTATGTGTCTCCTGCCCCTGTCGCGTCAATTGTTGCTGCTGGCCAGGCCGGTATATAATGGTATTCATCACCGCTTTTCAGCATCGAACCATCCTTGCCAATCTTGACAACAGCTATCCCGCAATGCCTTGCCAGCTCGTCAAGTGCCTCTCTCGGCTCCATCTTTGTGAACGCCTTGGCCTCTGTCTCATTGGCGAATATGATATCAACATAGTTGTCAACTATGTCGTGGAGAAAGGCATGGTTTGATTCAACGACGTTGTAGGAAGCCATGTCAATCGATATTATGCATCCAGCAGCCTTGGCCATCTCGACAGCCTTGCGGATAAGCTGCTGGTTCTGCACGAGGTAGCCCTCGATGTGGAAATAGTCATATCCTTCAAAATATTCCGGCTTCAGGTCTTCCGGTACCAGTTCAAGTGCAGCACCAAGATATACCGCAAATGTCCTTTCTGCATTTGGCGCAGTGATGAAAACCATTGCGCGTCCGGAAGAATTGACACCCTTGAACAGGGTGGAGGCTATTCCGTATTGCTTCTGGTCGCTCTTGAAAAGATGTCCGAGTTCATCATTGCCGACCTTGCCGATAAATCCGGATCTCATTCCGAATATTGCAGTTCCAGTGATTGTGTTGGCCGCAGAGCCGCCTGCCACATACTGGACACCCATAGGCTTCAATGTCTGCCATATCTTGTCTCCGGTTTCCATGTCCACATGCTGCATGCTACCTCTTGGCAGGTGGAATTCCTTGAGCAGGGTATCGTCGGGAAGAACTGCAAGTATATCTGTCAGCGCGTTCCCCATTCCTAAAATAGACTTCATCGGGAAAATCATTAACACAAGCTTCGCAAGTAAAATGTTCATTATAAGAAGGACAGTGCAGCTTGCGAAACTTTTCCTTCCGCACATTTCTTCTTTTCAAGGACCTGGACCGGATTCCTTCCTGCTGGAAGCGGCCCGGTACTGTCCTTAAGACAGGTTATTCCGCATTCGCAGAATATTAGTAATTAATAATCGGCAAAGGTATAAAAAAATCAATAAATTTGCAGGCTTCAAAACCAGTTGCAGTATATGAAAGGAAAATACAGTAAAATAATCAGATATGCAGTTTCCCTATCTATCGCAGTGATACTGTTGTACTTCTCGTTCCGTGGAGTCGGATGGGGCAGCTTTGTCGCAGGAATGAAGGAGTGCCGCTGGGGCCTCATTGCCGTATCCATGGCCGCTGGAGTGGCTGCATTCTGTTTCCGTGCATTGCGCTGGCGTGGCCTGCTGCTGCCGCTTGACCGGCATGTCTCTGGACTTACTGCACTCAATGCCATAAATATAGGGTATATCGCGAATTTTGTGTTCCCGAGAATCGGGGAGTTTGTCCGTTGCGGCGTCATATCACGCCGGAGTGCCTCGGAGGCGGGAAAAAGGCGGGCGGCAGGTATCCCGGAAAATATGGGCGGGGTGTCTGGAGCGACATATGAGAAGGTGCTCGGGACGGTTGTGCTTGAAAGAGGGTGGGATATGCTGACCATGATAGCCTTCCTTGTAGCCCTGCTTGTCTTCCGCTGGGAAAAATTCGGCTCTTTCTTTATTGACAAGATGTGGATTCCTCTTTCTGAGAGCCTGGATTTCAGCATATGGTGGCTTGTTGCGGTCATTCTGGCCATATTTGCCGCTTCCGCCTGGATTGTCGTCTCGATGAGGGAAAAGAGCAAAGTGCTGTCAAAGATATATTCCATATGCAATGGTATCCTCCAGGGATTCGGCAGCTGTATGAAAATGGAGCACAAATGGAGATTCTTCCTGTATACTCTCCTTATCTGGGCGATGTACTGGGTCATGAGCATTTCCACCATGTATGCAATACCTTCTCTTGAAGGGCTGAATGCCGTGGATGCCCTTTTCCTTATGATAGCCGGCAGCCTCGGGTGGCTTGTGCCTGTCCCGGGAGGATTCGGCTCATTCCATTTCATAGTCTCGCTGGCTCTTTCAACAATATATGGCATCCCCTTTGAAACAGGTATCATATTCGCGACACTTTCGCATGAATCACAGGCAATAACAATGGCCTTGTGCGGTGGAGTGTCATATGTTTATGAAACTGTTAAAAAATAGATGCCATGAAACACGAGGTAGTACACATCCCGGAACGCCGTATGTTCACTGTTACGGAAAATGGTGAAACGGCATATGCTGAATACACTGTCAAGGACGGAGTCTTTGATATAATACATACTTATGTCCCTGCTGAGCTCAGGGGGAACGGGCTTGCAGGAGAGCTGGTAGAGGCTGCGTATGGATTCGCGGAAAGCAGCGGGCTGAAGCTTAAGGGCAGCTGCACATATGCTTCTTTCTGGCTTTTGCGCCACCAGAAATAGGACTGTATCTTTCCGGCACATGTTTTGGTTAAGCGGGGAGACGTTTAACCAAAATTACAGGAATATGTTACATTTCAGAAATCTACATCTTGCAGCTGCATCAGCTGTTGCCATAGCTGCATCAGTTATATTTCCAGTACATTCAGAAGCCTGTACTGGAATCTCTTTTGTCTCGAAGGATGGCTCGCATGTACTCGCGCGTTCGATTGAATGGGCGGCAGAAAGGCTCGACAGCCGGTATGTCATAATGCCGCGGGGCTACCGTTTCCAGTCATTTACGCCTGACGGTACCGACGGAATGGAATATGTCGCAAAATATGGTTTTGCAGGTGTGTCTGTAATGGTGGATGAATTGATGGTTGAGGGCATGAATGAAAAGGGGCTGAGCGCAGGCCTGTTCTTTTTCCCGGAATATGGTTCATACAAGCCGTTTAACCCTGCAGAGAAGTCCTCTACATTGTCCGACTTTCAGTTTGCCTCCTGGGCCTTGGCTACATGCGCCACTGTAGATGAGGTGATTGAAGCTGCAGGAAAGATAGATGTGACTGGTCTCAGCGGCAGCATCGGAGCTGTCCACTGGCGTCTTGCTGACAGGACCGGAAGACAGGTGATCCTTGAGATTACGGATGGCGAGATGCACTTTTTTGAGAACCCGGTCGGTGTCCTGACCAATTCGCCCGGATTCCAGTGGCATCTTACCAATCTAAGCAATTATGTCAACCTTATTCCAGGAAGCGCAGGGAACAAGACATGGACGTCAGGTGACGGTATATATGAGGTCAAGCCGGTCAGCGGAGGTTCCGGAATGCTCGGTCTGCCTGGCGACTATACTTCTCCGTCAAGGTTTGTCAGGATAGCCATGTTCAGGGCAACAGCTCCGGTCCCGCCAACAGCCTATGATGCAATGCTCCAGAGCTTCAAGATATTGGAGGCCATGGTTATACCTATCGGGGCTGTCGTTGATGTAAATGAAAATTCAGAGAAGACCCTGGACATGATTACTTCTACCCAATTCACTACAGTCAGCGATATTGACAATCTGAAATTCTATTACAGGACAATGGACAATTCCATGATAAGGTGCATAGATTTCAATACAATTGACTTCAGGAAGGTAAAATATGTGTCAAGGCCTCTTGACAATGTGCCTGAACAGGTTCAGATGGTAGCTGTGAAATAAGTTTGCCTGAATATATATATTGTCTGCGGATGCCCGGTCATTTGGGCATCCGCTTGTGTTTCATATGACTGATGTCTTTTGTATATTTGCCGCAGAATGTAAAAATGTTATTCTATGCAAAACGGAAGAATTGCCTTTCTTGACTACGTGCGTGTGTTCGCATGCTTTCTTGTGATGCTTGTCCATGCAAGCGAGAATTTCTATCCGGGACCAGGCTCGACAGACATGGCTGGCCCGCAGGCTGTGCTTGCCAATCAGACTGACAGGATATGCGTGTCGGTCTATGATGGATTCTCAAGGATGGCAGTGCCTCTTTTCATAATTGTTTCCGCATTCCTGCTGGCGCCGAAGAAGGAGGAACAGTCCACATGGGAATTCTACCGCAGGAGGTTTTCACGCATATTGCCGCCATTCCTTGTATTCTCGGTGCTGTATGCTACACTTCCGCTCCTGTGGGGGCAGATTGACACGGCCACGAGCCTCAGGGATATGTCCCGGATTCTTCTGAATTTCCCTACGCTTGCCGGGCATCTATGGTTTATGTTCCCTCTGATAAGCCTCTATCTGTTCATTCCTGTGATTTCACCTTGGCTCAGGAATGTCAGTGCCAGGGAGGAGCGTTTCTTTATTCTCCTTTTTCTTGTCTCAACGTGTATCCCGTATCTTAACCGCTGGGCCGGAGAGGTCTGGGGACAATGCTTCTGGAATGAATATCACATGCTGTGGTATTTCTCCGGGTATCTTGGCTATCTTGTCATGGCGCATTATATAAGGGTGCACCTGAAATGGAGCAGGCGGACCAGACTGCTTGCAGGAAGCGCGATGCTCATTGCCGGGGCCGTTGCCACAATACTTTCATATTATGTCCAGGCTGTCCCTGGTGTCATATTGGATACTCCAGTACTTGAAATCGGATGGTCCTTCTGTACGATAAATGTTGTCTGCCTGACAATGGGCGCGTTTCTGCTGTTCTCCTGCATACAGCAGGTGCAGGCACCGCGAATCATAACATCGCTTTCCCGTCTGAGCTATGGGATGTACCTGATGCACATCTTCTGGCTCCACATGTGGTCTGTTGTCTCGATGGATATGCTCCAACTTCCGACTCCTCTGTCAATACCGTTCATAGCAGTGACAACATTCGTCAGCTGCGCATTGACGGCAAAGCTCATTTCACTGCTTCCGGGCAGCAGGTGGATTATCGGGTAGAGCCAGCCTTATAAAGAAAGGGGCAGACTAAAGATGAAGTGCCCCCAAAAAGTTGGACAGATTAAACATTATCCAGTTATAGAAAGAG
>CAMXAU010000054.1 GCA_947179325.1 uncultured Bacteroidales bacterium | reverse complement strand
TGTGAACTCTATGACTTGTCTTGAAATTACAACTTCTTGTAATATGCAGTCCGGCAGCCTTGGGGGTGCCGGATTTTTCTTTTGTAATTCCAGGTCTCTTTTACCGGAAAATGTCAAAAGTTGTATTATAGTTGTATTTATTTTGGCGTGTCTGATTTGCAATGTTTTGATTTGTAGATATATATGCTATTTTGATATTCAGATTCCGGTTCTGAAGGTTGGGGTTCGATTCCCCACGGGGGTACGAAGAGCGATTCTCTAAAGTATTAATTAGGTAAATATTATATTGAGAATTGATTAGTTATAGGGGGAAGACTAATTGTTTTGCCCCTTTTACGCTTTTTACGGAAATTTTCTAAAAATTTGCCCCTTTTCTTGCCCTTTGGCCGGCCGGGGCAATACTGGCAGCGGATAAATATGGATAGGTGTGGATATCTCTCGGTGCTCTTCATCCACCTGCGTTGAAAATCTCCTGCGAACTCAATGATTTATCTTGAAATCACTATCTTTGCGGGAAATAAAGTTTATAGGATTTAATAGCCGCCTTTGAGGCCGCATAAAAATATATGTCATGAGTAAATTGGTTGATAGATTGATCCTTTCTTACTTTAAAGGAATTTTAATCGGCGTGGGTATAGTGGTGTTACTTTTCCTGTTTTCCGATTTTGATATTGTGTATTTAATTGGTTTTGGAACACTCGTGGTAGTTGGTCTCTTATCTGCTATAGCTGCAGCAATAATAGGTGGAAAAGAAAATTATACACAAAAGCAGGTGGAAAATACTTTCATATGGATTTTGCTCACTATAATGATACCGATTCTTGTTGTCGCTCTTATCTGGTGTCTTCTGTTTTGTTAAAAATACATGTCCTTTAGCGGCCGCCTCCGGGTGGCTGTTTTTGTGCCATAAATACAGCATATGGCAAAGATAAATAGGCCACCAGCATATGTCTTGTGTGATTTTTGGGCAGGCGCAGGCGCGCAGCCAAAATATGTGTTTTTCAAGACTGCCTGTGACAGTGTTCTTCGCATGGATGCAATGGAGCACGTGCCAGGGAAACATGGGAATGCAGCTATTTTTTATTATAGTGATGTTTTCTATCTTTGCAGCCGTGTTAACTTTTAATTTATATGGTATCTATATACACAATTACATCAGAACTCCATGATGAACAGTCAGTAGCGCATGTGACTGCAGAATTTTTGGGCAGCCTTGGCATAGAATACACCCTTAAAGGGGCGGACTTCGATGATTATGGCAAAGATGAACTATCCCTTATATATGTAAGGACAGGGGGGACAGAGAATGTTTTCAGGTCAGTGCTTCAGAAAGTTCTTGGAAGCCGGCAGCCTGTCTATCTCCTGACTTCTGGAAAAAGCAACTCGCTGGCAGCCTCAATGGAAATCCTTTCATTCCTGCGTCAGAATGGAATCAAGGGTGAAATAATACATGGCAGTTCATCCTATATCGCTTCGCGTGTGGAAAGCCTTCTGAAAATAGAGAAGGCGCGCAAGACGCTTTACGGGAAACGTCTCGGAGTTGTAGGAAAACCGTCGGACTGGCTGATCTCAAGTGCTGCGGACTATGCCGCTGTCATGGAGAAAGCCGGTATAGAACTGATAGATATAGACATGGCGGAGCTGATTGCTGAGATTGGCAAGGTCCAGGTTGACAAGGATTGTGCTCTGGAGGCTTGCGGTCCACAGATTCTCTCGGCTGAGGATGATGTCCGTGACTCTTCTGAAATGGCCACGGCAATCTACTATGCACTAAAGAACATTGTTTCAAGATATTCGTTGAACGGGCTTACGTTGAGGTGCTTTGATCTCCTGACGGCAGTCCGGAATACAGGATGCCTTGCTCTTGCTAAGCTTAATTCTGAGGGAATCGTATCATCATGTGAGGGGGATATACCAACATTGCTGTCAATGCTCATTGCTGATGCGCTTACTGGAGTCTCCGGATTCCAGGCTAATCCGTCAAGGATCAATCCAGAGACAGGAGAAGTCGTGTTTGCGCATTGCACAATACCGTTCAACATGGTTGAGAGCTATGTCTATGATACGCATTTCGAATCCGGCATAGGTGTCGGCATAAGGGGAAAGGTAGCTGAAGGTCCTGTGACTGTATTTAAGGTATCCGGCAATCTCGGACGTTATTTTGCGGAGGAGGGGACTCTCGTGAAAAATCTTTGCGAGGCTGACCTTTGCCGTACACAGGTTGTCCTGCACCTCGCTTCAACAGACTATTTCCTCAAGAATCCGATAGGCAACCATCACGTGATTGTCCCAGGACATTGCGCAAAGGAATTTGCGGGGCTTCTTGAGATGTAAGAAAAATTGCTATATTTGCAGCGGATTTTTCGACGGTATCCATTATTTTCCATGGAATGCCGCTTAAAGCTGAAATTCAGAACAAAATAATTAAAAGGTTTATGGTTTATTCACACGAAGTGCAGCAGATGTGCTGCGTCAAAAAGGGGCCTAACCATGGTCCAGCTCCTATTCCAGAGGAGGGAAAATGGGTAAAATCCAAGGAAATCACTGACATCTCAGGCCTTACTCACGGTATCGGCTGGTGTGCTCCTCAGCAGGGTGCCTGCAAGCTTACCCTCAATGTAAAGGAAGGCGTGATCCAGGAGGCTCTCGTAGAGACTATCGGATGTTCAGGTATGACTCACTCAGCAGCAATGGCTTCTGAGATTCTTCCTGGCAAGACTATCCTTGAGGCTCTCAACACAGACCTTGTGTGTGATGCAATCAACACTGCAATGCGCGAGCTTTTCCTCCAGATCGTTTACGGACGTACACAGTCAGCTTTCTCAGAGGGTGGCCTTATGATCGGTGCTGGTCTTGAGGACCTCGGAAAAGGTCTCCGCAGCCAGGTAGGTACACTTTACGGAACCCTCGCAAAGGGCCCTCGCTACCTTGAGATGGCAGAAGGATATATCAAGACTCTTGCCCTTGACAAGAATGACGAGATCTGCGGATATGAGTTCGTTCATCTCGGCAAGTTCATGGATGAGATCAAGAAAGGTACAGACGCGAATGAGGCGCTGAAGAAGGTTACCGGATCTTACGGACGCTTCACAAAAGAGGCCGGTGCAGTTAAATACATTGACCCACGTCACGAATAACAGGAGGATAAGACTATGATTAGAGAAGTTAAATTCGAGAGCCAGGATCGCCGTATCAAACAGATCCTCGCTGCACTTAACGAGAACGGTATCAAGGATATCGAAGAGGCTAACGCAATCTGCGAGCAGTATGGTCTTGATCCTTACCTCACTTGTGAGGAGACACAGCCAATCTGCTTCGAGAACGCAAAATGGGCTTACGTTGTAGGCTCAGCAATCGCAATAAAGAAAGGATGCAAGACTGCAGCTGAGGCTGCCGAGGCAATCGGAATCGGTCTTCAGGCTTTCTGTATCCCTGGTTCAGTGGCAGATGACCGTAAGGTTGGTATCGGACACGGAAATCTTGCTGCAATGCTTCTCCGTGAGGAGACAAAATGCTTCGCTTTCCTTGCAGGCCACGAGTCATTCGCAGCTGCAGAGGGAGCCATCAAGATTGCCGCAAAGGCTGACAAAGTACGTAAGGAGCCTCTCCGCTGTATCCTCAACGGTCTCGGAAAGGACGCAGCCCAGATCATTTCACGCATCAACGGCTTCACATATGTACAAACTGAGTTCGACTACTACTCAGGTGAGCTTAAGGTCGTAAGGGAAATAGCTTACAGCGACGGTCCTCGTGCAAAGGTTAAATGCTACGGTGCAGACGATGTACGCGAAGGCGTTGCAATTATGTGGCATGAGGGAGTTGACGTTTCCATCACTGGTAACTCAACCAACCCTACCCGTTTCCAGCATCCGGTTGCAGGTACATACAAGAAAGAGCGTGTCCTCGCGGGCAAGCCATATTTCTCAGTTGCATCAGGCGGCGGTACAGGACGTACCCTTCACCCGGACAACATGGCAGCAGGTCCTGCTTCATACGGTATGACCGACACAATGGGCCGTATGCACTCTGACGCTCAGTTCGCAGGTTCTTCATCAGTTCCTGCACACGTCGAGATGATGGGCTTCCTCGGCATCGGAAACAACCCAATGGTGGGATGTACAGTTGCTTGTGCGGTTGATGTGGCTCAGGCTTTGAACAAGTAAGAGATTTTTCTCAATATTTTAGCAGGGATAATCCTATTGGGTTATCCCTGTTTCTTTTTGAGGCATATTGGTATTCATGGAGGCTGCCTTGGCTTCTAAATGAGATTATGGTGAAGACAGCCCATTGACGGGACTGAATAACCGCAGCAAGCCACGCGAAGCGTAATACAGCCCTGTCTGTTTTAGTAAAGAACAGTATCAAACTTAATGGTCTGCAGTTCTTGTTGTTATGGGGCGCATGCCGATGACTTCTGATGGAAGAACCATGTTCAGAAAATGGATTGTTTCGAGAACTGTCCTCTTGGCGAAAATCTGCTATAAGCATTTGGCGTTATGCTGATATTTAATGAAAATTTATTAAATTTACACCATACTGCGCATTAACACGAAATTATAACAATACTATACATGAAAACTATACTTGGCCTTGATTTGGGAACAACGTCTATAGGGTGGGCATTGGTGAAAGAAGCTGAGGTGGCTGAAGAAAAATCATCTATCGTTAAGGTTGGAGTCAGAGTCAATCCGCTGACAGTGGATGAACAGACGAACTTCAATAAGGGAAAGCCTATTACAACAAATGCAGACAGAACACTGAAACGCGGTGCGAGACGAAATCTCCAACGCTATAAGTTGCGGCGTGCCTGTTTGATTGGAGTATTGAAAGAGGCGGGATGGATTGCAGATGACACCCTTCTGGCTGAGCATGGTGCAGGAAGCACATTTGAAACCCTCAGACTGAGGGCAAAGGCAGCCGGGGAGAAGGTATCTCTTGAAGAATTGGCACGTATCCTCTTGATGATTAACCGGAAGAGAGGCTATAAAAGCAGCCGTAAGGCAAAGAATGACGCTGACGGTCAGGCAATAGACGGAATGTCAATAGCCAAAGAACTGTATGAAAAAGATTTGACACCGGGACAATATGTATATCAGTCCATGTCAGCCGGGAAAAAGTATATTCCTGATTTCTACAGGTCAGACCTGCAGGCCGAATTTGACAAAGTATGGAACTGCCAAAAGGCGTTTTATAATGAACTGCTGACTGATGCGTTGAAAAGCGAACTGGAAGGCAAGAATGAGAAACAGACCTGGGCGATATGTGAAAAACATTTCGGTATAGCCGGAATAAACCGCACGACCAAAGGAGATGAACTCAAGAAAGAAAATTATTTATGGAGGGCAAAGGCGGTTGAGGAACAGATGGACCTTGAGTCCTTGGTTGTAGTCTTTCAGAAGATAAACTCCCAGATAAACGGCTCAAGCGGGTATCTGGGAGCAATCAGCGACCGCAGCAAGGAACTGTATTTCAATAATCTGACAGTAGGGCAATATCTTGCTCAAAAGGTAAGCGAAGATTCTCATTTCAGTCTTAAAAATATAGTTTTCTACAGACAGGACTATATGGACGAATTTGAACGGATATGGTCTGTGCAGGCGAAATATCATCCGGAACTTACTGATGAGCTCAAAAAATATGTACGGGATATCATCATATTCTATCAGCGTCCTCTCAAGAGTCAGAAAGGACTTGTCAGCATCTGTGAGCTGGAAGGACGTGAAGTCGAAGTCGCCTGTGAGGGCAAGACAAAGAAAAAACTGGTCGGCCCGAGAGTCTGTCCCAAGTCTTCTCCGCTGTTCCAGGAGTTTAAGATTTGGCAGGTGCTCAATAATCTGACAGCAAACAAGAGATACCTCTCCCAGGATGAGAAAGAACGTCTTTTTGACAGGCTTTGCACATGCGACAGGCTTTCCAAAGCAGAAATCATCAAATGTCTTAATCCAGAAAAGTCTGCCAGGGAGCGCCAGCAGGATTCATTGTTTGCTCCTGAAGAAATGTACGAGGATGAAGTTCTCGTGCTCCTTGAAAATAAGAAAAAGGAAATCGTTCTGAATTATAAGGAACTTGACGGAAACAGGACGATGGCTGAATTGCTCAGGGCATGTGCTAAAATCATCGTGCTGACAGGGCACGAAGAGTATGATTTCAGCAAGATGGCATTTCCTGAGGCTGTCGGAATTATTACGGATATATTCAACGGACTCGGCTATAAGGCTGATTTCCTGATTTTTGATTCTTCTCTTGATGGAAAGGCTTTTGAGGAGCAGACTTCGTATAGGCTGTGGCATCTTCTGTATTCATATGAAGGAGATAAGTCGGTTTCCGGAAATGATAAGCTTGTCGCAAAGATATCGGAGATGACCGGGCTTGAACCGGAATATGCAAAGGTTCTTGCAAATGTCACCTTTGCACCTGATTACGGAAGTCTCAGTGCGAAGGCCATGAAGAGAATCCTTACTTATATGAAGGAGGGGAATGAATATAGCCTTGCATGTACCTATGCCGGATATAACCATTCAAAAAAGTCATTGACAAAAGAGCAGATAGAGTCTAAGGTTCTGAAGGACCGTCTTGAAATATTGCCGAAGAACAGCTTGCGCAATCCTGTGGTCGAAAAGATTCTGAATCAGATGGTCAACGTGGTTAATGCGGTGATTGATGAATACGGCAGGCCTGACGAGATAAGGATAGAACTTGCCCGTGAACTTAAGAAAAGTGCTGCTGAACGTGAGGAGTTGAGCAAGGCTGTGGCCAGTGCAGACAGGCAGCATAAAGAAATAAGGGAAACACTTCAGAAAAAGTTCGGCATTGCCAATCCGAGCAGGAATGATGTCATCAGATACAGGCTTTATGAGGAACTGAAGGATAACGGGTATAAGTCATTGTATTCAAATACGTATATCCCTCGTGAAAAAGTCTTTTCTAAAGAGTTTGATATAGAGCATATAATACCCCAGTCCCGGCTTTTCGACGACTCTTTCTCCAATAAGACATTGGAAGTCCGTCAGGTTAATATTGAAAAGGGCAACGCTACTGCATATGATTTTGTAAAAGATAAATATGGAGAGACTGAAGTTGAGAAATACGTGGCCCGTGTAGAGCAGTTATATAAAAACAATAGTATCAGCAAAGCCAAAAGAAATAAGCTGCTGATGCAGATGAACGACATTCCTTCGGACTTCATTGCACGCGACCTCCGCGATTCTCAGTATATTGCACGTAAGGCCAAGTCCATGCTGGAGGAAATAGCAAGGCATGTAGTTTCCACTACTGGCTCTGTTACAGACAGGTTGCGCGAGGACTGGCAGCTTGTGGATGTCATGAAAGAATTGAACTGGGATAAATATGATCGGATCGGCCTTACTGAAACAGTGCAGGACCATGACGGAAGGAGAATAAAGAAAATCAAGGATTGGACAAAGAGGAATGACCACAGGCATCATGCGATGGATGCATTGACGATTGCGTTTACGAAACGTTCATATATACAGTATCTTAATAACCTGAATGCCAGAGTAAGGAAAGAAGTCGGCAAGGAATATATGGCGGATTTGACGCAGTATAGTCTGCTGGATATTCCGAAGTCTGACCGAACGGATGTTGTCATGGCCATAGAACGTACGCAGCTTTATCGTGACAAGGTCGGCGGCCGGCTGCGTTTCATGCCTCCGATGCCACTTGATGAATTCAGGAGAGAGGCACGCAGACACCTCGAAAACACTCTTGTGTCAATAAAGGCGAAGAATAAGGTTGTCACGAGGAATGTCAACAGCACCAGATGCAAAGGTGGGACGAACAAGAAGGTGCAGTTGACGCCGAGGGGACAGCTGCATAATGAGACTGTCTATGGGCAGATTCAAAGGTATGCGACCAAATTGGAGAAGGTCGGGGCAACTTTCACTTTTGAAAAGATTGCTAAGGTTGCAAGTCCGGTTTATCGCACGGCTCTGGCGGAACGTCTGAGGCAGTCCGGAGGTGATCCTAAGAAAGCATTTTCCGGAAAGAACAGCCTTGACAAGGCACCGGTGTATGTTGATGCTATGCATACGCGCGTGGTTCCGGAGAAGGTTGCCTTGCTGTCTATGGAGGAGATGTTTACGGTGAGAAAGCCGGTTTCTCCGGACCTGAAGATAGATAAGGTTGTTGACAGCGGTGTACGTAGGCGACTCCAGGCACGCCTGGATGAATTTGGAGGGGATGCGAAAAAGGCATTTTCGGATTTGGACAACAATCCGATATGGCTGAACGAGGAGAAGGGCATAAAGATAAAAAGTGTGAAAATCAAGGGTGTCAATAATGCCGTTGCTCTTCATGACAAATGTGACCATTATGGCCGTCCTGTCACGGATACAGATGGTGGAAGGGTGCCGACGGATTATGTAAGTCGCGGAAACAATCACCATGTCGCGATATTCCGTGATGCAGATGGCAATCTTCAGGAACAGGTTGTGTCGTTTTATGATGCCGTTGCACGTGTTTCATTAGGTATGCCGGTGATAGACCGTGAATATAAAAAGGATGAAGGCTGGGAATTCCTGTTTACGATGAAGCAGAATGAGTATTTTGTGTTTCCTAATCCGGAGACTGGTTTTGATCCTAATGAATATGATCTCTTGAATCCGGAGAATTATGCTGTTATCAGTCCTAATTTGTTTAGGGTGCAGAAGTTGGCGACAAAGAATTATTGTTTCAGACATCATTTGGAAACAAATGTTGATGATAAGAATGAATTAAGGCATATTTCATGGGAACGTATTCAAAATACGAATGCTCTTAAGGGCATTGTCAAAGTCCGCATAAACCACATCGGTCAAATTGTCCAGGTAGGGGAGTATTAACTAAAAAGTGTCAGTCATGATAAGGCGCACTCTATATTTCGGCAATCCTGCATATCTTTCAATGAGGTTGGGGCAGCTTGTGATACGTTTTCCCGAGAATGCTCCGGATGCCGCAGCTGACGGAGACTCAAAAGAGGGGGAACCCGTTGCGTCTGGATGCAAGAAGCGGCCTGACAAGACAATACCCATTGAAGACATCGGCATGGTCATACTCGATCATAAGCAGATTACGCTTACGCAGGGACTTATGGAGATGCTGATTGACAACAATTGCGCTATCGTGACGTGCGGCAGCAACCATCTCCCGGTCGGACTCATGCTGCCGTTGTATTGCAATACTATACAGAATGAACGTTTCAGACAGCAGCTGGATTCCTCTCTGCCGCTGAAGAAACAGCTGTGGCAGCAGACGATACAGGCAAAGATACATAATCAGGCGGCCATGCTCAGATATACCACAGGAGAAGTCCATAATAACATGAATGTGTGGGAAGGACAGGTCAGGAGCGGTGATGCCGGGAACATGGAAGCACGTGCGGCTGCATACTATTGGAAGACAATATTTCCGGATAATCCGGATTTCATAAGAGGGCAGTTCGAGGATTTTCCGAACAATCTGCTTAACTATGGATATGCAATATTGCGGGCTATAGTTGCGCGGGCACTTGTCGGGAGCGGACTGTTGCCTACATTGGGAATTCACCATCATAACAGATATAATGCATATTGCCTTGCAGATGACATAATGGAACCTTATCGTCCATACGTTGACAGGCTTGTATATGACATCATCTCATCAGGGTGTCCGCAGGAACTGACAAAAGAGGTCAAGACAAGGTTGCTGTCCATACCGGCAGTTGAGGTTACCATAAACGGACAGCGTAGCCCTTTAATGGTGGCGGCCTCGAAAACAACGGCGTCTTTGGCGAAGTGTTTCAACGGAGAAACGCGAAGGTTAATTTATCCTGAGATGACATGATATGGACCGTTTCAGTGAATATAGAGTCATGTGGGTACTTGTTTTCTTTGATCTTCCGACTGACACGAAAAAAGAGCGGAAGGCAGCGGCGGAATTCCGCAAGAACCTGATTCTTGACGGTTTCGTCATGTTCCAGTTTTCGATATACATGAGGCATTGTCCGAGTGTGGAGAATGCAAATGTGCATATCAAAAGGGTGAAAACTTTTCTTCCTCCTCTGGGGCAGGTCGGCATTTTGTGCATAACGGATAAGCAGTTCGGGGCTATGGAATTGTTCGCAGAAAAGAAATGTAAGGAGCCGCCAGTAGAAAATATTCAGCTGGAGTTGTTTTGATGTATATGCTGTTGTCTGTCAGTCCATGGCATTCCGGAGGAATGATTCAGATACTTTTAGAAATAAAAATGATATATACCAAACAAAAAATCCGATATTTCTATCGGATTTTTTTATTCTGATAACAATCTTTTTAAAAATTGTGATTCAATGATTTACTGATAGTCTGTTGTTATCAGTGTGTCAAAGATATAAAGTT
>CAMXAU010000053.1 GCA_947179325.1 uncultured Bacteroidales bacterium | reverse complement strand
GGAGTGATAAAGCCTGTAAGTGATATTCCCTTAAAATATATTATATGATTATATCACTTACAGGCTTTATGGGATGCGGAAAAAGCAGTGTCGGGAAAAAGCTCTCGGCACTGCTTTCATTGCCTCTGATAGACCTCGATGACTATATAGAGGAAAGAGAGCGGATGACAATTCCGGAAATATTCGCATCTGGCGGAGAAGAGGCATTCCGCCAAATGGAGTTTACCGCGCTGTCTGAAATAATATCTGCAACTGACAATATAATACTATCTCTTGGAGGCGGCACAGTCACGGCTCCAAGATGTGCAGAAATAGTCCATAGACAGACTTGCTGCATATATCTGCGCGCAACCACAGCCACACTCGTACAGAACCTCATGGCAGGTGGATATTCAGGACGTCCCCTGCTAAACTATACTCAATCCAGAGAAAACACACCTGGTTACCCAGAGACAGAAGAAGCCCACAGGATAGAGGAAAAGACAGAAGCGCTCATGTCCAGAAGAAGTGCCATATACGAAAGTACTGCACATCATATTGTTGACATAGACGGCAAGACACCTGGAGCCATAGCATATGAGATAAGCAGATTACCGAAGACAGGCAAGGCCATTAACGGTTAAAGCACTGTCAGATTATGTCCTCCCTGTCATGCAGGTCCTTGATACGCAACTGCAGATTTGCTATGCCCCTATAATAGTTCTCCACTATGGAATAGCATATGTCGATAGGATTTCCCGAACGGATATGGTCAAAATGACTTGACTTGTTGAATGCAATGGCGGAAATATGCCTATAAGGCTGTGCCTCCTGCATGAGTTCAAGTTTAAGATGCCCTCCCTCTGCCCCGACCTTGCGGACCGTGCCGTTGTCATACACATTCTCAGTCATGAAGACAGGGGCATTATTTTCAGGCCCGAAAGGCTGGAACTGCTTCAGGATACGGAAGAACTTCGGGGTAATCTGGTCAAAGTTCAGCTTGGCGTCCACTGTAATCACAGGCTTCAGCATCTCCTTGCTGATCTTTCCTGCGATGAAAGTCTCTATCCTCGAACAGAACATCGGGAGATTCTCCTCTCTCAATGTCAGACCGGCTGCATACAGGTGGCCTCCAAAATTCTCAAGGAGGTCAGCACAATTCTCTATAGCATCATACAGGTCAAAGCCATGTACACTCCTGGCAGAACCTGTCACAAAGCCATTGGACTTTGTAAACACTATAGTCGGCCTGTAGAAGGCCTCGACAAGCCTTGACGCGACAATCCCGACCACTCCCTTATGCCACATCGGGTTATAGACAATGGTAGCATTCTTTGCTGACAGGCATCTGCCGGACTGCACCATTTCAAGTGCCTCGCGGGTGATTTCCCTGTCAATCTCTTTCCGCTCGTTATTGTGCGCATTGATTTCATTGCCGATACGGCTGGCCGTAAGGTCATCCTCTGCCGTAAGAAGCTGTACCGCAATGCGTCCTGACTCCATACGCCCGGCAGCGTTTATGCGCGGCCCGATCTTGAAGACAATATCATCTATGGTAATATGCTCAGGGTCAAGACCTGAAAGGTTTATCATGGCAAGAAGCCCCTTGCGAGGATTTTCGTTCAGCTGCTTGAGTCCGAAATGGGCAAGTATCCTGTTCTCCCCTATGACAGACACCAGGTCGGAAGCAATGCTTACCACAAGAAGGTCAAGCAGAGGGACAATGCTTTCAAAAGGGATTCCGTTCCTCATTGAATACGCCTGCACAAGCTTGAAGCCGACTCCGCATCCGGACAAATCATCAAACGGATAATTGCAGTCCTCACGCTTGGGATCAAGCACAGCCACCGCAGCAGGAATCTCATTCTCCGGAAGATGATGGTCACATATGATCATGTCAATCCCCTTGCCGGCAGCATATGAGACCTTGTCATTGGCCTTGATTCCGCAGTCAAGTGTAATAATCAGCGTGAAACCATTGTCTGATGCCCAGTCTATCCCCTTGTAAGACACACCATATCCCTCGTCGTATCTGTCCGGGATATAGAAATCCACATTATGTGTCAAGTGCTTAAGAAAAGAATAGACAAGGGACACAGCTGTGGTGCCGTCTACATCATAGTCTCCATATATAAGTATCCTCTCCCCTTCATTGACAGCTTTCTGCAGACGTGAGACCGCCTGCTCCATATCTTTCATCAGAAAAGGGTCATGCAGATTGTCAAGACTTGGCCGGAAGAACTCCCTTGCCTCCTGGAAAGTCTTTATGCCCCTCTGGGCCAGGAGCACAGAAAGCACAGGATCTATCCCCAACTCCGAGGAGAGCCTGCTCACCGTCTCACTGTCCGGTGCATCCTTGAATATCCATTTCCTTTCCATTGCCAGATTTTTTCAGCCTATTCTTACAAAGGTAGTCTTTTTGTTTCAATTTCCGAAATTGTTTTTTGGGGGACACAGACAGGAGCGGCTAAAGAAACGCTCACAGATAGGTTATAAACAAATACCAGAGATGGCATGGAGGATGTCAGACAGCAAGATGAGACACAGGAGACGACGCCGTATCAATAACAAAGTGCCCTGACGTCTTCATTGATGACAAACCTCAAAATCAGGTATTCCGCACTTGTCCAGTAATTGTAAAGACAATATGGGGATGCTCGGTCAGCAAATGAAGAAGAGTAAAGCCTCACATAGATATTTGGTTCAAAATAGATATCAAGCGAATCACTTTGATCCACAAGAATCTTCCCAGACTCCGCAGTTCCCATTGTGGGGTCAATCCAATATGAATATTTCTCCCCTGGCTCGATGCCTACCTGGAACACGGAACCTCCTATATATGAATCAAGGGTTACACGGACATCAAGGTCATTCTTCACTTCAACTTCACTCCTGCATACATCATCTACCGACATATTGGTTTCCTTACATGAAATCGCAACAACGGCACAACAAAACACAAATAGGTATAATCTCATAATAGTTAGTGTTTAATATGAACGATTCCAATACTCAAAAGCATCCGCTATATCTTTGCAATCAGCATTCCTCAAGCAGGAATCTCTTGCCCGCACCTATAAATGCAAGACTATTTGCAGCAGCATCTTTATCAAAAAATGTGACTTGTCCTCCTGGAATATATTTCGATGCTTTTGTCATCTGAGTTGGAGTCAATTCGATACCGCATAATTCATATGATTTTATTTCTAATGCATCAAAAAAAATCTCTGATGATTTCGTAATCAACTTTTCTTTTGGTGAAAATATATCATAGTAATAAATATATGGACAATCTATTTCTGATAAATCAAAATCTATAGGAACATAAGCCCATCTATACGAATACCCATTAGTCATAAAACGGCTATCAGGCACGATTACTCCATCTGAGACTTCATAATCCAAAGGATAAGAATACATGACAACTTGCTCTTCATCAACCTCATATAACGCATACAACTCATCCTCATTAGTTGGAGTGAATGCAACATATCGATGTGTTGCATTGATATCATTTTGAGAAAATCCAGATTTTGTTTCCGGTGACAACAAATTAAATGCTTTTCTAGCAATTTCCAATGAAAGTGGATTAGGTATTTTATTACCAATGACAGAATATGTTAATTCGCTTATACTCTGCTTGTTTTCATTATCTACTGACAACAACGAATTGGAATCTATTCCGATATTCTTTTGACATGATATGGATAAAATAATCCACAATAAGTAATATATTTTTTCATAGTTGTTATTATTAATTATTTTAGTATATGATAATTTTAGGCAAGACTTATAATATACTGATTATCCAATAATTATATTGCAAAACCTTGAAATTTCGTAACCTTAAGGTAGTTAACTCCGACATTAACTCCACGTTATGAAACTCTAAAATCCACTACAAAAGTAGTGATTTATTCTCAGAAACTGTTTAAAATTTATTGAAAAATATTTTATGAAGAGTCCAGCCAGGAAGCAAAGGGGCAATTTAATTATTTATATTAACTTTGTAAGTTATTTCGAAATATCAATATAAGAATATAAAATTTTATGAGTACTACAAGCCTCAACGAACAAGAGCAGTTCAGAAGAGAATCGCTCACAAAGCTCAGGGAGCTCGGCATAGAGCCGTATCCTGCAGCACTTTATCCGGTAAACACAACAGCACAGGAAATAAAGGACGGATTTGACCCGGAGAAAGACAATTTCCAGGATGTCGTGATTGCCGGACGTATAATGTCAAGGCGCATCATGGGCGCAGCATCATTCGGTGAAATCCAGGACGAGACCGGCAGAATCCAGGTCTACATCAACCGTGACGAGATCTGCCCGGGAGAAGACAAGACAATGTACAACACCGTATTCAAGAAACTTCTTGACATCGGCGACATCATCGGCATAAAGGGCTTTGCCTTCATAACCAAGACAGGACAGCTTTCAGTACATGCAAAGGAGCTTACACTGCTCAGCAAGTCACTGCGCGTCCTGCCTATCGTAAAGGAAAAGGACGGAGAGGTCTTCGATGCATTCTCGGACCCGGAGCTGAAATACAGGCAAAGGTATGTTGACCTGATTGTGAACCCGCAGGTGCGCGACACGTTCGTCAAGAGAAGCCAGATCATCGCCACAATGAGAGAATATTTCAACGAGGCAGGCTGTCTTGAAGTCGAGACCCCTATCCTACAGTCAATTCCGGGCGGAGCTACTGCAAGGCCGTTCATCACTCACCACAACGCCCTTGACATTCCTCTCTACCTGCGCATCGCCAACGAGCTTTACCTCAAGAGGCTGATTGTGGGAGGCTACCATGGCGTATATGAATTCGCGAAGGACTTCCGCAACGAGGGCATGGACAAGACGCACAACCCAGAGTTCACATGCATGGAGATATATGTAGCCTACAAGGACTATATCTGGATGATGGAGTTTGTGGAAAAGATGCTGGAGAAGATTGCGCTCAAGCTGCACGGCAAGACAGATGTGACAATCGGAGAGAACACCGTAGACTTCAAACCGCCTTACAGGAGGCTTCCGATACTTGAGGCAATCAAGGAATATGCAGGCGTGGATGTCGCCGGAATGAACGTAGAGCAGCTGCGTGAGACTTGCGACAAGCTCAATGTCCCGGTCACAAAGGAAATGGGAGAGGGCAAGCTGATAGATGCAATCTTCGGTGAATACTGCGAGAAGCACCTTGTGCAGCCAACATTCATCACAGACTACCCTGTCTCTATGTCTCCGCTCACCAAAAGGCACCGCAGCAATCCTGACCTTACAGAAAGGTTCGAGCTTTTCGTGTGCGGAAAGGAGCTTGCCAATGCCTACAGCGAGCTGAATGACCCTATCGACCAGTATGAGAGATTCCAGGACCAGCTCAAGCTGAAGGAAGGCGGCGACGATGAGGCCATGTACATAGACATGGATTTCGTACGCGCCCTGGAATACGGAATGCCTCCGACTTCAGGAATGGGTATGGGAATCGACCGTCTGACAATGTTCATGACCAACTCCCCTACTATCCAGGATGTGCTGTTCTTCCCTCAGATGAGGCCTAAGAACCAGCAATAGCGACTTTTGACACTAATGGCACACGCTCCCGATGCAGCCCCTGCAGTTGCATCGGGAGCGTCTTTATTTCAGCAGCATGGGAATGGGAGAATCACCGGGAACCGAATTATTGTTGTATCTTTGCCTGACGGCATCGTAAGCCACAATAAACAGGAAAAGCATGTATAGCACAGAGACCATAACATCAGCACAGAACCCAAAGATAAAGGAGCTGCTTGCCCTGCAGGAAAAATCAAGGACACGCAGGGAGAAAGGCCTGTTCGTAGTGGAAGGCAGACGCGAGCTTGGCCATTGCCTCAATGCCGGCTATGGAGCCAGGACATTGTTCATATGCAGGGAAATCATCAGCCAGGCAGACCTGGACGAAATATTGGGAGCAATCTCCAGCACCGGCAACAACAGGAGATGCAGCATCATAGAGATTCCGCCACATCTCTATGACAAGGTCGCATACCGTGGCGGGACGGAAGGCATAATTGCAGAAATGGAATGGAAATCCAGGACGCTTGATGCCCTGGAGCTGCAGGACAATCCGCTCATTGTAGTCCTTGAATCAGTTGAGAAACCGGGCAACCTCGGAGCCGTGCTCCGAAGCGCAGATGCCGCAGGTGCAGATGCCGTCATCGTCTGCGACCCGCTCACCGACCTCTACAACCCCAATCTCATCCGCTCAAGCATCGGCGCAGTCTTTTCAAGACAGGTTGCCCTCGCTTCATCAGAAGAGACCATAGGCTGGCTCAAAGAGCGCGGAATAAAGATACTCACAGCCCAGCTGCAGGATTCGGAATGGTACTATGAGACAGACATGCGCTCCGGGACAGCCATAATCATGGGTACAGAATCCACAGGGCTGACAGACACATGGCGCAAGGCGGCGGATGCCCACATCAAGATCCCGATGCTCGGGCAGCTTGATTCACTGAATGTATCCGTATCGGCAGCCATCCTCCTGTACGAAGCTGTCCGCCAGCGTCACAGCAAATGACCATGTCCAATGTCCAGAAGACGTACAGGATACACAAAGACCAGACATACACACCAGGAAAATGAAAAGATTCGGTCTAATAGGACACCCTATAGCACATTCGCTCAGCCCGGCCCTGTTCAAGGCTGCATATGCCCTTCCCGGGGACAAGGAGGCTGACGCTACAGAATACATATATGAACTGATTGAAAGCGAAGACTTCAATGAAGCATACCGCCGATTCATTGACGGATATGACGGTGTAAATGTCACTGCCCCGTTCAAGGAACTCGCTTTCGCAAAGGCAGACATGCTCTCACCGGAATGCAGACTCATCGGAGCGACAAACCTTCTCGTAAAGACATCCTCCGGGATAAAGGCATATAACTCCGACTATTACGGAATCGCCTTGGCCATTCTGGCCTATGCAGGCGGTCAGCATTTCCCTCCACGCCCCTCACAGAATGAGATGAGAAAAGCCATGTCAGGCAAGGCTGAAACCGCCCTTGTTGCAGGAGCCGGCGGTGCAGGCAAGGCTGCTGCAATAGCTGCCGCAGGACTTGGGCTAAGGACTACATTGATGAACAGGACAATCGAAAAGGCAGAAAAAATCGCATCAGAACTGCCTGAGCTTGGCTTCAATGTCCGTCCAATAAGCGAATTCGCAGAAGCATTCAAAGACAGCGACATAATAATCTACACCCTCCCCAAGGCTATTGACGGTATCACTGAAATTGCATCCGGCATATGCGGCAGGGATGCGCGGAAGAAATATATCCTCGAGGCCAACTACAGGGACCCGGCACTGAAAGATATTGCAGGCAGCCTCAAGTCCCTTGGCATCACCTATATTCCTGGAGAAGAATGGCTGCTTTACCAGGCATACGCCGGCTATGACCTCTTCACCGGCAAAACCCCGTCACTGCCAGACATGTCCTCCGCAATATCTGCACGCAATAAATAAAAATCCCGGGACAGGACGCAACGAGTTATCAGTCTTTATGAAGAATGACGGCCTGCCCCGGAATCAGCTAGAATGTATATCCGACAGAAATCGAGAAAGTACCGTTGTGCATATATGCTGCGCCACCGGCCTCTATCAATTGAGCAAGGGCTTTCCGATTCATTATATTGTTCAATCCGATGTCATACGAGATTCCAGCATAATAATGCCTGAACAAAGTGACTCCAGCCGTGAATGTCAATCCTGTATCAAATCTTGAAATACCGCGATTGCCATCCTTGGAGAACATCGGAGATGATTCGACATCGTGCCAGTGCCATCTTTCCCCATCATTCCTGTCCCATCCGGAGCCATTGTCTATATCATATGACCTGCCTCCGACAGCTACAGCAAAATATGGCCCGACACCTACCTGCAGATTGACATTTCTTGCGACATCCGCCCTGAACGAAGCCAGTACAGGAATCTCAAGGTAAAAAGGCACTTCAGCATACAGGTCTACATCCCTGCTATAGTAGCCATCAGACTTTTGGACATCCTTGTATTTCTCAGCGCTTCCCTTGGATGAGAACCCAAGTCCGGACTGAATATAGAATCCATTCGTAACAGGAATATCCACAATACCATAGATATGCCCTCCAGAGAATGGCGAGATATTTTCTCCAAGGCTTTCCTTTTTTCCTCCATAGAAGACATGCCCATAAAAATTTGAGACATTATATCCTGCACGTACACCATAAGAGAGGCTTCCCTTCTGGTCCGTACCGAACATAGACCTGAAATCCTGCGCACCAGCTATAGCGGCGCATGACAAAAATGCCAAAACCACAAAACAGATTTTCTTCATATCATTATTGTTTAATATTTTGTCAAGCATCAGAATGAAAATGCGATATTGAACTTGAAGGTCTGCCAATTAGGTCCTTCTGACACAAATCCCATATCATAGCTCGCACCGAAAGAAAATGCGCCGACACTAAGTCCAAGACCAGCCTGGGCATTGGCACAGAAACAGTCGTATTCGCCAGAATAGAACAAAGCTGAGCCTCCAGCCTTAATGTCAAGATAAGGCGCCACCCTTCTGTTCAGCATATATACCCTCAAGTGAGCAAGGACCGGAATCTTGAAATCATCCCAGTTGTCAGTCATGACATCGAATCCAGTACATCCTCCGAGATAGAAATAAGGAGTCAGCAATGCTCCCTGCGAAATATGGGCATACATAGTGGCACTAACCGTCACATCATCAGAATCAATGTACCGACAATTCAAATAATGATTGTATCCGAACTCGTATATACCTTTATAGCCTTTCTTACGCCGCCACCGCACTTTCTCTACTGAGGATGCTGTTGTCCGGACCAGGTTTTCCGGATCTGCTACATATGTACCGGAAGTGCTGTATAATCTGCCCATATCAGTCCTGAGAAACCTTGACATACTGATGCTTCCTGTCTTATTTTCCTTTTTCAGAGCATTAAGGATTTCTACATCCTCCATAGTGATAGTCCTGAACTTGCCATATTTTGCAGGATAGCCTTCCAGTTCAATCCTTACTGTCGAACTGAAGCCGCTGTTCTCGACCTGAGTAGTTATTTTCGGTTCCATAAGAACATCGGCATCAACACTTTTCAGCACAGACGCGAGAAGGGCGTCCGTCAGGCTTTTCTTGCTCTGGTATCCTGATTCTTTCCCGAACAGCTTCATCGTCACGACTGTATCTGCTGCCACTGGAGTATCGCTGATATCAAAATCGACAACAGTGGGCATAGCTATGATTTCCGGTGTAATCTCTGCAACCTTTGCTGTCCGTGTCAAGGAAGTATGTACCGAGCAGGAAGCAGCGACAAGCATAAATGCCAGAAATGATAGTATTTTCACCTGCTTCATAGCCCGCTATTTCTTCTCGACTTCCTTTTCCTTGATTATCACAAGAGTTTCCTGTTTAGGATACTTAAGCTTGTTATTGATTTCCACATCTTCTGGAGTAACAGAACGGAAATTGGTATATTTTGCCGGATATCCGCTAACCTTTACAGAAACGAGCTTTCCATCAACCCTTTTATACTCATACTGTGGTTCAATAAGGATGTCTGCATCAACTTTCTTCAGGGCATCAGCCACTGCCGTCTTCTCCATCTCGCTCTGCGGGAAGAACGAATCCGGATTTGTAGCCTCACCTGTCACCTTTGTCTCGGATACTTTAAGGTCGGATGTGACAGTTGCGGCAATTGCCGAATACGAAAGGTTTCCACTTTTAGCTGTACGCGTTACCATTGTTGTGGAACCGCAAGAAGACGCAATCATGACAACTGCTGCAATGAAAATGATTTTTTTCATAAAATAAGAGATATTGCCCCGTCCGCCCCTGCCGGAAGATAAAAAAAGAAAGTGTGGAGCGGTCTCGTCTATCTCTGAGGTGGCTCTGACAAAGCCAAAAGGTAGATAAACGGAAACAATCCCCACACCCGTACCGTATAGAGTTATAGACTATACAAATACAGATGATGAGTGCTGCTGCCTATCCTTACCTTTTTTGAAACTGTCAGATTTCCTCAGAAGGATGAAGCGAAAACACTTTCATCAACAATGTGCCGGTCCTTCCGGCCGGGACAAAGATAATGAAAGTATGTCAAACAACAACACTCAAAGGGGATTGTTTATGCAAATATATGTATATTAAGGCTAAAACAGCATGAATCAGACATTACTGCTGAATAATTTTACATGATTCATATCGGATAAACGGGATTTTGGTTGTATATTCGCGGAAATTAACTAGTGACCCATGAAAAGAATCTTTATTGCAGCGGGCTTTGCTGCACTTTTATTTGTCTCATGTAAATCAAGCCAGACAGAACCTGCAATCCGGGAGGACCAGGAAATCGAGAGAAAAGTCGAGAAACTCCTGAAAAACATGACCTTTGAAGAAAAGGTCGGCCAGATGACACAGATAACCATTGAAG
>CAMXAU010000052.1 GCA_947179325.1 uncultured Bacteroidales bacterium | reverse complement strand
CGGTGTGCTTTACAGGATAGGCTTTGCTTCGGACGGGATTCAGGAGAGCAGCACGAAGAAATCCATCGGAACTTTATTTAATTGACATTTACATGACCAGGACGATATGAAACGTTTTTTTCTTTTGATTTTTTGTGCAGCGGCCTTGCTGGGGTGCAGGGCGAAGAATGATTGCGCTCCGGTTTCGCTGATTTTCGACACGGACCTTGGGAATGACATTGATGACGCGATTGCCATGGACCTGCTGTATAAATATGCCGATGCAGGGAAAATCCGGATACTGGCAGAGGGAATCAGCAAGGACGGGCTTGCTCCGGCAGAGTATATGGATATCCTGAACAACTGGTACGGATATCCGGAGATTCCGATGGGAATTGTTGTCGGAGGGGCTGACTGCGAGACTGATGCGGTGAATTATGCCAAGGCTGTGAATGCCATGGCCGATCCGTATGGCAATCCTTTGTTCGGAAGGACACCGGGAATGGACTATAGCTCGCTTCCCCAGTCCCATATGCTTTACAGGAAGATTCTTGCAGGCTGCGATGATGCTTCTGTTACCTTTGTGACCGTTGGCTTCTCCACTAATCTGGCACGGCTTCTTGATACTCCGGCAGACGTGTTCTCCCATTTGTCCGGGAGGGAGCTTGTGGCGCGTAAGGTAAGGCTGCTTGTGATGATGGCCGGGTCTTTTGACGGCTCGCTTTCAAGTGAGTACAATGTGCTGAAAGATATTCCGTCCGCGCAGAAAGTCGTGTCGGAATGGCCTGGCGAGATTGTCTTTGCCCCGTTTGAACTTGGAATACAGGTGTGCTATCCGGCGTCAAGCATTGAGAATGACTTCAGCGGTTGCGGTGAGCATCCGGTGGTCGAGGCGTACAAAGCTTATCTTCCGATGCCGTATGACCGTCCGTGCTGGGACCCTGCTGCCCTTGTCTACGCGGTAGAGGGAGATGCCTGGTTTGGCGTGTCTCCTTATGGCCGGATTTCCATTTCCGATTCCGGAGAGACTGTGCTGGACACTTCTGACGGCGGCAATCACCGCTATATTACGGTTGACAATGAACAGGCCGGGGCCTTGACCAGCCATATCGTCTCAATGATGACCGGACGTTAGGGGAGACTGCCCCAATGGATTTTTATCGTGTCAGATGTGAAGATAGTTTGTCTTTTCATCTGACTTTTATTTTCTTTGCGGAAATAATATCAATAATGTTGCAATGAAACGATTTTCTCCGCTTTTGTGCCTTGTGGCTGTCTTTGCCTGTGCTTGCACGAATGTTCCTGATGATGCCGTCTTTTCCTGGGGTGACACAAACTCCCGCTATCTGCGCGATGCCGTGCCTGAGGACTTGTCTGATTGTGCTTTCCTTTATCCGGCATGGAGACGTGAGCGTGTTTCTGCCGAGGCAGTGCTGTGGAGCGGCAGCGGGCTTTCTGATGTGTCGGTGAACGTAAGTGATTTGCGCAGTGAGGACTGTGTTATCCCGTCGGATGCAGCAAATGCAAGTTTTGTCCGCTATGTCTGGGGTGACGAGATGATAGAGGGATATGGCCAGTGCGGCTATCGTCCGAAAGGGCAGCAGGATTCGCTTCTGGTTGCAGACATGATTGATATAGCACAGAAGACAGATGTCGCTGCAGGGACCTGCCAGCCTATATGGTTGTCTGTGAAAGTCCCTTCCGATGCTGCCCCTGGAATCTATCGCGGCACACTTACTGTCAGGGCCAGGAAATCCGTAAAGATGACACTGCCCATAGAACTGGAGGTGGCAGACCGGACTTTGCCTGAGCCTGGGGACTGGAAGTTCCATCTGGACCTGTGGCAGAATCCTTATTCTGTTGCAAGATACCATGGAGTTGAACTATGGAGCAAGGAACATTTTGACTATATGCGTCCTGTAATGGAGATGCTTGCCGATGCAGGCCAGAAAGTGATTACCGCCACGATTCTTGACCGGCCGTGGAACGGGCAGACAGAAGATGCATATGGTTCTATGGTGACCAAGACCCTTAAGGCTGACGGAACATGGGAATATGGCTATGATGTCTTTGACAGGTGGGTCGAGTTCATGATGTCTGTCGGCATAGACAAGGCAATCAGCTGCTATTCGCTGATTCCATGGCATCTCGAATTTGACTATTATGATGAGGCCTCGGGCTGTATGCAGTCTCTGAAGGCAGAGCCGGAAAGTGCCGGATACAGATTGTACTGGGGTAACTTCATATCTGACTTCGCAGCGCACCTGAGGGAAAAGGGCTGGTTTGAAAAGACCTGCCTTGCAATGGATGAAAGGCCTGCAGAGGCAATGCGGGCTGCATTCGGCCTTATCCATGCTGTAGAGCCAGACTTCAGGGTTTCTCTTGCCGGAAACTGGCATCCAGAGATAGAGGAAGACCTCTATGACTATTGCGTTGCATTCCGTCAGGAGATGCCGGATGAGATAAAGGCAAAAAGGAGTGCCCAGGGAAAGGTCTCAACATATTACACCTGCTGTGCGGAACGCTGGCCTAACCTGTTTACTGTCTCTCCTCTTGAGGAGGCTGTCTGGATTCCGTGGCATTCGTTGGCAAAGGGCTATGACGGCTATCTGCGCTGGGCGTATAACCATTGGACGGCCGACCCGATGACCGACACCCGTTTCCGTACATGGACCGCAGGTGACTGCTATTGCGTATATCCGGAAGGGCGCAGCAGTCTTCGTTTTGAGAAATTGGCGGAAGGAATCCAGGACTACGAAAAAACGTTTATCCTGCAGGAGGAATGGCGCTCTTCCGGGAGGACTGATCTCCTCGGGCAGCTGGATGCACTGCTGGCAACCTTTGACTATGAGACAATTGCAGCCGAAGGTGCTGCGCCTGCTATACATGCAGCGAAGGAGTTTGTCAGTTCTTTCGGGCGTGTTGAGCAAGCCATGTAGGTGACACCAAATTAAATAACACGGATAATTTTTTAAATGCCCTCTGGAACTACTCCGGAGGGCGTTTTTGCTTCCACGGAGTGCCGGAAAAAGTGAAATTGGCACCAATCTGTACCTTTTTACCTATGTGAAAATGCCATTGTATGGTGCTGTATTGCCGTTTTTTGCAATTAAACGTTTGTTTTTTCGGAACACGGATAACACAAGATACTTTTGCTCCAAAAATTAATGAGTCTATGAAGAAGTATCTGAAATTCTTGGCAGCGGCATTGATCGCGATGTCCTGCAGCAAAGGTGGATTTTCCGGAGACGGGAACACCTTCTACAATGATGATGGCCTGGAGCATGGGATGATTGTCCTTGGAGGCCGGCTCGACAACCCTTATACGACATCCAATGTCCGTAAGGCATTTGCAAAGCTCTATCCGACCAAATCTGAGTCGTCGGTAAGTTCTACAAACTACTATGTGAGGTTCTTGCCAAAGGACCAGGCGGAGTTCGAAATGCTTGCCGGGATGGGTGTTGAGATGCTTGACCATCCTGTAGACTTTGAGGTCGTGAAGGAAGGAGACTATTATCACGACCCTTCTGTCGGTGATGACTGTATAACATGGCAGTATGCCGTGGTGCCTCTTGACTTTGTGTTCCCTGACGTTAAATATGAAATCATAGATGAGTGCTTCATTGCAGACAACCTTCCTCAGACAAGGGCTGATGATGGCATAGACTGGGATGAAGTTGAAAAAGAGTCGTTTGCACTTACCGGAAACAGTGAAATGTACGCAGGGAATATCGCGACCAAGGCATCCTCTGTGCAGCCGTCAGGCCGGATCACCATTGTGGATGAGCATGCCAACGGAGGGCAGCCGTTTGGCCTTGCCGGTGTAAAGGTGTCGTGCAATACATTTGTCAAATTTTCTTCTGCATACACAGACCGGGACGGCTATTATACCATTCCGAAGAAATTCTCAGCCAAGCTGAGATACAGGCTTGTCTTCAAGAACGAGAAAGGGTTTGCCATAGGTTTCAACCTGATTCTTGTCCCAGCCTCATTCTCTACACTCGGCAAGGCACCGGCATCAGGCTTGAACTACACGGTTACCAGGGACTCGGACGGGACATTGTTCAGACGCTCTGCTGCAAACAATGCCGCGTATGACTACTACTCGCGCTGTTCTGGCGATGACATGAATATCTCAACACCTCCGGCAGACCTGAGGATATGGCTTTTCAAGAACCTGTCGGCCAGCAGCGCGGTGATGATTCATCATGGGGCGATTGTCAACAGCAGTTCTATAGCTGCATATCTTGGCTATTATGCGTCTCTGATAAAGTTCTTTGCTCCGGACATCACTATAGGCACTAAAGACAATGACAGCTACCGTGACATATATGACAGTGTCTGCCACGAACTTGCACATGCGAGCCATTTCTCGCAGGTCGGTACAGGCTATTGGAATAAATATATCCAGTTCATTGTCATGTCATATCTTGAAACGGGAGGCAAGACCTACGGGACAGGGAACGAGGCGCTTGCCGGCTATTGCGAGGTCGGTGAGATGTGGGGATATTATGTGGAGAGCATGATGCACAAGGAGCGCTATGGCGGTACGGTCCCTGACTATGGAACAGGATACTGGTTCTATCCGCAGATATTCAGGTATCTGGAAGACAGGGGGATATCCCGCTCGGAGATATTCGCTGCCCTTACTCCTGAAGTCATAGACAGGACTACGCTACAGCAGCAGCTTATCAAGCTGTATCCGAAGAAAAAGACTGTTATAGAGCAGGTATTCAACAGATACAGGTAGGAAGTCATGAAAGGTGTGAAGTATATAGGTATATCGGTGGTGATGCTTGTCTGCCATTCATTATGGGCGCAGAAATTTTCAGTCTCTACAAATGCGGTTGGCTATCTGAATCTTGCGACTCTTAATGCAGAAGTTTCGTATGCAGTAGCCCAGCATTGGAGCGTCACGGCCGGGGTGAAGTATAATCCGTTTACATTCAAGGTGTCAGGGCGCCAGGTCCAGAACAGGCAGCAGGCGTATTCAGTAGGGGCGAGGTTCTGGCCATGGCATATATATTCCGGATGGTGGGTGGCGGCGAAAGCACAATACCAGGAATATAATTCAGGCGGGATATTTTCTGTGGAGACAGAGGAGGGAGACAGGTGGGGAGCCGGCATCACAGCGGGATATACCTATATGGTTCACCCCAGGCTGAATCTGGAGTTCGGACTTGGACTGTGGGCCGGGATGAAAAGATATACTGTTTACAGCTGTCCCTCTTGCGGCCTGACTATGGATGCAGGAAACAAAGGCTTCATATTGCCTAATGACCTGATAATAGGTATATCCTATGTGTTCTGAAAGAATCTTTATAATGCTGGCATCTTTGCTGGCAGCCGGATGCATGATGATGTTGTCATGCGGACAGGCACGGAAACTATCTGTCATAAGGAACGGAGATGTCTCGGTTGCTCTGTCAATCCCGTCGGACGAAGATTTCCGTAAGGTCAGGGATGGGCTGATGAATGACATGAAGATAGATAGCGTTGTGTCTGCTGGTGATGGCGGTCCTCTGATAATGAATGCAATAAAGGACGATATAACCGGAGATATGATTGCCGTGGATGTCATATCTGCATCTACTGTTGTCGCGCGTTTCAGGAATGTGGCTGAGAGGTCCGGAAAAATTTCATTGGAGTTTGACATAACGGTACCGGGCAATATGATAGAATCAGGATGGAGACTGAAGTTCTCTCCAAAGATGAAGATGCTTGGAGACAGTACGTGGCTTGCCCCAGTCTATATAACAGGTAAAAAGTATCGTGATGAACAGATGCGGGGGTATATGAGGTACCAGGCGTTCCTGAATTCGATAATTACTGACAGCCTTGATTTTGTGAGGATGGACCAGCTTGAGATTTTCATCAGGAGGCATTTCCCTGGTACGTATGCCATGAAAAATGATTCCTCGTTTGTACCGGACCCTGTTGCGGAGAATTTTTTTGGAGTAAGCCAGAGGGATGCCCTTGTGCATTACACAAGGCATGGCCTGTGGCAGAGGAACGAGAGACGTAAAGGGAATAAGGACAAGATGTTCCGTAAATATGTAAAGGACCCTCTGATAGGAGGGGACATGAGGCTTGACACTGTCATGGCCGGAGATGGAGGAGCATTCGTCTACAGGTATGTGCAGGAGGTGGCAGCGAGGCCAGGGTTGAAAAAGATCATGATGTCATTGCATGGCAGTCTCTATGAGGATGGACGGCAGGTCTGTGAAATGCCTGTTCCGGAAGACTTGACATTCTATGTCAGTTCATTGTCAACTCTTGCCGACATGTCTCCGAGGTATGTGATGAAGGTGATTGAAAGGACGGTATTTGACAATACACATGCCTTTATTGACTTTGCACAGGGAAGCTTTGCAGTAGATACAGCCCTTACAGGAAATGCGGAGGAGCTGCGCAGGGTGAGGAGGTGCATAGAAGAGGCTGTGTCCAGGGAGGAGCTTGAACTTGACTCGCTGAAGGTCATGGCGTCATGTTCCCCAGAGGGTGGATTCACCGCTAATTCAGCCCTTGCCCTTTCACGTGCGGAATCTGTAAGGCAGTATTTCGGAGGATTGCTTGGTGAAGAGTTCGCTGGCCGTGTCTATTCAGGTGCGATACCGGAAAACTGGGAACAGCTTGCGCGTCTGGCATATTCGGATTCAGTGATTTCAGAGACCTGCAGGAAAAAGATATTTGAGGCGGCTGACGGGACCGACATGAGCGGGAAGCTTCAGGACCGGATTGAAAGGGAGATTTCATTGCTTCCGGAGTACAGGTACCTTAGGGAGAAACTATATCCGAAGCTGAGGACAGTGCGCTTTGACTTCTACCTCCACCGGAAAGGCATGCTTAAAGACACCGTCCATACGACAGAGGTTGATACGGTCTATCTTTCCGGGGTCATGGCAATAAAGGAGATGGACTATAAAAAAGCAGTCGAGCTGCTGCGCCCGTACCATGACTATAATACAGCCCTTGCATATCTGTCCGCAGGATATAACCATTCCGCACTGAATGACCTTGAGGGCATTGTTCCGTCGAATGCTGCGGTGGAATATATGAAAGCCATTGTCTTTTCTCGTCTTGGACGGAAGCGGGAGGCTCTGGAGAGCTATCTAAAAAGTGCAGAAGAGGATCCGTCTATGGTGCATAGGGCGAATCTTGACCCGGAACTGTCTGAGTTTGCAGGAAAGCTTCTGGGGGCAGGAGACTGACTTGACATTAAATCATTAAAAACAATCATTAAATTAAAATTATGGGAAAAAATTATCTATGTATTGCAGCTTTGGCTGTTGTATGTGCTTCTGCATGTGAGAAAAACGTGTCCGAGGCAGTCCAGGCAGACATGCCTGCTGTATTGAACATCTCATTGCCTGAAGCCATGACAAAGGTTACCGACACCTCCGGTGAGGACAGGGTTGAGGATATGCAGGTGTTTGTCTTCAAGAAAGACGGGAGCCTGGATGCCTATGGAAAGGCTGCCGGAGGGCATCTGTCCATGTCGTGCACTGTTGGTGAGCGAGATATAGTTGCACTGGTGAACGCCCCGTCATATACGGATGTGAAGGATTATGCAACTTTGCTCGGACGGTTTTCTGACTTGAAGGACAATGCGCCAGGCAGATTTGTCATGAGCGGACAGACGGCCTGCAATGTCTCGTCCTCTACTTCTGTAGAAGTGGATGTGAGGCGTCTTGTGGCGAGAATCTCTATTGCGTCTGTCAAAAACGAATTCACTTTACCTCAATACAGGGATGCCGATTTCAGGATTACAGGAATTTATCTTGTCAATGTGGCTGGTGACAGAATGTACCTTTCCGGTGATTCTGACGGCATATGGTATAACAAGATGAAAAATGACAGTTCTTCTGATGTTTCCGGCCTGGTATACAGTGGAAATCTGGATGTGCCGTTAATGGCAGGCTCATCATACAGTGTCACGCATTATTTCTATTGCTATCCGAATGCTGTCCTTTCTGATTCCAGTGACCCGGAATGGTCGGCGAGGCAGACAAGGCTGGTAGTTGAGACATCCCTTGACGGAAAAACTTATTATTATCCGGTGAATATAGAGGGGATTGCAAGCAACCATACGTATGAGATATCCGAAATGAAGATTACAAGGATAGGCTCGGACAGTCCGGATATCCCCGTCTCGTCAGATGCAGTCGGATTTACAGTCAATGTAAAGGACTGGGTTGCCGGTGGTTCCATGGAAGTTGAAATTTAAATCTGATATGTTATGCTGCAGAGATTGTCATCCGTATTGTTGTGCATATTGCCTGTAATGTCTTTGGTGTCATGTTCTGTCAAGGAAGACAGGGAAACATGCCCGTGTGTACTTGTGCTTGATTTCAGCAAGGTGGACAATGGATTGTTGACTTCCTTGAATCTGAGTGTGGCGGGGCCGGATGGCATTCTTTGTCAGGATGTGGTGCAGGAGGACTTCTATGTGAAGGAGTATCGTGTGGCCGTTCCTAAGGGCGGTGTGATGCTGAATGTGTATTCTTTTCCTGGAGATGAGAGCTACGGGATGCTTAATGCCGATGGTGATGTGCTGGAGATTCCGGAGGGATGTGAATGTCCGCCTGTGTATATGCACTCAGTGGAGATTGATACAAGGAAGGAGATACATAGGGAAACAGTCGTGCCGTTGAAAAATTTTTGCAGGCTGTCGATAGAGATGGTCTCAGATGGATATAGTCCATATATACTTGAGATAAATGGCAATGTCAATGGATATGGCCATGACGGGTTTCCAAAGGAAGGGAATTTCGCCTTTGTTCCGGAAACAGATGAAAACGGATGCTGTACAGTCAATATACCGAGGCAGAAAGACAGCTCCCTGAGGTTGAGGATATGTGATGAAGACGGGGTGCTGAAAGATTTTGCCGTGGGCGAGTACATTGTGGCGATGGGGTATGACTGGTCGCAGAAGGAACTGGATGATGTTGAGATCATTATTGACTATGCCAAGACGGATATCACATTGATTGTGGATGATTGGGAAAAAACAATGCAGTTTGATGTGATTATCTGACAAAAAATAGTGCAAGTTTGAAAAAGATTGTTTATCTTTGCACCACTTTTCTGAAGCGCATGTGGTGAAATTGGTAGACACGCTACTTTCAGGAGGTAGTGCTTCACGGCGTGTAGGTTCGAGTCCTATCATGCGCACAAAGGGATATCTTCATCATGAGGATGTCCCTTTTGCTGTTACTATGGTGCCAATACTCCTCCGGGTGATGGAGGAGCATATACTTTGGATCACCTGCAAAACCGGATCGCCAGCAAAACCCTGTGTTTGTGATTGAATAATCTTGAGTTATCTTTGCAATCTAAATCAGAGTCCTCCTTTTTATGAACCGGGAAGAGTTGATGCTTTCATTGGCAAAGTTGATGTTCCGGATTTCTTGCAGCTCCCTGTGTCTAAGCATATGTGTCGGAAAATCTGAAGTGAGGGGGGTAGCCTGTAAAATACAAGTAGCATATATTCAATTACTTGCATATTGGCGGATGCCGGAATTCCGGTACATTGTCATTATGTAATATATTTATGGTCAGGCGGTTATGTTTTACGTGTTTAGGGCCGCATGTGGAAGTACATGTCATTTACGGTACAGGTTACCCACCGGGATTATCGGTATTTTACAATGTGCAGACTGACAGTTAATTAGATTTTGGTGCTAATCCAGGTGCTCCGTAAGATGCACCTACCGTGATTTTTTACATTTTTCAAAACGTTGATTTACAATAAATTGCATTTTGTAGGTAATCCCGGTGGGTCGTTATATGCTACCACTTAGATTATTCTTGTTTTTCAATATGTTGATTTATAGCGAATTGTGTGTTGCTGCTAATCCAGGTGCTCCGTAAGATGCACCTACCGTGATTTTTTATGTTTTTCAAAATATTGATTTACAGTAAATTGTATTTTGTAGGTAATCCCGGTGGGTCATTATATGCTACCATTGGGATTATTCATGTTTCTCAACATGCTGATTTATAGCGAATTGTGTTTTACTGCTAATCCAGGTGGTAAACAATATGCACTCTTTGGGATTGGTGTATATTTATAAGTATTTAACATATAGCGCTTTATATTTTTACTATAGTCCCGGCTGGTCGTTATATGCTACCTGGGCTGCTCCGTTTTTCTTGGACTGGTTTAACAATATTTCAGGTTCATCCGGCAAATGGGTAGATGTCTTTAATTGTCTATCCGTAAAAAGCTGGCAGATGATTATCTTTGAAAGCACCACCAATCAAGGATATCATGCATGCCAGCTTTATGTACCAGGCCCTTGGTCTAAGAGACCAGGAGTGCTCCAGAACACGATACGAAGATAACATGATTAAGCTTGAAATCAAAACGCGAGAGGCCAAACTCCGTTGTGCGCACTGCGGCAGCCGGCATGTCGTACATGACGGTAAGACAGAGCGAGAGTTCCGTTGTGTACCCATCGGTTCCAAGCCTGTCGTTCTGGTAAAGACTGTATTCCGCCTCAAATGCAAAGATTGTGGAAAAGAGCAGGACGAACACATCCCCTTCTCCACCGGCAAACGCAGATACACCCACAAGTTCGAACGATATGTCTGTGAGTTGTCCTCGGTCATGACCATCAAGGATGCGGCGGCCTTGCTTCGTGTATCCTGGGATACGGTGAAGGACATCCAGAAACGGTATCTGTACCGCAGATACAACAGCCCGGACATCAGCGGGCTGAAGCACATCGGCATTGATGAGTTTGCTGTCCGGAAATGGCATGTGTACAAGACCATCGTATTGAACCTGGACAATGGCCAGATCATGTACGCTGGCGAAGGAAAAGGTGCCGACTCGCTGAATAAGTTCTGGAAGCGGCTGAAAAAGAGCGGTGCAAAGATAGAGGCTGTGGCCACTGACCTGTCCGCAGCATACATCTCGGCCGTCAGGGAAAACCTCCCGGACACCGTACAGGTATATGACCACTTCCATGTCATCAAACTCATGAACGATACACTGGATCAAATCAGGCGCAATGCCTATGCAAAAGCAACGGAAGAGGATAAGGGCTTCATCAAAGGGACACGGTGGCTGTTGCTCATGAGTGGCGAACGTTTGAAGGACTCCGAAAAAGCTAGGGCAAAACTTAATGAAGCCTTGCAGATGAACAAGCCGCTAATGAAAGCCTATTACCTAAAAGAAAGTCTACACGAGATCTGGAGGAGAGCTATAAAGCCGGAAGCCGAACTGCTCATCGATGAGTGGATCGCTCAAGCCAAGGCCACCAAGGTCAGACTATTGAGGAAGATGGCGGAAACTATACAGAAGCACCGTGCGGGCATCCTCGCATGGTATGACTTCTCCATCACTACCGGAAAACTTGAAGGCATAAACAACAAAATCAAAGTACTCAAAAGGAAAGCCTATGGATATAGGGACGACAAGTTCTTCGAACTCAAACTTCTATCATTACATGATCCTATCTATGCATTTGCCGGATGAACCATATTTCATTCTCATCTTCTTAACTCAGTCCTTCCGGACCTCGTGGTCTGCTGTCCAGCCAACTGCCGTCATGCCACTCCATGGCGCATCATGTGTTCGCTGTGCCATTTCTGGCTCCTGCCGCCAAGGCCTTGCTGTATCCATTTCTCGTTGCAGTACGTTATATGCCGCCCCGGTCTTGTCCACAAGCTCCAGCCCGGTCCTGAACTGCCAAAGGTCGCCTGTCCCGGTCTTCAGGTTGCCGAAGAAGCACTCGGTGACGCTACGCTGCTGTCATAGCAGTTACCTGTCACGAAATGGAGCCTTCCCGTGGCTGAAATACTCGGATCACGTCCCTCGTCCACAAAATGAAGCCCCTTCCCGTGGCTGAAATACTCGGATCACGTCCCTCGTCCACAAAATGAAGCACTTCCGTGGCCGAAACACTCGAATCGCGTCACTCGGCCACGAAATGGGTTCTTCTTCAATTTTGTTGCAATATCATCCTCGCTGTTTGGTACATTTTTATC
>CAMXAU010000051.1 GCA_947179325.1 uncultured Bacteroidales bacterium | reverse complement strand
CCCCTCGGTCGAGGGGCGGGAGACCGGAAGCTCCTATATGAAAACTTCCGATTAAGTCCTTGTCCAAATGAAAGTAAAAATTCAACTGATTATTTGGATTGGAAAGCTAAGAATTTCGATAGGAAATTACCGCTGACCAAAGGGGAAGGAGGTCGGCTCCTCCTTCCCCGCAAGGATTTGAAAAACAAAGATAGCAATATTATGGAAGAAACAAAAAAACATGGGGAGGCGCAAGGAAGGGAGCCGGACGCAAGACGGCGTCTGAAGGTCCGCTTGTTACCATCGTCTAAATATTTTTTCAAAGATTTTTATTCAGTTCCACGCAAAATCTCTACGACACTGTCTGTAAGACCATACATCAGACGTTCAGAGATTGAAGAATACATGCCAAAGACAAAGCGGTTATGGATTTTCATTCCTGTCCGCCTCTTGCCTCCTGATGCGGAACGCTTCATGTCAAGGAAACGTTCGTAGGCTGCATGAACAAATGTAAGCTTCCCGTCAAATTCTGCTCCGCCGAATACAGACGCGCCCCTGGAAGACAGAAGACGGCCTGAGCGGGAGACTGTCACTGACGAGATCTTCTGCCCCTGTCTGCGCAGCATCCTGTCCGCCTCTTCAGACAGGACTTCGTGGACAAATCTTTGCCTGACAGACATATTACCTGAAAATAAGTTCTATGCTATAGCCGTTCCAGCCTCCGAAAAGACTGAGTTCCGGGACAATATCAACTGACTCCAGCTCAAGGCCACTCAGCGGAGGGCACACAAGACGCGCACCAGACACGGCAACAGGCTCATTTATCGCCCTGGCAACCTTGTCAACGACCATATCTGCCAATTCAAGCAGCTGACGATACTGCGCCGCCTCAGATTCCTTTGTCTTGGCTGCCTCTCGGTCCTTTTCAAGAACAAATACAGCAGTGGATATGCGGTCCGTATAGCCGTCAGAGCCTCCTGACTGGCTGTCCTCCGGATATGCAATCAGAATCTGCTGGCCTGTAGCTCCTCCGGCCAGATGCTTTGTTGCATCGCCTGAAGAGACAACCATCACAGGATGCACGTCAGGCGCGCCGTCTATGGTAAGGCCAGCCATGAAGGACTGCAGCCTATCGAGTTTTTGAAATCTTCTCATTGCGTTTACGTTCCTTATAGTTATGCCACATTATGCTGAAGATCGAGAAGAGCGGCTCATCATCAACCCGCTCTATGTTCCCGACTGAATGTTCCTTTGCTATCTCAATCAGGAGATCATTCCAGGAATACCCCATTACGCCGCTTCTGGAGTCTTCATCCTTTGCAAACAGGAGTCCCATGTCAATTTTCTCTCCGTCAATTATGACCGTGCCGTTCTGAAGATATCTGAGACAGGAAGAGAACCACATCATGATGAGAGTCTTCTGCCATACAGGTATCCTGGAAGCCCTCATGATATCGCGTTTTACAGAATTGTTCGTCACATTCCGGACATACCTCCCTGCCCTGTTCTCATTCCAGGACTTGACACGGTAAAGATGGGCTATGCATTCATCCAGGTCCGCGATCTCCTTTGAGAGGAAGAAATTGTTCAACGAGACAGCAGCATGCCTGAATTCACCGAAAGTAAGGTCCTGGAGCAGGTCTGCCGGGCCGCACAGCGTCCGGAACAGCCCGCACTTCACGTACGGCAGCGGATTCTTTACTGAATCAAATGAAAGCCTGACCTGCCCACCTGAGTCTGGTTCAGAGAACAGGAAAGCCAGGCATTCATCACAGATCCGATATACATTCTCTGCCTTTTTCATCGCCCTCTGTGGATAAAGCCGGTCCATCAGAGCCGCGCGGAATGTTCTTTTTATCCCCATAAGGTAATAGAGCACCCTGACATTGAACACAAGCGGTGACATTCCGCACCGGAAGGCCTTGTCATATTCCATGAAGATATGCCTGATCTGCTCTGCAGACATTTCGTCCCAAGTGGAGGGAATCAGTACATGTTTTCCGGAATCATATATCTCTATGGATGTCATACCGTGAAATATTTCTTGTCTTTACGGTTTTTCGGCAAAAGGTCCACACAGGACGGCATCCGGCCCACAAGAGCATGGATTTCCTTGACAAGTTCATCCGCCTGTGATTTCAGATTGCCGATATACCATCCTATTTCATCCATTGTCGCAGCCCTGTTCTGCCTGTTCCCCTGGTATGTCGGCGAGAAACGCCTGGCAATCTCCAGAGGGAAGACCGATACAGACCATCTGTTGACCGCCTTGATGACTGCAATCATCACTGTCAGACGCTGAGCAAGGTAAAGCAGTTCCTCATCCGGGCAATCACATGTGACCCGTTCCCAGGCATCTCCAAACACTTTCCTCACATCTATTTTCTGCGCCTCCACGACAAGGCTGAGCATCAGATAAAACACATAATGGCTATGTTCAATCGGGTACACGGCCTCAAATTCATCAATCGACTTCACTATCGACTCTTCCTGCAGCCTGCGGAGCTGTGATTTCCTCCACTCTTCGACGCCATGTTCCTCCAGATACCGGTACATGGCATCCAGCGAACGGTAATACCTTTCCCGCATGGCCATGTCATCACGGTCAATCATCCATTCAAAAGGCATTTTCTCATTGTCATCGAGCTTTTTCTTGCGGCCTGTATCTTCATGGCTGACATCCATGAGCCTTGACCATCGGGATATTGCAAGAAGGGCGATCGGCAGCCTTACCGCATCGACAAAATCAGTGTCTTCACCGGCATTATATGCCCGTTCCGCCCGTCTTATCACATCCGCTCCGACTGATTGCGCTAGTTCATTCTCCGCCGAGACCAGTTCACCGCGTATCATCGAGAACTGATTCGAGGCATAGAAAGTCCCTACAAGGGTATTGAGTTCCTCCGAACCTCTGTTGTTCCTGTTGAAAAGCATTTCTATTGGTTTTTTATCCGTGATGATGATGTCAGGGCCTCTTCCGACTGCAAAGACTGATGATAGAATGCAAGCCGCAAGTTCTTGCCCGGAAAATTGAAGGCTATCGCCTGGTTCAGCGGTTCAAGGATAGTCCTGGATGCAATCTCCACGTCCGACAGGAGGTACAGTTTGAATGCGTAAAGAAGTTCAGAGCCTGAGGCAAGTTTTCCGTTCACCATCACATTCGACAGAGACGGATGCAGCCCCATCCCTGATGTGATGGCAGAGACCGACGCTTCACTTATTTTCAGTTGGGATTCGACAAAGTCCTTGATCTTCTGGTCTATTGCTTCTATCCTCCATTCCAGTTTCTCCCCATTCGGGCCAAGGAGACAGGTTGTATGTATGAATTTTCCTGCATTTTCTTTTCCCGACAGCACTTCTGTCATGCTGTCCAGGAGTTGGTTGGTGAGTTTGGAGATTTCACCCTCTATCTGAAAATCATCCCATTCAGGATGTATCCGGCGCAATGCATCGCGCTTGTCCTCCCAGTATTCAGGAGGCGACTGTATATGATATGCCAGGTTGATGCCGTTATCTGTGACATACTTGAATATAGTAGGTATCTCAGATCCACGGACAATCCATTTCATCGCACCCCAATATGCCGGGACTGAATAGAAATCTCTGGCGAATGAGCATGTGTGGTTATATGAGGCTGCTACCGGATATTTTGCCGGGTGCTTAGGGTCATAGACCGGATAGGCCCTGATGCCAGTTGTCGAGCAATGGTGCTCAAAATCACCCACAAGGATACGCCTCACGTCACAAAGACGTCGGGAATCCACCCATTCAAGCCTGGCATCCTTTGCAGGTATATGCTCTATACACGCTATCTTAGGCTGACGGCCGATCCGGCGCCCTCGTTCAAGATGCTTTGCATCAAAAAAGCCTTTCAGATGAAGATAGTCGGTCATCACTCCCTTGATATAGGACTCATGGTCCCAGCTGTTCAGCCAGGACTGGATTTCCTTGTCCTCCATCCACAGATGCTCTATCTTTCCATTGACGAACGCCAGCTGGCTAAGATAGACACCCTGGCCGAAGAGCAGTCCCATCTGACGCTCCAGGATTCCCGGGACGAGATTATTGTCCGATATCATGTTCCTCAGATGTGTTGGAAGCCTGTTATCAACTCCATAAGGGACAATCCGGTAGTCCCCCACCGTATGCGGGAGCAGCTCCCAGTTGCGGCTTCCAGCGGACCAGACAAGGGAGTCCATTCCTGAAGCATGACCATTTGAAAGCGTATAGACCCTTCCGTCATCAAGTGCCAGTGCGTAAGAGTGCTTTGATATTTTTGTTACCTTGCTCATTGTAGAACCACTTTTTCTCCATTGAAAGACATCAGCAGAGGCTGGTAGAAATGCCTTGGCTGCATTGTGTCAAGATCCATATATGCCTCGACGATCTCCGCGTCACGGTGATGGCAGGACTTCTCCCTCTTCCTCAATCTCGCCCGCCTCACTTCAACCACGCCTTCGCTGATGCCCGCCGATGAGTTATAGGACATGAAGGTAAAGCTGAACTCTTCACCTTTTGCCGAGAGCCGGCGCATCTCCTTGATTGCTTCATATAAATCCATGTACAAAAGTAAGACTGCATCAGATTGCCTAAAAGGACATATATGCATACCTGCCAGAAGATGCAAAAAGCCGATTGCCGGTCTGAGAAAGCCGATATTGGAGGGGATTTTCAGAATATAATCCGCACAAGACGCTGAGAATAAGCCACCTGAGGGTCAAGCAGCGAAAAAAGTTCCTGGTACAGCAGAAAAAGACCCCGGCCCGCCCTCTCCTCCGTTTGCAATCGCAAACGGTAAAAAAGGTGAAATATGGCGCTGCACCTACCTGATTTGAGGATCCGGAATCGTTCTCGCGGACGAGGAGCGGAGACGGAAGATACGCCGATTCTCCTTTGTCATCACCAGGTACTTAAATGAGTCGGATGGATTGGTCGACTTGGTCGGGAGCTGCTCAGGGGGCAGACGCTCAGAGGACTTGTCCTTATACACAACGCTGTTCTTGACCTTTGTCCTGGCCAGCTGCAGCGACAGCTTCAAGGGCTTGGCTGCATAGGCATCTATCATCACGGAAGGCAGGCCCGGGTTATGCTCTCCAAGAAGTTCCTGCATGAAATGGTATTCCTCATTCTGAGGTATATTGCCCTGGTTCATGGACATCAGTGACACTGCCCAACCGGTACGCCTATCCCCATCATACTCTATGGCACGCTTGAGTTTGCTCACCTGGTCTTCATTGACACTCTTGTACGAGTTGCCGGCACGGTCGTAGTGCAGGAACACAACCTTGTTCTTCTGCTTTGCGAAATATGTCCTGAACTTGCGCCCAAGGTCATCGACATATTCAGGAGGAAGCGTGTACAGGAATTTCAGCACACGCAAGGTATTCCGCCCTCCGGCATAGCCATCCTGAGCTACACACATTGAGCACATGTTCCCGAAATCAACCCCGAGGCGTAATGGTCTGTCCATATCGAGATATTTCAGGACTGTACAATCCTCTGCCTCCAGCAGCCCGAACTGCTCAGCGGCCCTTTCGTCAACTCCGTCATAATAGAAATGCTTTTCATCCAGCGCTGTATAGAAACGCGCCCCAGAATCAAGCGATGGCTTCATTGAAAGTATTGCTGTGTTGACATCAGACAGCTGGCCGGATATGGCATCATGGAACCATTCCGGGGTAAGTATATCCGCGTTAACATAACTTGAAGCACGTATATAGAACGTGTCGGCAGACGGAAGCATCCTAAGCTTCGTCCACCTCTTTTTCCAGAGCGCTGCTGTCTTGAGCTTATTCCGGCATTCCGTCAGGTTCACCGGCGTCTTGTCCCGGATCCATTTGTCTTTAGCCGCGATATACTCCTGCATCGCCTCATTATAGACAAGTCCTGTCCTTATGACCATCAGGATTGCATCGACATCCATATTCGCGGCATTTTTCTGCATCCAGTCATATTCCCCTATATGCGACGGATCAGCAACGTCGGACGTGAACGAGACTCCACGGTAGAAGACACTGTTGCCATATTCAAGGCGATATCCCCTGACCGCCTTGAGCAGATTTGCAATCTTTGCCTCCTGGAAATATTTTGTCTCATCGCCGAACACGAATACATATGAAGCACCGGCCAGTGTCGAAGGCCTGTCGAGGGAGCCGAATCTTATATTCAGACCGGTAAAGAAGACCATCGTCCGCTTGAATGAGACAAGGCGGTTGAACGGTTTCCAGAAATGCGGGCGGAGCCAGTCCGGAAGATCTGCTTTCTCAGCATCAGTGAATGCCGGGGGCTCCTTCTCGATGACGAAATGCACACCTTCCCGGAATCCTTTCCTTTCAAGCCCCTCAAGAACCGACGGAAGGATATTCGCCGTAAGGTTCTGGAACGTGTCTGCCACCCAGGCGACAGGCGCACCAGGCATGTCATACATGACGTCAATAAGCCTTTCACACTGCACGTCAGTAGTCTTGGCCGAGCCACGTCCCAGTTCACAGTATGTCTTCCTGGCGGACACAAGGGAGACTATCTGCGAGAACAGGTTCTGGAACTGCACAGCTGCCGCCTCCGTCTTGTCAAGGTTAACTTTCTTCCTGTACGACATTGTCAAAGATTTTTACGATATCAACATCAACGATTCCCGCCTCCATACGCAGACGCTCCTTTGTCTGTTCCGGTACAGTCATGGAATCAATCTGCGAAGCCAGGATATCCCTGTTGGCCGGCGGCAGACCGATACTGCGTGGATCTGTCGTAAGCACACGGTACTGGTGCAGATACTGCTCCGGAGCGAGTCTGACCGGATCTTCCTTGTCAAGCTGCTTCAGTTTAGCTTTCTTGTCCAGGATATCAGCTGCAATCTTATAGTCAAGCGGTGTCTTGGCTGCCTGCACGGTAAGATGGTACAGCGTGTCGTATTGTTCAGCGATCTTGTTGCGCAACGCGTCCTTTGAGACTTTCCTGTCACAGAAGAACATCTCCACAGCCTCACTGTACATTTCCGATGCCCTGGAATAGCTGAAATTGAACGGAGCACCTGTAAGGAACTTCACTACTTTCCTTTTGCCGAACCTGCCGTCAAGCGAGTGTATCATCATAAGAAGGTCTATGTATACCTGTTCATCAGAAGAGAGGTCCCTTGATGAACCTGACGAGATATAGTCCTGGATCCGGTGAAACGCTCCTTCATCTTCCGGGCCGCCGAACAGGTCCAGCTTGGATATGCTGAATGACTTGTCACGTACAATCTCATTGAATGCCTTGAATGCAGCAGGATCACCCTTCTCCGCCTCCATTGCAATCTTTATCTCAATCTCTGCCCTTTTCTGGAGCTGCCCCTGGGACACGGCCTTGTAAATGGCGCCGGAACGGTTCTTCATTTCCTGGCGGAACAAGGCCAGATCTATTCCAAGCCAGACAGAAAGTTCCTGCTCTGTCCATCCGAGGGCTGCAAGATATTTCAGTTTGTCCAGCACTTCCGGTGCAATCTCATTGCCTCTTGCGATTTCTTCCGTTTTGTTGTGACTCATAGGATTCTATCATTCGTTCTACCTCTGCAAGCATGATCCGCTTTTCCTTGAGCCTTGCTTCCCTGGCTGAAAGCAGATGCGGCTTGTCACCTTTCTTTATTTCATCGTTGATTCTCCATATTGCACCTTCCAGGTTCTTTTTCTTTGCAACCAGCTCCACGGCTGACATCTGACGCAATTCCTCAAGCCTTTCAGTCCTCTTGAATACAGGATGCTTTCCAAGGACGACATGTCTGTCCCTGTAGTTGCAGAATTCCGCGTGAATTCTGTAATTCTGCAACAAATTTTCCACAACTTTTTTTGCTGTCATGAAGCACTCTTCAGGAGTCGTGCAATGCCATAGCTCTTCATGCCCTTCAACGTAGTTCCAGTAAGATGAGATCTTGTCTGCCGCAAGTATCTTCAGCTCTGGCGGGCAATCCGGTTCCGAGAGGAAAGGCCATTGTTCACGGAAATTCCCGCGTCTGCGCACCTGCCCGGCATCATCCGGTGAGACGAACCGTTCCAGTCGTCTCCGCAGAAGATACCTGAACTTGTCAGGGCTGGCTTCAACAAGGCGTGCAAGATGCCGGTTCGGGGCATATATATTCAAAAGCCGAAGTCCTTCCTGAACTTCGGCTCCCGAATTTAACCAACGATTGATTTCGTTCATCATTCTGCGTGCTTTCTCAATATGTCAATGATTGCATTGAAACCCTGGAGCGAACATGTCAGGAATTTCTTCCTGATGAGAGCCTCCAGCACAACAGATTCACATGGCACCGCCCTTTTGACTGGTGTCACATAGTTACCGAAGCTGAAACCGACCTCGACCGGCCTGACACCGGCTTTCCTGTTGTACATTTCAAGGAATTTCTCCTGATCATATTCTGCTGGTGAGACTCCAGGCATCTCCTCAAATATAGACACAAGCACATCTTTGCGGAAAGGCATCGGCAATCCGTGAAGCAGAGTTCTTGAGCCGGAGTTATTCACATAGACAACAGACTGGTACAGGTCCGCATCGGTAATCCCGGCGCAAGGCACACAGTTCGGCAGCATGATGACAAAATTGTCAGCAATTGTCTCATCAGCGACAATGCCGGCAAGTATCATCCCGATATTCTCCTCCCTGTCCATTGCCACATAGCGGACCTTGCCTTCATAGAACTTGTCATAGATCCTCTGCATGTATCCGACAGTGCCAGGATAGCAGAAGACAATCACACTCTCCATACCCGCATCCTGGACTGCGACAGACTCATCCTGGACTGCGACAGCTGCAGGCTGCTGCCCTGGACCGGATTCCGGTACAGGTGCAGCAGTTTCTTGAAATTCTTTCTTCTCCATACACACCAACCTTATGCTCCTGCATCAACCGACACCTCAGCCTCCGGAGCGATATCAGGAATCTTGCCCTCATAATCACCAGGAAGGAACGGTGAATTCATTTCCTGCTTGAAAGCGAACTGACGTTTGTTGGCATCCTTTGTGGCCGTCCTTGTAGTAGTGAGGAACAAAGGGTTGCATTTTGATCCATGCGCCTCTACGCGTCCATCACTGCAGCTCCTTGTCAGAATCACTACCCCTTTGTTGGCATAATGTTCAGTGAAGTTCTTCACCTCCTTGGAGTTCCCCGGATGCTCAAATGTCACGCCCTGCATGAATCCACGTGCATCAGGATCGCCCGAGTTCTCCTCCGGAAGTTCTATGGAGGATGGAGTCGCATATATGCCGACTGCCTTTGCGCCCTCCTTCAAAGTATAGTCACCAACCATCGTGACATCCCCGACCGCCCTGGTTGGTTCGGCCACGATATCATCCGTATCAATCACTATGATTGTCGGATCTTTTGGGAGGGGCACTCCTGCCCCATCCCCGTTCTTTGGAATACTTACCTGTTTGTACATATTCTTGTATTTTAATTGTTAGGCTCCTTCTTCTTCAGAAACTTCTCCTGCACGTGTGGCACTTGATGCACCTGTTCCGCCATTCATCCACTTGCTGTCAGGCTTGTCAAGGTCAAGATCCTCCGAAGCAATTGTTGCTTGAGGGTCATACCCTTCAGGAACAGCTGCAAATACAGCCTCCTGGATCAGGAAACCTACAGACAGCGAGAATTCACCAAAAATCTTCACGTCGTAATTCTGCTTCTGAATATCGTAGATACAACGGTCCGCCCTGGAGGCATCCACCATTTCAATGAAGTTCTCCTTTGGTGTCGCGAAGATAATCTGGGAGTTATACATGGACTCCAGCGGGACAAGCTCAAATTTGGTGAACCTTATGGTCTTGCCGACAGATGTGCCTGTATACTTGCCGTTCACGGCATAGTCAGCTGAAAGGTAATGCGTGAGAAGCTGCTCTGAGAGGTGGATCCTCACCTTCTTGGCAAAGTACCCTGAAATGGATGTTGCAAAGTCCTTGAAATAGTCAAGGAGTTCCTGTCCATTAAGTTCAAAAGGATTGACTGCCTTCTTATAGAAGTTGAACTTGCATTTGCTGTCGGATTTTCCGTCAACAAGGAGAGTTTCATATCCATCCATGGATTCTGACGCGGCAGAGCCCTCATCATTGTCCTTGACAGCGCCCCAGGAAACTTCTTTGTATCTGCCTTTTCCGATCATCGACAAGGTGATATCATCAAGGATCTTAGGCACTATGTGCTCCTCGACAATATACTTGGTGATCGGCTGCTGATCCATGCTCTTTCCCTGCTCATAGAGCGAAAGGATCCACGACTTGATGATTTCTGCCGGAGAAATCAGTACATTGATCTTGTGGCGACGATACGGGATTACTGTCGGTGTGAACTTGACAGCACCTTTAGGCGTGAACTTCGGGGTAAACTGCTGAACGACCTCGCTGATTGTTCCAACAGATGCCTTGTAGTCACGGTCAGACTGAATCCTGCGCATGTGCTGCGAATCATTGAATCCACGGTAGATCCTCTTGTTCAGGATATCGACGCGTGCACGTGGCTGAAGCGCAGTCCCGAACTCATTATTGAGGTCCTGGACATCGATTCCGCCTTCCTCAAGACGCATGAAAGCCGCCGGATTATCAGAAGCAAGCGCCTCCGCTGCAAGCCTGTTGTGTCTTGCAGAAAGATCAACATGGAACACCTGAGCCCCCATGGCGGCTCCAGAATAGCCTGCTGCAGGCAGAGGCTCCGGTTCTGCTGCAAGTACGGTGATATCCTTCTGAAGCTTGGCAATCGTGGCATCCTTCGCCTTGATCTGCGCTGCCTGCTGTGCAACAGTAGCATTGATTTCCTCCAGATTCTTCTCAGTCTGGTATTTCACAGCCTCATTGAACAGGTCAGAGGCACTTCCCTCTTCCTCAAAGGAAGTCGACATCAATTTGTCAAGAAAAGCCTGACCATAGTTCTCTATGACCTTGCTGCGCTCTTCGTCAGAGAGAAGAACCTTGCCGTCCTGAACATCCAGGCTTTCCTTACCGAACAGACGAGCAACAAGTCTGCCCATCTTTGAATTTGAAAGTGATTTTGGCATATTTAAACAGATTATGGTTTAATTTTCTGAAATGGCAAATGCAATCTCTATTACGGATGCGAGCGACTGTATCCCATCCGCCATACCAAGCCTGATCGCTTCATCAGGATAGAAGCAGGCACCGGACATGACACCGTGCGCACTTGTGTCAATGGCAGGACGGTTTTCACGTACAGACTTCTGGAAGTGCCCGACAAGCACAGACAGATGTTCCTCCATCGCCTTATAGTCTCCATCAAGCGCATCCCTGTAGGCCTTGTTCTTTTCTGTAGACTCTCTGGCATACACCTCAATGATCCGGTATCCGGTACTTGGATCCGGTCCCCTGTCATCGACAAGCCGCACAAGCGCACCTATCGATCCGACTTCAGACAAAGAATTATCCATGTATAGAAAGTCGCAGTACGAAGCGATCCAGTATGCTGCCGAGGCACAGAAATCACAATGCGCAAGAACCGGTTTACCGGACGACTTGACTGCCTTTATTGCCTCTACCATCGGTGCTACAGCATTACAGGCACCACCGCCGCTGTCTATATCGAGGACAACCGCCACGACATCGTCCCTGCTGGCAAGCTTCTTCAGATGCTCAGCGAAATATGAAGTTCCATAGGTGCTGCATGTGTCATATTTAGTAAGGGAGCCATGAAGCGGTATCACAGCCACGGTCTTCTCTCCTGATGAGGCCGGATGTGCACCTGTAACCTCCCGGCCACTGTCCACATAGAAACGCGGAGCGACTTCAAGCGAGGGCACAGCAACAGCCTGCCTGTCCAGGAACTTCAACACAAGCGGCAGATACGATGGAGCATCGGCAAGAAGCCATTCTCCACGCAAAAGATCAGATGCCAGCTGAAAATAGTTAGGTTGCAGTTTTGCCATACTTTTCTTTTTATGCAAAAGTATGGACCGCATACATATATTAAAAGGACATAAGGCTTTCAGGGCATTTGTACTTGGCAGAAATCTCAATTTTATCCCCTTCGCTGACGTCGAAGCGCACTGGCAGATCCACCGTCCCGAAGTCAAATGACCTGCGGCGGCTATCCCAGAATATCCTGACTGCAAGATTATCCCTGAGTATCACGGGCCGGAATGGCACTACGGCGGACAGACTTACAGTACAGATATCGCCTCCATCATCGTTTGAGCGCGTGATCTCAGCAACAGCGCTTGCCGGCACAAAGGCAAGCGGCACAAATTCCGCATTCCTGACATCCAGGCTGCGGATGAACACCTGGTCAATAATCTTTATCATATCTGTTCCTTTAATCCTGTTGTATCCAGTATCCTGTTGATGTAGTCTACCCTGTACATGAGCATCCTGGTATAATCCTCAAAGACTTTGCGCTGATAACGGTACGCCTGCTTATGCAAAGCTTCGTAATTCTCTACCGGACACAGGTGACGGCTTGTAATGAATGCCTCCACGATTTCTTTCTTGGCCATATTGAGTGCCTCCCCTTTTCTATAATAGGAAAGGAAATCAAGATCAAATACAGCCTTAAGATAATAGTTGATCCGCTTCTGGAATGAATCCGGATAATACAGCCATTTATCAGCAAGATCCCATGTCGCCCGGCTTTCTGAGAAACACAGATGTACAATATTTTCACCTTCCATGGGCCTTGGAGGCTCCTCCGACACTTTAAGACATGCAATCAGGTATTTACCCATATCATTGGTGGCGGGAACATGCAGCGCACCGGTCTCCGGAACGCTTTTGAAGACATAACGGAGATAACTTACTAACAATTTGGAAGTAACCTTTAAATCTGCTGTAATATGTTCCATATTTTTTGTTGTCTCTAAATTTCCCCACCCTTTTTTGGCAACTACACGAACTACAAAACTACATTGCTGATATTCAATATATTAAAAAACTACATTTTCCCAATTTGTAGTTTTTTGTAGTCAAGAAGACAAAAAATGTAGTTCAATGTAGTTTTTTTGAAGTCAAAAACTACATAAAAACTACACCTTATTTTATTGATTACTAACATTGTAGTTAAATGTAGTTGATGTAGTTGGCATTTTCCGGAACTTTCGGAGCATTTCAACTGCAAATATAGCAATTTTACATAAATTTTTACTTTAAATAAGGCATAATAACATATTTATTTATTGATAATTATACATACAAATTTACCGTGGAACATGTAGAACATTACAAATT
>CAMXAU010000050.1 GCA_947179325.1 uncultured Bacteroidales bacterium | reverse complement strand
GTTTTTTCTTTTTTTGATAACTGTTTTTTACTGTAAACAGGAAGGAGAGAGAAACCACACACCATTTCCCAAAGACAAAAAACGGGAAAAGGCTAAAAGAGAAAGGGGCTTGGCTAAATCAGCCAAACCCCAGAGATATCTGAAAATGTCCCGTCTGCTAAATAGAAAGCACGTTGAGGACATTGATGAGTTCCCTGTCGATAGGCTTGTCTATGCGGATTGCCTTGTTGAAAGGCACGTAGACGATTGTGTCATTTGAGACTCCTACCATGACATTGCGCTGTCCATCTTTCAGTGCATCGATTGCAGCAACACCGAGACGGCTTGCAAGGATGCGGTCAGATGCAGTCGGTGCCCCACCGCGCTGAAGATGTCCGAGAATAGAGACACGCGCCTCAAATTCAGGATATTCCTTCAGAAGACGATCTGCATAATACTGCGCTCCTCCTGTACCGTCCTTCTTGCTTTCCGATACGAGCACTATACTGCTGTTCTTACTCTTGCGCACTCCCCTGCCGATGAATGAAGCCAGCTGGTCAACATCAGTCTTGTCTTCCGGTATGATCGCTGCCTCTGCACCAGTAGCAATTGCACTGTTCTGGGCAAGGAAGCCGGCATCACGTCCCATCACCTCAACAAAGAAGATGCGGTTGTGTGAATTTGCCGTATCCCTTATCTTGTCAACACACTCCATGATTGTATTGAGGGCAGTGTCATATCCTATGGTTGTATCTGTCCCATAGAGGTCATTGTCTATTGTGCCTGGAAGCCCCACACAAGGTATGTCGTATTCAGACGCAAAGATCTGCGCTCCGGAAAGCGACCCGTTGCCACCGATCACGATAAGGGCATCTATTCCTGCCGCCTTGACATTCTCATATGCCTTTGCACGTCCCTCAGGCGACATGAAAGCCTGGCTGCGTGCAGTCCTGAGGATGGTTCCTCCCCTCTGGATTGTCCCGCTGACACTCTCTGATGTAAAGTCTTTTATATCGTTATTGATAAGTCCCTCGTAGCCTCTGTAGATAGCCTTGACTTTCCAGCCGTTGTATATTGCCGCACGAGTGACGGCACGGATTGCTGCATTCATTCCCGGTGCATCTCCACCGGATGTAAGGATGCCGATAGTTGATATTTTAGCCATTTCCTAAAAAAATTTCGGCAAATTTATTAATTTTTTCAGAGAGTGATACTATTTTTGCGCCTTCTGCCAAAGGAAAGGCAAAAAAGGAAACAGACAATGACAATTGGGAATATAGATCTTGGGGAACGCCCGCTCCTGCTGGCACCGATGGAGGATGTTACAGACGCATCTTTCCGCTTTATATGCAAGGAATTCGGAGCAGACATGATGTACACGGAATTCATTTCCTCAGACGGGCTTATAAGGGATGCAAAGAAATCTCTTGCCAAGCTCGTCACATACGGCTATGAGGCCCCGATAGGCATACAGATATACGGGAACATACCGGAAGCCATGGTAGACGCGGCCAGGATGGCCGAAAGGGCCGCGGAGATTGCCGGAGGGCATGGAGCGGATATTGTGGACATCAATTTCGGGTGCCCTGTCAACAAGATCGCAAGACGCGGTGCAGGAAGCGGGATGATGAGGGAGCCTGACAAGATGGTGGAAATCACAAGGCAGGTCGTAGAAGCGGTGAAGCTTCCGGTAACGGTCAAGACACGCTTAGGCTGGGACGAAGATTCAAAAATCATAGTTGAGCTTGCGGAAAGGCTTCAGGACACAGGGATACAGGCCCTTACAATTCACGGAAGGACACGCTGCCAGATGTACAAGGGAGAGGCGGACTGGACACTGATAGGGAAAGTAAAGGAAAACCCAAGGATGCACATCCCCATAATCGGGAACGGGGATATAGACTCACCCGTCAAGGCCAGGGAGGCATTCGAAAGATACGGGGTCGACGGCATCATGATAGGCCGCGCCACATACGGGCACCCATGGATATTCAGAGAGATAAAGCACTACCTCAGCACCGGCGAGCTTATGCCGCCGATGGGCGTAATCGAGAGAGTTGAACTTTCAAAGAGACATCTGGCAAAATCAATAGAAGTCAAGGGAGAAAAGGTCGGTATCCTTGAAATGCGCAGGCATCTGAGCTGCTATTTCAAGGGATTGCCGGACTTCAAGGAGACAAGACTGAAACTCGTGACCCTCAACGATCCGGAAGAACTCTACAGGACGCTTGACTATATTGCAGAAAAATGGGGCAGCATCACAGAAATTTGCTAAATTTGCAGGCTGTCAACTAAATACGCAACAACGTCCGCCATCACAGGCAACCTGCACACAGCACACACAAGATTTCATTCGACTGACATATGCTATTAGACAAGATATTATTGGCCCCATATTACTGGTCACTCCGCCTCCGGCACAAGCTATACGACTGCGGGGCTAAGAAGTCCTGCGACAGCCCTGTTCCGACAATCTGCATAGGCAATATCACTGTCGGCGGGACCGGAAAGACTCCACATACAGAAATGCTGATAAGGATTCTCAAGGAAAGTCCTGAATGGGGTGGAAAAAACATCGCAGTCCTGTCACGCGGCTACAAAAGGAAAAGCAAGGGGTTCCAGACCGTAGATGAAAACGGGAGCGCAAGAATGTATGGAGATGAACCCCTCCAGATAAAGAGGAAATTCCCGGAAATAACCGTCGCTGTTGACAAGGACCGGGTACATGGATGCAAGATGCTTGCAGAAGGGGCAGAAAACCCGGACGGCACAAAGACACCTCCCGCAGACATCATAATACTTGACGATGCATTCCAGTACAGGGCACTCAGGCCTACTTTTTCAATCGTCCTCATTGACTACTGGAGACCGATATTCAAGGACCATCTCCTCCCGGCAGGACATCTCAGGGACATACCGGAGAGAATGCACAAGGCAGATCTTGTAATTGTCACCAAATGCCCTGCATATATAGACCAATGGGAAAAGAGCAAATGGATAGAGAGACTCGGGTTCAAGGGCAAAGTCTTTTTCAGCACAATAGGATACGAAGACCCTGCCCCAGTATTCACCGAAGGAGACCCGCGCTATATCCATTCACAGAGGCTGATCCTGTTCACCGGCATCGCAAACGACACTCCACTGGCCAAGCAGCTGAGCGGAAGGTACAGCATTGTCAGAAGATTCCGTTTCGGTGACCACCACAAGTTTTCCACCAGCGACATCATGACAATCGACAGGGCCGCAGCCAAGTTTTCCACCGCAATCGTGGCTACAACAGAAAAAGACGCCCAGCGCCTCTACGACTCAAAAGGCATGACCGCCCGTCTGAAAGAAAGGATGTTCAAGATTCCAATCCGTGCAGATTTTGTATCTGAAGATGAAAAGAAGATGTTTGCAGAGACAATAGAGCGCGCCACAACGCTCCGGTAGACCTCTGGACAGATAAAAGAACATGATGCCGGCCGGAAGCTGTTCCAGGCCGGCATCATCATTCTCTATTTCTTCTCAAGGATATCATTCTGTATCTGCACAGAAGCCTCATGTATCGCATTGAAGACCGTTGTAAGGAACTTGTCTGAAAGGCCAAGCTCATTCCCTTTCCTCACCATGTTCTCCAGGACTGTATCCCACCTTGAAGCCTGTATTATGGCAATGTTGTTGTCCCTCTTGTACTCGCCTATCCTACGGCTTATCTTCATCCTTGACGCAAACAGGTTGAGCAGATTTTCATCTATCACATCAATCTGGGACCTCAGCTGGTCGATATTCTCCTTATATTCAAGACTGTCTGAATCATTCTCCCTTACGGTCAGGCTCATCAGCATCTCCCTCAGGTCCTGGGGGACAAGCTGCTGCCCGGCATCACTGAGAGCGCATGTAGGATCACAATGGCTTTCTATCATAAGGCCCTCAAGTCCAAGGTCAAGCGACCTCTGTGAAATCTCCTTCAGGTATTCCCTGCGCCCTCCCATGTGACTCGGGTCACAGAAGAAAGGAAGCCGCGGATATCGGCTTCTCAGCTCAATTGCAACCTGCCAGCCCGGCTCATTGCGGTATTTGTTCTTTGCAAAAGTGGAGAACCCGCGATGGATAACACCGAGCTTGCGTATACCGGCTGCGTTCAGCCGCTCCAATGCGCCTATCCACAGGTCTATATCCGCATTGACAGGATTCTTGACCAGCACAGGGATATCCACATCTTTCAGCGCATCAGCGATTTCCTGCACAAGAAAAGGATTTGCTGTAGTCCGCGCACCGAGCCACACCAAATCAACGCCATATTTAAGGCATTCAAACACATGCTTTTCACTCGCGACCTCAGTAGCTATTTTCAGTCCAAGCTCCCTCTTCGCCCTCTGCATCCATTTAAGCCCCTGGGCACCGACACCCTCAAATGATCCCGGATGTGTCCTTGGCTTCCAGATACCGGCACGGAAGACATTCAGCCCGGCCGCCTTCAGCTGCCTTGCGGTCTCCATCACCTGTATTTCCGACTCCGCGCTGCATGGTCCGGCAATGACACATGGCCTCGGCTCCTCAAACATGCCCCATTCCGAAATCGGGGCGATATCCAATCTGTTCTCCATAATATTTCCTGTTACATTCTTAAATATCTAAACCAATTGCCATCATCACCGTATTATCCTCTTTATACGGTTGGCCTCCTCTATCAGCCCACGTACTGAATCCTCGTCGTATCCTGCAATAGCAGCACGGAAAGCATTCATCTTTTCTATATATGTATCAATCACCTGCAGGACATTGTCCCTGTTCTGCGAAAGGATCGGCACCCACATGTCAGCATTGCTCTTTGCAAGACGCACTGTAGACGAGAACCCTCCTGACGCCAGGTCAAAGATATGTTTCTCATTCTTCTCTTTCTCCAGGACAGTAAGCGCCAGCGCAAATGATGTTATATGCGAGATATGCGACACATAGGCAGTATGCACATCATGGTTCGAGGAACTCATATATATCTGCCTCATGTTGAGTGCATCATACATGGACTCAACAGTCCTGACCGCTTTCGGGGAAGATTCCTCGCTATTGCATATTATGCAGGCGCGTCCGTCAAAAAGCCCCGGCATGGCAGCCCACGGTCCTGAATATTCAGTTCCTGCCATCGGATGCGTAGCCACATAGCACCTGCGCATCGGATGGTAATGTACAGACTTGACAAGAGTCTCCTTTGTCGAGCAGACATCTATCACGATTTTCAGGAATTCCCCTTTTGCACCGTCCTGTCCATTTCCTGACATTTCCACAAACCTGTCAAGAATGTCCGGTAGCATCCTCACAGCAGCGCCAACCGGTACAGCAATCACGACAAGGTCACTTTCACGTATACACTCGTCATAGGAGAGCACCCTGTCCACCAGGCCTATCTTCACGGCTGCCGCGGCATTTACAGGCTCTGCTTCGACACCAAGTACCTCATCTGCAAACCCTTTGCGTCTCAAGTCAATCGCCATCGAGCCTCCTATCAGCCCAAGCCCTATTATACCAACTTTCATATATTATCCTCCAAAATCATCTGTGCCATTGGCCACGCTGTCATATACATAGCTCCCTGATCCTACCGTATGCATTCTCCTGAACCTGTGGAGAAGCACATAGGGAGATGCGTATAAAGTCACTTCCGTTATTTCCAAAAATGAATCCTGGAGTAATGAACACGCCTGCGCCATAAAGCAATGCATCAGACATCCGTTCACCCAAGGTTTTTCCGGTATGCTGCTGAACCCGCAAAAACGCATTATCCGCATCTATGCGTCCCCAGAGGAACATTCCGGTACTGTCAGCATCATATCTTGCCCCAATGAGGTCAAAAATCCTGGCAGCAAGCACCTTTCTCCTGCGATATTCGGCATTGAGGGACTCAAACCACCCTGGGCCTTGCCTCAATGCCTCGACAGCAGCCAGCTGCATAGGACGGAACATGCCGGAATCCATCTGGCTCTTGACCTTCAGCAATTCCGAGATGACATCCGCAGCTCCCGCAACCATCCCTATTCTCCACCCTGACATATTGTGCGCCTTGCTCAATGAATTAAGTTCAATGCAGCAGTCTTTTGCCCCAGGGACCGACAGGATTGACAACTGCCTGTCCGTCAGGATAAAGCTATATGGATTGTCATTGCATATCATAATCCCGTGTCTCCGGCCGAAATCCACAAGACGGGCATACAGCTCCGGTGTGGCAGATGCACCTGTAGGCATATTCGGATAATTCGTCCACATCAGCTTGACCCCGTCAAGGTCCATATCCTCAAGGGCGTCAAAGTCAGGCATCCACCCGTCCGCATCATTAAGGCTGTAAGGAACGATTTCTGCCTCCGCAAGGCGCGAGGCGGAAGAATATGTAGGATAGCCAGGATCCGGTACAAGGACCTTGTCTCCCCTGTCAAGGAAAGCAAGGGACACAATCAGGATACCCTCCTTTGAACCGGCAAGCGGCTGGATCTCGGAAGCAGGGTCAAGCTCCACGCCATAATAGCGGCCATACCATCTGGCAAATTCCTGGCGAAGCTCAGGAATCCCCACATAGCTCTGATAGGCATGCACCCCGCTCATGACAGCACTTTCCGTCAATGCACTGATACTTTCCGCAGGCGGCATGCCATCAGGTGCACCTATACCGAGATTTATAATCTTCATGTCAGGAGACAGTTCTTCATTCATACGTGCTATCTCCTTCAGCTTCATTGAGAAGTAATATTCCTTTACACTCTCTGTCCTATGCGCGGGCTTTATTATCATATCAAGGCAAAAGTTTTATTTCATCAGACTGCGGCGACATATTCCCCAAGGATATCAAGGTCCTCCATCAGCGGACGGATAGCTGTAATCGACTGGGTATACCTCTCATAGCTGTCGAACTTAAGGTCCACATAGAAGAAATACTGCCACTCGCGCCCTGGAATCGGCAGAGACTGTATCCTTGTAAGATTCATTCCATAGAAAGAAAGTATTGTAAGGATGTGCGCCAAGGACCCTGGCGTATGCGGCAAAGTAAAGCATAGGGAAACCTTGTCAACCTTCTCTACAGAAACCTCAAGAGCATCATCCAGGATAAGGAATCTCGTGAAATTCTGCTTGTACGTCTCAATCCCAGGAGCAAGGATCTCCAGGCCATACTGTTCTGCAGCAAGGGAAGATGCAATTGCACCTACGCCACGGAGCCCGCCAAGTGCAATGTCAGCTGCGCTCTTTGCCGTATCCTCCGACTCAACAAGACGGATATGCGGATATTGCTTGAAAAACGGCCTTGTCTGGTTTATTGCCATATAATGCGACCTAACCTCAGATATATCCCTTATGTCCTGGCCCGGCAGAGCCATCAGATTCTGCTCAATGCGCAGGAATATCTCCCCCTTTATCTGGACCTTGTTCTTGCGGAGAAGCTCAAAGTTCGGAAGAAGACCTCCGGAAACAGTATTCTCAATGGCCATGACGGCCGAATCAGCCACCCCTCCAGACATGGCATCATACAATCCGTCAAACGTGGCGCACTCTATAATCTCCGGGACATTCCCGTCAAGCGCGGAATAGAAGCTCCGTGCCGCCTGTTCATGGAAAGAACCTCCAAATCCCTGTATTGCAACTTTCCTCTTCATTCAAAATAAAAAGGCTGTCCGGAAAATCCGGACAGCCACAACAATTAATCTCTACATATAGTTATAAGCGCAACTTCCGGACTACACCCCATCTGGAGAATAGTAAAAACCAAAAAAATAGCTAAATCGGAAGTAATTTCTCATAACGTCTGCAAATATAGTAAACTTTCACAAACCTGCAATGTGTCAGACAGTAAGAATCTCCTTTTCCTTTGCACCGACGAGTTCATCGATTTTCTTGCCGAAAGAATCTGTCTCCTTCTGGACATTCTGCTCATACTCCTTCTGCATGTCCTCAGGCATACCGTCTTTCTGCGCCTTTTTCAGAAGCTCTATAGCGTCACGGCGTACATTCCTGACAACAACCTTTGCATTTTCACCGGCTGCCTTTGCCTTCTTGAGAAGTTCCTTGCGGCGGTCCTCAGTAAGAGGCGGAACTGTGCAGCGGATAGACTCCCCGTTATTCTGCGGGGTAAGGCCGAGGTTCGCATCCATGATTGCCTTCTCTATTACAGGGATCATCTTCTTCTCCCAAGGCTGGATCATAATTGTCTTTGCATCCGGAGTGGTAACGGAAGCCACCTGCGGAACAGGAGTCGGGCTGCCATAGTAGTCAACCATCACATTGTTGAACACCAATGTATTCGCCTTGCCGGCACGGTAAGTCTTGAGATCCTCTTCAAGGAACTTCACGGCATCAGACATCTTGTCCTTTGCACCATTCAGAATTTCTTTTGCTCTATCAATCATAATAATTCAAAGTTATCAGGTTATAATATATAATATAAGTATCTACACATGTACGGTCGTACCTACCTTCTCTCCGCTTATAAGGCGGGTAAGGTTGCCCTTTGCATTCATGTCAAAGACTATTATAGGCATATTGCCCTCACGGCACAAAGCGAATGCGGTCTGGTCCATAACCTTGAGATGGTCCTCCATGGCCTTGTCAAATGTAAGTTCATCATACTTGACCGCTGACGGGTCCTTCTCCGGGTCTGCCGTATATACACCGTCAACGCGTGTACCCTTAAGAAGGGCATCCGCCTTGATCTCAAGCGCACGCAGGGCTGCACCGGAATCCGTGGTGAAGAACGGATTGCCCGTCCCGCCTGCAATGAGGGCCACCCCGCCTCTTTCAAGGACAGCGACAGCATCGTCCCTCATATAATATCTGGCTACCGGCTCCATCGGGGTCGCAGTAAAGACCTCAGCCTCCACTCCTGCAGAACGTATCGCCATGGCGAGCCCAAGAGAGTTTATGACAGTGGCGAGCATCCCCATCTTGTCACCGTTGACACGGTCAAATCCTTTTCCAGCTCCGGAAAGTCCACGGAAGATATTGCCTCCTCCTATCACTATCGCCACCTGTAGTCCGCTGCGCACAGCATCAGCCACTTCCCCGGCATATCTTGCCAGCCATTCTTCACTTATGCCTTTCCCGGCAGGGCCGCCCAGGCTTTCTCCACTGAGCTTCAAGAGTACTCTTTTATACATAATCCAAAAAAATTACAGCAAACAAAAGTATCGAATTATTATGAAACTTGCAAGAAAGAATATATCTTTGCACGCGAATGCACAACAGGATTAAAATATACTGAACATATGGCAAACATTTTAAAATCTTCAATCGGCAAAAAGCTCATCATGAGCATAAGTGGCCTTTTCTTGATTATCTTCCTCCTTCTGCACATGAGCATCAACCTGTTTTCAGTTGTTGACATCATGAAGGGAACTTTCGGAGATCCGGACGGACTGTTCGCACTGGGATGCTGGTTCATGTCAACCCCTGTGGTAACTGTCATGGTCCCTGTACTTGCCCTCGGTTTTGTCATCCACATCATCTATGCCGGCTATCTCACATGGTGCAACATAGACACACGTGGAGGCTACAGGCGTTATGAGGTTGCAAGCAAGGCAAAGGCAGAGTCATGGGCATCAAAGAACATGTTTGCCCTCGGTATCGTGGTACTCGGATTCATCGCATTCCACCTCACTCATTTCTGGAGCGACATGCAGCTCCAGGAGTTCATGGGCGAAGAGGCTGCTGATCCATACTCTCTCCTCACCAAGACTTTTGAGCACTGGTGGATGGTAGTCCTCTATCTCGTGTGGTTCGGTGCCCTCTGGTTCCACCTGACACACGGTTTCTGGAGCGCATTCCAGACACTCGGATGGAGCAACATGATATGGGTAAAGAGGCTCAATGTCATCGGCTACATATTCGCGACACTTATTTTCCTCGGTTTTGCAATAGTTGCAATCGCAGTATGCCTTTACGCAAACGGTATTATCGCATAACGGGAAACAATACAGAAAGACGAATGGCTGGCCGGACAACGGTCAGCCATTTTTTTTACAGATACTTTAACCAATATCACAAAACATCATGAAAACAAAACGCTTTATTCTCCAGGAGAACGAACTTCCAAGGCAATGGTACAACATCCAGGCAGACATGGTCAACAAGCCTCTCCCGCTGCTGCATCCAGGTACAAAAGAGCCGCTGAAGCCGGAAGACCTTTACCCTATCTTCGCGGAAGAGCTGTCAAGGCAGGAGCTCAACCAGACAGACAGCTTCATCGACATACCAGAGCCTGTCCTTGAGAAATATACATATTACCGTTCAACACCTCTCGTAAGGGCATATGGACTGGAGAAGGCCCTTGACACTCCGGCACACATATATTTCAAGAACGAGAGCGTCAGCCCGGTAGGCTCACACAAGCTGAACTCCGCACTTGCGCAGGCATATTACTGCAAGATGGAGGGAGTCAAGAACATAACGACAGAGACAGGCGCGGGCCAGTGGGGAACTGCACTTTCTTATGCGGCAAGCGTCTTCGGGCTTGACGCAGCAGTCTACCAGGTAAAGATCAGCTACGAGCAGAAGCCATACAGAAGGAGTGTAATGCAGGTATTCGGAGCACAGGTGACCCCATCTCCTTCAATGTCAACAAGAGCCGGGAAAGATATCCTGACCGTAAATCCGAACTATCAAGGCTCCCTCGGAACAGCAATTTCAGAAGCCGTGGAGCTTGCGCAGATGACCCCGGACTGCAAATACACACTCGGATCAGTCCTGAGCCATGTGACCCTCCACCAGACAATCATCGGCCTTGAAGCTGAGAAGCAGATGGAAATGGCCGGAGAATATCCAGACGTCGTGATTGCATGCTTCGGCGGCGGCTCTAATTTCGGAGGAATCTCATTCCCGTTCATGAGGCACAATATCCTTGACGGGAAAAAGACAAGGTTCATCGCAGCAGAGCCGGCATCATGCCCGAAACTCACAAAAGGAAAATTCGAATATGACTTCGGAGACGAGACCGGCTACACCCCGCTTCTTCCAATGTTCACATTGGGACATAAATTCTCTCCTGCAAACATACATGCAGGCGGACTCAGGTACCACGGAGCAGGCGTCATTGTATCTCAGCTCCTGAAAGACGGATATATGGAGGCCACAGACATTGAGCAGCTTGACTCATTCAAGGCTGGGTGCCTGTTTGCAAAGGCAGAAGGAATTGTCCCTGCACCAGAATCCTGCCACGCCATTGCCGCGACAATAAACGAGGCAATGAAATGCAAGGAATCAGGAGAAAGCAAGGTGCTTCTCTTCAACCTCTCCGGGCATGGGCTTATGGACATGTCTGCATATGACCAGTATCTTGCAGGAGACCTTGTCAATTTCAGCTACAACGGATAGGCTGACCTGCCCGCACTGTCAGGAAAGGCTTACAGGCATTGTCTTTTCACGGAGCCAGGATGCCACCTCTGACGGTAAACGCGGAGACAAGGACGCATATACCTTTGCATTATAGGCATTAAGCCATTTTATTTCATCCGCTGTCATCAGTTCCCTGACGATAGCGGATGTCTCTATGTGGCAAAGGGTCAACGTCTCGAAAGAAAGCCACTCACCGAACTCATTATTGCCTGCGGCAACACAAAGAACAAGATTCTCATGCCTTACGCCATGCTGGCCCTCACGGTAGATTCCCGGTTCGTTGGACGTAACCATCCCTGGCAGAACCGGCTGCGCACTGAAATTCTGCCTTATGCCCTGAGGCCCCTCATGGACCCCGAGATAGAACCCGACACCGTGGCCTGTACCATGTCCGAAATTACGCTTGCTCCGCCAGAGGGCATTTCTGGCAAGGATATCCAGATGACATCCGGCAGTACCTTTCGGGAACACAGCCATCGAGAGTTGAATCATCCCTTTCAGCACCAGGGTATAATCCTCCTTTTCAAGCGGAGAGCACTCCCCCAACGGCACAGTACGCGTTATGTCTGTTGTCCCGAAAAGATATTGTCCTCCGGAATCCACAAGATACAGCCCCTTAGGCAGAATCTGTGCTGAGCCGGACTGCGGAGTGCTATAATGCGGCAATGCCGCGTGCGCACCGTATGCAGATATATTCTCAAAGCTGTTTCCGCGATAGCCGGAAATCTCTCCGCGCAAAGAAGTCAGCCTCACTGAAGCATCCCATTCTGTAACCATTTCTCCAGAAGCGACTTCCTCTTCAAGCCAATACAGAAATTTCTCCATCGCGAGGCCGTCTTCAAGGCACGCCTCACGGAACCCCTGTATCTCGATGTTGTTCTTGAGCGCCTTCTGAAGCTGGACCGGAGATTCCCCGCGAATTACATTTTCCGCCCCGAAAGCCCCCGTAACATATCTGTAAAGATCCGCATTCATAGTCGAGGAATCGACAAATATTCTGCTGATGTCAGCTCCGTCCCCCATAAGGTCCACAAAAACATCATCATACCTGCATATCTCGACCCCATCAGCCCTAAGTTCACTGAAACTGTACATAGTATCGGCATCATTCTCCATTGCGGGACTGTCTTTGAGGACAAACCAGCAGACACGGTCTATCGTCACATATAGATAAGATATGACAAACGGATTGTATTCAATGTCATTGCCACGGACATTAAGCAGCCATGCTATCTCGTCAAGGGAAGAAAGAAGGATCGCATCATAATCGCCCTTCAGCAGAAAGCCGCGCAGCCACGATATCTTATGAAGGCGGGACTGTCCGACAATGCTCTCGTCAAGTGTTATCACAGGAGAAACCGGCACAGCCGGCCTGTCAACCCAGATGGCATCAAGCATATCCGGCACATCCACCACCCGGCACGGCTGCATGTCCCCACATCCAGACGAAGCAATGCCGCCCTTTATCTCTTCAGCCATGTCCACGGACACACAGCGACCATCTAAGGCAACAACAGAAGCCTTCCCCGCGAGCCACTGAGGTATGCCGACCGACTCAGGAAGCCTTGTCCGGTGCAGTTCAATGCCTGTCCCCTGAAGCTGCTCAAGAGCCTGTATGAAATATCTTGAATCGGTCCACAGGCCAGCATGGTCCATAGTCACGACAATGTCCCCTGCCTCGCCGGTAAAACCGGAAATCCACTTCACCTGCTGCCACCTTGCAGCAGGATATTCACTTGCATGAGGGTCCGAGGCACTGATAACCACGGCATCCCATCCTCTCACCGACATCATTTCACGCAGGCGCGCCACTCTTTCTGCATATATGTTTCCCATATCCTGTACGTTTTATATCTACATCTCCTGCACTGCCGGCATTAGAGTACCAGACTAAGCCTCATCACGAATCCGGCACAAGAGATGTGCAATATACATATTTATCCACACATATATGCGAAGATGGACATTTTTTCGCCCCGGAAGAGGGGCTACAAGAAACCTTATAGAAAAATTACAGGATATAAACAGACCGGGAATATCAGTATAGGCGGATTTCCATTCATCATCAAGCAAGATGCCTGCCTCGACTTAGAGCAATATCTCAACAATATCTCAGAAGCATGCTTCATGTAAAGACTCTAAAACATCATCTGATGCATGAATCCTGCAACGCAAGAACATCCTCAAGAGACAAGCCTGTGCATTTAGAAACCATCTCCGCAGGAATGCCTTCCACGAGAAGGCGCGAGGCGGTCTTCATGGCTGTCTCGCGTGCACCTCGCTCTTCGCCCCTCGCCTCTCCCTCGGCAAGACCACGCCTGTAGTGCTGGTCTATCGCATA
>CAMXAU010000049.1 GCA_947179325.1 uncultured Bacteroidales bacterium | reverse complement strand
CCCCGACAACTATGGACGGATATTTCTCCTGGAAATCCCCCTGGGCGACTTTCATGAAATGCGTGGCATTATACTCATTGCCGCCGTCCTTGTGCATTGACCCGAGCACAAGATGGGTTGTATAGAAGAGGAATACGGTTCCGGTGGAAAGTTCCTTGAACTTGGCCCATACTGCAGGACGAGAAGTGCCCTTGGGCGCACCAGGAGCAGCCTTAGGCACATCAGGAGTCTCCGTCATCCAGAATATGCCGCTCTCCATTTTCTTGAACCGGCTCTTCTTGTAGCCTATTGCAGAATCGTATGAAATCTTGCGGTTCACCGTGTTCGGGTAAAGTATCCATTCGTAGTCGTCATCTCCCCTGGCAGCCGCCACCTTTTTCTTCAGGTCGATATTTCCGGATGCCGCCCAGATGCTGTCACAGACCTCCACAAGCCCTATGACATCGCAGTCGAGCTGCGCAATCATTTTACCGAGCGCATCCGCGCTGTTGCACCAGTAACGCTGGGTGCTCTTGAATTCCCCGTTCCTGATTTTCTTTGCACGCGAATCAGATGTGCATACATTATATGCTCCCACCTTTATCACAAGTTCGTCTTTGACAGGCTTTTCAGCAGCCATTGCCGTCATGCATGAAAGAAATGCGGCAGCCAGAATAAATTTTCTCATAACCTTTTATATTTGCTGCAGGCCTGCTGTATATGAGACTTCACCATTTACACCTCCTGCGCAGAAATAATACACATTCTTCAGTGATGTCCCGTCTGTCTTTGTCCTCGTCGTAGTGGCACTCGGCATAATCCTGCCGAAGAAAGTGCCGACGGTAAAATCTCCGGAAGCAGGATCATCTATTGTCATCCCGTTAAAGACAAACGATGACGAGATTTTCGGCCTTTCCGAAGAACTTGACCCGAGCATTATACCGTTGGACGTTGACTTCCCCGTCAGTGCAGCCCTGCCGACCAGGACTCCGGCTGTCGCATTCCCGGCATCCACGCTGCCATAGCATGAGAAACCGCTCAAATACATGCAGCATGCAGGGTAATTCCCGCCATTGTCTGTTGACACATATCCTGCATAAGAGCCGACGGACACACTTTCGTCCGCACCCGAGACTATGATTGACGCCGGCTTTGCAGCCTGTCCGAAAGCATTGGCGTTTCCCAGCCTTCCCCTTCCGTGGCGCGCGACCACACCGCCGACACAGCTGTCAGGCCCGGGACCGGACACAATTATGTCCCCGTCATTCCTGGCACCGGACACACATGCGGCATTTGCGGCAACTCCTGCACCGGTCACTCTGCCGAACACTCCTCCCACATACACTGTCAAAGGAACATCAGTTTCTATTGTACCATGGTTCGTATTGCATGTAGCCCAGGAAGTATTGCTGTGCGAAACATTGGGAATTGCCGTATTGCCTACGACTCCGCCAATATAGAATATCTCCCTGCTGTCATTTCCGACACCGCCCGTAAGCTTCACATTTCCATTGTTCTGTCCTGTAATGAGACTGTTGTTCTTAAGGGCGGAATTGCCCATATATCCAGCCACGCCTCCCATCATCACCTGTCCGCCGTCTGCACCGACATTGACAGTCACATTTCCGTTGTTATAGACGGCATTATAGGTTGACATGCTTTGTCCTATGACGCCTCCCACATAAAGATTTCCGGCGGCCCTGTCTTCCACAAAGACATTCCCGTCACTCTTCGTGCTGCTTCTGACCGGAACGGAACACCATCCCGTCACTCCGCCTGCATTGACTTCTGCGCAGACTGCATCGGCATAGACCTCCCCTTCATGCGTACATGCATGGATATAATTGGCTTCCCCTTCACAACGTCCCGCGACCCCGCCGGCCGCGACAGTAATCCGCGCATTTCCGGCGACCGACAAGTCACCTGCATTGGTGCAATTCTCCACAGAGGCATCCAGGACTCCCGCGATGCCGCCTGCCATAAGACTGTCCACAGGCCCTTCCGGCTCCATCTTTACCGCCCCGTTGTTTCTGCATGAGCGGATCACGCCGCCGCTGCCCCTTGCAGCTATTCCCCCGATCGCCGGAACCGTCCCCGCTGCAATGACACTGCCGTCATTCGTGCATCCGGACAGAGCAGAATCCCCTGTCCTGCCATGGAACTTTCCGACAATCCCGCCGGCACCGGACAATGTCCCGCCTATATCAATCAAGCCTTTATTTGTACAGTTCTCGACACTTCCGTAAGACTCGGCCGCAATCCCTCCTATGAGATAGCCGGAATCACCTGAGACACCCTTTATGTCGGCATTGTTCACACAAGAGGCAATCTTTCCATAATTCACCCCGGCAACAGGAGCGAACCTGCGGCCTTTCCCCGCCGTAAGACAGCAGGACATGCCGATATGCAGATTCTCTACGGCACCGCCGTCCTCAAGCACTTCAAACAGAGGAGAATCGCTCTCCCAGCCATGAAGGCTGTATCCGTCACCGTCAAAAGTGCCCTTATACGATGCTGCCGGCACCAGAGGGAAATCCTTGAGGTCAATGTCAGATGCAAGGACAGCATTAACATAAGACTCGCATAGCGGTGCATCATCAAGGAAGGCCTGCAGCTGCTCCGCATCATTTATCACATAGCGGATATAGCGTCCTTCATCAATCTTGTCCAGATTCACATACATCGAACGTCCCAGGACAAATGGCTCATATTCACGGGAAACAGACGAACCGTCTGTCTTGACCATGGTCACTTTCAGGCCTTTGCCGAAAGTCTGCGGAAGGACAGAGACATAATACCGTCCGGGAACCATGGCCTTTTCCGCTCCAATCGAAACGGAAGCCTCAGGATCAAGGACAGAGAAACTGCAGCCGGCAAAATCATCTATAGCGATTCTTCCTGCCATAACTTCCCCGCCAAGTCCTTCAAATATCAGCGACCTGACATCCTTTCCCGTCACATCGAAACTCAGCAGACCGCAGACATTCCTGAATGTCATTTCCCTTGACGCACCATCTGAAACAGCCACTGCCGGACATTCAGGATATTTGTCAGGAATTGCCGCAGACACAGCCGGCACATCAACCGTGACCTGCCCGTCCTCAAGCCGGGATGCAGCCGCCGGGTACACGGCACTATAAGTTTTTGAAGAAGAAATGATTATCCCCTCCGACACAAATTCTGCAGAAGAGCCTGAGCCAGATGTCCGGAAAACAGTTGACTTAACTCCGTCAGAGACGAAAATCTCATCTCCATTCTCCCAGCTGAGCATATATGAGTCATCAATCGCCACTTTAGTATGGCCTTCGCAAGTTGCAGTGAAGCCCGCAACAGGCTTAGGCTCTACGGGAATCGGAGAAATATTGGTGCAGGCTGCCGCCGCCATCAGGCAGGCATTCATAATAACGAACCTTTTCATATCATTCAGCTTTTTGGTTGAGTGAAACAGTTTCAATATCACCGTTGTCTGCCGCTATCACAATGCAGGCTGCACGCGGAAAGCCCTCTGACGCCTCGTATGTGACACGTATATAGGCCTGGCCCTCCGCACCGGTACGGCTCAGCATAATCCATTCACCGTCCTGTGAATCAGTTTCAAGCCGGCATTCCCAGGAAGAGGAATAATAGACCATGAATTCAAATGTACCGCCTCCGGAATCCAGCCAATATGACGTCTGGGACAGTCTGAGAGACGGATAGTTCTCAACGAATCTGCTGTTGCAGGAGCACAATGCAAGCACTGCGGTCAAAAGTATAATCAATCGTTTCATGTCAATTCTCTGAATAAGCATCATTAGTCAAGATATAGCCGGAAAGCGCACACTCAGTGTCCGGGATAGGATAATATTGATGACAAGGCCTCATGTTCGACTTAAGGGCAGAGCTGTTGCTCCATTTGTATGTCTCCTCATACCATATCCCCCAGCGCACCAGGTCGTATTTCCTGTGCAGTTCTCCGCCAAGCTCCCTCGCGCGCTCATCCCTGAGCTCCTGCAAAAAGCCAGGCATGCCAGATGTCGTCTGGAGCGGCTCGAGTCCGGCACGCACCCTGGTGCAGTTCAGGTATTTCACGGCACGGGACAAATCTCCTTTCATGGCATAGCATTCGGCAATCATGAGGACCGCATCGGCATATCTGAGAATCTTGTAGTTGTTAGAATCATAGGAAGACACCATGCCATAGCACCACAGCTTTGGCCCGGCAAAGGTGTTCATGCCGCGCCTGACACTGCTGAAAGTCTCTGCCGTAGAGTTTTTCCCAAGTCCGAGAACGAAAGATGCACGCCTGTCGCATAAAGGAAACTTGTCCGGATCTATGGCCACGGCATAACGTCCGTCGCCACTGAGATAGTCATTGGTCAAAGACATCGGTAGTCCGCCGAAAATGGTCTCGCTGAACTGCGGGTCTGAAGACAGTCTCGGCACGGAGCCATCGGACTGCTGGGCCGGACGGCAGGCAGCATAATGATAATTGGCCCGCAAGGCAGCCCATGAGGCAAGACTGGTCCCCAGCTCCGGCATATATACGCCATTGAACCAGCTGTCTCCGTCATAGGACGGAAGCGTCAGACGTCCGTAGGAGCTGGAATACTGCACCCCGGTCGTGCTCCATGCGTGCTGGATTTCAAAAATGCTCTCCGCAGTGTTCTTCACTGACCATTTTGTGTCCTCAAGCGGATATGAAGACTCATCCAGCGTGCCATATAGTTCCTCAAGTTCCAGAAGCGGCTCCAGGGCCTCATTCCAGTTGCCGTACCACATGGCGAACTTGGCCATCAGCATAAGCGACAAGGCATATCCGGCCCTGTTGCCCTTGATTTCACTCGGACGCGCACGCAATCCGCTTTCCTTTGTGAATACAGGAAGCGCATTTGTCCTCAGGTCTTCATAAAGTGCCTTTCTGATTTCATTTGCCGGAGTACGCGGCAGCTTCTGTATCCTGTCCTGGGTATCCCTGTCCTCAACCATCTCAAGGTAAAACGGGACTCCGTCGAAAGTATTTGTCAGGAAATAATAATACAAGGCCCTGAGTGCACGGGCCTCGGCCTGCAGCTGTGCCTTTTCCGCCTCTGCCAGGCCTGATCTGTTGACAATGCATTCTATAGCCTCATTGCAGCACGCGATTGCCGAGTAGCAGTTGTTCCAGACGGCCGAACCGACTCCCGGCTGCGACGGGCTGATTTTCAGGGAGGCATCGACCGTGGAAGTATTGCAGAACCAGATGTCCGTGCAGGCTTCCGCCATAAGTCCGAAGTTGGTGGTAATAAACGATGTGTATCTATAGCAATTGTTGACAACAGCCTGTGCCTGGGAAAAAGTCCCGTAGGCATTTTCCCTTGTCGCATAGCCGTCCATCTTCTCGTCCAGCGAGCAGGAGAGTGCAGACAGCGCAATAATGGATATGGTTATAAATTTCTTCATGATAAGACAGGTTTACAATGTCAGCTGAACAGAAAAGACGACCTTCCGTGCACTCGGATATGCATTCATATCCACACGGCGGAGCGTACCGGAATCAACTTCCGATGTCACATCCGGGTCAAAGCCGTTATACGGTGCCCACAGCAGGAGATTAGTCCCCGACAGGGTCAATGACAATGACTTGAAGACATTGCTTTTCTTGTATAGCGGGAATGTATATTTCAGGGAAAGGTCTTTCAGACGGACATACGAGGCATCATGAACCTGCAGCGAGCTCGGGAGCATGGCATTGGAGGTGTCTCCTGCACGCGGGATGTCCGAATCAGGATTCCTCAGCGGATGCCATGAATTGAGCATATAGCGGTACTGGTTCGAATACATGGAACCTCCCATATAGAGCTCCGAATAATTGTAGATCTTTCCTCCTATCGAATAGGCTATGAAGAACGACAGTCTGAAATTGCCGAAATAGAACTCATTCTGCAGGCCTCCGGAAACGACAGGGTCACCGTTCCCGAGATAGACAAGGTCCTTCTGGTCAAGCACTCCGTCACGGTTCTGGTCGACATAGCGTGAATGTCCCAGGCAATTGTCAGCAGAAAGATTCTCCCTGTAGCCGTATCGGCGGCTTTCAAGATTGTCTGCAAACTCCTGTATATTTTTCACAGTCCCGCCGTACTCGAATCCCCATAGAGAGTTCAGAGGATAGCCGGCCATGTAGCCGTACATCATGTAATTTATGTTTCCGGGAGACTTGACGGTCGGCACATAGTCATTGTGGCCAACATCAAGGACACGCTGCCTGTTGTGCGAGATTGTGAATGCCGTGTTCCAGCCGAATTTCGGCCTCTCTATATTTACGGACTGGACAGAAAGCTCAAATCCGTCGTTGGATGTCAGTCCGAGATTTGAAAGCCTTGAGGCATATCCGGTCGTCCTCATTGTCGTGACATCCAGCAGCAGATCTTTTGTCCACGACCAGTAGCCTTCCACCGCTATCGAAAGCCGTCTGTTGAACATCGACAATTCAACCGCAGCATTAGCCATGTCGGTGGTTTCCCATGTAAGGTCAGGATTTTCAAGCCTCAAAAGACTGAAGGCCGGAGCCTGCGCCCCGTCAAAAATATAAGTGGAAGTGGTTGCATAGGACTGCAGGGACCTGAATGCCGGGATATCATCATTGCCGGTGCGTCCATAGCTGCCCCGTATGTCAAAAGTATTGAGCCAGCGTGCAGTGCGCATGAATTTTTCGTTCTTGACGCTCCACTTTACCGCAGCCGACGGGAAAAATCCCCATTTATTGTTTCTGGCAAAGTTCGAGGAGCCGTCCGCACGCAAGGATGCATTCAGGTAATACCTTGACTTGTAGTTATATCCGGCACGGGCAAAGGCGGACATCCTGGTTATCCGGGACGGAGACGACGCTATCGTATAATTCTCTTTCGAGCCTATTGCCGCAAAATTGTTCCATTTTGCATTGTCATCCAGCATTCCGACCGCCCTGATGGACTGCTGAAGATATGATGCCGAAGAAGCCGAAAAACCGGCAAGGACATCAAAGGAATGTCCGGAAGAGAGTTTGTTGCGGTAAGATATGGTGTTTTCCGTCCCCAGTTTCTTGTTGTCTCTTGTAAAGCGGTATGCATCAGCGCCTTCCCCGTCAGCTTTCTTCGGCATATAGCTCGGCCACCAGTGATAGGTATTGGACGTGAACATGTTAAATGAATTCTGGCTTTTGATTTCCAGTCCCTTTACAGGCTTGAGGACAACGCTGAGCGAATAATTCTGAGCCGGTGTCACACAATAATATTCTTCATACAATATCGACGAGTACGGAGTATTTATCAACGCCCCGTTCTCATATATCGGGTTATTGCGGTCCAGAAGTCCTATAACAGGCGCAAGGTACATGGCTCCGTTGGAGATATTCGTCCCGCCGAACTGAGCCTTGTTGACATCCCTGTTGTTATATGACATCGACATGTTCAGATTCACAGAAAGCCACCTCGTAAAGTCATGAGACAGATTCAAACGTCCGGAAAACCGTCTGACTCCGCTGCCCTTGATGATTCCCTGTTCGTCATTCCATGACAATGCACCGAAATATCCCGTACCTTTCTGCCTGCCGGAAACAGAAAGATAATAGTGCTGGTACATGGCAGGGCGCGTGATTGCATTTATCCAGTCCGTATCATTTGCATAGTCCGCAGCGTCATAATAAGGCAGGGCATCCGGAGCACTTGCAAGATGGTCAATCTGCCTGATGTCATTCCTGTATCTTATAAATTCCTCAGTTCTCATCACGTCAAGGGTCCTCGCTATCTGCGATATGCCGAATTCCGTCTTGAAGGTGACTGACGGCTTCGGAGACTTTCCTTTCTTAGTGGTAATCAGGATGACACCGTTTGCTCCCCTGGAGCCATATATTGCAGTGGATGACGCATCCTTCATTACAGAAATGCTCTCAATATCCACAGGGTCGATTTCACTCAGATCCGAAACTGCGTCAGAGACACCGTCAACAACAATAAGAGGCTCATTGGAAGCTGTTATGGACCTTGCACCGCGTATATTTATGGAAGACGCTCCCCCTGGAGCACCAGAGGAGACTATATCCACACCGGCAATCCTGCCCTGGAGAGCCTGGTCCACAGAAGTAACAGGCAAATCTTCAATCGCGTTCATCTTGACCACGCTGACAGAACCTGTCAGGTCCTGCTTCTTCGCTACCCCATACCCGATTACAACCACATCATTCAATGTGTTCGCATTGTCCGGCATCAAGATGACATCAACAGAAGACTTCCCTTTTACATTGACATTCATGGTCTCGTACCCGAGAAATGAGAATGAGAGAAGTTCATCGGATTCACCGATGCCTATACTGTAGACACCGTCAGCATCAGTGACTGTGCCGCGCATGCCGTCAGGAAGCATGACTCCCGCCCCGGCAAGCGGCTGTCCGGTTTCGTCCATGACCTTTCCGGTCAATGTCCTTGCCTGCTGTGCCCCAAGCAGTGCATACATAAAAATTGCAGGGACAAGTAGAAGAATTCGTTTCATCCGTTTATTGTTTGAATAAAAGTGTTGCTGTTATAGGGAAATGGTCTGAGGGGTAATGCAGGGTACCGTCCCTGGTGGCGTATTTCCTGCGCACGACCTCGTACTCCTTCATTGTGAAGCCATCATAGAAAATATGGTCTATCCTGTCTTTCCCGTCTGCTTCGGAATGCGTATTTGTCGTCCCCGGGCCTGCCTTTGCACAAGGCCCCAAAGCGGACATGCTCCTGGCTGCCTCATAGGCATTTATCCAGTGGTGCAGGCGGAATGTGTTCCTGTTCAGGTAATCGATGTAGCCCTCTTCTTTGTCAGAGACATTCATGTCTCCGGCAATTATTGACGGTACTCCTTTCGGAATAAGTTCCGCATCGGCATACTCCATCAGATTCCTGCAATTTTCCGTATTTACAGACGGATATTGGACGCCATTGAAGCTGCGTGCATCAAGATGGGCCGAAAGAAAATAGAATTGCTTTCCGGATTCTTTATGCCGGAACAAGGCCCAGACGCAGGCCCGCTTAGGGTCCCCGTATTCAGGACTGAACCCGTCACCCCACCGAGGGGCGTCCGGATTGCCTCCAAGCCAGAAAATGCCGCTTCTGGTCAGGTCAAGGACAGAGGTTTTATAGCATATTCCGGGAGTGTAGCTGATTCTGCCGCCGTCCTCAACTCTCTTGCCGTCCACATTGGACCAGACGACCCAATTATAATCCGGCATCACCTTCTCCATCATGACCTTGAGCGATGTGACCGCACCTTTTCTGCCATAGATGCTGTCACATATTTCCTGAAAGGCCAGGACATCGCAGTCAACGTCCTTTATCGCCTCAAGCATGGCGATAGAAGACGGCCTCCAGAATCTCTGCCTGTCTATTGATGTGTTTGATGTAAGATATTTTTTCCTGGAATCAGAAGTCCACAGATTATAAGAAGCCACTTTGATCCGGCACCCGTCAATTTCCTCTCCCGGCATCTGTATGGAACCCCCGGAGCACGCCGACAAGAGATGAGAGCACGTTATGGCAATATACAGGACACAGCGCAAAGGCAAAAGACAGCGCCTGCCACGGCAGTTATCTACCCCCCCCAAGAATATTGGGGCGTCCGTGTGAAGTACACGTTCAATAACAGTAATTATTGCCTTATTCATTATTTGTCAAGTGTATTTGTGGGTTGTGCGTTTGTGGCTTTGCACGTTTTTGCGGCACTTGCAGTGTTTGCAGTATTTGCAGGCCTGCAATATTTTGCGTGACCGGTCACATACATGGACACAAAAATTATTTTCAAATGTATGTCAATTTTTCTAATTCTCCAACTAATTTTTATAAGATTTTTATGGCACATGATTCCGCGCCTTCCTGCCGGACAGCTTTTGACAGGACGTAATCGTCTGGCACCGTGCATCTAAGGTCCAGACAAGCCAGCGAAGATTCAGACAAATCAGCGGCGGTCAAGATTATAGCGGGTCAGGACATCAATATGCATATAATTGTCCCGTTTCTGCGGCCTGGTTCCTTTGATGAGATAGTCAACAAGCGCAGTCACCACATTGAAGGACTGCATTGAAATGTTACGTGTGACCAGGAAGTTCACGGCTCCGTCAACCAGCGCAGCGACATTGGCGGCAAGGTCATCAAAACCGACCACGACCCTCCCCTCTTCCGGATGTGCCTTCATATATCCGGCGATAAGATGTACGCGGGAATTCAGCATAATCACGTACTTCACATCCGGATGCACAGCGAAAAAGGCGGAAAGTTCACGGTTGATTTCGTCCGGGCTGTTCGGATTGACAAAGACAGTATGCACAGTGCATCCCTCATGTTCCTTGCCGATGTAGTCCATGAAGCCGTTTCTTCGGTTGTATGTAGGGTCAGACTTATACTGCCTGTCCCTCTTTATCCTCACTATAAGCACATCAGAAGGCGCGGATCTGTCCGTAAGGAGGAAACCGCCGAAGAATCCGCTCTGATAAAGGTCAACACCATAGTAGACGATATAGTGAGGGTCATCGATTCTTCCGTCCACGAACCCGTAAGGAATCCTGCTTTCATACAGTTTAGAAGCAAACCTGGAAGAGGCCGAAGGGAAAAACGGGTGGAAAATGACACCGCTCGGATTCTGGCTGAGGACACGGTCGCAGGCAGCCACGAAAGAAAGTTCGTCATACTGGTCATACAGTTCAACGACAGGCACAATATTGAATGATTTCACGGATTCCACTCCTTCCATGAAGCCCTTGTATATCTCCTCCCAATACTGCCCCTCTGTAAATTTCGGGAGAAGACAGGCCATGACATATTTCTTGTTGGAAGCCAGGACAGAAGCAAACAGGTTCGGGTTATACCCCAGTTTCTGTATCGCGTCGCGCACCGCAGCCTCAGTCTTCTCAGACACACGCCCACGGTTATACACCACCCTGTCGACCGTCCCTTTCGAGACTCCGGCCAGAGCAGCCACGTCATATATTGTAACCTTCTTGTCTTTCATATATATGGTTTTTGCCAAGTATACGGCCCATGCCCAGGCACGCCCTGCGGACATCTGTTGCCAAGCGCAGCAAAACAAGCAAGCCGTCCTTAAATGCCACAGAGTCGCAAAGATAGTAAAATATATACTAAACACAGCCACACGGCAATACCAGTCGCTCCGCAATACATCAAAATTTAGTAACTTCGCAGGCTAAAAACATTTGCGACATGATAAAGAACATCATATTCGATTTCGGCGGAGTGCTCCTTGACTGGAATCCCCACTATGTATTTGACAGCCATTTCGGAAGCAGCGAAAAGGCGCAATGGTTCATCGACAACATCTGCACACCGCAGTGGAACGCAACCCTTGATGCAGGCAAGCCTTTCACAGAAGGCGTAAAGGAACTGATTGCCCTGCATCCGGAGTGGGAAAAGGAAATCAGGCTGTACCATACAGAATGGCTCAGGATGATGGGAGGCCAGATAGACGGAATGTACGAAACCGTAAAAGGGCTGAAAGACAGAGGCTACCACATCTATGGCCTTACAAACTGGGCGGCGGAGACTTTCGCCATGGTCAGAAACACCTACCCGGTCCTCTCGCTTATGGAGGGAATCGTCGTATCCGGAGAAGAAAAAGTCATAAAGCCTTCACCGGAAATATACCGTATATTGCTGACAAGGTACGGGCTCACACCGTCAGAATGCGTATTCATTGACGACAACGCATGCAATGTCAAGGCTGCGGAAGAAATGGGAATCAAAGGCATACAGCTGATTTCACGCGAGCAGATGACGGCAGATCTTGAAAAGATACTGCAAACAGCATAGACTGATCCGCAACATCATGAGAATCGTAATCCAGAGAGTCAGGTCCGCATCAGTGGACATAGAAGGAAAGAGAGTCGCCGGAATCGGGCATGGACTCCTTATACTTGTCGGAGTAGAGAACGGTGACACAGAAGAAGACGCAGCATGGCTCGCATCCAAGACGGCCGGGCTAAGAATCTTCAATGACACGAATGACGTCATGAACCTTTCCGTAAAGGATACCGGCGGTGAAGTCATTGCCGTGTCCCAGTTCACACTCACAGCATCCACCAAAAAAGGAAACCGCCCGTCATACATCCGGGCAGCCGGACATGAGACAGCAGTTCCAATGTATCAGAAATATTGCGACCTCCTATCGGCATCACTCGGCAGGCAGGTCCAGCAGGGAGTGTTCGGAGCAGATATGCAGGTATCTCTTGTCAACGACGGCCCGGTCACAATAATCATTGATTCGAGGCTGAAAGAATAGTGCGGCTTCCGCCCAGCCCGATTCATGGAAAATCTGCGTAAATTCGTTCTGGGCAGTTGTCTTCAAAATTGCTACCTTTACCCAAAACTTTATTCTCAATGGCACGAATCTATGTCGCAAGCAGCTGGCGCAACCAATGGCAGCCGGAAGTGGTGGAAAGGCTCAGGGCAGCCGGCCACGAAGTCTATGATTTCCGCAACCCTCCCCATGGCAACGGAGGTTTCCGCTGGGACCTTGTTGACCCCGCATGGCAGGACTGGACAACAGAGCAATACTGCAAAGGCCTGCAGTCCCCTGTTTCAGAAGAAGGATTCAAGACAGACAGGGATGCGATGGAATGGGCTGACACCTGCGTCCTCGTGCTGCCATGCGGAAGAAGCGCGCACACAGAAGCGGGCTGGTTCGCAGGAGCAGGAAGAAAGACTATAGCATATATCCCCCAGCAGCAGGAACCTGAACTTATGTACAGGCTCTTCGACCTGGTAAGCGGCAGCCTTGACGAAGTCATTGATTTCATCTCAATGCGGGATTCCAATGCAAATCCAGATTGCATAAAATAAGCGGTGGACAACAGCACGGAATGGCACACACGGGATTCAGTTTCTACAGGCCATGCAGGCAGCTGGCCCCCTACGTAAGGCATTATTGGGTGCTTAAGGAAGAGCAGACAATGAATGCCCTGACTTTTCCTGTCGGCTGTCCGATGCTGTTATTCCACAAGAAATCACCTTGCTACATACCGGAACTGAACAGATTCCAGGACAGGCTTACGGTGAGCGGCCAGGTCAATTTCCCGGCACATCTTCATTCCAAAGGCGACCTTGAGATGATAGCCGTCGTTTTCCGCCCTCACGCAATCGGACTTTTCCTGGGCATGCCGGCATCCCTGCTATACAACCTGGAGGTATCAGGCCGCGACATCGGGAACAAGGGTCTGGAAGAATTGGCAGAAAAAGTGTTTTTGTGCGCAGATGAGCGTGGCTGCATCTCCATAATTGAGCAGTGGCTGCTGTCACAGGCTGCCGCAGACCTTCCGGACAGAGGACTTACTGCCCTGAACCTCAGAAGGACAGAAACTGCCATAAATGCAATTTTAGCAAATCCATCCGCCTCCGTCTCCGAACTGTCCTCAGCAACATGTCTTTGCAATAAACAGTTCGGAAGAATCTTCAACGATCTTGTGGGGATGAATCCAAAGGAATATGCACAGATTGTCCGTTTCCATAAAGTCCTGTCAATCATACAGGAGGGAGGAAGCAGCAATGAAGAATGGGGAGCCATGGCATACAGGTGCGGCTACTCCGACCAGTCCCATTTCATACGGGAGTTCAAAAGATTCAGCGGCCATACTCCGGCATCATTTCCGCATGCGGAAGCATCATATTCCGACCTTTTCACAGAGCCTGCATAATGTCCGTTTTATTCTATCGCGCCCCACAATTCCGCTTTACCTTTGTCCTCGGTTTTAAAAATAAGAGCAGAAATGAAAGAGATAAATCCAGCCGAGACAACAAGGGCATATGCATTTGAGATGTGGATAGACGCGCCTATGCCGATGGTAACATTTTTCAGAAAGACAGATGTGTCACCTGTTGTCAGAGCAAGCAGAAGGCACAGCCTGAAATTCAACATGCTGATGTGCTGGTGCATAGGGCGTGCCGCAAGCCGTATAAAGGAATTCTATATGCTTCCGGTGGGCAAAAAACTGATCCAATATGAAAGCATTGCAGTAAATACAATCGTCGCAGACCGAAGCGGGGAGATAAGTTCATGTGACATTCCGTTCTCCGAAGACCTGGAGGAATTCAACAGAAGCTACGTGGAGCTGACAGGAAAGGTACGCGAAAGCTGCATCAGCCACGACATTGCGGAAAGTATGGTAATCGGCACATCCGCGCTTGCCCAATATGAGGTAGACGGTGCTGTTGGGATGTACAGCGGAATATTTAACAATCCGTTCATGATATGGGGGCGTCACCGGCGCAAATGGTTCAGGCATTGGCTGATGATTTCATTCCAGTTCCATCACACCCAGATGGACGGTGCTCATGCGGCAAAGTTTCTCGAGACCCTCCAGCAAGAAATCTTCCGTCTTCCGGAGATGCTGAAATAATGTGCCTACGGATGTTCCAGATTTTAGAAATAATACAGGAAGCCTACTGCTGCTGCCCAAAAATGCATGTCAAGCGAGGCTTTCTTTCTGAGAATATAAAAATCACACGAAAACAGCCTAAACATAAAGCCGAAATGTTTGGTAGGCTTGACTTCAAATGCCGCAGGCTCAAATGAAATTCCGAATACAAAAGGAGTCTGGATTTGAGTTTCCGCATCCGTCCGGCTTATTTCCCTGTTGAATCCGAATGATAGACAGGCTCCAGGACGGTAATAGAATTTTTTGCAGATTCTTGCATAATAGCTGACCCCAGATTTAAAAGAGAACAAATGGGTGTAGTCATAGCTGACAGACTCAACTTCATCAGCAATAATCAAGGTCTTGACTCTTGTGTACCCATATGACAAAGAGCCTCTCAGAGCACATCTGTCCGCAATAAAATATCCGAACTCGGGGGTAAATGTCAATTCCGGTGTAGTCTTCACCGTCTGGCTATAGTGCTGCGGGATAGCATTGCCGCTCTGCGAGAAACTCATCTTCTTGAGGCTTCCCCCGACAGAAGAAAAGATACCGGAAACATACATTTCACCTTTTTCCTGCCCATGGAGGGCAAATCCGCACATGACCAGAACAATAGCCCAAAAAATCTTTTTCATAGTGACTAAACCTACAGAATTCCACACAATAACCAAAAGCCGAGAGCAGAAGCAAAGTAGACTTTGATTATGCCGAGGCGCAGGCGTATACATGTCCGCCAGCCACAAATATAGTCAAATAATTTGTATTACAAGTACTTACTTGCATCCATACATTACATTTTATCCACACGGACACAGTTTGCAGAATTTTTCTTCGATAGTGGCAGTACTCAAGTATAGCGAACTCCTTCAACAGCAGGTCCACCAACGTTTCTGCCGAGTCATTCTATACAAAGATAGAGTACTTCAGGGCACAGCCCGGATGTATGAGTGATATATAGCCCTTAAATACGCAAAATGCAACCACTTAACCGCACAAGTAATTTAATAAGAAATACTTATATTTTACAAACCAAAACACTTCCGGTTCAAGCTTACGAAGATCTATGCATAGACACGCATAATTTTACGACATATCCGGGTTTTGCAGGTGATGCGGATTCACGATTAGACGCTCCGACATCCGGCACTGGAGAATGCGTTCTCTCAGGATTTCGTCGCAGCTTTACTGCTCCGACATACGGCACTGGAGAATACGTTCTCTCAGGATTTCGTCGCAGCTTTACTGCTCCGACATACGGCACTGGAGAA
>CAMXAU010000048.1 GCA_947179325.1 uncultured Bacteroidales bacterium | reverse complement strand
GGCTCACATGTCATTGTCGGCCATGTTTTGGGGCCTGTGCGTGGCCGAGATGCATTCTCGGTCGAAGTCGGCCACGTTTAGGTGGGGTCTTTGTGGCTTGATGTGATTGGGATGGCTCACATGTCATTGTCGGCCATGTTTTGGGGCCTGTGCGTGGCCGAGATGCATATTCGGTCGGAGTCGGCCACGTTTCGGCAGGAGCTTTGTGGCCAGAGATTGTTGGGAATTGCAAAAACGTTGAGACCGGCACCTGTAGATTCAAGACAGAACCCAAACGCAACCGGGAAAGCAGGTGAACGGTTATTTTGAAATATGGAATTAAAGTCGTATATTGCAATGCGTGATAAATGTCTCGTTATGTGAAAAGGCATGGCAGGCCGCTCTGGCCGGGGTATCTGACACCCCTTTCAAGACAAGGCGCATATAAATTGAAAATCATAATTTAAAATGTTGTTGGATATGAAAGATATGAATATGTCTTTCTCGGAGAGAGAGGCGTCATGCGTACAAGTTTTTTCTGAAGGCGGACCTTATTGGCATCTTTACTCGCCGGGAATAGAGTCACAGATTATTTTTGCATGTGAAGAAGACTTCAGGTCAGGAATGAATATCTTGGCATGGAATGCTGCAAGATTTCCTGATGTCGGGATATTGACATTCGAATTGATGAATAATCACGTTCATTTCATCTTGTCCGGATGCAAGGACCGATGCCTGGAATTTTTCGAGTCTTACGGGAGACGTCTGCGACTTATCTATACAAGAAACCGCAAGTATGCGGATTTTTCAAAATTTACGGGGAATATATTGGAGATTACTGACCTGAAATCGCTGCGGAATGAAATTGTTTATGTAAACAGGAACGGGTATGTGGTTAAGCCTCAATGTACTCCGTATTCGTATCCATGGGGTGCCGGAGCCATATTCTTCAATCCTTTTCTTAAACATCTCATGCGCAATGTTCCGCTGTTTTCAGACATGGCGATAAATACCAAGAGAAAAATTGTCCAATCTAAAAAGATAAAACTTCCCAATGGGTATAAGGTTTTTGAGGGAATTATAATTCCGTCAAGTTATTGTATGATTTCAGCGGCAGAGGAACTTTTCAGGGATGCGCACCACTATTTCTCTCTCCTTACAAAGAATTTTGAATCCTACAGTGAAATCGCCAAGTCCATTGCGGACAACATGTTTCTCACCGATTCAGAGATGTATGGTGCAATATCTGCATTTTGCTATAAGAGTTATGGCATACGTAATCCCAATCTGCTTACTCCTGAACAGAAATTGGAGGCAGCAAGGAAAATGTGTTATGACTATAAGGCAAGCAATCGCCAAATAAGGAGCATCCTAAAATTGGATGCCTCTGCGGTTGATGCACTTTTCCCAAAGGTTCATTAATTTTTGCTGACCCCACACAAAAAAAACTGTCAGCCACGTTAGGTCGGGCATTTGTGGCCAGGGATAGTTGGAATGGCTTACATGTCGTTGTTGGCCATATTTTGAGGCCTGTAGGTGGCCGAGATGCATGTTCGGTCGGAGTCAGCCACGTTTCGGTAGGGTCTTTGTGGCTGAGATTGTTGGGATGGCTTACATGTCATTGTCAGCCATGTTTTGGGGCCTTTACGTGGCCGAGATGCATATTCGGTCGGAGTCGGCCACGTTTGAGTAGGGTCTTTGTGGCTGAGATTGGTGGGACGGCTCACATGTCGTTGTCGGCCATGTTTGGGGGCCTGTAGGTGGCCGAGATGCATTCTCGGTTGAAGTCGGCCACGTTTGGCGGCCTGAACGTGGCCGAGAACCACACGCAGACGGAGTCATCCACCTTTGTCTGTATGTGACCAGGAGCCATCATGCTCAATGAGCTCCGCGACATTGGGATTGGTTTGCATTACATTACATCTCCAAAATGCACTCCCACTGCCAATTCCATGTAGAAATCTAAAACTTTGACTTTCCACGGTGCACCTCCCCCGCCACCTCTCTTTCCTCTCACAAATGCATAACTGTAAAAAATAGTTAATAAACTAATAAATATAGTTGCATGCAAAGATTTTTTAGTTACCTTTGCATCGGTTGCTTTTGAGAACCTTGACGCAATTAAGCAGGTAATTCAGATTTTGCTGCCTGTGCCATTTGCATTTAGAAGAAATCGCATTTCCTCTAAATGCCAACCGTGCAGGTTGATATTATGAAACTTGAAATGCTCTGATGCAGATCACATCTTGCTCAAGTGACACAATTGCATACACATGACGAGGACAGCCGGGCAGTCTGCCTGCCGTCTTGCACTTAACGGGAGATAAAACGTAAACACCTTATATAGAATGAAAAAGTTGACTAAAAAGGAAGAAGAAATCATGAATCTGTTCTGGGATAAGGGAGCGATGTTCGTAAGGGAACTGCAGGCACTGTATGAAGAGCCGAAGCCGCATTTCAACACTTTGTCCACGATGGTCCGGACATTGGAAAGCAATGGTTTCCTTACCCATACTGCATTCGGGAACTCATACCGGTATGAGCCGGCAGTGAGCCGTGCAGACTACAGCAAGACAACGCTCAGCGGTATAATCAGCAATTATTTCGGCAACTCTTATATGAGTGCGGTATCGACCCTAGTAAAAGAAGAGAAGATTACAATAGAAGAACTTAAGGAACTGATTACACAGATAGAGGGAGGACGCAAATGACAGAGTTTCTCATTTATCAGGCAAAGACTGCCATTGCGCTGGCTGCATTCTATATGTTCTATCGGCTGCTCCTCAGCCGCGAGACCTTCCACAGATTCAACCGGGTGGTGCTTTTGGGCACGACTGCCCTTTCTTTTGTGCTTCCTTTCTGCACTATAACACTCAACAGGACTGTCATAGTGCATGATCCTTTGGCTGCTGCGGTTCCTATCATGGAAGACTCATATTCAGGAACTGTTTCCGAATATGCTGTCCCGTGGCTGCAGATTGGCCTTTTGGCCTTGTTCATTGCAGGTGCATGCGCCATGCTGATGTCAGTCGCAGTGTCTGTCATAAGGATCAAAGGCATAGTAAGGCATGGTGAGAAGCGGAAGCTGGAGTCTGGAGAGACACTTGTCATAACTGACATGGACACGTCACCGTTCAGCTGGATGAAATATATAGTGGTCAGCAGAGAAGACTATGATATGGCATCTGCTGCAGAAAGCGGATTCAATGAAATAATCACACATGAGAAGGCGCATATCGCAATGAGGCATTCGTGGGACCTGCTGTTTGTTGACCTCGCGGCCGTCATGCAATGGTTCAATCCCGCAATATGGATGCTGAAGGCAGACCTGAGGGCGCTTCATGAATTCGAGGCCGACGATGCGGTCCTTAAAAGCGGTACAGATATAAGGAAGTATCAATATCTATTAATAAGAAAAGCTGTCGGCAAGAGCGGCTACTCAGTTGCCAACAGCTTTAATCACAGTACACTTAAACAACGTATTACTATGATGTTAAACAAAAAATCCACAATCAGGAGTGCCTGGAAGGCTCTCTACATCATTCCTATAGCAGGAATCTCACTGGCGGCAACGGCAAGGACTGCCGTCGACTATCGCTATGACGCGCCTGCCGCTCATATGGTGGCGGACAGTCTGAAAGGCAAAGTTACACAAATATCAATAAAAAAGGAAAAGAAAGACACTGCTGCCGCTACCAATGTTCTCTATATTGTTGACGGAAAGCAGACCGATGACATCAGTTCAATTGATTCCGGGCAGATTAAGAGCATAACAGTGTACAAGGGACAGGCAAACGGGCTTGGCTTCGACACTAAGGGTAAAGACGGAGAGATTATAATCATCATCAATGACAAAGATACTCAGGATCTCTCCAATATGAAAGCCTCAGTTGTCGGCACGCAGTCGGATTCCAAAGAGCCATTCTCGGCTCTATACATCGTTGACGGAAAGGAATTGGATGACCTGTCTGCAATAGGCAGCAGTTCCGTTGTCTCCATGGAAATACGCAAGGATCCTGAAACATTGAAGAAGTACAAGGCAGAAGGCAAAGAGGCCGTAATAATCGTCAAGACAAAAAAATGACCGGTTCCGGCTGAGGGCCGGACAATATAACAGACATAGATATTGAACAGCAGTCCCGCAAGATACCCCAAACGGCATTTTGCGGGACTGTAAATATTAACACATTGATTATAATCAAGTAAAACAAAAGTATTAATTATTATAACATTTTTGTTAACAACCAAATTCCAGATAAAACCGCTCTTTTAGACTCCGACTGCATCCACATATTTGAAGCGGCGTATCTTCTTGGTGGCCGTCTTTTCAAAAGGTTCCCTGAGAATCTGCACTGCGCTCACCTGCGAGGCTTTCTTTACATTCTTGTTCACAAAATTGAGCACATGTGCACGGTATTCCTCTATCTTCTTCAGGAATTCCTCCTCGCCTTCCTTGTTCCAGTCTATCGTGTCTTCATTGAAGTTCACAAGGGCTACCAGCTTGCCTCCCCTTGACACGATTATTGACTCGTTTACACTCTCAATGCTGTTTATCACCTGCTCGATTTCCTCCGGGTATACATTCTCTCCGGAAGCACCAAGAATCATATTGCTGAGGCGTCCCCTGATTGAAAAACGTCCTTTTTCATCAATTGCAGCAAGATCATTCGTCCTGAACCAGCCGTCCTCCGTGAAGGCCTCCTGCGTCCTCTTCGGGTCCTTGTAATATCCGATCATCACATTTGGGCCTTTCGCTATGATTTCCCCCTCCCCTGTCTCTGGATTCACATTATGCAGCCTAAGCTCAACATTCTTTACAGGCACTCCGATTGAACCTGCCGTGCGGCCTTTTCCGAGGGCGTAACTGAGAAGCGGAGAAGTCTCAGTCAGTCCGTAGCCTATCGCATAAGGAAAACCGGCCTTCAAAAGAAAACGCTCCACCTCCATGTCAAGCTTGGCCCCGCCTATCCCGAAGAAAGTGAGCTTTCCTCCGAAAGTCTTCTTCAGCTTGTGTCCGATAATCCTGCACAGCAAAGCATTCATATTCTGTTCCATCCATGACAGTACCTTGCTTTTGCGGATTGTCGGGACAATGCTGTTGCGGTATATCTTCTCGATGATAAGAGGAACTGAAAGCATCGTTGTCGGCCGCACCTCCTTCATTGCCCGCAGCAGCACGGACGGCACAGGTGTCTTGGAAAGATAGGCTACACTCGCTCCCACCATCATCGGATACAGCATCCCCAATGTGAGTTCAAGCGTATGCGCCATCGGAAGTATAGACAGCCATCTGTCGCTTCCATTTCTCGGACATGCGTCATAGCATGCATGTACGCAGGAAGTCAGATTCCTGTGGCTGAGCACCACACCTTTGGCGTTGCCTGTTGTCCCGGAAGTGTAGATGATTGTGGCTATGTCGTCAGGAGACGGGTCGGACACTCTTGCGCTGCAAGTGAACCTTGCCTCATCCGCACGGATTTCCTCGAACGTCTCAATGTCAATGACAAGCGTAAGCCTCTCCATGCTTTCCCTGCTGACATTCTGCAAAAGTTTCCTTGACACGAAAAGCACTTTGGACTCCGAATGATTGAGGATATTTGTGACTTCGTTGGCAGAAGATTCCGGCAGAATCGGTATTGATATCCTTCCGTAGGGGACAGTTGCGAAAAACGCTATGGCCCAGTTGGATATATTCTGCGAAAGAATCGCGACCTTGTCGGATGCCCCTATGCCGTACTGGCTCATTTTCCATGACAGTTCCACGCACTTCTGCCTGAATTCAGAATATGTGTAGACCGGGCCCCCGTCGAGGGTACGGGATATGATATTGCCGGGATATGACGATGTCGCATACTCATATAGTTTTGCAAGGGTATCTATATGTGATTCCCTGAATGCGCTCCTTTTCTTTAATATACTCATAGTTTCTCTCTTAATTAGACATGCATTCTCCGGTCCGGCCATCCTCAAGGTTTTGCCATTCCGGTCCGCCAAATTATCACCGGAACAGGGCCGGGTTACGCTTTCCGTCCGGTTGCCGTGATGCTGTGCTGCCGCACAAAACCGATGCAGGCATTGCATAACATAATTTGACAGGCACAAAGGTATGGCGACACAAGTTGCAAAATAAGACATATAAAGGATAATAAATGTTCCAAAACGGACATTTTGTCGAAAAAAGCACTAAATTTGAGGTTTTACAATTTAAAATTATGTAATCGGCTCATGTCTGTCCGTGTGTTTCCCTGGAACACTGCGACGCTCATTGAACCGTAAATTCAAGTACTTCAAGGCATCATGGAATACGAAAACATCATTTCCGCATTCGGCAGGACATATCTGAAAGGTGACGTCAGACAAGTATGGGTTGACAGGAAATTCTGTATGCTCGACAATCTCGAACAGGAAAACACCACGGCAGGACACTCCCCTGCCGAACCGATCCGCTACCCTGTCAGAATCACCATGAGCTTCTGCATATACTGCAAGGAAGGGAGCATCTCTGCAAGAGTGCAGCAAAAGGATTATAATGTCTCCCAAGGTGGCCTGCTTGTCATATTTGCAGGCCAGATACTTGAATATACCTCACTTTCAGAAGACTGCAAGGTCATTTTCTTCGCGATTGACTCCGACTATATCATGTCAGAATTGAGAAACCGCTACGGCAAGTCATTCCGCAACTGGCTCCTGAGAAGCAAAGTTCCGATGATGCTCCGCCCTTCCGCAGAAGATGCAGATAATTTCGAACAGCTGTGCAGATGCATCAAATTCATAGTAAGGCAGTATGACAAAGAGTTCAACGAGGGGATACTTTCCGGTTTCACAGCCATTATCGGCAACCTTCTTATAAACTGGAGCTCGGCCGGAGGCGACACTTCAGATGAGGGATATTCCAATGCAGAGAAAGTGCTGTCACGCTTCCAGTCAGACATCTACAGCTTCTCATCCCGCTTCCGCACTGTCGAATACTATGCACGCCGTCAGAATCTTTCTGCAAGGCATTTTTCACGTCTTGTCAAGGAAGCATCCGGCAGAAGGCCTCTCGACATAATAAAGGAATACGTCATCCTCGAAGCCAAGAGCCTCCTTGCCTCAGAGAAATACAGCGTGCACGAGACCGCAGAGAAACTCGGCTTCCAGAACGACTCATTCTTCAACCGTTATTTCCGCAATGCCACAGGAGTCACTCCAGGGGAATTCATGCTCGGCTGCATTGAACAGTAGGCATCTACAAATTCGGTGTCACAGTCTGTATTGTCCTGACGCAGCTCGGAGCCTTTTTGATATACTGTCCGCAAGCTGGCGACTATTATAACCAGTTTGCAAAAAAAACAGAACGAAATCATGTACACAAAAGTGCCTCCGTAATGGCAGGAGATGCTTGACAGCAAGGGAATTTATTTGTTGCATATTCCGACTCATCCTCAATGCCTTGTCGGAGTATACTATCAGTAGTTACAATATTTTTTGAATAAACGAACAAAACTTTTATTGAGTAATCCAGAGCTTTTTGAATGGTCGCCCAAAAACCGCTTTCCACCCGGTAACCTTTCTTTACCGATCCGAATCTTATATCCTGACATCTCCAATCAGGAAGCAATCCAGATGGAAAAATCGTTATCTGCCGGTGTCGCGTGACTTATTTCCTTTATTGCCTTTGATAATTCTTTATAATAATTCCGTCATATATACAGGCAAGCAAAAAATATCCGTGTCTTTCTTTATATCTTTAGTATAGAGAAGATACCTGTGAAGGATTCTTTCCGAAAACTTTTGCTGGAACTTATTGAGTGATTTATGAGAGTTATAGCCGGAAGACTTCACTTCGATAGGACATATCTTGTCTTTACGCGAAATCAGGAAATCTATTTCATAATTTCGAACTGTTTTGGCTTCTTCGTTGTCTTTAAGTATCTCCTCCTTGAATGTATAGTAGAAAAGTTCATTGCCTGCACTCTTCAGCATCTGGGCAATTGCATTCTCGTATACATATCCCAAGTCAGTGCTGAGTTTATCTGAAAGGAGTTTACGATATATCACATTTTCAGTATAGTCACGGTCCATAAAAGCCAATGTTACGAACAGTCCGGTATCGGCAAGGAACATCTTGAAATAATCGTAATCGGCATGAAGAGAAAAGCCGACACTTGGATCATTTGCATGATAGGCAAAATTCACAGTCATGGAATCCCCCATATCCATCAGCAGTTCACCGAGACGTGAGGCTGTCGCGTTCTCAATCACACTCCCTACCTTATAGCGTGCCGTATTGCGGGAAAGCTCTGCCGGAATTGAGGTAAACAGACGTGAAGCACGTCCTGTCGGATCTATTTTACGGAAATCATCAATATACAGTTCGAGAATATTCCGTTTGACCGCATCGATAACAGAAAAGTCATTCGAATCAAGATAAGCATTTATAGCCTGTGGCATACCTCCGATAAGAATATACAGGCGGAAGTTGAGCATAAGGTCACGATTGACAGCATCTCCCATTGGCTTAAGATTCTGATACGAGTATCTGATAAGTTCATATACCTGAGGCTTACCGATAGCCCATAAAAACTCTTCATAGTCCAAAGGATACATTGCGATACGTGTTTCTTCACTCGGTATCACAATACCCTTTACATTCTTTTTGATGGATATGAGTGAACCTGTTTCGATATAATCATACCGATGGTCCTTTACAAGATGCTTGATTGCCTGTCTGGCAGGAGGAAAAAGTTGCACTTCATCAAAAACTATTACAGATTTCCGTTCGTGCAACGACACATTGAACAATGACTGAAGCCTCAGAAAGAAGTAATCCAGATCTGAAATATGGGAAAACAACTCTTTGACCGCATCATCCGCTATCGAGAAATCAATTACTATATATGAGTCATACTCCTTACGTGCAAATTCCTCTGTAACAGTTGATTTTCCGATTCTACGCGCACCTTTTATCAGAAGTGCCGTCCGCCCGTCATTTTCCTGCTTCCATCGGAGCATTCTTTCATAAATTTTGCGTTTGAATATGTTTCCTGCCATGGCTGAACGTTTTAATCAAATGCAAACATACACAATATGTCGAAAAACGGAAAATGTTTTGAGTGGTTTTTGTCGGAAAACGGGAAATGTTTTGAGCGTTTTTTGTCGGAAAACGGGAAATGACAGGAAGACTTGGCATGAAGAGGAGTCTGTTGTGAGAATTATGAAAGGCGTTCCAGGTGGGACAAAAAGTGTCTACCTGGAACGCCCTTCTCAGCTATACCGGAATGCCGGGACATCCGCGTCAGTCTATCGGCTGGATTTCTGTGCGGTAGAGATAGATTTCTGCAAACTCCAGCGGACGCAAAGGTCTGCCGCCTTTAGGGCATCTGATGATGAAATACCTTCCGGACTTGCTGCTGTCCAAGTTGAAATATTCGATTTCAGGATTATGGAGGCTGGCCATAGTCACTTCCGGGCAGACCTGCTCCCAACCTTCCATCGTTTCCCAATTGGTCTCTGTCTTCCAACCGTCAAAAACGCTCTTGTCACCGACACCGGAAGATGTCTTGCCTTCCCAAAAGGCATCATGGTCGAAATTCCACCATGTCCTGTCATCAGTGCTGACATAGAACTCCAGTCTGTAGTGATGCTTATCATTATCATAGTCCGTATTTCTGTTCATCAGTCCTATCTTGCTGAAAGACTGGACTGCCTTGGTATCTATCACAAGAATTACAGGTGTGTCATAGGCATCATTTTCACCAGACCAGTCACTCTCCCAGAATGTGCTGCCGTCACCATCAAGAAGATGCCTGAAATGGCTCGGCTCATTCCATTCCCTTTCATCGAATTTGCCTGTAACAGACCAGCCGCTACGGTCAAGTGCGATGGTCTTCGTAATGAAGGTGGAACCGTCAAGAGTGCCGCCAGTCCAGTCGGAAACAGCAGGGTCCGAAATAGTGGCGTCACGGCTTCCGATATAGACATCATATGTGTAGCTCTTTCCGGCAACAGCATCCTTTATGTCGGAGATATTCACAGTCCCGCCTTGCGATGTGGTCACCTTCACAAAGACTTCTCCGCTGACGCCTGTTCCAGGTATGACCAAAGCCGCATATTTGTCAGCAGCTACCTTATATGCCCTGACTGCCTTGACAGGACCTTCTAAATTTGCCGGAGAAATGGCAGAATACATGGAAGTGATTTCAACTGCCGTCACTTCTCCCATCTTTTCCTCGATACCTGTTATGTTTATGATGACACGGGCAGTCTGACGGTCCAGTTCAAGAGGAAGGACACAGTCTGAAGGCTTCTCCCAAATCTCTTTGGTGCATGTCATGAAGTCTGCGCTGCTGATGCCCTCATATGCAGACTGGTCTGCAGGAAGGATAAAGCTGCTGAAGGACACTCCTGCCGTTGCCGGATACCATGCACTGTAAGTCACAGGCTCGTCATACGACTCCGGCCACACAAGGTCGCTGCCACCCTCCAAGGCGGTCCAGGCACCGTCTTCGCCTTTAGTATAGACTACCGGCAGCTCTTCGCCACAGGCTACGCCCAGCATATCACACAAGAACAGGTGCCGCAAAGGCGAAATAATCAACATCGCCAATATCACGGAATACAGCCTTTCCATTGAGCAAGTCAATGATATATAGTCCTTCGAAAAGGTAAATACGTGCAGTTTTCTGCTATTGCCCGAACTATCCGTCACATGGAAAAACTTTAGTTCGAAAAACTCCAAAAACATTTTTAACTTTCGGGCTGTTTCTGCTACTTATAGGGTAGAAAGCAATAAAATGACAAGAACAGAATTTGAACATACGCTTTCCGGGATGCGGGGGAAGCTGCTGAATACTGCGAGACATTTCATGAAGGTGTCTGGGGCTGCAGAGGACGCGGAGGATATTGTATAGGAGGCGCTGACCGAGCTTTGGACGCTATTCGATACCGACTATCCTGTGCGGAATGCAGAGGCGCTTGCCATGAAAATCACCAAGACCGTATGCGTGAGGCATTACCGGAAACGGAAGATACTTACGGCTTCGATTGACGGGAAGGAGTTCTCCGGAGGAGTCCCAGCGAGCGAAAGGGTGGATTTGCAGGAGACGCTGAATGTCAGGAAACTGCTTTTCGGTAAGCTCAGCGATACCCAAAGACTGTATTTCACTATGAAAAACGAGCAGATGATGTCCCTTGACGAAATCGCGGCCGCTACAGGGCATCCGAAATCAAGCATAAAGGCGGCCATCTCACAGGCGAGAAAAATAATGAAGGAAAGTTTAACAGAGATTGATAGAAAACGGACTAAGTGAAGTCGCAAAATACGCAGAAATGAATAAGGAATTCAGAAAATCATTGATAGAAAAGTATCTCAACGCCGAAACCGATGTGGCGCAGGAGCGCATGCTCGCCGAATGGTTTGCTGTGCACGGTGCCGGGCCGGAAGAGGAACCGGTCGCAAGGCTTATTCTTGCAGAATATCCGGAGGCCGGGTATGATGCGGCTGAAAGGGAGTTTGATTCCATTGTCGCTACGCACAAAAGGCGTGTCAGGGTGGTAAGATGGGCATACGGATTTGCGGCCTGTGCGGCTATGGCTGTAGGGATTGCGCTGTTCTTCCAGCATCGTCCGACCTGCGATTTCAATGGACTGGAGATAGCTCAGGGAATAGAGAAAATCATGTTTCTTGACATGGAGAATGTGGAGAGCGTGACAGCCCGTCTGCAAGGCAACAATGTCATTATCACGGCGATGATGAATGACGGCAGCAAGTGCTCGTATATGATGAGCAAGGATGGCGGGACTTCAGCTATTTCGATCACTGCAATGAACAATTAGTATTATATAGGAACAACTTTAAACATAAACATCATGTTGACATCAATTTTGAGCGCGGTATGCGCACTTGCACTCGGCACGTCTGCCATGACAAGCCAGGCGGACACAGTAAACGTTTATATGATAAACGGAGAGAAAATCACGAATTTCGACGGAAGCCAGATTGTCGGCAAGACTGTCAGCGATTACAAGATTGGCGTTGCGACGAATAATGCCACTGGAGAGGTTTCCAAAGTGCATATCATCAAGACTGAGGACCCGGCGTCACCGCTCACGGGCAATGGGGGCCTGGTCATGGGGATGGATGTTATTTATGTCGTTGACGGAGTCAAAACCTCTTCACTGGATTTCATAAAGATAAAACAGGAAAATATCGGTTCAATGACTGTCTGCAAGGCCGGCAGCAAGGAAGCAATGGAATGGACTGATGATGAAAATGTTAACGTACTCAAGTTTGAGACAAAAAAGGAGAATGTTTATATCATTGACGGAAAGCAAGTTTCTTCAGACGAATTCTCCAAATTTACACCGGAAGTTATTTCTTCCATTAATATTTACAAAGCAGGCAGCAAGGAAGCCGGAAAGTGGACTGACGACAAGGACAAAAATGTAATAGTCGTTGAACTGAAAAAATAATTTCCGTTTTGCTGAAGCTGCCATATCCATTGAAGCCAGTGCAGCTCGATGGATATGGCAGCCATCTCGAATTTTGATTTCTCAATCAGCAGGTTCTGCCCTGTCATTATATAGGACGGTATGATACGGATGCCGTTGTATGAGATTTCGGTATTGCGTATCCGTCTTTGGGAGCCTTGACAGCGTTGGTGACGTAAATCCCGTTGTTCAGTATATCATAGGCTGAATCCACCTCTATCCCGGCTTTCCGGAACAATGGAATTGCCGTTGGCATCTATATCGTTGAAACGCAGATTTGCCGCATTTCCGGAGAGACGCAGCAACTCTTCCCTGACATTCATAGCCTTGTCACTTATATGTACGTTTGATTTCATCGATAGACTGGCCTCCGATACCGAAATTCTCGTCCGGCAGCTCCTTTATCGTCACGGTGAAAAACTGCTCCGGGATATTGGTTATCTCGGATGCTGTTGCAGTCAGTCTCTCTATCAGCTGTTTCTTCTGTTCTGCGGTCAGCTTACCGCTTTCTATTGAGATGTATGGCATTGTAGTCCTCATTTGTCATGATATAGAAATGCTCGGTCCGTCTGTCGCCGAGCGGTGATACGACGTCAGTGTTCGTATGATGGTACTTGAATCCGCATTTCTCGATAACACGTTTCGATTTTGTGTTCCCGTCATAATGTCCGCACCATGCGGCATTGAGATGCAGGTCGCCGAAGCATCTTGCAAGCAGAGCCATGACCGCCTCGGGAATCAGACCCCGGCCCCAATAAGGCTTGCCTATCCAGTATCCAATCTCAGCTTCCTCCTGTTTCATGTCTGCGCTATGGAGGCTGTCGGAGAACATTATCCCGCAGCTGCCGACCGGTTCACCGCTTTCTTTCAGCACGACCGCATATGTTTCAGGGGACGCGAAAACAGTGCGGATAATTTCCAGGCTGTCTTCTTCCGATGTATGGGGAGGCCAGCCTGCAATGGGACCGATGTCCGGATCGCAGGCATATCTGAACAGAACCGGGGCATCAGCTTCTTTCCAAGGCCTGAGTATCAATCTTTCTGTCTCTATCATCTTAACAATTTCTCTAACTCTTCGTTCTTGAAGATTGTCGGATTGAATTCAACAATCTGGTAGTCAGCTATACCGTTTATATAGTTTAGAACAGATTGCAAAATCCCTGTCTGTTGAACTGATAGTACATTTCGATACGTTCCGGAGTGTCGTTTTCAAGCAGCAGAAGCAGCTCTTTTGCAAACTCCAGTGTCGCGGAGCCATTGGCCGTCACTATATTTTTGTCGCTGACCGCCTGGGCATGGACATATCCGTCAGGGTTTGTATAATTGTCGCCTCCCCAGAGCTTCAGCTGCTCCAGACCGTTGCCCGTATGCATGACGGCGTTTAGCAAGCCGCATTTGGCCATAAACGAAGCACCGTTGCAGATTGCACCTGTGATCCTGCCTTTTTCAATGGCTTTTCTGACAATCGGCACGACCTGCTCCGCGACGGGTGTTGTCCAGCCGAAGCCTCCGATCAGCACCAGGGCAGCGTAATCATCCGGCATAGTGTCGAATGAATAGTCCGGCAATGTGCGGAAGCCTCCTATTGACTTAACCGGCTCCATAGTCGGCGCCACAATCTTGTTGACATACTTCGGATTTTCTTTCAGCGCAAATTCATCGGATGCTATTGCTTCTGAAAGATAGACTATCTCGTGCTCAGCATAATCCGGCAGGAGAACATATAGGATCTCGTTGTTCATATATCTATATTTATGGTTTAAAACTTCGTTTACACTCACCCTCCCTATTCTTCATTTCCGGCCAAACGGAAGGCGAAAGCGGCACCAGTTCCGGAGAGCCGCCGTTTTCACTGCACAAAGTTAAAAAATCCATGGACTTTTCCACCATAGGCGCACCTTGGGTAACAATATTCAATATTACAACGCAAATTAAGGCATGTGCCGCAGTTTAGCTCAACCTTGATATATCTTTGCCTGCATTATTGCTAATCCTATGAGTTATGATATATCTTGATGCATTTCACATTCCGTCTGCAGATGAAGAGCACAGATTCTTCATGCAGTACTGTGGCCTGAACTGCTACAGCTCATTCTATCCATTCCAGGTGTTTCCTGCAAAAGAAATCTCCCGTTTCACTTTCTCGGAGGTGACCATATTTGCAGGCGGCAATGGCTCAGGCAAGTCCACTCTGCTTAACATCATCACAGAAAAACTCGGGATTGCCCGTACTGCCCTGTTCAACAAGACTGACTTCCATTCCCTTTACATGCCGCTCTGCAACGCATATATGGCCATTTTCGACAAGACAGACATACGTGATCTCATGTCTGTATCCAAGTTCATCACAAGTGACGATGTCTTCTCGCATCTGCTTGAGGTCAGGAAGAGAAATGACAACCTGGACTTCAAAAGAAGCATTTGGGTGGAGAACAGAAGGAATTACATGATGAATCCCGACCAAAGACCTCGCGAGATTGACATGGATGATCCAAAATCTATCCGCAGATACCGGGAGTCCAGTGAGCAGATGAACATCAGGAGAACCTTTTCCCAGACACTCATAAAAAACATCGGGACAAACGAACGGACATTCTCCAATGGCGAGACGGCCATCAAGTATTTTGCCGACAACATCCAGCCCGGAGGACTATACATCCTTGACGAGCCGGAAAACTCCCTGTCGTCGGAGTACCAGATAGACCTTGCGTCATTCATCGAGAGTATGGCAAGGTTTCACAACTGCCAGTTCATCATATCATCCCACTCCCCTTTTTTCCTGTCTATCAGGGGAGCCATGGTCTACGATCTCGATTCCGTCCCGGCAACGGTAAAGAAATGGACTGACATTCCGAATATGCGCCTGCTCCATGATTTCTTTGCCCGGCGCGATGCGGAATTCAGCAAGGCCCCGTAAACAACAATGGCATCACCTGGAACAAGTCCCAAGTAATGCCATTGCCTATTGGTCAGTTGGATAATTATCACTCAATCCGTTATCATTTTTGGCAGCAAAGTGATAATTCTTTTCGCTTTGTTTATCACTACAACCCACTCGTGAAAATAGCAAAACAAATTAAATATCAATGTTTTATAATCATTTTATTCTATCACTAAAAACACATCACCATCCCCTATCCATGCATTATTGATAACATCACCGATTAGATAGCCGTCCTCCACAATGGTTCTGTCTCCCAGTTTGATGGGAAGCCCATTGCCTTGGTGTCAACTGACGGACAGTCTTTCAGAAGTTGCTTAAGCCTTGTGGTAAAAGAACTGTTCGGATTAATTACCTGAAGCATGTATCTTATCATGCACAAAACATAATAAACTCTATCGTTTTGCATTTTAGTGTTGATGAAACTGTAGGCAGTTCTCTTAGGGATTCCTCCGGTCACTCGCAGTGTCTTGTTCCATAGTCTGCTGTGGTGGGCGCAGATATTTCTCACATATACGAAGCTATGGATCCAAGATTCCAGAACGGTGTCTGCAACCCCATAGTATTTTGCAATATTTCGCTTTGTTTTACCTCCGTTAAGATACTTAAAGAGAAGTGAAAGTGTTCCGAATGAGGATACCTCCATAGTCATCCAGCTTGGTGGAAACTGATTGCTGTATGTCTTTTTGAAATCCAGTATTTGGTCATCATCCGATCGTTTCAGTTCTGCCTCAATGCCTGATAGGATTCCTGCATGTTTCGTATGATCTCCAAACAGTGCTGAATCTGTAAACCAATAAGGAGAATATGTATGAGAGAGGTTCCGGTAATGATGCCAAAAGTAGTTGGTAAAAATACATATAAATAATTAAAATATAA
>CAMXAU010000047.1 GCA_947179325.1 uncultured Bacteroidales bacterium | reverse complement strand
ACTCTTTCTATAACTGGATAATGTTTAATCTGTCCAACTTTTTGGGGGCACTTCACTGATGTTAGTCAAGCCTTTTTCTATGATATCTCCGGGGCTGAAATTTCAGAAGAGCTTCTTCTTGCTGACAGTGGCGACAAATTCCTTCAGGTAGAACGGTTCAAAATAGGCTACGTCCCTGAAGTGCTTCTCCCTGTATTCTGCCATTGCCGGTATAGCCATTGCCGATGCTTTCGGGCAGCACTGGATGAAATGTGCGTTGGGGTGTGTGATGACTTTGCTGCATTTTTCAGCTGCATCCCCGATGAACAGTACGGCGCCTTCGGACAATTGCTCTGCGAAACTGTTTCCGTCTATGATTTTCGGCTCGGTCTCAGACATCTGCTTTCCGTCTTTGTTGAATATGGCAGTGTATACCTCCATCCTGCGTGCGTCAATCATCGGTATTATATATTTCCATTCCCCGGCAGTCTCCACTGTATCCTGATTCTCTACGGTGGCCGGAAGGCTGCCGATCGCCTGCCATACGAGTGTGTCGAGTGTCCCGACTGCAATCAGCGGCAGGTTCCCGCCAAAGCAAAGGCCCTTTGCGGTAGATACACCGACTCTAAGTCCTGTGTATGAACCTGGACCCATGCTGACGCATACTGCTGAGCAGTCATTGATGCCGATGTTGTTCTCCCTGAGGAACTCCTCTATGAATACAGCTGTGAGTGAGGCATGAGCCTTGGGCTCCTTGCTCTCCTTGTATGATGCTATTCTGCCGTCCTGCAGGAGCGCTGCAGAGCAGAGTGCAGTGGATGTCTCTATGAGTATGATGTTTTCCATGTGTCTTTCAGTTTGTTGCTAAATTGGCTTGAATAACAGTCCTTTCAGGTACGGGAATACGGAGTTCGCGATGTCTCTGAGCGGACCGTATAGTGCGGAGCTTGAGAGGTAGCCTGGGGACACAATCTGGAACTTGGCGTTGACTGCGTCGAAAGCCAGTACTACAAGCCCTGTGACAAGGGCGCAGTACAGAAGCGAGAACAGCACTCCGAGCAGCCTGTTCAGCCATCCGAGCATTATTATCTTGATGCTTTTCTCCAGGATTCTTCCTATCATGAACAGCCCGAATACCACAACTACGAATATCACTGCGAATGAAATCGTCTTGAGAAGCTGTGCCGATGTCTCAATCCATTGCCCGATCCATGCGCTCAGTGCAGTCGAGAACTTGAATGACAGCCATATCCCGAGCACAAGTGAAATTATGGCTATGACCTGTGCGATGAATCCTTTCCTCAGGCCGTTTACTGCGGCTATGAGGAAACATAGAAGGAGAATGATGTCTATGATATTCATTTTACTATAAATAATTTCTATATTTGCAGATTGTTTAAATCCGCTAAAGCGGTAACCGATTGCAAAATTATATAAAAAATATGACATTTAAAGAGTATAGGAATCTGGATTTGGTAGCACTCGGTAATGAGGTGCTCGACAGATGGAAGAAAAACGCCACTTTCAGGAAGTCCCTTGAGGTCAGGGACGGTGCTCCGGAGTTCATTTTCTTTGAAGGGCCTCCTTCAGCCAACGGCATGCCTGGAATACACCATGTCATGGCCCGTTCCATCAAGGATGCAATCTGCCGTTACAAGACACAGAGCGGCTACCGTGTGAACAGGCGTGCAGGCTGGGATACGCATGGCCTTCCTGTGGAGCTTGGGGTAGAGAAGATGCTCGGCATCACCAAGGAGGACATCGGGACCAGGATAAGTGTCGAGGAATATAATAACGCCTGCCGCAAGGAGGTGATGAAATATACAAGGGAATGGGTGTCCATGACAGAGCGTATCGGCTATTGGGTGGATATGGATGACCCTTATATAACGTATGACAACCGTTATATCGAGACCCTTTGGTTCCTGTTGAAGGATATATATGAGAAGGGGCTGCTCTATAAGGGATATTCAATCCAGCCTTATTCACCGGCTGCCGGTACAGGTCTAAGCTCGCATGAGCTTAACCAGCCAGGCTGCTACCGTGATGTAAAGGATACAACAGCTACCGTGCAGTTTGAGGTGATCAAGGATGAGAAGTCGCAGATACTTTATGGCTGCGAGACTTTCCCTGTGTATTTCCTGGCCTGGACTACGACTCCATGGACACTGCCGTCCAATACGGCACTGTGCGTAGGCCCTAACATCACTTATGTGAGGGTGCTGTCTTTCAATCCATATAGCGGTGCCCCGGCAATCTATGTCGTTGCAGAGTCGCTTCTTGGCTCCCTTTTCAATCCGAAGGCTGCTGACATACCTCTTGAGAACTATAAGGCTGGCGACAAACTGATTCCTTACAGGATCCTTGACGGGAAATTCAAGGGGTCGGAGCTGGCCGGAATCTCATATCACCAGCTGATACCTTGGTTCAGGCCTGACGAGGGCGCGCTGAGGGTCATTTCCGGAGACTTTGTCACTACAGAGGACGGTACAGGCATCGTGCATATCGCCCCTACATTCGGTGCGGATGATAATAAGGTTGCAAAGGCAAACGGTGTCCCTCCGCTCATGGTGTTGGACCGTAACGGAGAGCGTCAGGCGCAGGTTGACCGCCAGGGACGTTTCTTCCGCATTGAGGACCTGGATCCTGCATATGCCGAAGAGCGTGTCTCTGATTCCTACAGGGAGTTTGCCGGAAGGTATGTGAAGAATGCCTACGATTCATCCCTTGCTCCGGATGCGCCTACACTTGACGTGGACATCTGCGTCATGCTGAAGCAGCAGGGCAAGGCATTCAAGATAGAGAAGCATGTCCACACCTATCCTCATTGCTGGAGAACAGACAAGCCGGTGCTCTATTATCCGCTCAATTCATGGTTCATAAGGACCACGGCTGTGAGGGACAGGATGATAGAACTGAACAATACAATCACCTGGAAGCCTGAGTCTACAGGTACCGGAAGGTTCGGGAAATGGCTGGAGAATATCCAGGACTGGAATCTTTCGAGGAGCCGCTATTGGGGTACTCCGCTGCCGATATGGAGGACAGAGGACGGAAAGGAAGAGAAGTGCATCGGTTCAGTCAAAGAGCTGTATGCTGAAATAGAGAAGTCTGTTGCAGCTGGTATCATGACAACGAATCCGTTGAAAGATAATGGATTCAATCCTGAGGACATGTCGAAGGAGAACTATGACAGGATTGATCTGCACAGACCATATGCCGACAATATCTACCTGGTTTCAGGCAGCGGCAAGAAAATGACACGTGAGACGGACCTTATAGATGTGTGGTTTGACTCCGGTGCGATGCCATATGCACAGGAAGGGCTCCGCAATCTCGGAAACCCTAAATTCGGATGTACGGCCGACTTCATTGCAGAGGGTGTAGACCAGACAAGGGGATGGTTCTATACGCTTCATGCAATCAACACCATGGTCAGCAACAAATGTGCATTCAAGAGAGTGATTTCCAATGGTCTTGTGCTGGACAAGGACGGCAACAAGATGAGCAAGCGTCTTGGAAATGCTGTTGATCCGTTCATGGCCCTTGACAAATATGGCCCGGATGCGTTGAGATGGTACATGCTTACAAACTCACAGCCTTGGGACAATCTCCGCTTTGATGAGGCTGGTGTGGATGAGGTCCGCAGGAAGTTCTTCGGGACTCTCTACAACACATATTCATTCTTTGCCCTTTATGCAAATGTGGACGGATTCGATCCTGCTGCCCCAGCCGTGCCTGTAAAGGAGCGTCCTGAGATTGACAGGTGGATAATATCATTGCTGAACACATTGTCAAAGGATGTTGTCGCTGCATATGAGGACTATGACATAACTTCTGCAGGCCGTCTCATCCAGGAGTTCGTCTGTGATCATCTGAGCAACTGGTATGTGCGCCTGAACAGGAAGAGATTCTGGGGAGGCTCAATGGATGCTGACAAGCTTGCTGCATACCAGACTTTGTATGAGGTGCTTGTGGCTGTGGCCAGGCTGGCGGCTCCAATCGCTCCGTTCTTTATGGAGAACATGTATCTTGACCTGGTGCCTTCTGCTGATTCTGTGCATTTCGTCGCAATGCCGGAATACAATGCTGAAGTTGTGGACAAGGGGCTTGAGGAAAGGATGGAACTTGCCCAGAGGGCGTCTTCTATGGTGCTGGCACTCAGGCGTAAAGTGAATATCAAGGTGCGTCAGCCGCTTTCGAAGATTGTGATTCCTGTCATCGACAGCCAGGTCAAGGAGCAGCTTGAGAAAGTGAAAGGCCTGATTCTTGGAGAAGTCAATGTCAAGGATGCTGAATTTATTGCAGACACCGCAGGCCTGATCACGAAGAAAATCAAGCCTAACTTCAAGACATTGGGCAAGAAGTACGGCAAATACATGAAGGCGATAGCCGCTGCGTTTGCCGCCTTTGACCAGGATACGATTGCAGCGGTGCAGGCTGCTGAGGCTGCCGGTAATGAATATATGCTGCATCTTGACGCAGATACAGTTGTTGCTCTTGGAAAAGGAGACTATGAAATCTCGTCCGAGGATATGCCTGGATGGCTTGTTGCAACTGAGGGCGCGTTGACACTTGCATTGGATATAACGGTGACTGACGAACTCAAGAAGGAAGGAATAGCCCGTGAACTGATCAACAGGATCCAGAACCTTCGTAAGGACAGCGGTTTTGATGTTACGGACAAGATAAATGTCAGGATATATGCAGATGGGACAGACGGGGCGGAAATCGCATCTTCTCTGCAGGATTTCGGGGAATATGTGGCTTCACAGACACTTGCCCGCGAGGTTTCTGCAGCCCCTGTGTCAGAAGCAGGAAATGCTCCGGCAGTGGAATGGGGTGAGTCTGAAATATATATCAGTGTAGAGAAATTATAAATTTTAAAAATATATAGCGTTATGGCTGAAGAAATGAATGTGAAGGAGCCGGAGAGGGTCCGTTACAGTGATGAGGAGCTCCAGGAGTTCAAGGAGATAATCATTGAAATGCTTGATAAGGCGAAAAAGGAGTACAGGACACTGCGTGATATGGTTACCCATGGGTCAAGCAATGATATCGAGGATACTTCCCCTACATTCAAGGTGATGGAGGAGGGGGCGACAACCCTTTCCAAGGAGGAGGCAGGACAGCTCGCACAGCGTCAGTATAAATTCATACAGAACCTTGAGGCAGCTCTTGTGAGGATTGAGAACAAGACATACGGAGTCTGCCGCATGACAGGCAAGCTTATTCCGAAGGAGAGGCTTCGCCTTGTCCCGCACGCCACTCTTACTGTGGAGGCCAAGGAAATGATGAACAAGAACAGGTAGCGGCATGAAGATTTCCAAAGGTAAATGGCTTCTGATTCTCGGTGTCCTGCTTGTCGTTGCTGACCAGGTCATCAAGATATTGGTGAAGACGAATATGACCCTTGGGGAAAGTATCCATGTCTTCGGCAACTGGTTCCAGATATATTTCATCGAGAATGAGGGGATGGCTTTCGGGATGAAGTTCGGGGGAATGACAGGGAAGTTTCTGCTTTCCCTTTTCCGGATTGCCCTTTTCGGAGGACTTGTGTACTGGATTTCCCGTCTGCTGAAGAAGCCTGATACTCCTGTCGGTGTAGCTGTCGGGCTTTCGATGATAGCGGCTGGTGCCCTGGGCAATATATTTGACTGTTTCTTCTATGGGCTTATCTTTTCGGAATCTACGCCATGGACGGTGGCGTCCTTTGGCGGGAGCTATGCTCCGTTCATGTTCGGAAAAGTAGTTGATATGTTCTATTTCCCGATTATTGATACGACTTTCCCTGACTGGATGCCGCTGATAGGAGGAAACCCTTTCAAGTTCTTTGCGCCTGTATTCAATTTTGCGGACAGCTGTGTTACATGCGGTGCATTGTACCTCCTGTTCTTCCAGTACAGATTCTTCGCAAGGGAAGAGGAAAAGAAATGATTTTTATGTGGTTATAGACTCTACCTGCATGGTGTATGCAGAGTTCGAGTCAATGAAAAAGAGGCTGACTAAAAAGTCAATATGACTGATTAGTCAGCTTCTTTGATTTATATATGGTTATACCGGTAGGATGATATGGATTGCGGCGGACTCCGTTCGCTTTGCTCACTCCGGCCCCTCCAGACGTTTCCTGCGTGGCCTTCGACCACTTGTCTCCGTCGGGCCCTCCCGCTGCCCGTGTCCTCGTGAACGGGAGGTCGTGGGCGATAAGCGGATCATCCGGTGAATGTTCGCAGCGAACAGACGACGAAGTCGTGGGAGGGATGAAGCCGGGACTTGTTCCGACGGAACCAGGCCAAACTTGCCATATCACATCTGTCAGTAGACTGACATAATATAAAAGAGACCGGCTAATAAGTGTTAGCCGGTCTCTTTGTGTGCTTTATAGCAGAGTTCCTAATTGTTCTCTATCTTGCTGTTAGTGAACTTCAGATAATAGGTAACAGAATTTGTCTTGTTCCAATTATGTGAGATGTTGAATGTTACAGGAACAGTAACCGCCTCTGTAAGCGCGAGGTTTGTCTCGTTATTCATTGTCAGCATATCCTCTTCGAGACTTATGTATTTGGCAAATGAATAATTAACCTTGCTGATTTCAGTGATTACGTCGTTGAACATAGCCTCAAGGCCGTATACATCTTTGGCAATGACCCCATCAGCGTATCCGTTGAGGCCGTCTCCAGTTATCCATTCGCCGTCAGATACAATCTCAAATCCTCTCTCGTCTTTCACGATTATGTTCTCAAGAAGATTAGTTGTGTATTTTACAGCATTGTCAAGGTATACCTTTACGGTGTCAGTTTTCGTAAGAACCGGCTGTATAGGCTCTGGCCTGTAAACTATGTATGTGCTGTATATGCCATTGTTGTCAAAGCTTGTCGGAATGACAGCTGCTGGGGTTCCGTCACTGTTTGTTATGAGGAGCCTTCCTGAAACAGCGACATGCTCATCGTCACCGCCATAGTTTATCTTGTTTTCAGAGAATGTGATCGCAGGTGAAACAGGTGTCTCCCTGAAATCGAATTCTACTTTCAGGCCTTCTTTCTCAAGGTCTACAGGGGCGCCGCCGTTGATGTCAATGACAGTGAATGCTTCGTTCATGTCAATTGCGCTGACTTCGTATTTCTCAACGGCAATCTCCGTAGGGTTATTTCCTTCAGGGCTGTATTTTGCCTGAGGTATTGAATAGTATCCTTTGTAATATTTAGGTGCGAGTCCTGGTGAGTATACCCAGTATTTAACATACTGGAAATCGAACTCTGGATATTCAAAGTATACATACTTCTGTATCTCGACTTCCTGTCCGTACCATGTCGTGAATGTCTTGGTATATACAAGAGGATTTGATACTATATCCCTGAAGGTCCTGTATGTGTACTCTGCATAGCCTGTCTGGCCATCTGCATTGATGTGATAGCCTGTTATCCAGCTTTCTTTTCCTTCTCTTTCCCCGATGAAGTTCATCACATTTGATGTCTCGTGCTCTACAAAGATGTCTGTCAGGTATTCTTCAGAATCTATGTCGATGTCAGCGGTACGTGATTCAGGGATTTCAGCAAGGTTGTCTGCCTCGGCTTTGATTTCAAGGTCTCTTGCCAAAGTGAATGTGTTGCCTTCTGTCTTCTCGTCAAATACCACCTTGATGGTCTCGCGGTTGCGGTCAACTGTGCTGATCTCGATCTCTACAATGATGTCCTTGCTGTCAAGTGTGTATGTAGACTTGATCTTATATGTCTTGCCCCATGCGAACTTGCTGAATGAAATGAGAATGTTGTTTTCCTCATCCAATGAGAATACTGCCTCTGGTCCTTTGACTTCGGTGTCGTTGATCATGAAAGTTGTCTTAGGCTCAACTGTTCCAATGAAGTCCTTGATTTCAGTGTCTTCAGGGAGAGTAGACTTAACGATGTCTGCCGGCATGTCATTGCGAGCCGTTGTAATATTCGTGTTCTCCACAAAGAGGTCTGCATCGCTCTGCGCATCAGTTGAATACTTCCACTCAACAGTAATTGGAGCGAGGTTGACCATGGTCTGGATCTTGGTTATTTCTATAGTTGCAGCAGTTGCGGCACTTAGGCCGTTTGATGAGTATGCGTATTTAACAGTCTCTATAGTGCCGACTGCTGCTGGATTTGCTTCTTTAAGTGAGACTTCAACGAATTTTTCTACTTCCAGGTCTCCGTTGCCTTCGGCATTGTTGAAGATATCTTTGTAGGTCTCGTCGTTGTATTCGTAGGTTACTTCCTGCTCAACATTGAAGAAGTATCCCAGTTCTTTCATCTCTGCGATAGTGCGGATTTCCGGTTTCTCTCCGATTGTGAATCCGAGGTAGTGCCTTTTCAGTATTTCACGCGATGTGGTGTCGGTGTATTGAACCTTGTACTCGGCAGCGTTTTCAATGCCGTTTATATCTCTGCCCTCTGAGTCGTATACACTCATTGTGATTACTTCCGGCGTACCGGCAATCAGGTTTGTATACTCTGTCGTGTAGTCGTTGTTGCCATCGCTGAGAAGCAGTGCAGCACTGTATGAAGGGCTGGCAGGTGAAGAGAAGAATCCATCTGCAAAGTTTTCTGCCTTTACAGTCAGTGTCAGCACTCCGTCAGCATCTCCTTTTGCATTTACGATTTCCAGACCTGCATTTTCTGCCGACCTTGTCTTTACCTCCTTGAACAGGAAAGAGAGCGCTTCCGCCTTTCCTGCGATTGTGCTGGCCTCTTTGTCCGGTTTCACCTGATATGCCATCGTGAAATATGAGGTGACTGGGACATCGCCCATTGTCGCGTATGATACAGTTGCCTTTCCGTCGCTGTATTCAGGTATGTAGACAATGCTCTGGATGCGGTCGAGGAGGTCTTTTACACTTGTCTCCACTGCTACAAGGCGTGTCTCGATGCCTTCTATGAGGCCTTTCAGTGAGTTTATCTGCTTCTGGAGATTCTCCTGTGCTGCTTTCAGCTCATCTTTTGTTGCTGCAGATGCCTTCAGCTCATCAAGGTCATTCCTGATTTCATCTACCCTTTGTGTGAGTTCGCTGAGGTCTGCCTCCAGGCTTGCAATACTGTTCTCCATCTCGTCAGCTCTTGCGGTAAGGCTCTCTATCAGTGCGTCCTGCTCAGCGTTATGTTCTTTGATGCCTGCGATTTCCTCGTTATATATCGCAACCTGTGCATTGAAGTCTGCGATGTGTGACTCAAGCTGGCTTGAAAGGTCATCGATGCGCCCGTTGATGACAAGGTCGGCTTCAACCAGGTCTGCTATTGCAGCGGCATTGGCCTTGATGTCTTCTGCGTTCTTGGCAACAGCATTCTTGACTGACTCCATCTCTTCAATCAGCTCTGCTATCTTTTCTGTGTTTTCATCAACTTTTCCTTCCAGTACTGTGAGCCTTGCATCGAGTCCATCTATGGCAGCCCGTATTGCAGTTGTCTCTTCTTTAAGGTTGAGGACATCTGACTGCAGGGAGGCGATGTCAGCTTCATTCTTTGATACTCTTCCTGCCAATGCGGACAGTTCTGAAGAAAGGGTCTCAAGCTTGTCTGCAATGCCTGAAACAGTGTTTTTCAGGGCTTCGACTTCAGTCTTGTCTGCCTTGCTTGACTCAAGGTTTGCTATGCTTCCTTTGAGTGACTCTATTGCCTTGTCAGTTGCTTCCTGGGCTTCCTTGAGGGCGGAAATAGCTGAGGTATTGTCCTTTATGCCATTTGAAAGTTCTGTGATGGACTGGTTCAGCTTGCTCACTTCAGCTGCAATGCTGGATTCAAGCTCTGATTTCAGTGATGCGACCTCTGTCTTGAGGGCATAGTCGCTGGCAAGCTTGCTCTGGAGCTCACTGATGGACTTTTCCAGATTCTCCACAGAGACAATGACTTCATTGTCAATCCTGTCGTTCACTTGACGGATGTCTTCCGCATAGTCGGTGCATCCTATCACGGCAAAGATTGCTCCTCCTAAGAGCAATCTGCCAAAAAGCGATAAGTTTTTTTGTTTCATAAATTTATAAATAATATTAAGAGTTGTTTTTTCTTTCATAGGTATGTGGCATCTGCACAGAGGCTTTTTAAATGCAGGCGGTAAGCCTTTATTCGACTGTGCAGATTACGACGCGGTTCTGCTCGGCTTTTTCGAACGGCTGGATTGTATCTCCCTTGTAGTCAACCGTGATGCGCCCTGCTGCTATGCCGCCTTTGATGAGTCTGTCCGCTACATTTCTTGCGCGTCGCCTGGAGAGTTCCCAGTTGGTCTCGGCATTCCCTGTCTCTTTGTCGGCGTATCCGACAACTGTAATGCTGTAGTCCTGATTTTCAGCCAGCCATTCTGCAAGATTGTCTATTTTCTCTCCTTCAGCCTTGCGGAGACGGTCTGAGCCGATGTTGAAGAGTATCATGTCTGAATGCTCTGCAGCGAGCTGCGACTTTTCTGCCGCTATTCTCTTTGCTTCCGCCTCTTCCGCTTCTGCCTTTTCTTTTGCAGCCTTTATTGCGGCGGCATGTTCCATCTCGGCTTTTTCTGCAGCTGCTTTTTCAGCTGCCTTTCTTTCTTCTGCAACCCTTGCAGCCTCCTTTGCTGCTTCTTCTGCAGCCTGCTTTTCTGCAATGTATGATGATGACTGGCGGTAACCTTTGCCAAAACGGTAAGATATTCCTGCAAGCATGTTTATCTGCCAGTCTGCATTGCCTGCTTTCTTCGAGTTGAAGCGGTCTGACATGACATTTGCATTGCCTTCGATGTTCAGGCTGATGCGGTCGCTGATACGGAAATCCGCTGCGGCTCCGAATCTTCCCGGGACAAATATCTTTCTGTTCCATAGGTATTGAAGGTTTGCACCGCTTTCTGAAATTGACATCGCTTCAGTGTTGCTGATTCCTGCTATGCCGCCAATTCCACCGATGAGGTATATAGTGCATGTCCTTTTGTGGTTAAATCCTCCGAACAGGCTGTTCAGGTCCAGCATGAGGTCCGCATTTCCCTGAATGAAATTCCAGGAGTAGATCTGTTCCGGGGATACAGTGCATCCTTTTCCTTCCCAGCCTCCTATACCGATGCGCACTCCAAGTGCCGGGATGAATCTATAGCCTAATGACAGGTAGGCAGAAGGAGAGACAAGATTCTTGAAATCGCTTTCACCGACAGAATATCCGATGCCTCCCTGGGCCTGGATATATAGATGAGGGCGAAACTCAACACTTTTGTCTGTCTTGCTCTGTTGGGCGAGTACTGCATTCGAAAATGCGAGTATGGCCAATGCTGCAATTGTTAATCGTTTGAATTTCATAAGTTTTAAAATGTTAATAACTGTTTAAGTCATGTCTTTGTGTCTCCGCCTGGACTATCTTGCTGGGGGTGCCGTATCACACGGAGTGATAAAGGATGCTGGTCAGAAGTCTGTCAGAATCTTGGAATACCGCACCCTGTCTTCGCGTTCAAATCCGTCAAGATAATGCTCGGTCATTGATATGCTTGTATGCCCCAGGCTTTCAGATATATATTTGATGTCAGTGCCGCCTCTCTTGAGGATTGTTGCGAATGAATGACGTGCTGAATATGTTGTGAATGCAGGTATTTCAAGCTCACTGGCAATTCCCTTGAGGGTGTTGTTGCATCTGGAAATGACGTTTCTGACTGTCCTTGTCACCTCCATGGCTGATTCGCCTCCTTTTGCATGCCTGAAGATATATGTGTCCGGATTTCCTGTGAAGGAATTTCCCCATTTTTCTATTATTGCTGCCATCTGCGGGGTTATATAGGCCTTTATTGTGCGTGCCTCTTTAGATGCCTTCATTGTCTTGGTGCGTCTGAAAATAATCTCCCCGTTTCTGATATTCCTGTATTTCAGAAACAGCATGTCCCTGAAGTTTATGCCATTGCACATGTATGAGAACATCCACAGGTCCCTGTAGTATTCTTTCATCGGTGCTCCGCGATAGCTGGCTATCAGACGTATCTGCTCCTTTGTCATTGCCATCATGCGTGGCCGGCATGGGGGAATCTCGTACCTCCCTTGACCGAATGGGAACCTGTAGCTTTTCGTGTCTTCTGTAAGTCCTCTGTGGAGAATGCTTTTCAATGTCTTCATGTAGATGTTGACCGATGTCTGTGATAATCCGCCTTTCGCCCAATATGATTCACATTCCTTAAGCCATTTCGGCGAGATCTCCATGTAGCTTATATGCTTGCCGGCAAACCTTTCGAGTGCCCGCAGTGTACTTCTGTACCTGTAATATGAGTTGATCCGTCCGCAGTCCATGAGCTCATTCATCTTTTCTTCAATGGCAGTGTTTATCGTCTCTGCTGAAGTGCCCATTCTCAGTTCAAGGGCATGGAAACTGAATGCTCCTTTTTCAGCAAGGCCTTCAACTCTATCCTTTATGATGTAGAAACTGTTTTCTATGCTTTCCCTGACCATTGTCCGTTGCCTTTTTCTCCAAAGTGCTTCCCATTCGGCTTCTGACAGGTCTTTGCCTGTAGGGTAGTACCTCTGGATTCTACGGTGTACGACTTCAATCTTTACAGGATATAATCCGTTTACTTTTTTCCTTCTCCTGTCAAGGACGATGAGGACGGAGATTCCGTCTTTTGTGAATTTATACATTTGTCTATGTGTTTTGATTTCGCACAAACATACAATTTACATACATACGTCTTTTCATTGCCAGATGCGGCTGCTATGCCTGCTTTATAGCGTGTCTCTAAGGCAGATATGTCCTCATGTGATGGAAAAGACATAGGCTGGAGTGCCATATGTAAATTGTATGCAAGAAATTTCAAATAAATTGAGCGCAGAACTTGTCAGTTACGAAAAAACATATACCTTTGCATTTAAATATGCATATTTGTAACCCAATATATGCGGACAAGATGAGGGCATCTTATCACTCCGTGTGATAAATGAATGTTTCCTGCGGTGACTTTTCTGTTGTCGTGGGATTTTTTATATCTATGCATATCTGGGACAATCCGGACTGGAGGTGTGTTGGTCTGTAAAATATAAGTAGCATTTATTCAATTACTTACATGTTGACGGTGCGCCCGGAATTCTGGCACTCGTTGTTGTGTAATGCGTTTACAGCCAGAAGGTTGTGTTTTAAGCAATTAGGATTATACGCAAAAGTACATGTCTAAGCATATATATCAGAAAGGCAGAACAGGAAGTATTCTATGTCAGCCATCCCTCTGAGCTGCGCCATGAATGATTTTATCTTTGTGTTGAATGACTGGCAGAAGCGTTGGGAGCTGTTCTGAAGAGGTACGATATATTTGAGGACGCTGTTATGGAATGCGTCAACTGGCTGTGTCTCTGTCAAATTACTGGCTCTCGCAGTGGTGCCGTGAACTGAAATATTGGTGAGTCCGATGGGCCTTATTGGGATGCCATGGATGATGTTTCAATGAAAAAATAATAAAAATAAGTCAAAAAAGTTTGCAGTTAATTACTTTTTGACTATCTTTGCACTCCGTTTCAAACAAAGCGGATGTGGACCAGCATCCGGGAACGGTAAAAATATTGGAGAGATGGCAGAGTGGTCGAATGCGGCGGTCTTGAAAACCGTTGATCTTAACGGGTCCGGGGGTTCGAATCCCTCTCTCTCCGCTGAAAAGAGGAAGTTGCGCACGAGTGACTTCCTCTTGTTTTATGTCAGTCCGCTGTAGTGGTTGGTTGCCTGGCTCAGGCTCATCTACAGGACCCTGTGTTTGTGATTGAATTTTTGCGGCTCAGTCGTAAAGTGCACTTTCAGCTGATGTTTTGCGATTGCGGCTGAAAGTTAGAAAATTTTCTTCTTGGAGGCATTAAGAACAAGTGGCATCTGTTGAGTTAAATACATAAATTTCGTAAACTGGTAATGTTTGGAGGTGTGGTCATAGTAGGAGCTTTGCTCTCCGGTCTGTTTATTTGGAGGGTGATTATGTCATCTCCGCATAGCATCGGAAAGGCTGGCGAGAGGCATGTGGCACGCAAACTTAGCTGGCTGCCAAAAGAATACATCGTTCTCAATGACATAATGCTAAAGACACGATACGGTACTACCCAGATTGATCATGTGATTGTCTCCCCGTATGGTATTTTTGTGATTGAGACAAAGAATTACAAGGGATGGATCTTTGGACACGAAAATTCAGAAGAGTGGAAGCAAAGTCTTCTGGGCAAGAAAAGAATGTGGGGGTGGTCAAGTGAGAAGCATCAATTCAGAAATCCGATTCGCCAGAATCAGGCCCATACGCGTGCTATAAAGAGACTGCTTTCAGAAATTGGTGATTTTAGGATAATACCGATTGTGGTGTTTTCCGATAGTGCTGACCTTCGAATAACAGCTCCCAATCATGTAGTTGTTAATTGGAGTAGTCTTCGAAGTGCTATTAAGCAGTTTGATGTGCCATGTGTTCCGGACCAGTATATATGGAGTATTGTGGGTAAGATTACCTCTGCTAACATCGTGGAGGAGAAGATTCGTGAGAATCATGCATATACAGTCCAGCAGGCTCAGCAGCGAAAACGGCAGATGGTAGCAAATGGAATATGTTCACAATGCTGTTCTGCACTTGTAGAACGAGACGGAAAGTATGGCCGCTTCCTGGGATGTTCGAACTACCCACGTTGCAAGTTCACAAGTCCTCTGGATTAGACTTCGGCATCTTTGATGGCTTTTCTGACTTCGTCATTGCAGAAGATATATGTCAGGAAGTCCGGCAGATTGTCGAGGACGAGATAACCCGGATTAAGAACGACCCGGAGCTATGCCATTTGATAAAAGAGGAAGAATAACCGCAAGCCTGTTCTTTCGTAAAGAACAGGCTTGTTTTTAAGTTGATTTAATTATACAGTTTCTGATTTCGTAACATCTAATACAATATTATCAGCAGCTATACGATTACATACACTTAATTTAATTTCTTCTTCGATTATCTTTTTGTCAAAATCTAACTTATCTAATAAGAAACGATGTTTTATCTCAAATAACTGAAATACATCATCCCAAGTCATTGCATATATTTCAAATTGTTCTTTTATATGAACTAAAAACCGTTTATTCTTATCTTGAAATGATTTATATTGGTCTTTTATGAAATCATCAACTTTGTTGCTTACAACAAAGAATTTCCACGAACGCATTTGACTATTAAACCGTTCTTCTCCTTTTATTAAGTCTAAGTAATCTTCAATTTGGCGAAATTGTTTTTTGCCTATTGTTACTGTCGGACGTTTTAATTCAACTATGACATTTTCTTCCAACATATTTGAAAAATCCGAACTGTCAGCAACTTTATGTTTTCTACACATAAAAATATCAGGTCGTCTATTCCGTTCCGCTGCATCTATCTGTTGGCTATCTTCATTACCATCTAATATGTATAAGTAATTAGATAATGCTTTTTCAAAGGTATCATCGGCTGATACCAAATGAAATTGTTCTCCAAATAGCCAATAATTTTCTTCTATCGCAATTTGAATATGGTCTCTTTCAGTAGAAAACTTTTTTAGGTCGAAAACAAGATTTTTTAGTTGTTCAACAACTTCAAATCTATTTCGTATCATTTTTATAGTTCGTAATATTCGGCTTAACGATGTTGTTCTTAAAGTTTGAGATAGTTGAACTCGTTCTTCTGTTGATAAAGTAACGATTCCGTTAAGAATAGAGAGTATATTTTCTCTTTCGTCTGTATCCAATAAAAGATTTAAGAATCCAACACAAGTTTGTTGTTGTTCTTTCTTTAAGCCTTTAAATATTTTGGGTTGTATGCAGTATATTTCTTTGATTACATTTAATAAATCGAGCTTCCTTTCTTGGTCGTACTTATTATCTCGAAATGTTGGAAGCACGCCATTTTTCTCATAATCAGCGATTAATTTATTAGCTGCACTTTCTTTTACATATTTCTTTTCCTTTTCTTTCAAAAAGGAAAGAAGTTTCTTTTTTAGATTCTTATAAACGCTATCCGATTGATTTTTAACTCCATCTATTCTTGGGTGTGGCTTTTCATCAAAGGAAAAGTTATCAAAATAGGGAGAAACGATATAAATACTATGAAAGAAATTTATTGCATTATTATTAAACGATGTCAGTTCTTTGCCAAGTTCGTAATTGTTACTATTCAAATAATAGTAATAGAATTTATCACCAATTTTTTTACTCCAACGGATATATGAAATTTCAAATTCAAAGCCCGAAATAACCTCTGTTACAGTTTCGTCTTCTGTTATCAAATATTCATAGTCAATAGCAGTTCCATTAATAGTTATTGAGTACCCTTTTTCTTTATTTAAATGCAAAAACCAGCCAAATTCTTGGGCAAGAAATTCGCTAAAAGAGGGTTGCGTAAAATGCCCTGATGATAATTTCTTTAAATTGTAAAAGAACACATCTGTTCCAGTACTGTCATTTTTTATTACCTGATTGTTATCTGTTTCGTAATGGTCTTTATCGCCCTCATTAATTGTTATATCATATTGCAATATTGTTCCATCTTCTTTTTCATATCGTGTTCTCCAAACAGCTTTTGAACAGAAGTTTATAAATGAGAATCGACCTTTCCCCATTTTCCCTCTAACCTCTGATGTCCGTTGAAATGTTTGTTGCTTTTGCGAATCAAGAAAAGCCCCAAATGTAGAAGCAATGGTTGATAAGTCTATCCCTTCTCCGTTGTCAGAAATAATAAAATGAGATATATAACCAATTTCATTAGCTTCAAATTGAATATTCACATTGGTAGCCTTTGCATCAAAACTATTCCAAATATATTCAGCAATAGCCAACTTATAATCGGAAGGTATTCCTGCATTGTCAATACTTTTATTGCGTAGTGTTACTTTACTTCTCATATTTGTATAGTTCTATATTTTTCAAATTTAACCAATATCTCGTGCAGGTTCTTCAATGCTTCCACAGCCTTGCCTATCGGCGGCATATTGCTTTTGTCAAAGGTCAGTTTCTTCAAATCGGTAGAGTATGCCGTAGCCACTTCGGGCAACGCCATGACCGCTTCGGCATCCTTGAATATCGGTGCATCAGCCAGCGACAAGTGCGAACGGGAGTTTTTATTTA
>CAMXAU010000046.1 GCA_947179325.1 uncultured Bacteroidales bacterium | reverse complement strand
GTTGTTATCAGTGTGTCAAAGATATAAAGTTTGAAAGCAATTCACAACATAGCAGGACAGCTGATAAGCCGCAACAGGGTTGTTATCAGTGTGTCAAAGATATAAAGTTTGAAAGCAATTCATAACAGGTCATGACTTGCAGTTTTAAAAATATAATGTATATTTGCACCGAAGTTTGATGCTGTTCTTCACAAAAACAGACAGGGCTGTGTTACGCTTCGGGCGGCTCGGACCAGTTATTCAGCCCCGCAAGGGGCTGTCTCATTTTATGACATAGACCTTCTTCTTGTCTTTAAAAAAATAGTAATAGATGGGGACATTCCTGATTACATGCAATCCCTTGTATCTACGCGTATATGTTGGAAAATCTGAACGGGAAGTATTTTAGTCTGTGAAATATAAGTGTCACTTATTCAATGGCTTATGTGATGATGGGATGCCTGGAGTTTTGGTATCCGTCATTGCGTAATATGTTTATAGTGAGGCATTTGTATTTTGTGTGTTTAGGGTTGCATGTAAAATATCGGCCATGCGCAGAACATTGTCACAGGCTGTTTTGAAAAGTACATATTTTGACTGTATGCCAGGGCCAGGACGTGCCAGGAATCCATACGTAGACACATGCTTTTACCACTGAGCCGACATTACCATTGATACTGCTGTTATCAGCATGTCAAGATATAAACTTTGAAAGCAATTCACAGCCCTGTAGCTTTGCTGTTTCTGCCATGCTTGAAAAATGATGCGTGGGGCTGGTCAGACCGAAAAATATTATAACTTTGCACTCCGTATGGTGCTGGGAATGCGGTGGCTGTTGCTGAGTGGCGTTTGTGCAATGCGTTTTCCTTGGGGCATGGGGATTTGAACATAAATAAAACAACTGATATGGACAACTACAACACTTATGAAAGAGGGCAGGCGATAGACTTGCCACAGGCGTTTTCTGTGCTGATGCGCAATGTGTATTCATGGATGACTGGAGGATTGCTTGTAACAGCCTTTGTCGCATTGTTTGTGGCGAACAGCTATGAGGCTATGTACGTAATTGCCTCTACTCCATCCTTGATATGGGGACTTTTCATTGCGGAATTTGCAGTGGTGCTCATCTTGTCATCAAGGATAATGAAGATGTCATTTGCCGCGGCAGCGTCCATGTTTGTCCTGTATGCTGTCCTTAATGGAGTTACATTGTCTGTTATATTTACTGTCTATACTGCCGAGAGCATTGCGCAGACGTTTTTCATTACTGCAGGTACCTTTGCAGGAATGTCCCTGCTTGGCTATATGACAAAGAAGGACCTGTCAACAATCGGGCGCACGCTCTATATGCTTCTTATCGGTCTTATCATTGCTACCCTTGTGAATTTCTTCACCCATAGCTCAGTGCTTGCAATGATAATCAATTATGCGGGTGTGATCATCTTTGTCGGTCTTACTGCATATGATACACAGAAGATAAAGAACATGCTGCTCGAATATAGCGGGGAGGGGGTAAACGATCAGACCAACAAGCTTGCCTTGCTTGGAAGCCTCAGCCTTTATCTTGATTTTATCAACCTGTTCCTCTATCTGCTGCGCTTCCTCGGGAACAGGAAATAAGGCAGTAATGAATACCAACTGCCTTTTCATGTTGAAATATAGTGTATTATATTGTTGGTACACGTGTTTTTGAAAAATTTTTGCTTTCATTCTGTAATTGTGAATGCCGTTTCGGTTATAGAGTGAAAGCAAATACTTTTAAAATGGGCTTTATTGCAAGCTGTAGGCGTGCTATAATGCTGAACTACTGTATTTTGCGTATTTCCAACATGCTCTTGCCTTTATAGTTTATTTTATCTACATTTGCGGCCGTTTTTTGTAAAATGGCTTAAATGAAGAGATTTGTTAAATTAATTGCCGGCCTTTTGGTCTGCCTTCTCGGGGGGGTTATCTCGTTTGCCCAGTCATCCGTTAAGGTCAGCGGTGTGGTTACTTCAGCAGAGGACAATATGCCTTTGATTGGAGTGACAGTTATTGCAGGTCCTGGCATCGGAGTCTCCACATCTGTTGACGGAGACTACAGTATCGAAGTTGCGCCTGGCACTAAACTTATTTTCTCATCCATCGGGTTCCTTGATGAGGAGTTTACAGTCGGCCCGGGCGAGCCTGAAATCAGGCATGACGTTGTAATGCAGACAGAGAACACACGTCTGGATGATGTAGTGGTCATAGCATATGGCGTCAGAAAGAAGGGAACCATAACAGGGTCGGTGGCGACGGTGAAGTCGCAGGCCATCGAAAGCACACCTACTGCAGCTTTCGACCAGGCTCTGCAGGGACAGGTACCGGGTCTCATGGTCCTGTCAAATTCCGGTGAGCCGAGTGCGGCTGCCACAATGACAATCCGCGGAACCAATTCCATCAATTCCGGTACGTCTCCTCTCTATGTCCTTGACGGAGTGGCAATATCAGCTTCAGACTTCAATACCATAAATCCTTCGGACATTGAAAGTCTGACTGTACTGCGCGATGCATCTTCCACATCAATATATGGAGCACGTGCGGCCAATGGAGTGATTGTCATTACCACGAAGAGGGGACGCCAGAGTGACAGGCCTTTCATAAATTACCGTATGCAGCTCGGAATTTCTGACCTTGCCTATGGAAACTGGGACCTTATGAATACGGCTGAGCGCATCCAGTACGAGAAGGAAGTCGGACTGACTGACGGAAAGGACTACAATATCCTCTCTATGACTGATGTGAACTGGCTTGATGCTGTCTATAACAATGCTGCACTTCTGCAGAGCTACGAGCTTTCTGTCTCTGGAGCATCGGAAAAGACAAATTATTATTTTTCGGGAGGATACTATGATCAGGAAGGTATTGCTCCCGGTTCTGATTTCAAGCGTTACTCAATGCGTTTCAATATCGAGCAGCAGATGGCGAAATGGCTGAAGATGGGAACCAATACCATGCTGAACTATCAGGGGATAGAACAGGCGGATGAAGGCGCATATGCCCTGGTGACCCCTATTTCGGCGGCGCGTTTCATGCTTCCTTACTGGAATCCGTACAGGAAAGACGGTTCGCTTGCCTCAATCAATGACGGTTCATGGAAGGGACAGGGACAGAATCCGCTTGAGTGGCTTGAGAACAATCCACGCATATATAAGAAATATAAGGTCATGTCTACCTTATTTGCAGAGGCGACTCCGGTAAAGGGACTCTCCATACGTTCGCAATTTGCCGTAGACTACTCGCATACGACCGGATTCTCCAAGTCCAACCCGAGCTATGCTCCCAACCAGGAAGACGGAAGTGCCTCAAGAAGTTCATCTGACGGTCTTTCGCTCAACATAACGAACACCATAGGATATCAGTTCGATGTACGTGACATCCATTCGTTCAATTTCCTGGTGGGACAGGAAGGAGTGACATATCATTACGAGAGTTTCGGTGTCACTACGGCAGGACAGAACAATGACCTTCTGACAGACATCTCCACCGGTACGAGGGCGAAGTCATGGAGCAGTACATCTTCTGCTGACTATGCGCTCCTTTCGTTCTTTGCAAGGGGTGAGTATAATTATGATTCACGCTATTATGTGGAATTGTCTGCACGTGCCGATGGCTCATCCCGTTTCGGTACGCAGGGACGCTATGCCGGATTCTGGTCTGCAGGACTCATGTGGAATATGAGAAACGAGAAATTCATGCAGAATGCGGCTTCGTGGCTTACAAATGCACAGATAGCATTCAGCACGGGTACATCCGGAAACTCATCTATCCCTAACTATGAACACCTTGCACTTGTCGGCGGAGGCATGGATTATGTCGGTAATGCCGGCGTAGTGCCGATACAGCCGGGAAATGAGAATCTCGGATGGGAGTCTACATGGACAACAAACCTCGGCCTGCATTTCGGATTTTGGAACAGGCTCAATGTGGACCTTGAACTTTATGACAAGGAGACATCCAATATGCTCATGGAAGTGCCGCTCTCGTATGCGACATCAAACGGATACGGATACAAGTGGGACAATGTGGGCAAGATGAGGAATGTCGGAGCAGAAATAAGCGTGAATGCCACTGCTGTAGCATACCGTGACTTTATGTGGACTGTCAATGCCAATGTCGGTTACAACAGAAACAGGATAACGGAACTTTACAATGGAGTGACGGAGTATGAGCCGGCAAATACAAGCACTAAGCTTGTTGTGGGCCAGTCTCTCGGCCAGTTCTATATGAACCGCTTTTATGGCGTGAATCCGGCAAACGGTGATGCCCTGTGGCTTACCAAAGACGGTGAGATTACCACGGAGCTGAGAGATTCCGACAAAGTCCTTATGGGAAAAAGCTCTATTGCCCCATGGCAGGGAGGTTTCGGAACTTCGCTTTCATGGAAAGGACTCTCCCTGTCTGCACAGTTCAGCTGGGTTGCAGGAAGATACATGATAAACAATGACCGCTATTTCGATGAGTCAAACGGACGTTTCATGTCATACAACCAGTCGCGCCGCCTGCTTGACAGGTGGAAGGAGCCGGGCGACATCACGGATATCCCGCGCCATGGAATATATACCGAGTTTGATTCACGCCTTCTTGAGGATGCGTCATTCCTTCGCTTGAAGAACTTGACACTGAGCTATTCACTTCCTTCTGAACTTCTGAAGAAGTCTGTAGTGTTCAGGGGAGTGAGGGTATATGCCCAGGGACAGAACCTGTTTACGGTGACAGGATTCTCCGGACTTGACCCTGAAGGTTCATCCAATGTATATCAGGCTGCGTACCCTATGTCGCGCCAGTTTACCTTCGGCCTGGATCTAACTTTCTAAAATCGTGAATATGAAAGCATTAAAAAATATAATACATACAGCCGCCATTGCGCTCATTGTGATGGTGAGTGCGCCGTCATGTCTCGAAAAATATCCTGGCGACGCCATCCTTGAGAAGGATGCGATGCTTATATTGTCCGATGCAGAGCAGTCATTGATCGGAATATATGCATCTTTCAAGTCTGCTGCACTCTACAGCGGCTATCTTACATATCTTCCGGACATACAGGCAGATCTGGCATATGCCGTTGAAGGATTTTCAAATGTGCATGGTGACATCTGGCAGTGGAATATCCGTACCACGAATGAGGATATAGAAAATGTATATGCTGCCCTTTATACAATAATAGGCGAGTGCAACTTCTTTCTTGAGAAAGTCGGAAGCCTGCGTGCCTCGCTTGTCGATGACTCTCAGATTGAGGCACTTGACAGCTGGACTGGAGAAGTCTATTGCGCAAGGGCACTGGCATATTCGGAGCTTATCAAGTGCTTCTGCAAGGCCTATCCGCTGACCGGCGAGGCCTCAGCCCCGGATTCAAGAGGTGACGATGCACAGGCTGCACAGGAACTTGGAGTCGTGCTCCGTGACTCTTACTCAAAGGAGGAGACCGCAGTGCGTTCGAGCCTTAAGGAGTCATGGGATTTTGTCCTGAGCGACCTTGAGAAGGCCGAGGCCATGATAGATGAGGAGGAAGACACATACAATGCCATATGGCTCACCAGGGCCGCAGCCCATGCCATACACGCCAGGGTTGCGCTCTATATGGGCAACTGGGAGGATGCTGTCAAATACTCCACTATGGTGATTGACAATCAGAATGCATCCTTCAGACTGGCCAATGCCAATACGACATATACAACTGATGCCAATGGAAACTCAATCAGCTATTACAGATATATGTGGGACTATGACTCGTCATTCGAGATAATCTGGAAAATAGGCTTTACGACCACCTCCTATGGCGGTGCTCTCGGACGCATCTTCCTGAATTTCACCAATGACTATACATATTTCTATCCGGACTATGTACCTGCCAGATGGGCCTTGAGCCTGTATGACAACAGCGACTTGCGTGCATCTGCATTCTTCTCCACAAGGTCTACTGGATATGCCCACGGACTTTCGTGGCCATTGCTGGTGAAGTACTATGGCAATGCGACATTCATCTCCAATGCAAGGATATATCATGTGAATATGCCTAAGGTCCTGAGACTTTCTGAACAGTACCTAATCCGTGCCGAGGCTTATTGCCATCAGAAGAAATGGGGAGATGCGCAGAATGACCTTGTAACCATGCGCAAGGCACGCTACAGTACAGGAGGAGGCATTTCACTGAATGAGAAAACATGGCTTGACCAGATTTCCGATGAGCGTGTGCGCGAACTGTACATGGAAGGATTCCGGCTTAACGACCTTAAGAGGTGGGGCCGTGGCTTTGAGCGCACAGCCCAGACAAACTCACTCGAACAGGGCAGCTCCCTTAAGATTGAGGCCGGGGACTACAGATTTGTCTGGCCTATACCTAATCATGAAATTGAGTCTCCTGGAACTGAGCTTGAGCAGAACCCAGGATACGAAGGACTATAATATATAGATAATATGGGACAAAGATATACTGAACTTTTTGTGTCGGCAGCGCTATTGATGTCGGCGATGTTTGCCTCAGGATGCCAGGACAATGAGATTACCCTGGCCAATTCTGGAGTAGAATATGTCATGTTTGCCGATACCCTGGCCATATATCCAGTAATCGAGAATGAGACATTCAGAGTTCCTGTGGTCTCTACTGTTGCAAAGAATTATGACCGTACCTTTGCGGTTGAGGTGATTGACCGCGGCAGCAATGCCATTGAGAATTATCATTATCGCCTGAAGTCCAATACAATAGTGATTCCTGCCGGTGAGGTGCGCACTGATGTGGAAGTTGAAGGAATATACAATAATATTGATGCGCTGGATTCATTGGGATTTACGCTCAGGCTTGTGATTCCTTCTGAACTGGAGATGCCTGTATATGGGACAGATGACAGATATGGAGTCGAGACGAAATGCGTGCTTATGAAGACATGTCCTTTCGAACTGGACAATTTCTGCGGATACTGTCTGCTTACATCTACCTATCTTCTCAGTTACTCAATGAACGGGTCATATCAGAGGCTTATATGGACAGAGCCGCACAAGACCATGGAGAATACCATTGTCTGCCACGACTGGCTTTATGACGGATATGACATCAATCTTACGTTGCATCCGGAGGATCCTATGTCACCGGAAGTGACTGTTGAGAAAGACCAGGTGATGTCTGACGAATGGACAGCGTTCGGCATAATAAGGGGAGACAACAAGATACGTGTTGAAAGCAGCCCTGCCTATCCGTCGTTTTTCTACGGCTGCCAGGACTATCTGACGGTATCTTTCCGTGCATATGTGACGACCCTTGGAGGTGAGTTCGGCACTGTCGGGCATTACCTTAATATAATGGAGTGGATAAGCGAGGAAGAGGCAGACAGATTAATGAGGGAAGAGGGGATGACTATGGCCACAAGGCCTTCCGGACAGGCAATAAGATAGGCTGTCCAAAAATTTACTTACTCTTTTTATTAATTATAGTCATTTAAATTACGGACTTATGAAGACAAATTTCTGGAAAATGGCCCCGGCTCTTCTTATAGGGCTTGCCATGTCTGTGGCTTCCTGCGAGAAGCCAGCTCCCGAAGAGGTCGTGATTCCTGTTTTCCCTGAGCAGGTCTACGAAACAGTAGAACCTGGCGAATCATGTTCTCTGACAATCAATCCAAACCTGCCTTGGGAAGTTTCCATATCAGGTGATACACAGTTTTTCCGCATGATTTCAGGAGGAGAGCCTCTTCCTGTTGTAAGCGGCCAGGCAGGAGAGCATACTCTCAGTGTCGAGGCGATTGTGGATGAAACTGATTTTGAGCAGCGCCAGTGCACGCTTACAATGAAAATGGCCGGCATTGAGCAGGTGATAGCTGTAGTCAACCGCAACGGCCGTGACAGGATTTTCAATATTTATCCTGTAAAGGTAGGCAGTGATGGATTCGAGTATGCAGACGGCGGCTATGTTTTCGAGACGGAGCCGTCAAGCGAATTCAGCTTGTATTTCGACGGAAATATTTTCCAGACATACATGAAGGTTGAGGCTAATTTTGACTGGGCTTTGAAAGAGACTCCGGAGTGGGCCGAGGCAATTGAAATTTCCGGCAGGTATGCCACTTCAGGAAAAGCCAATGAGCCTGTGACCATCTGTCTGCGCGGAGCAAATCCTAAATATCCTCTTGACGGAGACAAAGGAAGCCTTGTATTCGTTGTGAATGACAATTCTGATAATCCGATGGAGGTAGAGGGTGAAACCACTCTTTCCATTGAGGCTGTAAAGGATATATTTACTGTGATGGCCTCCAATTCTGTGCGTTTCAATGCAGCCGGAGACTATTATAATGACATGTACGGTGACTGGCAGCCTGGCATGCCTGCAAAGGGAAGTGCCATAGGCATTGACGGTGTGCAGGTATTCGCAGTGGAGAAGCAGTATGGAGTCTATACTGTGGTCGGCTCGTCAAAGAGATATGCTTCAGTCAGCGGATGGGTGACAATTGCAATTGCCGCTGATGATGAGGACAATGTCCTTAAGAACTGGGACTACACCCTGCGTGTGGCTGAGAATGAAGGTGCGGCGCGCAGTGCCGAGATTCTTGTTGTGCCTGGTACTGTTTCTGTCTCAGATCCGGACTATGACCTTTTCAGCCCGGATGGAACTGAAATCGCGGACAGCTTCAGCAAATATGTATGTTCTGTGCTGAACCAGGACGGAACCGGAGGAGGACTTGAGGATGGCGGACTTGTGTCTGCTGACGCTGATAAGCTTGCTTCCAAGGGGGCAATGCTTGAGAAACTGGATCTCTCCATGTATGAGATGGAGTTCATAGACGAGACTTTCAATGTCGGACTTGACAATTATTATCAGTTGACAGTGACAAAGCCAAACGGGATATATGAATTCAAATACGGAAAGGAATTGTGGGGAGCCGAGCCGTATATCCTGAACAGTTCTTTCATGCCGGTAGTTGATGAGTCGGCCTTCGGTACCTGGGTAGGTGAGATGTCGGAGACGACTATTGAACTGAATTTCACCGATGACGATGCATTCATGATGAAATTCCTGCTTCTTCAGACAGGCAACGCCAATTATGATATGGAGGGTTTTGCCGTAATTATGGTGATGTATGACACAGAAACCGTAATCGGAGGAGGAGATTCAAGTGCGCTTTCTTTCAAATACGCTTCATGGGGAGGCGGAGCCGGATGCGGTCTCCGCAAGATGAGCGAGGCTGAAGACGGTGAGTCTGAGTATTACTGGGCCTGCAAGGAGAATCTCTACAATTCAGATGAGATATATGAACTGACCTATGGCCCGGACTGTTCTATGCCGAACCTCTCGTCTACAATCGAATTCACGGGTGTTTACAATCTTGTTGAAAGTGATGATTCATGGCTTGCGGCAGAAGGTGACGCTTCCGATCTTTTCATAGATATGGGAGGATCCGATGAAGCAAGGCAGGGCGCCCTGATTTTTACAAATTACGGAATGCCTGCATTTGCAATTGTCTGCAAATACGACCCTAACTTTTAATTGAATCCTTTCCCCCGCTCATGCGGGCGGGGGAATTTTATAGAACTGACTATAATTGGTAAAAATAAAGAGACGTTTTTGATATGAAGATTTTCAGATTTGCCATAATGCTTTTGACTGCTTTTGCTGCGGTATGCGCCATGGGCGGATGTTCCGTAGAGGAGATGCAGGATACCGGCGATTATGGTTATGTGCAGTTCAAACTGTACAAGGAGGCCTCATATGTGCCGGCTTCGAAAGCGGCTGACATAGATTATCTTGCCGATGTCACAAAGGCCAGGATTACCATGAGGTACCAGGGCACGACCCTCAATCAGACTCTTGTATTCTCTGCAGCAGACAAGGATGCCGCGGAATTCGGAATCCGCAGCGAAAAGCTTCAGCTTCTTTCCGGAAAATACGAAGTGCTTTCTTTTACAGTATATGACAAGAATGACAATGAAGGTCCGACTGTGTCGGATATAGCTGTCCCTGCTTTTTCCGTTACAGCAGGAGGAATGACAGTGCATGATCTGACAGTGGGGACATCCGTAGTGCCTTCACGCGGAAATGTCCGCTTCACCATTGTGAAGGATATGTCAGGGCTTGACAATGTGCAGACAAAGTCTTTGGACAACCATACAATGTCCGAGGCCAAATATGTGACCGTACGTGTCGAGAGGACAGCCAATAATGTGCAGACTGAATTCTCTATGATTCCTGTCAAATTCTCTGTACATTTCAATGATGATGACGACGATGCAAACATATATCCGGACGGCTATACGTCTGACAAGAACTTCGGATATCAGACATCCTCACTGAAGGCAGACTCTCTGCTCTTCCTTACGGCAGGCGAATACAGGGTCAGGTCATTCACACTTATTGACACTTATAAGACAGGATTCGAGACAAGAAGTTTCGACCGTTCATCTGCCCCTGTGTTTGAGGTGGCGGACAACCGTACAGAGGATGTTAGGGTACCTGTAGAGCTGAGCATGGATGCGCAGTATCTCCAGGACTACTATGCACTCTATGAAATATGGAAATCCCTCGGCGGACCGGACTGGTACTATCGTGGAGAAAGTTATGCCATAGGGACAAACTGGGATTTCAACAAGGACCCCGATCTTTGGGGCAGCCAGCCTGGCGTGCGTCTGCACAGCAATGGACGTGTCGCCTCCCTTGACATTTCCGATTTCGGGATCAAAGGAGACCTGTCCCCGGCAATAGGTCAGCTTACTGAGCTGATGCAGCTCTACCTCAGTACGCATAATGACAGGAATAACTATGATTTTGATGACCCTTCCATGCTTTCACGCACCCGAATGGAAAGGCATAAGAAATATATGTCGGAGAAATATCCTCTGACCCAGCTGTCCGAGCCTATCGCATTCGGATTTGCGGAAAAGAAAGAATCAGTACCGGAAATAGCATTGCATGAAAAAGGCTTTACAGAAAGGCAGATATATGCAATGGAGCGCGAGCGCGGCATACGTCCTATGGATACAAATCCAGGAGTGCTTACAAGCGGACTGACTTCAATTCCGGAAGAAATCGGAAATCTGACAAAGCTGGAGTATCTGTTTGTGTCCAATTGCAAGATAAAGACTCTTCCGGGCGCAGTGGTCATGTCAAGATTGACAGCTCTGACTGACCTGGAGATGTATAACTGCCCTGAGCTTGAGCTGACTGACGATGTGCTTGCATCGTTTGCAGCAATGCCGTCACTGATTTCAATCAATCTTGGAAACAATGGTCACTGGACATCAGAGCAGTGCGATAAGCTTATGGAAGGCTTTGCACATGGACCGAGTGCGGACAAACTGCAGATCATCTATTTCAACAACAACAGGCTTAAGGTAATAAGGAACAGGGATTTCAGCTGCTTCAAGAAACTCGGACTTCTCAATCTTGTGGAGAATGAGATTGAGACTGTTGAAAGATTCGGTAAGGACATTGCCCTTGTCCAGCTGTATCTTGACAACAACATGATAAAGGAGCTGCCGGACAATGACGGTGATGAAATCTTCTGCAATATGGACGACATGGAGACTTTCTCCGTGACCCATAACCAGCTGGAGGCATTCCCGGATATATTCGATGCCAACAGCATATTCACAATCGGATCAGTGGATTTGTCATACAACAACATATCAAGAGTTTCCCGCGGAGATGATTTCAACGGGATACATGTGAAGACTCTGAGCCTCGCAAGCAATAAATTCACTGAATATCCGCTTGAGTTCACGAACAGCAATTCAATTGTCTCCGTATATAACTTCCGCGGAAACGGCATGAAAAAGATTGACAGCGATGCATTCGATTATAAGAAGCCGTACCGTGACAAGCTTACATATACACAGACGTTTGACTTCTCGTATAACAGGCTGGATGACCTGCCTGCAACTTTCGGCGACTCTGCGTTCCCTTACCTCTACAGTGTTGACTTGTCATACAATGCATTCAAGTCATTCCCGTATGAGCCGCTCAACTATACCAACCTTACTGCATTTGCGATAAGGGGGCAGAGGGATGACAACGGAAAGCGTATCCTGAAGCAATGGCCTCAGGGACTGTATAACCATAGGGGACTGCGTGGATTCTACATCGGGTCGAATGCATACGAAAGGATAGATGACACTATTTCCACGTTGATCTATTATTTCGACATAAGCGATAACCCGGATCTTGAGTTTGATGCATCCGGAATCTGCCTTGCATGGCGTGCCGGTGCGTACCGTCTCATATATGACAAGTCGCAGAATATCCTCAATTGTCCTGAAATGCTTAATTAATAAACGGTGACGGATATGAGAACATATAGAATAGTATTTTTATGTATGGCGGCTGCCCTGATTGCATCCGCATGCAACAATATACAGCCGGAGGTCCCTTTTGAGACCGGTGACAACGAGCTTGTGTTCGGTGCAGTGGGAGGAAGGCAGAGTGTCAAGATTTCTTCTGACGGTGAATGGGTGGCATCTTCCGGAGAACCGTGGATAACCATCTCTCCTGCAAACGGCCGCGGGAGCGGAGCATGCAGCGTGATTGTTGATTCATCCCTTGTTCTGACAGAGAGGACAGGCAGGGTGAATATAAGGAAAATTGACAGCGATGAGGTTGTCAGCATTGCTGTCCGTCAGGATGGCTTTGAATATTCCATTTCAGTTGACAAGGAAAGGGTTGCAGTACCGGAATATGATGTCCTTGACAAGAGGTATTTCGATGTGAAGGTGAAGTCAAATATTCCTTTCGATGTCAAGATACCGGACAATGTTTCGTGGCTTGCCCTTGACAACTCCAACAAAGAACTTGAACTTGACAGGGGAGTGCGCCCGCGCGATGTAAGGGTGCGTTTCAGATGGACTGTCAGCTCTCTGCCGGAGGAGCGAACTGCTGAAATCCAGTTCGTGCCGAAAGATCAGTCAGCGGTTCTTTCAAGACACGATTTCCTTACTGTAGTACAGGGGGCTGCCGAGGAAATAACGCAGGACCGCCGCGGTGACTCGCTTGCTGTGCTCGGGATAAGCCGTTCACTTGGCCTGTGGATTGAGTTTGACTCGTCCCTGCCTATGAACAGATGGGCTGGCATCGTGCTGTGGAATGCCGACAATATTGATTATATAAGGGAATTTGTCGCTGCTGACAGAGAGCATCTTCTTGAGGACCAAAGGAATCTTGCTCCGGGGAATGCCCTGAAGGAACTGGATGAGGCAGAATATCTGGAGGCTGTGGCGCAGTCGTATGTGGGACGTGTGCGTTCTGCCGCTTTCACTATGTTCACCACACGTGAGGAATTGCCTGTGGAGGTGCAGTATCTGAGGGCAGCCGAGTCTTTGAGATTTGCATCCAATGCGAACTCGAATTTGAGGAATCTGACAACAGGCAGCTCGCTGAACAATCTTACTCAGCTTAGACGTCTTACTGTAGGGGCATACGGACTTACAGAACTCGATGGCGGGATTACAGCCTTGAAGAACCTGGAGTATGTTGATTTTGCAAGCAATAATTTCCAGACATTCCCGAATGTGCTTACAGCAGATAATTTCCCGAATCTTCATGCGATAGTCTTCAACGCGAATCAGCGCAGGCTTGTATATGACTTGTCCAATACGTCTGCTTCCGATCTCGGAGGATTCATTGACAATACGGGAACGGAAACAGATAATGTGAATGTGTTCTGGAAAAGGCTTCTGACATGGGAGAAGCTTGACACCCTTATCTTGTCGGTGAACTATCTCCAGGGAAGGCTTCCTGATGATGCTGCAGTGAGGAAACTTGGTATACCTGACTATACTATGGCAGACAGGGGCGATTCCCTCACAGTGGACTTCATAAATCTCGGGCTGCCGCGTGTAATGCCTAACATGAAGAGTTTTGCAATAAACTACAACAGGATTTATGGTGAGCTCCCGATGTGGATTCTGTATCATCCGAACCTGAACTACTGGATGCCGGAAACCTTTATCTATTCCCAGGAGGGAACGGACAGGAGCGGCAACAGGGCTGAGTTCACAAATGTGCCTATAAGCCTGAGCAACTACAGCAATGTTCCTGGCAATAAGGGAAGCTATTATGATATTCATCCATATAAGCTTGAAAAGTTACAGAACTAACAATTGAGTGAAGCAATGAAAAAATATCTATATATCTTTTGTGCAGCCTTGTCTCTTACTGCAGTTTCCTGCGGTATAGATGAGCCTCTTGGAGGAGGGGCTGATGACAGAAATATCCAGGCTGGACTGACACCGGAGGACGTTGTCGCCGGTGAACTCCTTGTGAAATTCGAGCCCCAGGTAAGCGAGATCCTGGACCGCATCCTTCCTATGACAAAGAGCGGTGAGGCAGCCTCACGCTCTGGGATTGTCAGCGTCGATGAAGTGCTTGAGCTTGTCGGTACATATCAGATCGAGCGTGTCTTCCCGTCTGATTCAAGGACAGAGGAGAAGGCCCGCGAGGCAGGCCTGCATCTGTGGTATGTCGTGCGTTTCGGTGAAGAATACACACTTGACCAGGTGGCGCGCAGGCTTTCTGCACTCGGTGAGGTGCAGCATGTCGAGCTGAACAGGACAATCAAGCGTGCATATACAGGAAAAGCTGTTCCTTTCGTCCCTGGTACTGTTATGACAAAGGCCGGGACAGGACAGTTTGACGACCCGTATCTTGCTTATCAGTGGGATATGGTCAACAACGGTGGCATGTTTACAGTAAATGATGCAGGTGAGACTGTGAACAAGTCTGTTGCCGGAGCTGATGTCCAGGTCGAGAAGGCTTGGGAGAAATGTACCGGTGATCCTTCCATAATTGTGGCTGTGCTGGATGAGGGAGTGGATTTCACTCATCCGGACCTGATGCCGAACATGTGGACCAATCCGGGCGAGCCTGTATACGGCGGCACTGAAGATGCTGACGGAAACGGATATCCTGGTGACAGACATGGCTTTAACTTTGTCAGGAATGTCGGCGTGATTACTACAAACGATGTCTATGATTCAGGCCATGGATCGCATGTGGCAGGTGTAATCGCAGCCCAGAACAACAATGGAATCGGAATGTCTTCAATTGCCGGAGGCACTCCTGACAGTCCTGGAGTAAAGATCATGAGCTGCCAGATATTCTCCGGAAATCTTGTGAGCTCGGCACTGGCCCAGGTGAGGGCGGTGAAATATGCCGCAGACAACGGGGCTGTGATTCTCCAGTGCAGCTGGGGCTATATTTCAGGTGCAGCCAATGGCTATATATATGGCCAGGGATATACTGACGATGAAATGTGGATGGCGTACAGTCCGATTGAGAAGGTGACTTTTGACTACTTCCTGCATAATGCAGGTTCTCCGAACGGTGTCATCGACGGAGGAATAGCGATTTTTGCGGCAGGAAACGAGAGTGCTCCGATGGCATGTTATCCTGGCAAATACGGAGATTATGTCTCAGTGGCTTCTACTGCGGCTGACTGGACGCCAGCAACATACAGCAACTATGGTCCAGGTACTACAATCTGCGCTCCGGGCGGAGACCAGGACTATTACTGGGATTTTACAGATTCAGCTGCCGGATATAGCCGTGGAGAGCGCGGGTGTGTCCTTTCGACTGTTCCTCAGCATGTGTCTGCAAACGGTTTCGGGTATATGGAGGGCACCTCGATGGCCTGTCCTCATGTGTCTGGTGTCGTTGCCCTCGGACTTTCATATGCTGCGCAGCTCCGCAAGCATTTTACTGCTGACCAGTTCAAGGAACTTCTGTATGCAAGTGTGACTCCGGCTGCTGATATAGAGAAGACCTGGCCTTCATTGAAGAAGTATAAATATTACTCCACAGATATAGAGAATGTACCGGCCTCAATGACGCTGTCTTCATATAAGGGGCAGATGGGCGTCGGACAGGTCAATGCTGCAAGGCTGCTTGATGCTGTAGAAGGGGCAGGCACGTCCATGACCTTCCCGAATGTCTACGTGGCGGCCGGTTCAAGTGTTGTCCTTGTCCCTGCCATATATTTCCCTGCGGGAACATCGGATTTCAAGGTGACAATACAGGATCCGTCTGTCGCAGAGTGCTCTTATGATTCCGTTTCCGGAAAAATGACATTCAAGGGCCTTAAGGACGGCATGACAAGGGCTTCTGTCTCAGCCGGTGGAACTGTCCAGGAGTTTGTGATAACTGTAAGGTCATCGGCAGGTGACCATGGATGGCTGTAGGGATATGATGAGGTCACGTGGACTGCTGTATACTTTTTTGCTTTGCCTCCTGCCGGTTGCGGCAGGGGCGCAGATCCGTACCGTGCCAAAGGAGGTGCTTGACAGCATAGCCAATCCAGTTGAGGCGGACTGCAGTTCCCTGATGGAATTTGACACGAAGCGTATAGTCACCGGGGAAATCGGTGAAGATGAGATTCCGGTGTATAGCTTCAGTTTTGTCAATAAGGGAAGCGGGCCTGTGGCAATCAGACGTATCACGACCTCTTGCGGCTGTGTCGCAGCAAAGTGCACAAAGCCTGTCATAAGTCCAGGTGACAGCGGAAAGATATCCGTGACTTACTACCCGAAAGGGCATCCCGGAAAATTCGAGAGAAGGATATTTGTCTACACGGACCTTTCTGACAAGCGGCCGACTGCCGTCCTCTCTCTCTGCGTGAATGTCCGTCAGGGAGCGGACAGGAGCTATTGGTTCCCTCACCAGATGGGGAGCATAAGGATGAAGGTGAAGGAGTTTACTTTCAGAAGCGACATGAAGGATGTCGTCTGCCTGGATTTCCTGAACTCAGGCGATGCACCTGTCACGCCGGGGATAGCGGAAGAATTTCTGCCGGATTATATCAGGGCCTGGTGTGAGACTCCTGATGTGCAGCCTGGAAAGGAAGGGGAGATATGCATATCCTTTGACCCAGTCAGGTTTTCCGGAAGCAAGGCAGCCGGAGCAGGCGTGAACGGTCCTGTGCGTGTGCCGCTTATTCTTGAAGGGCTGGGAGTGTCGCCAGGGGCATCGACGATAATGCTGTATGTTGATTAAGCCCCGGAAATTGAATTTTATTTATGTTGCCTTATAGGCACTGAAGAATGAATATATGATGAATATGAAGAACATATTTAGGACTGCGCTTTTGGCAGTTGCCTTTTTTGCTTTTGTCTCCTGCAGTGAGAAGGAGGTTGAAGTTGTTGAATATCTGGACGTGACTGCCAATAATCTGGCGGGAGACTGGAAACTTGAGACATGGAATGACGGCCTTGTCCCTGAAGATGGTGTGGCTGTCTATATAAGGTTTGTACGCAAGGACTCTAGATATGAAATGTATTCCAATATCGGTTCCATGGAGTTCGTGAGGCAGACAGGTGATTTTACTGTTCTCACTGATGAGGTTGCCGGCTATATCATAAGAGGTAGCTATGACAATACTCTTAACGAGGAGTGGAATCACAGGTACATCGTGCGTCTGACCGCAGAGCGGATGGTGTGGACTGCCTATGATGACCCTGCTGATGTCTGTGTCTATGTGAGGTGCAGTATCCCGGATGAGATAGTCTCTGCTTTCCCTGCGGTGGAGTAGCAGGACTGTGATGTATGAGGGTGACTCTAAAAAGTCATAATGACTCTCTGAGAATTCAATATTCGGAGGCAAGGTCGAAGTTGAACCATGCTGAAAACAAGAAAAAAGGGCTTGACTGATACTTTGAAGTGCCCCCAAAAAGTTGGACAGATTAAACATTATCCAGTTATAGAAAGAG
>CAMXAU010000045.1 GCA_947179325.1 uncultured Bacteroidales bacterium | reverse complement strand
CTTGCGTACGATGACTTCCTCAATAACCCGGTGAGGGCGGAGAGGTAGCAGGATTTGATTAGAGTTGATGATAATAAAAACAGAAAAATATATGGAATCTAAAAACATTGCACTTATTACCGGAGTTACCGGTCAGGATGGAAGCTATCTTTCCGAGTTCCTCCTCTCCAAGGGCTATGAGGTCCATGGAATTATCCGCCGTTCAAGCGTAGACTACCGCGAGCGCATCGCCCATCTTGAGGGTCAGCCTCATTTCCATCTCCATTATGCAGACATGTCGGACTCAATGTCATTGGTCAAGCTCGTAGGTAAGGTTCAGCCGACTGAAATCTATAACCTTGCAGCCCAGAGCCATGTACAGGTCAGCTTCGATGCCCCTGAGTTCACGGCAGATGTTGATGCTGTCGGGGTCCTGCGTATCCTTGAGGCAGTCCGTACAAATCACCTGGAGAAGACATGCCGTATCTACCAGGCTTCTACCTCAGAACTTTATGGTAAGGTGGAGGAGGTTCCGCAGAACGAGAACACGCCTTTCCATCCGTATTCACCATACGCAGTTGCCAAGCTGTACGGCTATTGGATAATCAAGGAGTACCGTGAGGCCTATAACATGTTCTGCTGCTCCGGAATCCTGTTCAACCATGAGAGCGAGCGCAGGGGAGAGACTTTCGTGACAAGGAAGATTACCTTGGCCGCAGCGCGTATTGCGCAGGGCAAGCAGGATAAGCTCTATCTCGGCAACCTGAGTTCATTGCGTGACTGGGGCTACGCCAAGGACTATGTCGAGTGCATGTGGCTGATTCTGCAGAATGACACTCCTGAGGACTTTGTCATAGCAACCGGTGTGCAGCACTCTGTGCGTGAGTTCGCCTACCATGCCTTCAAGGCAGCAGGCATTGAACTGAAGTTCGAGGGCGAGGACATGGACGAGAAAGGAATCTGTGTAGCAGGTCCGCAGAACCTGATCGGAAAAACCCTTGTCGAGGTCAGCGAGGACTTCTACCGCCCGACTGATGTGGTGAACCTTTGGGGTGACCCTACCAAGGCTAAGGAAAAGCTCGGCTGGAACCCTCAGACAACCAGCTTCGAGGAACTGGTAAACATAATGGTGAAGCACGACATGGAGAAAGTAGCCGCCGACCACGTCGCCTCTGTCATGAGAACCAACCTCGCTGAGTATCTGGAGAAGGGGATTAATAAGTAGGGGACTTGGGGTGCCAGTAGGATAGATATTCTCCATGGCTTTTCATGTATAATCTTTAGTGGATAGTGTCGGAATTTCAAGGAATGGAAGATATCCAGTCGAACAACAGCAGAATAGCAAAAAATACCATATACCTGTATATTCGTACAGGTATAACAATGATTGTGGCATTGTACACGTCACGTGTGGTGCTTAACGCACTGGGAGTAGAGGATTTTGGCATCTGGGGAGTCCTTGGCGGGATTGTTGCCATGTTTGGCTTTATAAACCAGTCTTTGAGTTCTTCTATTTTCCGTTATCTCACCTATTCTATAGGTACAGGAGACGTTGATAGGCTTAATCGTACATATAATGCTTCAATTATTGTCCATATAGGACTTGCTTTCGTGATTTTTCTTCTATGCGAGACAATAGGGCAATGGTTTTTGGCGGAAAAACTTGTTGTGCCAGACGGGAAACGTGAAATGGCTAATGTGGTTTTCCATATAGTGGTATTCAACAGTGCTATTTCACTGCTTTCAGTACCTTTCAATTCTGTAATAATTGCATATGAACGGATGAATGTCTACGCCTACCTTGCAATAATGGATACTTTCTTTAAGCTCATAATAGCAGCAGTTGTGTACTACGTTCATGAAAATAAACTTGTGTGGTATGCAGTAATGATGCTGGCTATTACAATATTGATGCTTTTGTTCTATTATACGTACGTTCGGGTGAATTTCAGAAACCTGCATTTACAGCGTGTGCGTGACAGTCAACTTTTTCGTTCACTGCTTGGCTTCTCAGGATGGAGTCTTTTCGGTAATCTTGCTTATGTAGGTTATACACAGGGACTGAATATGCTCCTTAATGTCTTTTTTGGTCCCGTTGTCAATGCAGCACGTAGTATCTCATTGCAGATTGAACAGACAGTCCGCACATTTGTCGTGAATTTTCAGACAGCTATTAATCCTCAGATAATAAAGAATTATGCGCAGGAAGATTTTGAGCAGATGCACTTGCTGATGTTTCGAAGTTCTAAATTCTCTGTGTTTCTGTTGTTTCTATTTGCTCTTCCTATAATGCTGGAGACAGACATTATACTTTCATTGTGGTTAGGGCAGGTACCACAGCATACATCTTCTTTTGTGAGGATAATGTTTCTGGTCATTGCCCTTGAAACTATGTCGAATTCAATCATGACAGGTGTTGTCGCTACAGGTAACATCAAGAAATATCAGATTATAGTTGGCTTGATTCTCCTTTCTATAGTGCCTGTATCATATATAGTCTTATACTTTGGTGCACCAGCAGAATCTGTTTTCATAGTATACCTGGTCGTTGAAATTTTTGCAGTAGCGGCACGTCTTTTTATTGCACATAATCTTGTTTTCCTGCCGCTTGGCAGATTTTTATCTGATGTTGCGTTCAGGTCTTTGGCTGTTGTTGTGTCAGGAGCAGTCCTTCCGTTTATTGTGCATTTGCTGCTGCCAGAAGGCATCATTCGTTTTATTGCAGTTGGATTCTTGGGACTTCTGACTTCTGTGTCTTCAATTTATCTTTTAGGGTTGGACTCATTAGAAAGGAATGTCGTAATTGAAAAAATACATCAAAAGTTTTCAAGATGAGGTTGATATTCGCTATCTTATTTCAATTCAGTGTATTGTACGTCTTTGCCATTGATTTTGTTCAGATAGGACATCCAGGTAATAGCGCAAATTCTCATGGATATGGTGCTGTTGATTATGTCTATGATATAGGTAAATATGAGATTACAAATAAGCAATATTGTGATTTTCTGAACTGTACTGCATCCCGGACTGATTCCTGTCATCTGTATTCTCCTCTTATGCAGCAGCATTTCATGGGAGGGATTAACCGTATTCCGGATGTTGACGGCTATAGATATGTCTGCAAGGATGGATATGAAAATCGTCCTGTTGTCTGTATGACATGGATGAATGCTGTACGTTTTGTTAATTGGCTCCATTATAACTCCAGGAATATTGAAAATGGAATTCCTCTTTCAGAATGGTTTCCTTATACAGAGGGAGATCAGAAAAATGGAGCATACGATACCAGATCTGTTCCCCAGACCCGTAATAAGGGAGCGATTTATTGGCTTCCAAATCGTTCTGAATGGGAGAAATCTGCTTATTATGATGGACAGCAATGGTTAGAGAATCTTATTCCTGATGGTTCCAACTGTTTCTCATCTGTTACTGGATGGGCAGAGACATATCCTCATATCGCACCTGTAGGACTTTCTGAGGGACCTAATGGGACTTTTGACCAGATAGGCAATGCCGCGGAATGGATTGAGAACAGCCAAGGGAAATGGAAACTTTCATTAGGTGGAAGCCTCATCCGTTCTTCTAGCTTTGCACGTTGTGGAGAAATTGAAGGGGATGAGCCGAATAAGGCTATAAGCACTTTCGGTTTTAGGGTATGTCGCATTGCGGATGTTGAATCACGTCTTGTAATGACAGAATGTAATTTAAATAAAAACGTAACGTATGATGTTCCTGAAATATTGACGGATGCCCTTGGGACTGTATATGTATCTATAGGTGATATCAATAATCCAGGAGATCCAGTAAATCGGTTTAAAGGAACTGTGCCGTATGTCTATTGTATTGCGCGTACAGAGTTATCCAATTATGAATATTGTGCATTCCTTAACTCCGTAGCTGTGAAGTCCGATCCATTCAGCCTTTATGACGAGAATATGGGCAGAAGCGTATGTGGTGGAATTTTACGTGTAGCTTCTGATGATGGATTTCATTATTCATGTAGGGAGGGCTGGGAAAATAGGCCTGTTGTATATATAGCGTATTATGATTTGGCACGATATGCAAACTGGATGCATTATGGATGCCCATCAACGGGTGTGTCTGAATTAGGGACAACAGAGGGAAATTCCATTCTTGGTGCGTATGATACAAGTGATTTTGAAGATGTCAGGAAAGGCATTAAGCCTCCGTATAAAAACTTTGGAAAACGTAACAGGGGGGGCCGTTTTTGGATTCCTGATGAAGATGAGTGGTTTAAAGCAGCATATTATGATCCGGAATTAATTGGCTCACGCAAGTATCATGACTATCCAACAAGGACAAGTGACCTTCCAGCACGGTGGCAAGCAAATTATATGATAGATAATGAACTGTCTGTAGGGGAGCCTTTCTTTGTCGCGGAAGTGGATTCATATGCTGATGCTGCATCTTATTATGGGACCCTGCAACAGGGAGGAAATGTCTGGGAGTGGATTGAGTCCTGGCAATATGATGTCACAGGAATACGTGGCTTGCGTGGTGGCTCCTGGAGCTATACTGCTTATGGACTGAATGCCTGTAATACCGATCCAGGAGGAATAAATGACAAATCCTATGTCTTTGGTGGACGTCTTTGTATGTCTGTTAATGAGGAGGGATGGAAGCCAGTAAAAAAATCTTGTTCTCAGTCATTATATGAATTTGTTCTGCTGCTGCCAAAGAGCAGGGTTATATTACTCTTATTCGTTAACGCAGTATTTTTCATCTTATTTATCGGGCTTGTTATCTATATGTGTATGAATAAAATATCCAAAAGGACTTATGGGATATAAGAAACGTTTAGGACAGTTGTATGCATTTTTAGTGCAGTACAGGAAATGGAGAAAGGTTATTCCGGTATCAGATAAGGTCTCTGGTGAGGTTAAGCGTCTTGTCATTATTCCATGTGACCCATGGTCTGTTGGTGGAAGTCGAGGGGACGAAGCTATGATAATGTCTGTTATACAGTGTTATAGAAAGACATTTTCTTCAGCACCGATAATCGTTGTGACTGGAAATGAAACTGGAGACAGGTATGTTTCCAATCTTCCTGTAGATGGGGTCTCTTCAATTCCTGCCTGGAATGGAAATTATCCAATGGAACGTATATATCATGCAGTTATGGAGCAAAAGCCATCGCATGTAGTGCTTCTTGGTGCTGATTGCATGGATGGTTTCTATTCACCGGCAATCAGCCTGACTTTGCTTGGTCTGCATGATCTATTCAGCAGGACATCAGGAGTAGAGAGCAGACTGATGGGATTCAGTTTCAATGCAGATCCTTACTGGCCTATGTGTTTTGCATTCAGGTGTATATCTGATGAGACATTGATTAACCTTCGTGATGAGGTTTCATTGGAACGTTTCAGAAAAAAAACAAAGTCGCCTGCTGGGCTTGTCGCTGATTCAGCTTTTATGCTATCCCCTGATTATGGATTTAGCGGATATAGGGATTTAGAAGACTGGGTTTCAATTCGGCGTAATGCAGGTGCGAAGTATATTATTGGTGTGAATTTTCATCCTATGCTCCGTAAGTATGATGGCCTGGATAGCATTAAAGAAGATGCAATAATACTTGCCCGCAATATTGAAACCATACTTCGTGAGGACCATGCCACTGATTTCGTCCTGATTCCACATGATGACCGTAGCAAATTGACGGATAACCTTATGCTTGGAACAATGGCAGACTATCTCTATGGGAAAGGGTTTGCCGAAAGAATATATTATCGTCCGGAAGTTTACAGGGCCACTCAACTAAAGGCACTCTGCAGACTTCTTGATGGTCTTGTAAGTAGCAGGATGCATTTGGCTATTGCAGCTTTAGGACAGGGGAAAAGTGTCCTGGCTGCTTCATATCAAGGCAAGTTTGAAGGACTATTCAGACATTTTAATATACCTGAAGACTATCTCCTTCCACCGGATGTATTTATTTCAGACCAGATGGTGGAGGTTTTTCACAGATACATCAAGAATCTTCCTCAGCTCACTTTTCAGGTGGAGACTATGTTGCCGTCTGTGACTCTATTATCCGAAAAGAATATGCAATGAAGAAGATATTGATTGCTGCTGATGTTGCAACACATCCGTGTACTGGGGGGAATAATCAGTGTATAATGCAGTATGCAGAAAATTTGCGTACTATAGGCTTTGAAGTGTATTATCTGCTTATCGGTACTAACGGACTTCGTGATGAATGGATTGAGGATACACTTAAGTATTGGGGGAATTATGGATTCTATTATCCGTTACCGTCATGGCAGAGTCTCTATCAGAGGATATACCGGAGACTTAAAGGTCAGGCTTATCCAGATGACATAGATTTCTATTATCCGGCAGGGCTGACTTCTTATGTAGACAGCCTGAATGCAAAATATGCATTTTCCGGACTGATTGTAAACTATATCTGGGAATCCAGACTTGCTGAGTGTAAAATACCTGTAAAGGCCATATATACCCATGATGTTTTTGCCTATAGGGATGAACGTATGGAGGCAGGTGCAGATTGGCATCACCATTCAGTTGCAGAGGAGGCACGCGCTGTAAGAAGATTCCGCCATATTCTTGCAATACAGGATGTTGAACGGGATTATTTTCGTTATCTGTCTCCAAAAAGCAATGTCCGTTCTGTCTATTCGAGTTTCAGTTTCGTAGAGCAACCAGTTGCTGCAAATAAGAACATTCTTTTCTTCTCTGGAGCAGGACGCCTGAATCTTGCTGCAATACAGTGGTTTATTGATAAGGTATTTCCATTGCTTCTTGAAAAAGATGCTGATATACATCTTCTTCTTGGAGGGAATATCTGTTCATGTCTTAAGAAAGAAGACCTTCATTCAAATATAGATCTTATGGGACGATATGACAATCCAGACGAATTCTATATGCTTGGAGATGTTTGTATCAATCCAGTCTGTGAGGGCTCTGGCCTTAAGATAAAAACTTTTGAGGCAATGGCACACGGAAAAGTTACAGTAGCGGATCCACATAGTGCAATCGGAATTTTCAGGCCAGAGATCTCACCGCTTATAGTATGCAGATATCCGTCATGTTACGTATCGGCAATTATGAAGCATCTTGGAAACAAGGAAAAACTGGAAGCAGTGCAGCTGCATAGCAAGGAATATATAGAATCATTGAATGCTTATATCCTTAGGCAGTATGATGATATTTTTAATGGATAATATAAAAGATAATGAAGAAAGTAATGCTTGTATTTGGCACTCGCCCGGAAGCGATAAAAATGTGCCCGCTGGTAAAGGAATTCCAAAAGCATCCATCTGAATTCGAAACTATTGTCTGTGTTACAGGACAGCACCGTGAAATGCTGGACCAGGTTTTGAGGATTTTTGATGTTAAGCCTGATTATGATATGAATATCATGAAGCAGGGACAGGATTTATATGACATTACGGCTCGTGTCCTTACTGGAATGCGAGATATATTGACTAAGGTGCATCCAGATCTTGTTCTTGTACATGGTGATACTACAACTTCAACAGCAGCAGCGTTAGCGGCTTTTTATCAGCAGATTCCTGTAGGGCATGTTGAGGCAGGGCTAAGGACAGGCAATATATATAGTCCATGGCCAGAAGAGATGAACCGTCAGGTTACAGGACGTATAGCAGAATACAATTTTGCTCCTACAGCTTTGAGTGAGGCCAATCTTGTTCGAGAATCTGTACATGGTAATATTTTCGTAACAGGAAATACAGTTATCGATGCCCTTCATATGGTTATTGAAAAGTTCAGGGACAGTTCAGAATTAGAGGAAGAACAGAGAACTATTTTATTGAATTCTGGTTATGATGTTAACCGTTTGGCAGAAGGTAAAAAACTAGTTCTGATTACTGGGCATCGACGTGAGAATTTCGGTGCCGGATTTATTAACATCTGCACTGCCCTTAAGGATTTGGCTGAAAAATATCCAAATGTTGATTTTGTTTATCCGATGCACCTTAATCCCAATGTCAGGAAGCCTATTCATGATGTGTTTGGTGAAGACCTGGCATGTCTTGGCAATATGTTCTTTATTGAGCCTCTGGAGTATCTTACTTTTGTATATCTAATGGAAAAGTCGAACTTGGTCTTGACAGATTCCGGTGGAATTCAGGAAGAGGCCCCAGGCCTTGGAAAGCCAGTTCTTGTAATGCGTGATACTACAGAACGTCCTGAAGCTTTGGATGCAGGTACAGTAAGGCTTGTCGGGACAGACTATAGGAAAATTTTTGACAATGTCTCTGAATTACTGGAAAATGATGATGTGTACACAAGAATGTCTCATGCAGTGAACCCTTATGGAGATGGTCTTGCATGTAGCCGTATTGTATCAACTTTAAAATGATGATATTATAATGAAGTCTGAAAATTGTAAGATCTTTTTGATGAATGGTGATCGTAATACGGCGACGACATTTTATATAGATATACTGGAGAGTGCATTGCAAAAAGTATTTGCTTCTGTGGAGTATGTGGATAACGTGGATGATATCAATAAAAATGATGTTGTTCTTGTTATTACGATCTATTCTATGTTGAAAGTGATACGCCATAGATTTAACCAGAATTTTATTTTTTGGTTTCAGGGGGTTCAGCCGGAAGAATTAGTTTTCAATGAACCGCATCCATCTTTTAGATTGTTGCTAAGGAAAAAGTATATGGCCTTTTGGGAATGGTTCATATTGCATCGCTCTAAGGTTAATATTTTCGTTTCAGACGCCATGAGATCGCATTATCGTACCAAATATCATTATAATGGGAAGAATTGTTTTATCATGCCATGCTATAACCAAAATATTATGAAAGAAGCTTTTTTCATTTCAGGAAAATATGAAAGGCCGACTTTTGTATATGCTGGAGGTATCCTGAAATGGCAATGTGTAGATGAGATGCTTCAACTTTATAATCGTGTCAAAGAACGTTATCCACAGGCAACTTTGACTATACTTACAAACGGTCGTGAAAGTGCAGAGGCAATAGTCCGGAAATATGATTCTAGGGATGTGACAATAAAGTTTGTTCCTGTAGACCAATTGAATGAAGAACAGGCTAAATATAAATATGGATTGCTTCTCCGTGCGGACAATACAGTCAACAATGTTGCTACACCAACTAAATTTAATTCATATATGGCTGTGGGGGTTATTCCTGTGATTTCTCGTGTGGTATATGATTATAATCCGATTATTGGAAAAATGGAATATGTAGTCACTAATGCAGATGAAAAGGATATAGATACGGCATTTGACATGATTGTCGCCCTTGAAGAAAAAACAATAGCTCCAGAGTCTGTCTATGTCGAGTACCGGAAGATATTTGACACTTATTATGATACACAGAGTTATCTTGCTGGCCTTTCTGCTGTTTTAAAGGAGTGTCTATAATATTTCATAGTCGAGAATCAGTGAAAAACTGCGCTAATTGCATGAAAACAAAAAGATTATACTTAGCTAATCTCTTCAATTCTTTATTGCCTTCAGGTTCATTGAGAAAATTCAAGACAATGCTTTATAGATGGAGTGGTGTCGAACTTGGGAGCAACTGTGAAATATTTCAGGGAGCCAAGATTCTAGGTGAAGGAGAAGTCATTATCGGTAATAATGTCTTTATTGGTGTTGATGCAATGATTATGACCAACAGAGGAAGCAAGGTCATAATTGAAGATTATGCATTAGTAGGACATAAGTCTGTGATCGTGACAGGATTTCATCCGATAACTCCAGAGGGGCCACGTATTATCGGATATGAGGGGACAACAAGTATTGTAAAGATATGCAAAGGAGCCTCTCTTGGTATGGGAGCATTTCTTTTGCCAGGAAAGACACTATGTACAATGTGTCATGCAGCTGCAGGAAGTGTAGTGACACATGATGTTCCTCCATATGCGAGAGTTGCAGGAGTTCCTGCGAGATTCATAAAAGACCTTCAGCATTAGTCTGATATGGTCTGAAATCTTAATATGGCTTTTATGGTTAAAGTTCTAATGTTGACAGCCAATTCATCTCTGATGGATGGTATAAACAGGCATATACTGACGATATGTCCGGCTTTGAATCGTATGGATGGGCTTGAGGTCGCAGTCTGTACAGTAATGCCTGCTGGTGAACTTAATGCTAGTCTTGAAACCAGAGGGATAAAAACCTTTTCCCTGAATGCAGGACATGGGCATGACATGAAGATTGCAGGAAGGTATATGTCAGTTATGAAATCTTTTCAGCCTGATATTGTGCATATTCATGTTATGGCCATGATGGAAAGGATTGTTGCATCACTTTGCTTTCGCAAGGTTAAATATATTAAGACAATACATGGGATTCGTGATAAAGTTGAACACCCCACAGTACGGATGCGTCTTGAGGAAATGTTAAACAAAATTTTTCCAGTCAAGTTGTCCGCCCGTTGCTATATATCGGAAGGAGTACGTGAAGCTCTTGCTGGTGCAGAGACAGATCAAACTGAATCTTATGTCGTATATAATCCCATTAGCTTTACTGATAATAAACAACTGGATACAGGACAAGACCTCAGTAGACTTATTGGAGTGAAAGATGGAACTCCGATTATCGGGACTTCATGCCGTATCGCTAACGTGAAAAATCCTGAAGCATTTACAGAGGTTATGTGTATGGTTCTGAAATCTCTACCAGATACTCATGCGGTTGTGATGGGGGATGGCTCCGAAGCTATAAAGACACGATGTCGTGCGATTGTAGAGCAATATGGAGTAGAGACAAGATTTCATTGGCTTGGGTATCGAAGCGATGCTCCGCATCTTGTACAGGGACTCAGTTGTTTCATAATGACAAGTCATAGTGAGGGGCTTCCTACAAGCCTTCTTGAGTGCATGTCATTGAAAACCCCTATAGCTTTTATGGAAGGTAATGGAGGATTAAAGGATATAGCAAGAATTAATGCAGAAGAAGGTCCAGTGGCGGTCACAGCATCAGCGGGAGACCTTAAGGGGATGGCAGCCGGGATAATATCGTTGCTTAATGAACCTGCAATTGCTGAGAAATATGCAGAACGGGCCTATGCCGCAGGAATACGCCATTTCGATATTGATGCAGTCGCTATGATGCTGAATGAATTGTACAAATCTAAATTGAGCTAATTTAATCTATATAAAGAATAGCAGCATTATGAGTACGCCATATCACCGGCTTTTGGGGCCGGAAAAGGTTGGTGTCCTGATCGGAATCATCCTTGTCGCAAATAATATTTCCTTTATCCCCGGAGTCGCATCTATATATTATCTTGTAATGCTGGCTGCGTTGATATATGTTTTTGTGAAATCAACATCCGTACGTGTCTCAGGAGTTATGGGATGGCTGTATGTTGCCTGTATCTTGAGTCTTGTGTTTAATGATATACCTTCATTCTTTAATCCATATCCACGTTTTATTACTTTCTTCATGATGACAATTCTGGTGTCTCCATTTATTGTCTCAGATGCATTTACACGTTTCCGCTCGCAGGCTTTTGTCACTATATTGGTACTGCTGCAATATGTCATTGCCGGCTCTGTGCTATTCCGTCTTGCAGGGCGTGGGTATGAACATGGTTATTTTCAGGGAATTACCGGACATTCAATGATGATGGGACCGTTTGCCGCCATGTCTGTATTGTTCGGTATATATCAGTTACTGGCAAGACAGCATACCGGGAAAAAGAAGATAGCTTATTATCTTCTGATACTTGGTTCATTGTTCTGTCTGCTGCAGGCTGCATCCAGGACAGCTTTCATTGCATGTCTGTTGTCGGTAATGGTTTTTCTTGGAATTTATAACCGGAAAAATCCTGGAAAGTACATTAAGACTGTATGTGGAGCTGTTGTCCTGTTGCTTTTGACCTTTCCTTTGTGGGGACGCTATATGGACAAATTGCTTGAAAAAAATCAGGGAGATGCAACTGAGCTATCAATAGATTCACGAAAAGTGCATTGGCTTGAGCGTGTTGATGAATTTTGTAGTAGCCCGATAATCGGTATTGGCTTCGCAACTGTTGATACCAGTAACGAGGAAGGAAGCACTTTCTCGGATGATGGAAAAGTAGAGGCTGGAAGTTCGTGGCTTTGCGCTCTTTCTATGACTGGGATTATAGGTTTTATTGGGCTATTTATGGTTTTTATAACATCATTTCTCAAGACATGGAAACTATGGCATTATACTCCTCTGTTAAGTGGATTCCTTATCTCAATGCAATGTTTCTGGTTTTTCCATATGATGGCAGAAGGTTATATATATGCAGGAGGCAGTTCATTGTTTTTCTGTGTATGGCTGCTTTTGGGAGTCATGTATGGGATTTCTAATAATAAACACTTCGCGTATGAACTCCAGGACAAGTTATGTCGGTAGGCAGGAATCTATCTGGATTAAAGGGTTTCTGACTCTTCTTATAATACTCGGCCACGATGTTGTTTTCACTGTTCCTTTACGGGGATATGGGGTAATGAGCTGGCTATATACATTCCATATCCAGGGATTTTTCATCCTTCCTTTTCTTTATGGGATCAGTACAGAAGCTTATTCTGTGGTCAGATTAAAGGATACTGCTGTAAGATTCTATTGGCCGTATTTTCTGCTCACAACTGTTTTTGCTGTAGGTCTGGGGGCTGCTACAGGATTTCGTAATTTTACATTTGAGCGTCTTCTTCATCTCTATGTCTTTTGCGATGGGGCAACAATACGTGAGATGTGTGGTGTCCAGATTTTCTGGTTCCTGCCATCAATGATGTCTACGATGTTGTTAAAAGAACTATATTACAGAAATAAAGTATGTGTGAGAATTTTTCTGCTTGTCTTGTCTGTTGTATATATCGCATGTGATATATATGCAAATGTATCATATGCGTCCTTTCCTGCATGGAACAGTATAGTCGCGAATATTCCTTTAGGTGGTGGCAATGCAATCCAGATGTTGCTGTTGGGAGTATTGTTGAGGAGGATATATAGCCTGATTGATAGGCATCAATGCTATATGCCGGCTTTTGTACTGTCTTTAATATGTTTTGGTATATGTTCATTTGTGTATGCCAAGTATGTCGCACTGACTATTGGAACGTGTGGGCATAATGCAATATATGTTATGCTTCAGAATGTAACCCCACTTGTATTCATGCCGATGCTGGTATCTGCGGTCAATATAATCAAGATAAGAGAGTCTGGCATTATATCCAAAATTGGTGGACGTTCATTGCATATATATCTGGTTTCTCCTTTTATCGGTTATGTCATTGCCTTCATATGTCAATCTCTTGGTATCATGTATTGGTGGATGGGTATTCTTGTCTGTCCATTGATTGCTGCATGTGCATATTTTATTTCAGTATTTGTAATCCGGGGGAATTTTGAGAGGCTTATCTTTCCTCGTAGTGCATATTCATTGAGAGTGTCTCTTGGATGCCGTGGTAAAGATAAATTGTCCTAAATGGCTATTTCATGAAACTTGTATTCTTTTCGGTTGTATTGAATCAGCATCAGGCTCCCGTAGCAGATGAACTTTGGGAACTGACAGGGCATAAATATGTATTTGTTGAACTTCTTGATATTGGTGACACAAAGGGAGGTACTGAAGATTATTCAGGTCGTCCATATCTGCTTCGTGCCTGGGATAGCCATGAAGCACATGCAAAGGCAATGGAATTGGCGCTGACAGCAGAGGCGTGTGTCTTTTCCGGGGCAGCTTCGCTTCCTTTTCAGGTGGCACGTATGAAACGTGGTCTGCTTAGTTTTGAAATGGGAGAGCGCTGGCTGAAACAAGGTGTGAGGAATCTGTTGTCTTTTAATCTGTTGCGAGGTATGTGGCATTACCATACAGGAAAATGGAACCGCAAGCCTTTGTATAAGCTCTGTTGTAGCGCGTATTGTGCATCTGACCAGTATCGTATGCACTCTTTTGAGGGCAGATGCTATAAATGGGGGTATTTTACAAGGGTTGATGATGTCTGTTTTTCGGAAAAACAATATGATGCGGAATACCATCGGATATCCATCATGTGGTGTGCCAGGTATCTGGCCTGGAAACATCCTGAACTCCCAATATATGTGGCCGCACATTTAAAGTCAAAAGGTTATCAGTTCATCCTTGATATGTATGGGAGTGGAGAACTGGAGAAATCAATCATAGAACTGGCCGGTAGCCTTGATGTCAATGATGTCGTGAAATTTCATGGTGTTGTGCCTAATTCAGAAATTCGCATAGCAATGGGGAAGGCAGATATTTTCCTGTTTACTTCAGACCGTAATGAAGGCTGGGGCGCAGTAGCAAACGAGAGCATGGCAAGTGGATGTGTTCTGGTAGCATCTAAGGCAATCGGAAGTATACCTTATCTTGTCGATGATGGTAATACAGGCATGATTTTCAGTAGCCCATGTGTAGATAGCAGTTTCAGTAATGTTGATCATGACTCCCTCCTTGCCTTGATTGAAAAAGTTTCTTGGCTTTTGGAGAATCCATATGAGATTTCACGTATCGGTCAGAATGCGCAGAGAAATATGAATGTAGTCTGGAGTCCAGCTAATGCAGCCAGGTCATTGCTGCAGCTTATAGCGGACTTGAAATCAGGACGAGAAACAAGTATTTCAGAAGGTCCTTGCTCTAAGGCTCTTCCTATATAAATTGTAATAAATGAAAATATTGCAGACTATAAGCGGCCTGTCGGTTACTTCCGGTGGTCCGTCAACATGTACATGCGACCTGATGAATGCCTTATATAAGGAAGCTGGTGCTTTTGTAGACTTGCTTACAGTTGGAGCACGTTCACCGGAAGATATTGTCTTAGGGGCAGGTGAACCTTGGCTCAAGACTGTTCCTTATGATTATCGTACACCATTGGCATTATCTAGTAATTTTAATAAGGCAATATTAGCTTTAGATTATGATCTGTACCATTGTAATGGACTATGGATGGGTGTAAATCATTCTACATGCTCAGTAGCACGCAAGAAAAAACGGCCATACATCTTGTCTCCGCATGGTATGCTTTATCCGAATGCATTGCATATTAATTATTGGAAAAAATGGCCTTTGCTGAAACTTTGGTATAACAGGGATATCAAGAATGCTTCATGTCTTCATGCGACGTGCAGCATGGAAGCTGAGCATATACGTGCGTTTGGCTATAAAGGTCCTGTAGCTGTGATTGGTAATGCTGCAGTTATGCCAGAATATGCAGCGTTGGCTTCTTCAAAGCCGTGTGGACGCAGAGCCATAGGCTTTTTAGGACGTCTTCATCCCATCAAGCGTGTTGAGCGCCTCCTCTATGGGCTGGCTGAGTGTACAGAGGATGTAAGGTCAGGTATTGTCTTGCAGATAATGGGTAAAGGGCTTGATGATTATGAAATGTTTCTGCACAATGAAGTTGACCGTTTAGGTCTTCACAGTTGTGTTGAATTTCTTGGTTTTGTAGAAGGTGAGGAAAAATATGCACTCCTTCGTAACCTATGGGCATTGATGGTCCCGAGTGAGAGTGAAAATTTTGGAATGATAGTACCAGAAGCCTTAATAAGCGGCACACCTGTGTATGCATCATTGGGAACACCATGGAAGATACTTTCTGATACAAAATGTGGCTGGTGGGAAGATTCTACACCAGAAAATATAGCGAAGATTATTACCGGGATTGTTTCCATGAGTGAGAATGATGTCCTTGAAATGGGAAAACGAGGCCGGAGTATGGTAAAAGAGCATTTCGCGGCAGATTCAGTCGCGATTCAGATGCTTATGCTTTATAAGTGGGTTCTTGAAGGCGGTTCAATGCCTTCATTTGTAACAATTGATTGATATGTCAGAACAGAAGATTGACGTAGCTCATTATGAGAATGAACTTTCCCGCAGGCATCAGATGATACGCTTTGTCTGGGGTATTGTATGGCCAATGTTCACTTGGTTTCTTCCACGTTCTTTGTGTAGTGGGTGGAAAAGGTTTTTATTGAGGATGTTCGGGGCGAGCATAGATTCTACTGCAGTTGTCTATTCTTCAGCAAAGGTATATTATCCTGCTAATTTGAGAATGGATAGCCATTCATGCCTTGCGTCTGATGTTGATTGCTATAACGTCGCCCCTATACATATCGGCTCACAGGCCACTATATCACAAGGTGCATACCTGTGTACTGCCAGCCATGATATAACAGATCCGAAAAACCGTTTGCTGACAAAGCCGATTGTGATTGAGGATCAGGCATGGGTTGGTGCGGATGCCTTTGTTGGTATGGGAGTCACTGTCGGTGAAGGAGCTGTGGTTGGTGCACGGGCAGCAGTGTTTAAGGACGTAGAGCCATGGAATGTAGTAGGTGGTAATCCTGCAAAATTTATAAAAAAACGTATAGTTAAAGGATAGATTCCGGTCTTGGACATCTTTAAGCCACATAGAGAAGGTCGTGGCGCAATTTATTGTAATTTTATGTTAGATATTTCCGTTATTATCCTCACATACAATGAGGAGATACATATTCGTCGCTGTTTGGAAAATGTGAATCAATTTGCAGCCAAGGTATATGTTGTAGACTGTTTCTCAACAGACCAGACTGCTGACATTGCCAAAGGTATGGGGGCAGAAGTTGTTATGCATAAGTGGCCCGGCAACCAGGCGGAACAGTTCAATTGGGCTATTGATCATTTACCTATTGAAACCGAGTGGATATTACGGCTGGATGCAGATGAATATCTGTTGCCAGGGCTGATAGAAGAATTACGGGAAAAACTTCCTGTGATTTCTGATGATGTTTCTGCTTTTTCTCTTTCTCTGTCTCGTGCTTTCTATGGAAAGATACTGCATCACGGCATTGTAAACAACATCAAGATAATCCGTTTGTTTCGTAAGGGAAAAGCAAGATATGAAAAACGACTTATGGATGAGCATCTGTCTGTATTGTCCGGAGAGACCATTGAATTGAAAAATCAGTTTGTGGATGACAGTCGCATGACCATCGGCCAGTTTACAGATAAGCATAATGGGTATGCAACCCGTGAAGCTGCATTGTTGCTGGATGCTGAGTTTCAGTTGACTGATACAGCTTTGTTGCCTCAAGATTATGGAAAAGAGGTTCAGAAGAAACGGGAACAGAAAGCCAGATACGCCAGAATGCCTTTGTTTTGGCGCGCGTTTGGATATTTTATTTATCGTTATGTCATCAAGTTAGGCTTTTTGGATGGAAAGGAAGGGTTTCTGTGGGATTTTCTGCAAGGCTGGTGGTATCGCACACTTGTGGATGCTAAAGTATATGAAATCAAGAAGGCCTGTGGTAACGATAAGGATAGAATCAAGCGTTTCTTGCAGGACAAATACAATATAACATTATAAATATAGAATGAAAATATCAGTAGTAACCGCTACCTTCAATAGCGGCAGTACCCTTCGTGACACAATTGAGTCGGTTCTTGGCCAGTCCTGTCCCGATGTGGAGCATATAATAGTGGATGGCGGTTCCAAGGATGATACACTTGAGATCATACGTGAGTATGAAGAGCGATACTGTGGCCGTCTCAGGTGGATAAGTGAGCCGGACAAAGGAATCTATGATGCTATGAACAAGGGAATCCGCATGGCTACGGGTGATGTTGTCGGTATTCTGAATTCTGATGACTTCTATACTTCATGCGATGTCCTGTCATGTGTGGCCAAGGAATTCATGTCAGGTACAATTGATGCGCTCTATGGTGATATACATTATGTGAATGATGGTGCACTGGACAAGTGTGTGCGCTATTATTCCTCACGCCATTTCTCCCGTGGTCTTATGCGGATGGGCTTTATGCCTGCACATCCTTCTTTTTACTGCCGCAGGGATGTATATATGAAATATGGCCTGTTCGATACTTCGTACCGTATAGCTGCTGATTTCGAGAATCTGCTGAGGCTGATCTATGTAAATCGCATAGAGACCAGATATGTCCCTCTTGATTTTGTTTCAATGCGTACCGGTGGAGCATCTTCCTCTGGCATGGTGAGCCATAGACGTATCTTGAAAGAACATCTTAAGGCATACCGTCAGAACGGTATATACTCTAATATCTTGTTTGAAGGCTGTCGATATGCCTATAAGGTTATAGAGGTTGCTGCCTATCGTATAGGAATAAAGATATAGTCTGCGTCTTGTCACCTGTAATCAATGAAGCCGCTTGCTAAAGCTCGGTGTAAACTCCTGAGTGAATCTCGATAAAAATGTTGGTTTCACCAATAGGCGGGAAAAAATAGGGTTGGCCAATAATTCTGTCAACCCTAATAATAGCTCAGCTGATGGTTCCGTTTTAATTTAAATTCCCCGGATATCATCAATAGAAATCCCCGTAATCTCCGCAATTTCATTGTCAGACATACCTCTGGCCTTCATTGTTCTGGCTATCTCAAGTTTTGCGTGGGACTCGCCTTCTGTTCTTCCGATCTCGATTCCCTCTTTTCGTCCTTCTTCTCGTCCGATCCTGATGCCCGTGGCCTCGCCTTCCGCAAGTGCATGCCTCTTTGCGG
>CAMXAU010000044.1 GCA_947179325.1 uncultured Bacteroidales bacterium | reverse complement strand
TGGCAGCCGCGGTTTCAATCTCCGTTTACGTCAATGGCGGAAGAAATGAGATGGACGACCTTTTCTATGCCAATGTTGAGGCACTTGCGAGGGGCGAAGGCGGTGGGCATGCTATCTGTTACAGTTCATACAGCCAGAGCGATAATATGCGTTCTTTGCTTTGTGTAACTTGTGATTATGTGGATGGAATCGGTGTTGTCAAAGGAGGGTATTGCAAATGGAAGTAAAGTGCAGCAAGCTGCTGGGTGCCATATATTGCATTGTCTTAATTCCCGCACTTGTTTCATGCAATGGCAGTGGCAATGTTTTTCAGGCAGATGTCTCGTTCCCAAAAGCTGAACATGAATATAGCATTTCAGGAGTAAAGCAAAATATTACTGAAAATATAGGATTGTCGTCAATATATATCTATGATTCATTGCTGATAGCAAAGACATCTGCGGCTGCTTGCGAAAAACAGTTTGTGGTATATTCAACTTCGGGAATGTCCTGTCTTGGGAAGTATGTTGCCAAAGGGCGTGGTGCTAATGAATTATTGAGACCGATAGGTAAAGGAGCGATAAGAGTAAAGGAGACTGGCAATGGATTCTATGTTTTTGACTTGAACCAGAATACGTCGTTTGTCTGGGATGTGAATGCGTCGGTACAGGATTCGGTGCTGGATATGAGGCTGCTATGCCGTTTTCGGGGTGCTGTGCTTGATGCAATGCCGTATTGTGATTCACTTCATTTGGTAAAAGAGTACTCAGAAGATGGATTGTCGTATAAGGTCATTAATGATAAGCATGAATATGTTCGTGAATATTCCGTTTATACAGATGTGTCCGGAATCGGCTTTTATGATAAGCTGTCATCTGCGGATGTTGCCTCGTCATCGGAATATCATAGTCTTGCAATGGCTATGTGCTTTTTGCCTCAGATAAATATCATTGATATGAAAAGCGGGACAAAGCGGACATTGGCAGTTGACAGGAAATATCGGGATTGGGCAAAGGTATTGAATAGGGAAAATATGGATTTGGATGTATATTACTTGAGTGCATGTCCGCTTGCAGAATATCTCGTTGCTTTGTATTGTGGTGAGCCAATGCAGGACTGGCTTCATGGAAATTATAAGCCTCATCTTCATGTTTTCAGCTGGTCCGGAAAGTTAGTTTGCGATATCGCCCTTGACGAAAGTCTGAAGTCAATAGCTGTAGATGAACGATGCCGTGTGGTTTATGGCCTTGATGCAGAGGACAATATTTACAGATATGACTTGTCTGAATTGGGACTGTAAGCCCCAGCAATGTAATTATCTGCAAATTATACTGGGGTATTTACTGCTTTTCTCAGTCTTATGGTAAATCCTCTTTTTCCAGGGGAGCCATTAATTATTAATATAAACTGATACCAGTCATGAAAAAAGCATTGTCAATTGCAGCAGTGGCGGCTCTTGTGGCAGCCGCGGTTTCAATCTCCGTTTACGTCAATGGCGGAAGAAATGAGATGGACGACCTTTTCTATGCCAATATTGAGGCGTTGGCGAGGAGTGAGGGCGGTGGATTTGGCGCGATGTGTTCACAGACGAGGACCCCCGGCAATTATCGTATGAAAGATTGTTCTAATTGCAGTGGTTCAATGGGTAGCTATGCCATGGATAAGGTGGCCTATTGCCAGAATTGACTTGTGTATGAAATCTGTCTGTAAAATTTCACTTGTCCTGATCGCGTCATTGGCGATGTCATGCAGGCATACCGGTATAGTCGATAATGTCTCGGTTAAATTGGCCAGACCGGAAAAATCAGTTCCGCAATTGGCCTGTACTGATTTACGGAATGCTTTTCCGGAGGTTCTCAACTGTTATCGTATTCAGGTCGTCAATGATACTGTTCTTGTGCTTCAGGTTCAAGTCTGCGATGACAGCCCATGGCATTTTAAAGCGTATTCTACAAAGACTTTGAATTATATCGGTTCTTTTGGCCGCAATGGCAGAGGGCCGGGGGAGATGCTGCATCCCTCCATCGCAATAAAAAGTCCGTCTGAAAAATACCTTTGCGTGAAAGACAATTCTGCCGGGTGTTCATACCTTGTAGATATACTGGAGTCCATTGAATCCCAGAGCACAGTTGCCGAACAAAGCTATGTGTTGCCGCCTGGAATTATTGACTGGATCCCGGTTTCTGACCATGAACAGTTCATTCTGCTTTCTGAAAATAACGCAATGTCCTTTCGCCTTGCCGCTAGCGAAGGTGATGCTTTGAAGGAATTTGATCTTTACAAAGGCCATAATGAAGAACGCTATGTGACTCATCTCAGCAGTATACTTCTTCATAATGAAAATACAGGACAGGTGGCGGAGGTCATGGTCTTTTTCCCCCAGATTAACTTCATCAGCACAGCTGACGGACAGGTATATTCGGTAGCTGTCAGCAAAGATTACCGTAACTGGCGGTCTGTCATGAACAGGATGCTTTGCCCGGAGACCATGGAATATTATGTCGGGGCGACCTCGACCGCGGACTATATATTTGCCGCATATAAAGCATGTGCCTTGGGGCAGGATAACGGAAGCAATGGCACCCATATCCATATCTTCGACTGGAATGGAAATTTCCTGTATGACATCAGTGTTGCAGAAAATATAGACAATCTGGCCTATGACAGCATGAACGGATTCCTCTATTGTAAAGTCAGAGGCGATGGTGTCATTGTCAGGTATGATCTGAAGATGTGAAATGCACTTGCCGCAGATTATTGTGCAGATACAGCAGAATCACCTGTGGCGTTTTTGACTTTTCCGGTCTTGTAATAAAATCCCCTGATTTCAGGGAAACCATATGATTAATACCATGAAACATATAGCCATCGGGATATTATGCCTGCTCATTGGCCTGTCTTCGTGCTCGGACAGGAAACTGGCGGGGCTGCTGCGTGATTTCCGCAATTCGGAGATTGTGACAGATGTCGCTATAGAGATGGTCCGGGAGCATGATATAGTCAATTGCATACCGGGGCCGTCTGCAGCGCGCCTGGTCATATATCATGATTCGCTGGCATGCAGCAGCTGCCAGATAAATCATCTTTACGGCAAGATTGACCTGTTTCATCTCGCTGACTCCCTTGGTTCATTTGATGTACTGACGATATTCTCGCCAAAGGAGGAGGAATATGACAATGTCATGAAAGAACTGATGCAGTCAGGTTTCCCGTATCCGGTATATGTTGATTCATACAGGGAATTCATACGGGCCAATGCTGCGATTCCTTCTGATTCCAGATTCCATACATTCCTTCTTGACTGCACCGGACACCCGGTTTTTGCCGGAGATCCGTGTGCGAGCCGGGAAATGTGGAATCTGTTTGAAAAGGCCCTGTACAATGTCATTGAAAATGGAGGTGAATGCAGATAAGATAAAGATGATGCTCAAAGGGATAAGCCATATGGCATTTTCGTCCCTTTTTGTGTGGCTGTCCAGTGAGTCTGTGCTTGGGCTACGGCAGGCTTTCGGTCACGCTGCCTCAGGCCATGCGCTGTTTTCCATGACAGGAAGTTTCAGGAATCCAGGCCCGTTCGGAGGGTTTATCGCAATTATGACAGCTGTTGCCATATCATATGCAGTCATTCACAGAAAAAGTTTCATCTCATTGTCTGCAATGCTCCGGATGGCTGTTTCCGGGAAAAGGGCAAAGCGGCCTCTATTGTTTTTGCTGACAGTCTTCCGTGCCATTCCTTTCATGCTGGCTGTCATTGCCTCTGTGCTTGGCATAGTTGTGCTTCCAGCTTCGATGAGCCGTGCAGCATGGCTTGCCTTTGCCCTCGCCATACTGATTCTTGCAGTACGCGAATCCGGACTGCCGGGCTGGATAACTGGACACCGGCTTCTGGCTTGCGCATGCGGTGCCGCAGCTGTATGCCTTATGGCAGGAGCTTTCTGTATGAAGATGGATTCTGCTGTCGGACGACTGCATATATGGCATATGGAGCTGCTGGCAATGAGTGCAAATCCGTGGCGCGGGACGGGAAAGGGAACGGTCCTCGGGACGTACGGCAAGACACAGGCAGCATATTTTGCGGAAAAGGAAAGGAGCGGGACAGAAATACGTGTTGCCGGTTGTCCTGAATATGCCTTCAATGAATATTTCCGGATCGGTGTTGAATATGGTGTCCCTGCAATGCTTGCAGCAACGGCAGCCCTTGTGTTTGCTGTCGTGTGCTTTGTACGCTGCAGGTCTCCATTTGGCTATGGACTTGCCGCCTTTGCAGTCTTTGCGTTTTTCTCCTATCCGCTTAGCTTGTTCCATTGTGAGGGCGAGGCAGGGAGGTCATGGAAGGAGTTGCGCTGTCTTTCTTCCTGTGATATGTATGATGATGCAGTCGGTGAGTATGGGAAACTGTATGGCGAACTCCATGGATGCTACAGGTTTCTGTATGACTATGGATATGCCTTGCATAAGTCGGGCAGGTATGCAGAAAGCAATAAGGTTCTGGCGGAGGGGGCGGAGATCTCCTCTGACCCGATGTTCCATAACATCATGGGCAGGAATTATGAGGCTCTCGGAATGTATGCTGCTGCAGAACAGGCATATATGATATCCCACAATATGGTTCCGTGCCGCATATACCCTCTTCTGCTTATGATGGAGATGTATATGTCGCAGGAGAGGTTCCGTGACGCTGTAGAACTCGGGAGAAGGATACAGGCTATGCCGTTGAATCCAAGGTTGAGAAGCATGAAGGAACTGAGGCAGAGGGCTGATGACAATCTTGCGGAGGTCATGCGTCTGCAGGAACAACATGAAACAGATTGAGACATGAGACGTCTTCTAAAAATATTTGTGTGGACAGCGGTTGCGGCCATCGGTGCCGTGCTGCTTTATTGCGCCGGGAGGGTATTCCTGCTTGACTCGTTCATTGTCGACGGAGACTCCATGGAGCCAGCCCTGCATCGCGGGCAGAAGGTCTATGTCAACAAGATGCTGCTTGGCCCGAGGATATATACGGACTATGATTTTTCCTCTCCTGACATGCATTGTTTCAGGATAAGGGGATTCCGGAGTATGCGCCCTGGCGATGTCGCAGTGTTCAATTATCCGTATGCAAGGAGCCGTGACACTGTGTCTTTCCGGATAAACCATGTCTATGTCAAGAGATGTATAGGGGCTCCGGGGGATTCGGTCTCCATTGTGGACGGGTATTGGCGGAACAGCAGATGCACCGGGACTATAGGCTGTGAGGAATATCAGAAGATACTCTCGGAGACTCCGGATTCTGTTCTTGCCGTGCAGGGTGTTGTCCTGGATGCATCACAGGTGGACAGGTCCGGAGGGTGGACAATCCGCAGCTTCGGCCCTTGCTATGTGCCGCGGAAAGGAGACAGGATAGAAATGACTGAAGAGAACTGGAGACAATACAGGAGACTCATCCAGTATGAGACTGGAAGCAGCCCGTGTATTGTCAACGGGCAGGTCTGTCTTGACGGGAAGCCGCTTGAAAGCTATGCTTTCCGCGGGAATTACTATTTCTTCGGAGGCGACAATGTCCTTAATTCGAGGGACAGCCGCTATATCGGACTTGTTCCCGAGGCGTATGTTGTCGGGATTGTGGCTGGAGGAAAAGATAATAAACAGATTCTATAAGATATGAAACAAAAGATAATCATAGCCTTGCTGGCGAATCTGATGCTTGTCCTGGTATCCCTGGATGCCAGTTCCCGGGAGATGACGCTCCAGGAGGCTGTCGCTGTCGCAAGGATGCAGGGTGTAGGGGCACTGGAGGCCAGATTCAACTTCATATCGTCATACTGGGCATACCGTTCCTACAAGGCGAGCCGTCTGCCCTCCCTGTATCTCTACGGGACGGCAGGGGATTTCAACAGGTCGCTTACGCTTCTGCAGAACTATGAGACCGGGCAGATGTCGTATGCAAGTTCATATTATTTGCAGAACAGTATAGGGCTTGCTGTGCGCCAGAACATTACACTGACGGGTGGAAGCCTGTCCCTCTATTCCGACCTTTCTCGTATAGACCAGTTCGGGGCAGACAAGAGCCTTACATGGTACACCCAGCCCGTTACGGTCTCCTATACGCAGCCAATATTTTCCTACAACCGCTTCAAATGGGAAAAGCTCATCTCGCCGAAGGAATATGAGAAAGCGAGGAGGGTGTATGTAGAATCAATGGAGAACGTGACGATGGATGTGGTGACAGCGTATTATGCCCTAATGCTGGCGCAGATGAAATACGATGTCTCGTCGTCGGGCTTTGCGAATACAAAGAAAATGCGTGATGTGGCGGCAGAGCGGATGAAACTCGGCTCTGTCACCCGTGACGAATACCTGCAGCTTGAGCTGAGGATGCTGAATGACAGTATCGCGATAAATGAGAATGCTGTTGCGATAAGGGAGGCGCAGATGGCCCTGAACTCGATTCTCGGCTATGACGAATCCACGGAGATCCGCCCTGTTACGGACGAGGCTCTTCCTGATGTGTGGATGGACTATGACTTCGTGATGCATAAGGCCTTAGAGAATTCCTCATTTGATATGGAGAATGAAATCAGCATACTGAATGCGCGCTCTGCCGTTTCCCGGGCCAAGGCCGACAGGGGCATTTCTGTGCAGCTGAACGCGAGGTTCGGACTTTCCAAGGCAGACTCGCGGTTCCGTGAGGCCTATCTTCGCCCTCTTGACCAGGAAGTGGTAGGGATCACTTTCAGCCTGCCGATCTTTGACTGGGGCCTTGGGAAAGGTAAGGTGCAGAAGGCCAAGGCCGCCGAGGAGGTTGTGCGTGCGCAGGTGCAGCAGAGTGAGAATGATTTCCGGCGCAAGGTGTTTACTGCGGTCGGGCAGTTCAACAACCAGAGGCAGCAGTGCCGCTCCTCGCGCCGGGCCAGGGACATTGCCCGGGAGCGTTATCTGCTGATAATGGACAGGTTCCGTAGCGGCAGTGCTACCGTGACGGAACTGAACACGGCGCAGAGCGAAAATGACGCTGCGGCTCACCAGTACATTGCTGACTTGGGCAATTTCTGGAGCTATTACTATTCGTTGCGGCAGCTGACGCTGTATGATTTCATTGCCGGATGTGACCTGGATGTTAACCCTGAGGAAATGATTGAAAAATAATGATGATATGATACGGAAATCCATAAATGTTTCAGCAGTGGCGGCTGTGATGCTGATTTTGCTGTGCGCCTGTAACGGGGGTGGCAGCGAGGCTGGACGTGACGGGAGGATGCAGTATATGCCGCAGGAGAACGAGGTGTCTGTGGCTGTCCTGAAAAAAGATGTCTTCTGCCGGCACATCCTGTCGAACGGCAAACTGTCTGCTTCTCAGAAGGCTTCCCTGGTGTTCGGTACTCCCGGTGTGGTCGGATTTGTGAATGTACATGAAGGCCAGGTTGTGCGCAAAGGAGAAATCCTTGCTGGTCTTGACAATGGGGACATCATGCTTTCACTGCGCTCAGCGGAGCTTTCGCTCAAGAAGGCGGAGCTTGACCTGTATGATGTGCTTGCCGGCCAGGGATATGCAGCCGGTGATACAGCTTCGGTGCCGGAGAACGTGCTTGAAATGGCGAAGATGCGTTCCGGATACCTCACTGCCAGGAATGAACTGGAGAAGGCCAGGCGGAGCGAGGAGCAGTCAGTGCTGTCTGCCCCGTTCGGCGGAAGGGTCGCTGATGTGCGCTTCCGGAAATGGGACCTGGCATCGGCATCCGAGCCGATGTGCACAATTGTGGATGACAGTGTCCTGGATGTGGAATTTACTGTCCTGGAGTCCGACTATACGTCCATCGTGACAGGTCTTCCGGTTAAAGTCACTCCGTTCGGCAGGCATGGGACGGTCTATGCAGGGAGGATTGTCAGCATAAATCCTGTCGTGGACATGAACGGGCAGGTGGCCGTCCGGGCGCAGATCTCCGGAGACGGGAGCCTTGCTGACGGGATGAACGTCAAGGTCGTCATAGAGAAATCCATGGCTGATATGCTTGTCGTGCCAAAGAGCGCGGTGGTCATACGGGACAACCTAGATGTGCTTTTCCGCTACAGGGATGGCAAGGCGGAGTGGGTGTATGTCAATATCCTGCATTCCAACAGTGACAGTTATGCAGTTGTCGCCAATTCCGGCCGGGGAGCGGAGCTTGCCGAGGGGGACATGGTCATTGTCTCCGGCAACCTGAACCTTGCCGACGGGTCGTCCGTTAAAATAAAGGATTAAGGATATGCTGAAAACACTCATAGATCGTCCTGTTGCCGTTACGATGGTGCTTCTTGTGACCGTTGTCCTCGGCCTTGTCAGCATGCATCTCCTCCCTGTATCCCTGATTCCGGATATTGATGTGCCTGTGGTCACGGTGCAGGTGGAATCAGCTGGGATGTCTGCCAGGGAGATGGACGAGAGCGTGCTGAAGCCTCTAAGGCAGCAGCTGGTGCAGATAAACGGTCTTCAGGATATAGTGACCGAGGCCAAGGATGGCAGCGGCACGGTCTCCCTGACATTCAGCCATGGTGCGGATATGGACTATCTTTTCATTGAGGCTAATGAGAAGGTTGACAGGACGATGCCGTTCCTTCCGGATATTCCGAGGCCCAAGGTCCTGAAGTCGAGTGCGACGGACATACCTGCGTTCTATATCAATATGACATTGTCTAGGGAAGACTCCTGGCCGCAGCGGGATGATGCGCTTTTCCCTGTCCCTGAGAAATTCATGAGGATGTCCTCATTCGCGTCAGAGGTTGTTGCCAAGAGAATAGAGCAGCTTGATGAGGTCGCCATGGTGGACATCAGCGGAGTGGCGGGAAAGGAGATTCTTGTCATTCCGGATGCGGATGCCCTGAAAGCCTCGGGTGTCAGCATGGATGCGTTTGAGCAGCTTGTCCGTTCTGCGGACATCCGGCTCGGCAGCCTTGTCATACGTGACGGGGAGTACAGGTACAATGTGAAATTTGTCTCATATGTGCAGGGCAAGGAGGATATTGAGAACCTTTATTTCAAGGCTGGCGACAGGCTTATGCAGGTAAAGGATGTGGCTGCAGTAGTCGAGCATCCGGCTCAGAGGGCAGGCCTGGTCCGTTCTGACGGACGTCCGGCAGTCTCCATGGCGGTAATCAAGCAGAGCTCAGCAAGGATGTCTGACCTCAAGGATGGAATAGACGGCCTTCTCGGGCATTTCCGTGACGATTATCCGGAGGTGGAGTTTACGGTGACAAGGGACCAGACCCGTCTTCTGGACTATTCAATAGATAATCTTGTAAAGAATATCATATATGGAATCCTGCTTGCCGTCCTTGTGATATTCCTTTTTATGCGCGACTTCCGCTCTCCGGTGCTTGTCGCGATGACGATTCCGGCGGCATTGGTCCTGTCTATGCTGGTATTCCACGTCATCGGGATCGGTATCAATGTGATCTCGCTTTCCGGACTGATCCTGGGTGTCGGCATGATGGTGGACAATACAATTATCCTTGTTGACAATATCACGGGGCACTGGAGCCGTGGCGGAGATATCCGGAAGGCTGTGCTGGAAGGTACGCGGGAGGTCATGGGGGCGATGTTCAGCTCCGTGCTCACAACTTGCGCTGTCTTTATCCCGCTTGTCTTTGTCAGCGGTATTGCCGGGGCGATTTTCCATGACCAGGCGATATCCATAGCTGTAGTCCTGCTTTCCGCATATGCCGTGACGGTCACAGCCGTGCCTGTATATTATTATATATGGTACCGGAAAAGCGGTTCCTTCAGGCCGAGCCGGTTTCTTGAGAGGATTTCTTTGGACAGGCTTTTCGAAAAGGCGGACGCGTCTGTGATGGCATGGTTCCTTGACCGGGCATGGCTTGCATGGGTGATGTTTGCTGTATGCCTTGCCGGGGCGGTATTGCTTTTCGGGACAATGCGCAAGGAAAAGCTTCCGCCAATGACCCGTTCCGAGACAATCCTGTCTATAGACTGGAATGAACCTTTAACCGTGGAGCAGAATGAAGCAAGGACAGCAAGGATAGAGTCTGCCGTTCCTGATGCAGTCCAGGTTACGTCATTCGTTGGGGTGCAGCAGTTTCTGCTGGGGCATAGCGGTGACAATGGTATATCGCAGTCGTCTGTGTATCTCAAATGCGCTGATGAAAGTTCCCTGGAAGAAGCCGTGGAGATGATGGAGATGGTGCTGAGGGATGAATACCCTGTGGCGAATTATGGATTCGGCTCTCCGGGCAATCTCTTTGAAATGGTGTTTGCCGACAATGAGGCTCCGCTGCTTGCAAGGCTTCGCCCGGTTTCTTCTCCGGAGCTTACTCCTTGTGCCGTTTCTGCTGTGGTGGACAGCATTGCATGCGCGCTTCCCGGTCTTAGGCTGCCGCGGGTCCCTGTCAAGGCTGATGTCCTTTTTGTCGCGGACGCCGAAAGGATGGCTCTATATGGCGTGCAGTATCCGTCGCTTGTCAATGTGCTGCGCAGCTCGCTCGGCCAGAATGGCCTGTTTGACATTGTGCAGGGAGACCGGAGCGTCCCCGTAGTGCTCGGTACGGGGCGCAATGACCTTGAGGGGATTCTTGAAAATACTTTTGTCTATGCCGGCGAGGCCGCTGTGCCTGTGTCCGGACTGATGCGGCAGACGTATGTGGAGGACTTCAGGACGGTTGTCTCCGGTGCGGAAGGGAACTATTATCCGCTTCCGCTTGATGTCCGCTCCACGGAGGTGCCGGCGGTGATGTCGTCTGTCCGCTCCGCAGTGCGTAGCGAGGGGAATTTCGAGGTGAACTTCAGCGGCTCCTATTTCACAGGCAGGAAGATAACTGGGGAGATGATGATGGTCCTTGCCATTGCCATAGTCCTCCTTTATCTTATACTTGCCTCACAGTTCGAGTCCCTTCTCCAGCCTCTGGTCATTTTGTCCGAGGTGGTGATGGACATCTTTTTCTGCCTGTTCTTCCTGTGGTGCATGGGCATGAGCGTGAACCTTATGTCAATGATTGGGCTTGTCGTCATCTGCGGAATTGTCATAAATGACTCTATCCTCAAGATTGATACAATAAACAGGCTGCGTGCGGCTGGACTTCCTCTGAGGGAGGCAGTCATGACAGCTTCGCGCAGACGTCTGAAGGCTATATTGATGACTTCCCTGACAACCGTGCTTTCTGTCATTCCTTTCCTTGCGAGGGGGAACATGGGGGCAGACCTCCAGTTCCCGATGTCCGTGGTCATAGTCGCAGGCATGGTATGCGGCACATTCGTGAGCCTGTTTATAGTGCCGGCATTCTATTATACTATCTACCGTAGAAACTGAAATGGAAAGGAAAGGCCGCATATCTTCGTTCTCGGTGGTCCTGCTGATGGCAGCGGCCTCCATTGTCGGCCTTGCGTCCCTGAGGCTGCTGAATGTACAGTACGCACCGTCTGTCCCAGACCGCTCCATACGTGTCAGCTATAGGTTTCCAGATGCATCTGCGCGTGCCGTTGAGGCGGAGGTGACTTCAAGGATGGAGGGGGTGCTTTCCGGCATTGACAATTGCAGCGGAGTCTCGTCGGTCTCAAGGAAAGGCTCGGGAAGTGTAACTGTGGATTTCTGTAAAGGTACGGATATGGCGGCAGCCCGCTTTGATGTGGCGTCAAGGGTGCGGGACCTGTACCCCGGTCTTCCTGACAATGTGTCCTATCCTTCGATTTCCCTGAATGCAGGAGGAGGTGAGCCTCAGACGGCGATAACCTATGCAATAAAGTCTTCCCTCCCTTCCGGGGAGATTGAAAGCTATGTCTCAGAGCATGTTGTCACCCCTCTGTCGCGCATTGACGGTGTCGAGAGTGTCTCTCTTTATGGCGCGACCCCATATCATTGGGTGATGACATTCGATGTTGAGAAGGCGCGTGTCCTGGGAATCAGTGCCGAGGATATTGCTGATGCTTTCCGCGCTGGCACATGTGATGAACTGATAGGAATGGCCATGTCTGCGGGAGGGATGCAGAGTGTGAGGCTCAGAAGCAGTTCTGGTGAAGATTTCGGGGCAATCCCAGTCAAGAATGTCGGGGGACGGATCATATTCCTGCGTGACATAGCTTCCTTCCGGTATGAGGAGGCACTTCCTTCCGGGTACTATCGTATAAACGGGCTGAATACAGTCTCGCTTAATGTCGATGTCGCGGCAAAGACCAACCTTATAAGGGTCGTCAAGGAGGTCCGCCGGGAGATGTCGCAGCTCTGTGCGGCTTTTCCGGAGGAGATAACTGCATCTGTGGCCTATGATTCGTCTGAGTATGTCAGCAAGGAGCTGGACAAGATATTCTTCAGGACAGTACTTTGCCTTGCTGTGCTGCTTGCTTTCGTGTACCTTGTCAGCAGGTCGCTGAGGCATATGCTGACAATTGCTGTCACCTTGGCTGTAAATCTGCTGATATCCATTGCTATATATGGCCTTGTCGGGCTTTCGGTGCATATCTATACACTTGCCGGCATCAGTGTCTCGCTCGGCATTATCATTGATACATCGATCGTAATGATTGACCATTATGGCCATTTCCGTGACAGGAAAGTCTTCCCGGCCATCCTCGGTGCAGTGGCTACGACGGTAGGCGCATTGCTTGTCGTGCTGCTCCTTCCGGACAGTGAAAGGGAGAATCTGTCTGATTTCATCTTGGTCATAGCCATAAACCTTGCTGTGTCGCTTGCCGTGACATATCTCTTCGTTCCTGCGCTGCTCTCTTACCTGCCGGCCAGGGACAATGGATATTCCGGTTCCCGCCGGAAGGCCAGGAGTATATTGAGGTGGAATCATTTCTATGCCTCTTATATAAAATGGGGTGTGCGGCACAGGTGGGTCTATGTCCTTGCTGCTTCCGTGGCGTTCGGTATCCCCCTGTGCCTGATTCCCGAAAAGCCGTCTTCTGAAAACGCAGTCCCCTCCAGCAGGGCGGAGGCTATATGCTGGAAGATCTCCGGCTGGAAGCCATATGCGGAAAACAGGGCAGTTATAGACAAGGTTGCCGGCTCGTCTTTTGCCCTGTTCCACAAGGCAATGGAGAGGATGAATTTCTACAGGGAACCAGACAGGACGGTCTTGACAATCCAGGCCGGAATGCTGGAGGGGGCGACTGTGCACCAGCTGAATGAGGTTGTCCGCAGCATGGAGAATTATCTTGCCGGATTCGACGGGATTGATGTGTTCACAACGCGTATCACATCTTACAGCAATGCCATGATCCAGGTTATGTTCAAGCCTGAGTACGAGAATACCGGGTTTCCGTCTGCGCTGAAGTCCCAGGTTACTTCTATGGCCATAAATTTCGGAGGCGCAAACTGGAGGGTCAGCGGAATCGATGACAACTATTTCAACAATAATGTTGTGTCAGACTACCGTAGCAGCGGGGTTTTCCTGCGCGGGTACAACTATGATGAACTGATGAGGTATGCTGAGGTCCTTGTAGACCATATTTCGGGAAACAGGCGCATTTCCGGTCCAGAGATATGGAGTTCCGGATACAATGGCCGCCCAGCTGTCGAATATGGCCTCTCCTATGATTTCGAGGCTCTTGGGAACCTGGGGGCCAGGCCATATGGCTATTATGAATATCTGTACACTTCGCTTTTTGACCTTCCTGTCGGGAATGCCAGGGTGGACGGGAAGGCCTCCGAAGTGGTACTGCGCTCGTCAGAGGCGGAGATCCTTGATCTATGGCATATACTTAACGGGCCTGTGGCAGTGGATAGCCTGGATGTCAGGCTTTCTTCAATCGGGGATATTGTCAAGTCGCGCTCAGGGCTTGATATACGCAAGGTCAACCAGTCTTACGAAGTCTGCGTCGCATATGACTTCATCGGAAGCTGGCAGCTTGGGGAGAAGATGCAGAAGGAGCTCGTCCAGTGGATGAATTCGGAGGTCCTTCCTGTCGGGTTCAAGGCGGAGCCGAGGGACTACCGCTGGGCGGATTATCACAAGGACAGCTATATGTGGCTGATATTGCTCATAGTTGCTGTGATATATGTCATAACAGCTGTTACCCTTGAGTCATTCCGGCTTCCGCTTCCTGTCATTTTCATGATACCGGTGTCTTTCATCGGTCCGTTCCTTGTGTTCGGGCTTTCTGACGTTACTTTTGACCAGGGCGGATTCGCCGCATTTGTCATGTTGAGCGGAATTGCCGTCAATGCCGGGATCTACCTGCTTTCCACATGGCAGGACATATGTGGAAGGCGGCGTGGTCCTCAGGTGCGTGGTCCTGGCGGCCATGCGGGGTCTGGCGCGGGCGATGGGCCAGGCCTGGCCATTGGGCAGGAGGCTTCCTGCTTGCCGTCCGCGTCCGTCAGGAGACCGCTTTCCATGGACCATGAGATAAGGTGCTATGTCAAGGCGTATGACAGGAAGATCAGCCCTGTAGTCCTTACTGTAATCTCTACTGTGCTTGGTCTGCTGCCTTTCCTCTCTGACGGCCCTTCCGAGGTGTTCTGGTTTGATTTTGCAATAGGTACGGTCTCCGGGATGCTCTTTTCTGTCATTGCAATTGTCTTTGTGCTGCCGGTCTTTTCTGTGCACAGGAAAAGATCAAAGAAAAGTGCATAAAATATTGATTTTTGAAATATAAATCGTATATTTGCAGCCCGCCAAAATGTATGGTGGGTAATAAGTTATTTATAATCAATTAATTAAACAAACCAATGCCTGGATTAATTGGAAAGAAAATCGGAATGACTTCCGTTTTCGGTGCTGATGGAAAGAATATTCCATGCACCGTTATTGAGGCTGGTCCATGTGTAGTTACGCAGATTCGTACAGTAGAGAATGATGGTTATGCCGCTGTACAGCTTGCCTATGACGAAATGAGTGAGAAGCATGCCAGCGCGCCTCTGAAGGGGCATTTTGAAAAGGCAGGAACCACACCTAAGCGCAAACTCGTCGAGTTCAAGGCGGATTTCGCTCAGGAGCTTAAACTAGGCGACACCCTTACTGTTGCTGACATCTTCACAGATGTTACCTACGTAGATGTTGTCGGTACTTCCAAAGGTAAAGGTTTTCAGGGAGTTGTTAAACGCCACGGCTTTGCCGGTGTAGGCGGTGCAACCCACGGTCAGCACAACAGGCTCCGTCACCCTGGTTCTCTCGGTGCATCTTCTTGGCCTTCAAGGGTATTCAAGGGAATGCGCATGGCTGGACACATGGGTAATGAGCGTGTGAAGGTTTTCAACCTTGAGGTCGTTAAGGTTATTCCTGAGAACAATCTTCTTGTAGTGAAAGGCTCTGTACCAGGAGCTAAGGGTTCTTATGTAATTTTGGAGGATTAAGTTATGGAATTGTCAGTTTATAAAATTGACGGATCAGAGTCCGGAAAGAAGGTTGTTCTTGACGAGAGCATTTTCGGTGTAGAGCCTAATGACCATGCGATCTACCTTGATGTTAAGCAGTATCTTGCAAACCAGCGTCAGGGAACATCGAAGACAAAGGACCGCAGCGAGATCTCATACAGCACAAAGAAGCTTATCCGTCAGAAAGGCTCAGGCGGTGCACGCCACGGTAGCCTCAAGGCCGGTATCTATGTAGGTGGAGGAAGGGTATTCGGACCTCAGCCACGTTGCTACCGCTCAAAGCTCAACAAGAAGCTCAAGCAGCTTGCGCGTTTCTCTGCACTTTCATATAAGGCAAAGGACAATGCAATCGTGATGGTTGAGCCATTCGCAATGGAGGCTCCTAAGACCAAGGAGTTCATCCAGATTCTCAAGAACATCAAGGCAGGAGACAGGAAAGTCCTCTTCGTCCTTCCTGAGAATTCAGCAAACATTTATCTTTCATCACGTAACCTTCCTGAGGTGAATGTCATCACAGTTAACGAACTCAACACTTACGTTGTAATGAATGCAAATTCTATGGTTCTCGTTGACGGTGTACAGGATATTCTTGCATCAAGGATCAAACGCTAATCCGTTAGAGAAATGGGAATAATAATTAAGCCAATAGTAACAGAGAAGATGACGGTTCAGGGCGAGAAATTGAACCGCTATGGTTTTATCGTAGACCGTGATGCCAACAAGCTTGAGATCAAGTCTGCGGTAGAGCAGATGTACAACGTATCTGTGGTAAGCGTGAACACAATCAACTACCACGGAAAGAAGAAATCCCGTTATACCAAGGCTGGTATGCTGAGGGGCCGTGCAAATCACTACAAGAAAGCTTATGTAGTTCTTGCCGGTGATGACAAGATAGATTTTTATGCTAACATCTAATCAGGTATAAGTCATGGCAGTAAGAAAATTCAAACCGGTAACTCCCGGACAGAGAAACAAGGTAATCAGTGCTTTTGACGACATTACCTGCAAGACCCCTTACAAACCGCTTCTTGAGCCTATCAAGAGGACTGGTGGACGTAACAACCAGGGTAAGATGACAATGCGCTACATCGGTGGCGGTCACAAGAAAATGTACCGTGTCATTGATTTCCTCCGTACCAAGGATGACTGCAAGGCAACAGTGCTCACTATCGAGTACGATCCAAACCGCAGTGCACGTATCGCCCTTGTACAGTATGAGGATGGCGTAAAGAAATATATTATCGCTCCTAACGGACTCAAGGTAGGACAGGTTATCGCATCAGGCGCAGGTGTTGCCCCTGAGGTAGGTAATGCTCTCCCTCTTTCTGAAATTCCGCTCGGAACACTTGTTCACAACATTGAGCTTCGTCCTGGCCAGGGTGCTGCAATGGCACGTTCTGCAGGAACATATGCTCAGCTTGCTGCACGTGAGGGCAACCATGCTATCCTCCGCCTGCCTTCAGGCGAGACCAGGATGGTGCTTGTGTCATGCCGCGCAACAGTTGGAACAGTTTCCAATCCAGACCACAATTTGGAGTCACATGGAAAGGCTGGCCGTCGCAGATGGCTCGGACGCAGGCCTCGTAACCGTGGTGTTGTAATGAACCCGGTAGATCACCCTATGGGTGGTGGTGAAGGCCGTGCATCAGGAGGACATCCACGTTCACGCAAGGGCTTGCCAGCTAAGGGTATGAAGACTCGTAATCCAAAGGCGACTTCAAACAAGTTCATTATTGAAAGAAGGAAAAAATAACGGAATAAATTAAGAGATTATGAGTCGTTCATTAAGAAAAGGTCCTTATATCCAGGAGAGCCTGGAAAAGAAAATTCTTGCTATGAATGAAGGTAGCATGAAGAAAGAGGTTGTCAAGACTTGGTCACGCGCAAGCATGATATCTCCTGACTTCGTGGGTCACACAATCGCAGTTCATAATGGAAACAAGTTTATTCCTGTTTATGTTACTGAGAACATGGTAGGCCACAAGCTCGGTGAGTTTGCGCCAACAAGAACTTTCAAAGGCCATTCGGGCAATCGTAAATAATTTTAAAATGAAATTGTAATTATGGGAGCTCGTAAAAGACTAATGGCCGAGAGGCAGAAAGAAATAAAGAGGCAGACAGCTGTTGCAAAGCTGAATGATGTACCTACCTCTCCCCGCAAGATGCGCCTTGTGGCTGACATCGTAAGGGGTGTTGAGGTAAACCGTGCCCTTGATATCCTGAAATTCTCAAAGAAGGAGGCTTCAATCCGTCTTGAGAAACTTCTCCGTAGCGCAATCGCTAACTGGGAGGCTAAGAATCCGGATAGCAGCAAAGAACTGGACAATGGTAATGTATATGTCAAGACTATCATGGTTGACGAGGGACGTACACTCAAGAGAATCCGTCCTTGTCCTCAGGGTAGGGCCGGCAGGATCCGCAAGCGTTCCAACCACGTTACTGTTATCCTTGATGTAAAGAAACCAACAACAGTGGAGGAATAAATTATGGGACAGAAAACTAACCCTATCAGCAACAGAATCGGTATCACCCGTGGTTGGGACTCTAACTGGTGTGGTGGTAACTATGCGGAGAAGATTGCAGAGGACTATGAGATCCGTAAGTATCTTGTAAACCGTCTTGCAAAGGCCAGCCTTTCTAAGATTGTAATTGAAAGGACACTTAAGCTTATCACAGTGACAATCCACGCAGCACGTCCAGGTGTTATCATCGGAAAAGGCGGTGCAGAGGTTGACAAACTTAAGGAGGAGCTTAAGAAAGTAACCAAGAAAGATGTACAGATCAACATCTTCGAGGTTAAGAAGCCAGAAGTTGATGCACACATCGTGGCAGACAGCATCGCACGTCAGATTGAAGGCCGTGTTTCATACAGAAGGGCAATCAAGATGGCTGTAGCTACTACCATGAGGGTAGGTGCAGAAGGTATCAAGGTTCAGATCAGCGGCCGTCTTGGTGGAGCTGAAATGGCAAGGAGCGAAATGTTCAAAGAGGGACGTACTCCTCTCCACACATTCCGTGCTGATATCGACTATGCACTTGCAGAGGCTCACACTAAGGTTGGTGTCCTTGGTATCAAGGTATGGATCTGCAACGGTGAGGTCTATGGTAAGAAAGACCTTTCTCCTAACGCAGGCATAGCGGCAGCAAACGCTTCACAGGGCGGAAACAACCGTGGAGGACGCGGTGGAGACCGTCGCCGTGGCGGACGTGACCGTCGCGACCGCAAGGAAAGCAAGTAATTTTTATTCATAATCATAAAGGGGGACTGGCAAATATTTCTGCCAGTCCTCTTTTTTCTTGTTTTCGGTGTGCTCAATCCCGGGTTTGTCACCAGTATTTTCAATTCCTATAGAACTATTCTGGGGTCACCTGCAAAAGTATGTGTCTATGTATGGATTTTGTGCACGAACTGGCATGCAGTCAAAATATGTACTTTTTAAAACAGCATGTGACAGTGTTATGCGCATAGCTGCCATTCGTCTGGCCGTGTGGCAAGTATGTACCTTTCTCATCTGTTCTTTGCGAAGATTAGCGGATGATTCGCTTGCCGCTCATGACCTCCTGTTTGCGGGTCAAAGGGAGACAACGCCAGGGGGAGACACCCAGGGGTGGGAGGTGGCAGCCCGGTTAGCCGGGCTGCACAATAGACTCTCTGATTCCGGTGGGTATCTATTGTTGACCACTGGGATTGCTTTTTCTGACTTGCAGAATTATTCTACAAAAGGGCTTTAATATAATTTATTTAAGAGATAGGCGGCGCCCTATGTCTTTAATCCATTCTTTGATTTCTATGTCATATAAAGGACTGGTATTATACCATCTCTTGAAGACCTTATATTTTCTGTCCGCCGCATCATATTGATCATTATCAATATCTTTAAGTATTTCCTGATAGAACATCTCTGCCTTCTCCTTAATCTCTGCCTCATTGTATTTCTCCTCAAGAACGTTCCGGAACATGAACAAATCAAACAGCTCATATCTCTCCAAACCATCTGGAGAGACTTCTGCCTTAGCTCTTTCATTTATACCTTCCGCACTTGTCCCTGATGAAGTACGCGAAGAATCTTCATCTAAAGCGCCATCACTTGAATCGTCCTCCTGGCTGCCATCTGGAAATTCAACCACCAATGCAGATGCCTTGAATATTCTCTTCATGACAATACCGCAAAGATAGATTTCGGTGGTAGTCACCACATGGACATATGACAAAGCTTGATTCGCCTTCAGATTCGACTTCAATCGCAATTGCTCAAGAACATCACTACTTCCACCTCCTATCCCCAACACATATGTATTACTCGTCTGAGCTTTAACAGAACGGACAACTTTGCCACGGGCATCACCAGGTGAACCGGGATAGGCAGTCAAGGAACTTGGCGCAGTAACCTGTGTAAAACTGGCACATGAGACCAGCATGATTGCGGAAACAGCCAGCAC
>CAMXAU010000043.1 GCA_947179325.1 uncultured Bacteroidales bacterium | reverse complement strand
CCGTCAATAATGGCACTGTCAAGCGGTGTTCCGACCAGCATGAACTCGTTGCAGTTCTCGAATGCGGGATTGGCCAATGCCGACCCCATCATTCCTGCTCCAATAATTGCGATTGTTTTCATTTCAGAAGTTGTTTTGTGTTATGTCAATTAAATATATGTTTTGCTTTTGCGTGACCGGTCACGCATTTTATTTCAAAATAAATTTTCTGCAATTATATGATTAATTCTCGAATTAACCAACCGATTTTTAAAATTTCGATGACATTTTTGTTTATTCCAGTACAAAAAATGATTTATCTCAGTGCCAAAAAACTCACCTGCCACAAAAGTCTTTGCCACATAATTTTTCTAAAGCCATCTTTAAAACAGCATGCACTCTACTCTTCCTTCAATCAATATCACACTTCTTGTCTGTGCTATTCCACAAAATTCATTTACTACCGGGGTTATCGCATATAAGACCAATCCCAACAAATCAAACATTTATAGAACGGCACCAATCCAAGTGGATAAACATTGTTGACCACCTGCATTGCGAATAAAACGCAATCAGCTATCAATTGAAAAACACAGGTAATCCCGGTGGATACGGTACCTATTAGCACACATTCAGAAACTCAAAAAATTGTACGACACCCCTATCCCGACGTATGGAGCGAACCCGGGCCGACCGGAATCAAGATACATTCCGTATCCTGCCTGCACACCTATTCCCCACCGTTTTCTGCACGGCACTTCAACAGTCTTTACCGTAGTAATGTGCCGTGACACCGGATATACGGCAATGGTATCTAAAACAGGCCTGTATCCGGAAATGACCGCACGGAAGGTGCTGTCACAATAGACACGCCGCTCAGTCGGCAACATGACATATGCCGTATCATGAAGCATGACCGTGTCAGAAACCTCCACCAGCAAAGTGTCAATCCGGCGGATTTCCACCGGGACTGGCCTGTCGCGGAATATGGTATCGTGCACCCATAATGTATCTGCAGAAACAGAAACCATGCAGCCATTGCATCCTGGGGCAGACTTGATTCCGAAGATGAAGCCGCAGCACAAGCACAGCAGCATCATTATAATATACTTTACAGTTTTCATATTATCCTTACGAATTATTATTCGCGTAAACAAAAGTGCAGGGCACCGAGTCCTGCACTTTGAGAATATCATAACTTCAATCCTCCGTACGTGCGGCTATAAAGCACCTGGCGGCGCTGCACCCCGGTCTTCTTATGACTGATATGCAAAAACGACGGATAGAGTATCATCTGATCAAACGGAAGTCCCAATTCCAAAACCATCAAAGCAAGTCTATAGGGTTCGGGAAATGCTATGTCGGCCGCCTCTCCAATCAAATGCTGGCTTGCCGGGGCACCTCCGACTGCCGTGTTAAGTTCCGGGCACCGAAAGCCGCTGTTGATTTTCAACGGAGTGCCGCACCTGTCCCGCAACGGCTGAAGCACATTCACGACAAGCGCACGGACGGCACTGCGCACCTGCTCGCTGGTGATTTCATTGACTATGCCCATAACGGCAGCAACATCGCTGGCTTCAAACTCACTGTAACTGAAGTTTTCACTTATTGTCCCCATCACTATGATCCTGTTTGTATCTATAATGGTAATCTACTCCGATAAGCGCACCCGCGAAAGTTGCAGTTTCCCCGAAAGCAACCAGCACAGAGGGGTCAATAGTCCCGGTAGGAGGCAGGAAACACCCGATGTATAAAAGTGCAATTCCGGCAAGAGTGACCAGCAGGCCCGCCACAAACTGGGCTGTCACCTTATATGGCTTATGAGCAAACATGTTCAGACATATTGTGAGGCATCCCAATCGGCACTGACCTCCAAAACCACATCGCATCTGACTCCGGAACACCCTTTCATCACACTATCGTTGAAAACCTCAAACATATATTCTCCTATGCCGATTCCCATTCCTGCAAGTTCATTAAGAACATCCGACAAGGTCGACAATCCTGTGCTCTGGATTTCAAGATGCCTGTCCCCTCCGGCATCATTTGCTCTAATATAATAGAGCGAAAAACCAAATGACACGCCATCAAGTTCAACACTGCCGGCATGCTGCCGCTGCGCAAACGCAAACATCCCGTTCACCGCCTCTGGATCGAGACCGTCAGGCTGCACGGAATCGCCAAGAGAAAGTGCAATTGCAGGCTGTTTCATAGCAGTTCTTTCAATTGTTTCAATAAGTGCAAGTAACAACATAATAATCTTTACTTTAAAATAACACATAACAATATAAAAGCGCCCGCCCCGACATTGAGACAGGCGCAGCGGCATCCAGGCATACGCCTTATGCGACAAGTTCCTCAACTATTGCCGGATCAACCTCATAAGGGAATGTGATGGAGTTGTCCAAAAGAGTCAGGGTATAGTTGTTCGCATCAGTCCTGGCTGTTCCGGTCTGAGCACCGCCTGCAGAAGCCGTCACAGGTTCATCTTTGCCAAGATACCAATATTTGCCGTTGGCATCCTTGACAATGACAACAAGGTCATTGAGTGACAGAGCCGTCATCTCAACCCTCTTGGTCGTTTCCATTCTGGAGAACTGGAGAGCGAGTTCTGTGGAAACGTAATTGACGCCATTGACAGCATCCACATTAAGGGTGGAAGTCATGCTTCCGGTTCCTTTTCTGAAGCAATAGCGTTTGAATTTGGCAGATGTCGCAATGGTTATTGCAGAAATCTGCTCATCTTTCACAGTGACTCCTGTCACATCGTCATAAGTGGCAATGAAAGCCTCGACAATTCCACCCATCGAAGTTGAGCTGTCACGCGGGATTCCGCCAAGTGTCTGATTTGTCATAATAAACATATTTTTAATAAGTTAATCTCAGCCGTTTTCCGGCCTTTCATCCATAAATATGTTTTCATGTCAAACTGTAAAGCATTTTTTGCATTTTTTTGACAAAATCGTTTATTTTGTACCGGGCCATACCTGAAATCATAAGTCAACTGCCATGAAAAAGTTTTTATTTATACTGATTGCCGCTCTCACTTCATTTTCAATTCCGGTAAATTCTGATGACGACACCACTTCATTGGAAGATATGGTTTACATCTACGATGCCGATACAGAGAAACTGGCGTACATAATTTATGCGGACATCATTGTGGGTACAAAAAACGTATATACAATTGACGGTAAATATGTCAAGGATGTACTTAGCGGAGAAAAAATTTACGAGCTGTACGGACGGTATGTCAAAAGTTGCAAGGATGGAAGGCGGGTCTTCATAATCGGAAAAGGTTACATCAGGGACTTCAACGGAGGAAAAAAGATCTATACGATTGAGGGAAAATCTAATTATGAACTCGAATCTGATGAATTAGTATATATAATTGGTGGCGTTGATAACAAAAACATTTACGACGCAAAAACAGGGGAATTAATATACAATATAGGTGGCGCTTACAACGAATTAATTTATGATGGTGAATATTGGAGAGGACCACGTAAAGCAATATATCGCATTGGCGGCGTTAATAACGAAAAAATATATGCATTATAGCATCAGGCTTGACAAAATCGTTTATTTTGTACCGGGCCAAATCTGAAAAACATAAATCAACTGCCATGAAAAAGTTTTTATTTATACTGATCGCCGCTTTCACTTCATTTTCCATTCCGGCAAATTCCGGCGACGACACCACTTCATTGGAAGATATGGTTTACATCTACGATGCCGATACAGAGAAACTGGCGTACATAATTTATGCGGACATCATTGTGGGTACAAAAAACGTATATACAATTGACGGTAAATATGTCAAGGATGTACTTAGCGGAGAAAAAATTTACGAGCTGTACGGACGGTATGTCAAAAGTTGCAAGGATGGAAGGCGGGTCTTCATAATCGGAAAAGGTTACATCAGGGACTTCAACGGAGGGAAAAAGATCTATACGATTGAAGGGAAATCTAATTATGAAATTAAAAAATGGGAAGAAATTTATCTCATTGAAGGAATTAATAAAGATATCATCACGGATGCAAAAACTGGAGAATACCTATATGAGATCAATAAAAAAGCCGGCAGCATTAACTCATGGAAGTAAGCAAACATTACATGGGAGGCTGATAACATAGAATGTACAATAAATTAGTGCAAATCGCTCTAAATAACAACGGCTTGGCAGTTCTCTTGCCAAGCCGTATGTCGTTAAAATGTAGTCTCGCGTTCACGGATTTCAACATGCCTTCCATTGGCCTCCAAGTCCGAGGACAGGATATATACCTTCTGGTCTTTCATCATGGATTCCTGATGAGCCATATCTGAAGAAGTGGTCAGATTATGGACAGTCTCAACTTCAGGAACAACAGCAGGAGGAGAGACCGAAGCCATAGCGGTCGGAGCCGCAGATGCGGAACTTGCACCAGAAGTGTCGGTTTGCTTGATTTTCTTGATATTTGCAATTCCGGCAGCAATGACAGCAGCACTGTTGATAGCGCCCATAATCGGTCCGAGAATAGGTCCCATTGACATCGCCCCAGACACTGCCTTTACAACTCCTGACAGCATTTCCATCGTAGCGCCAGCTATCTGCAGATTCTTCTGTTTCTTCAAGGTTTTCTCGCTATTCGCCTCATCATTCTTATAGATGTCAGATATGGAATTGAACAGTTTGGACATGCCGGAGAAAGCATCACCTAACGTGCTCATATAAGACTGAGCCAATTCAACCTTTGCGTTGGAGATCTCCTTTTCCTTAAGGAGCCTCTGGTTTGCAAAATCGGCTTCAGTTTCTGTCTCCAGTTTACCGGCCGCCATCAGAATCTCAAGCTCTTTCTTTTTCTGTTCCAATGTCAAAGTACAGCGCTCAATTGAATTGTCTTTACAAAGTTGCAACTTGGCATCAAGAAATTCCTTTTCCTTTTCAAGTTCCTTCTTGCGAAGCTCGTCTTGTCCGTCGTCTGGCATTTCTTCATTACCTTCTTCCTGACTCTCACTTCCGCCAATGATTCCGGCAACCTTGTCGGAAATCCCCAGACTTTTATAAGCATCGACCACTACCGCATGCATCGGGCTTTTTGCAGCCAATTGTGACAATGCATCCTCTGAGTCTTTCACAGTTTCCGTCATAGACGAAGAGAGTCCACGCATAAGATTATTCAAGGCCGCTATTGTGCCCATAAGTTCGGTTGTCACGTCAGCGAACTCCGCTTCCCCTTGCTTAAGTCCATCCAGAGTTTCCGTCAAAGACTTGACTCTATCAATAAAATCCCTAACCGTGGCAATTGCTGTCTTCACATCCTCTTTTGCTTTATCAACATTTTCCATATATCAATCATTATTAAAGTTAAATTTCCACATCAGCACTCTTACTGTCGTCAAGCAATTCCGCATGTTCCACCGCGGCCGAAACTGAAGAAATCCGTAGTCCCACTGTCTGTCCATACTTATATGCGTCCTTGTTTCTTACCTGCACAAGTTCCACTTCCACAAAATCGTCAGTAGTAATAGAATAGTTGGAGATTTTATTCATCACCCAGAGTGAATTTTCAAACCAATAGAACTTCCTCAACAAACCGTAGCCGATATCCAAGCCTTTCAGGTTTACCTTACAGGTCATCACCTTAATCTGAGATTCAACATTATACCTGTCATTGAAATACTGTTTCCACATCTTGTCATATATAGTAGTCCCAGCAGGATAAACAATACCGGGTACACCGATTTCATCCGGCCTTCCGAAATCGAGACTTTGCTGGATTTTCGCTCCGTCGGTAAGGTATCCGGAGAAAACAGGCAATTCAATTTCCCTGCTTCTTCTGCCATAGAACAACTCCCAACACATTACACCATTGTTCAGTTCAGTCATCATGACCGTATCATCGCTCAACCCAAAACCGTCATAAGTAACTTTTCCAGTGTAGTATACCAGGACATTTTCTCCTTTAACGCCTTTGTTGCCGGAATCGTGAAGCTGAAGTTTAGCAGCACCTTCGTAATCATACCCCCGATATTTATTGTTGTAATAGTGGAATGATGATGATGAAGCGCTTGGTCTGGCTATTTCTTTAGTAAGCGTCTGCTCCTGACCATCTGCATCCGTTCCCCAAAGGATATATGTGGAGCCGCCATCTGCAAAAACAGAAGGAATCTGGTTGGAAATCGTATATCCCTGCATAATCTGCTGCCACAGAAGCGTATTGTTGTATGGTGAATTCTCAAGTACTGAAGCTGCACTTTTGAAAATATTTCCGCTCATGACATCGAATCTGTCTGAATTGAAACCGAAGCCTGTGTCAGCACTCTGTCCTCCATACTCCGCTCCATATTTTGACTTATACCCATCGGCAAAAGTTCCTCCGACACATGGCAAAGCAAAGTCATACCATTTGCTTTCTACAGCAAGCGGCCTTATGCTGATGCCTTGTGACAGATCCACCCTTTTTGTCAGATCAAGCGTCTCGTCTTCATAAAGGTCATTTCTTCTGCACACTTTTATCCGCTTCTCAGAACGGTCACAAAGCAGATACAGTCCGAAAATCTTACAGAACGACAGCAGATAATCTGCCGGGGTTCCGGAAAAGCCCAACAGCCTTTTCTTTGTCACCATTCTGCCGCTCAGTGTCTTTGATGTTGTAAAATATGTCGCGCTGACCTTTGCAGACAATTGACAGCCAAGGTCCGTAAACACATAGTCGGCTCCGCAATTGGCAGCGTTCCATACCGGTATTTTATTATTCGCGTTGTATGTCTGTACCTCCACATTGCTTATTGCCCCCGCATTGTCTTCCATAAAAGTCACTATCTTGACACGCACCGTCACACGGCTTATATTGCTTCCGTTAAGCGACAATTTCTCTATAACTTCGCTCACCGCTTCTTTGTTGCTGCACTTGAAACTCTTGCTATGAGTTACAATCTCACTGAAATTGCTTAAGTTGCCGCCGGCCATCGTTTTAAGAATAATTTCTTCAGATGACCATAGCTTCAAATTGTGAAACACATGTAAAGAAGATAATGCGACGGACTTCGCCCCATTGTACCCCACTGCCCACAGTCCGATTGACACACCGTTCCAGTTGTCGCCTTCATGCACTGCTGCTGACCGTGAAGAAAGGGTCCCTGACACAAAATCAAACATCGAAGAACTATGATAGTGCAATCTGACATTCTCCAATTTGACATTGACTTCAACCTCGTCCATTGCCGGAGGTAATGTCAAGGCATAATCTCCGACCTTGGATCCCAATACCGGAACTGACGGGGAATTATCAACAATCGGTATCATGTCCGGCAAAGAATCCGACTTGAACGTTTCATTTGAAAGCATCGGGCAGGTCACCCACATTTTGTCGAGAGCAGGGAAAAAGCGCTCTGATGTTATTGCAGACAAATCCACATAATATCCTCCATTGTTATTCCCTCTGGCTATGGCAGACAGGATGGCCTTCATTGAAATGACAGGACGCTGATGGTATGAACGCAAGTCCTTTACATCCCATTCCGTATATTCTTTCGGCAATGTGACAATAGTATATCCGCCTTTAGTCTTATAGTTCTGATCTTCTGAGGCGAGATAATTGCCGTCAGTAAGTTTCATTACTGCTTTTGAGGCGTCAAAGTCCGATGGTACTCCATTATATGCAGGAGCGAAATTGATTACATTCCATTTCTTCAAGGCACTCTGGACTTGTGTCCGTCCGAGACATGACCAGGCCTCTGCCACAGTCGTGGCATTGATTGTAAAGTCCAGCTCATGTTCAGTGTCGTTTGTTTCAAGATAATCCAGGTCCGCCAAAGAAAGTTTGTTGCCTTCATCGTCATACATCAGGGAATAGATGAACGAGCCCAATCCCCCAAACAAGGAGACGGTATAAGAGACTTTTGCACCTGCCCTGTTTACCTGGTCAAGACGCATATATCCGTTCTCCATAATCTGTCCTGCTTCATCATAAATGACAAAAGGCGTTCTTCGCCAAGGGGCGAAACCGGCACCAGTATAGGAGTCACCATATAAATCAAGCCTCATGGTATCCAGTCTGAATATTTCTCCAAACAAGAGATTATTGTTTGCTGTGCCAGGCAAAGTAACCTGCTGCGAATAGGAATTCTTGACAGCCGCAGGATTTGTAAGATCATCCATCTGATAGTTATAAAGTATCAGAGAATTGTCTGACAAGTCCACAGGACGGTTTCCAATGAATAATTGTACTTTTCTTTTAGCCATAATCAAATAGGTTTTCTATGAAATATCCATTCCCGCCATACTGTAAAAACCGGAATCCGGAGGCATGTCACCTCCGAATTCCGGTCATAAATCTTTGTCTTTAAGTTTATCCAGCTCCGACAATACTTCTTTACGGATACCGGCAATCCTATTTTTCACCGTCACATGGCTTACTCCAAGCAGTCCGGCCAATTTGCGCAATGAATCATAGTCGGCATACAGAAGAATCAATGTCTTGTCTTCTGCCGGCAGCTTTTTGTTGATTATATATTTTATCTTTCTGACAAGTTGTCCTTCTTCGCACATCATATCAGGTTCAAACTTACAATCCTCAAGCATGCCGCGGTAGCTGCACATGAGCTTCTTAATCGGTCCGTTCATTGCTGCGGCTCCTCCCTATACTCACTGATACTCACGCATTTCAGCCGGAATTTCCTGAAAGTGATGTAGAATGGGGAACTTGTTGAGCGGTACTGATTCATTATGATTCTTGTCATAAAGAAATCAAGCTGGCCTTTTTCCCACATTCTGACTATTGAAGCGTCATCATAATCCAGCAGAATGGAATACACCAGTTGGCACAAGTCACGAAGTTCATCATTAAGTGAACAATGGGAGATGTTGCAGACATGTTTCTCTACTCTCTTTTCTTTTGCAAGAAGTTCAATAATTTCAAATTTTCTCATAAAAAATCATTTAAAACATCTGCCAAGTTGCCGAACTTCTGCCATAGAACCTGTATAAAAAAGAGTTTGGCACAGAGTTCCGTCCCCTACAGCAACAGTGCTACCTTCTCACATAATCCTTAGCTACCTGAGCAGTAACAGTATATGTCACCGGACCACATCCCTCGCCTTTGTATGTTTTGTATTCACATGACGAATCCGTAATGACGACAGGGGTGAATGACTCGTCTACCATATCGTAGAGCATAACATTCACACTGCCAAGAAGATGATGCATCAATGCCGCCTGTCCGTCACTCAGCCATCCTGTCGAAAATTCGTACGTCCTGGTAATGCTGTTCTGATAATTTATTGTTCCACGGTCTGATGGAGCAGAATTGTCATTGGAACTTTTGAATGTCTGCCTCTGATAGGATTCAGACTGCTTCACTCTTCCGGCAACAGTCAGCCATCTCCAATATCCATACGCATCCACATAATACAAAGCATACCGCAGACCGGAATCAAGTACTTTGATATCAGGATAATCCCTGGCATTGCCTACTGCGGACAATATCTGAATCTCTGAGACATGAACATTGTTTTCAGCTCCGAATATTTCGTCTGCCTTTCCGTAAAGGACGAAAGATACTGTTCCGGAGGTCTCATTGACAGGCATAATGACTTGTCTGGAAGGTGCGGCTGTCCCATTGTCGAACAAGGCACGGACCTCCATATTGGAATCACTGGCATAGTCTGCCACGCAATGTATCACCAAAGGCATCCTAATGTCCAGCTCAGGGCGGATCAAAGTACATGGTACATCCCCCATAGCCATTTTATAATCGTACGAATAGTCATTTGTAACCCTCAGTATATACTGGTCATGCCCTGCAAGAATAATAAAAGAACGGTAATAGTCAGGCAGCGGAATTGCATGCTGCAATACATCAAGTTTGGAGACATCAGGGAATTCGGTTCTGAGACAATCTGCAAGCATATTGTTAAATACGAGTTCAAGATGAGTCTCGCCTGGTTTTGTATAGGCATCAACTGCGCTTACGACATCAAATGAACCGTTATCGTAAAAAACAGTGAACCTGGCTGAGCCTACATTTATTGAAATTTTCTGGTCACGCCAGATAGGAAATTGAAATCTATATTCCATAATGTAATTGGTTTTTCCATTAAATATTAATTGAAATGTTTCTGTAAATCACCGTATCTTGCGGAACATCATCATGCTCCACGGTCAGAACCGGGATGCTCAGTGCATCCGTCTCCATTTTTCCAGTTCATTCCTGTCATGCTCTATTTTGTCTTTTCTGTAGCTCAACAGATTGAAGAATTCCATTACATTCATCTCCCACACATCATTCCACGGACAGCGTACCAATTCGGAAACAGCATCGACATTTGCAATCCAGCCCCAGCGCTGGACAAAAGCGCTTTCATCTCCATCACTTTCGCCTCCGCCTCCTTCCTCACCGCTTTCGGAAGAGTCTCCGTATCCAGCATTGAAGAGGTTAGGATACAGTTGATTGAACGCTGACATTTCTTCAAAAAAAAAGCGGCCAGAACAGAAGCATCATATATGGACAATTCCGCTTCAAGTGCTTCGTGAACATGGGCAATGTCATATCCGCGGCCGTACTTGCATCCCTTGGGAATTAGGAAACATGACAGAAGCTGGGCCAGATTTCCATCCTCCTTACAAAACGTCTGAAAATCCACATATTGGGCTGTTGTCAATTTACGCATATCCAGGTCAGGAATCAATTCCCAAACGCCTATGCGATATACCGCTGCTATCTTATTCCCGTCCGGTTCCGGTATGTCTTTTTCGAGAAAAGTTGCTGCCGCGGCTATTTTCCGGAACTCTGTAATCGGCATGTCAAGCAACATGTCTACCGGCATATCGGACAATACGGAAAAAACAGCCATCTGCACATCAAACTGCGAGAGCGATTCATCCCTGCACAAATCCATGATTTTCCGGTACTTGCCAATTGGTAATTCTTTGTAACTGCTAATCATATCCATATAGTATTATTGTATTTGCCTATAAATATATTTTTGAAGAATGTGTAAAATCCTAAATATCTTTTGAAGAGGAGTCCGCCCGTAGAATGCGCACAAAAAAGAACGTGTCGTGCATGTATGTTTGTCAAGTGGAAGAATGAGTGCTATCGGCCACCGGAACTACCACATATAAGCCCAATCCGTCCCACTGGCATAAGCATGGAAAGACATGGAAGCAGGTGAAAACAAATGCCAGGAAAGGAGAAAAGAGAAGGCTGGAAAACGGTGAAATGTAAAAGATGCTGCCCAAAATCAGGGGCAAAGGAAGAAACAATTGAGGCAAGCAGAAAAAACAGTGAAGGCAAGCACAGAAAAAGCCGCAATAAATTGTGCCAAAAGATGCTTTTATTGCTATATTTGTGATGTGTACACAAATACGCCATCGCTTCGGCAGAACTTCCAGACAAACTTGACATTTTGTTCTCAGTTTATTAGTATATTTGTACACGGTACATATATACGCTTGCGCCTCGGTAAAGCATTCAAGCAAATTTGATGTTCTGCTCTCAGTTTTTGTCCTGAAGAACACGCATACGCTTGCGTACGGGCAAGACCTGCAGGCAAGTCCGGTGCCCGCTCCCAGTTTTTGGCTATAGTTAATTATACATACTGAATAATGAAAAAATCTCTCATTCCAATTCTAATTGCCGCGCTTGCCATATGCAGCTGCAGTACCCCAAAAGAATATGATGTCTATCTGCTCATCGGGCAGTCAAACATGGCCGGCCGGGGCACTCTGACTGAAGGTGATTTCAATACCGGGATTGAAGGCGTATTTCTGCTGGACAGCCTTGACCGGCCGGCCGTTGCCTCCCATCCGTACAACCAATACTCTACAATCAGAAAAGACATTCGTCTGCAGCAAATGGGTCCAGGCCACGCTTTTGCCACAAAGATGCATGAGATCAGCGGGCGGCCTGTGCTGCTGGTCGTGAATGCAAGAGGCGGTTCTGAGCTTGATTCATGGATGCCAGGCAGCCGCCATTTCAATGAGGCCGTCAGACGTACGGCTGAAGCAAAGAAATACGGAAAGCTCAAAGGCATACTTTGGCTCCAGGGGTGCACGGACTGCGACCTCGGAAAAACAGACAGCTACATGGAAAGGCTTGAGACAATGGCCGAAGCACTTCGCGACTCCCTTTCCGCAAGGGATGTCCCGTTTGTAGCGGGAGAAGTGCCACACTGGTGGAACGGTTCATCGGACTTCAACAAAAATATCCGCACCATAGGTGACAGGATTCCATTGTCCGGATGGATATCAACAGAAGGATGCGGAATGCTAAAAGACGAGACAGACCCGCATTATGACAGGAACAGCCAGCTTGTGATAGGCTCACGATTTGCAGAACGGATTCTTGAACTGCAATAAGAGAATCCGCAAATGCCCAAGATCCGGTACAAGTTTGTAGTATTCTCATTATCTTCGCAGCTGAGAAAACTGAATATCATCTGTGCTGATTTTTAAAAAGCACTGCCATATGGATAACAGGAAAAACAGGACATAGCATATTTCATTTCTTTCTGTATAGAGCAGTACAAGAATGCAAAAGGAATCAGTGGTGCTGATGCGGTGGTTTTCTTGTCCGAGTACGGTGTTCTTGAATATTTGTTAGAGCATTGGGAGGCATTGCATACACAGAGCCGCCAATGGCTCGTGGAAGATATTGATGATTATATAAGGCTTAGGGATAAAGATTGTAAACTATTGTCTATTAAGACTCATTTTGAAAATCCATCATTAACAAATCTGACCATCACTCAAGATAATCTGTATCTTCTGATTCCTTCTAAAATAAGTTGGATGGCAAATATGTTGTCTGAGGACAAGGGTGTCGCCATAGTGGATGCGATGAAGATGCTATATTCTTCGGAAGTTTATTCTAAACTTGAGGGCGAATCTACAAAGGCATGGAATTTCGGTCCAGCGGCACTATATGAGGAATTTCAAATAAAAAGGTCTTAGCCCATCCGGAATATGGCAGTCTGACTTTGACTTGAACTGATATTTGTTGGCTTCAAGTGCAAAAAACAAAGAAAATTGCCTGAATATTTTTGATAAGTCTTGAAAAGGTGTAATTTTGTAGCACCCGTTAATCTTGAAAAGGTGTAAAAACGGATAGTTACCAAGTCTTGAAAAGGTGAAATTATGAGAAGAAAGATTTATCAGACCCTTCTTGAGTGGAAGAAGGAACGCAAAGGAGAAGTTGCTCTTTTAATAGAGGGTGCAAGACGAATCGGTAAAAGCCATATCGTTGAGGAGTTCGGACGGGAGGAATATGATTCATATATCCTTGTAGACTTCAGTAAGGTAAGTCCACAAGTGATGGAGTTTTTCAGTCTCTACTTGGATGACTTGGATACACTCTTTCAGAATCTTGAATTGTATTACAGACGCAAACTTGTTCCTCGCCCAAGTCGTGGTGAAGAGGCTCGTTCTCTGATTATATTTGATGAAGTTCAATTTTGTCCTCGCGCCCGTTCAGCAATCAAGCATCTGGTTTTGGATAATAGATATGATTATATCGAGACAGGCTCCTTGATTTCCATAAAAAAGAATGTAAAGGACATAATGATTCCATCTGAGGAACATCCTATTCAGATGTATCCGATGGATTTTGAAGAGTTCTTATGGGCAATGGGGGACGAGGTGATGATGCCATACATTCAGGGCCAATTTGAAAAGAAGAAGCCGATGGGTGCGTTTCATCGTAGGGCAATGGATTATTTCCGTCAGTACATGATTGTAGGTGGAATGCCACAAGCGGTAAAGAAATATGTTGAGACTCGGGATTTTGAGAAAGTGGATGAGGTTAAGAGGGATATTCTTGCCCTTTATCGTAATGACATAAAAAAGTATGCGGATAATCAAGAGACCAAAGTGTCTGCAATATTCGAGGAGATACCAAGTCAGTTGCAGAAACATGAAAAGAAATTCCGGTTGTCCGCGTTGCAGGATGATGCCCGAATGCGTGATTATTCGCAGGCTTTCTTTTGGCTCAGCGATGCAAAGGTTGTCAACTGCTGCTATAATTCCACCGAGCCGAGCATCGGGCTGAAACTTAATGAGGACAGGACAACTGTAAAATGTTATCTGAATGACACTGGACTTTTGATAAGCCTTGCATTTGATGAACGAGGCATTGTTTCTGAGGATTTGTATCGAAAACTGATGTTCGACAAACTTGAAGTTAATCAAGGAATGTTGGTCGAGAACATTGTGGCTCAAATGCTTAAAGCTGCCGGACATAACCTGTTCTTCTTCAGCAACAGTTCACGGACATCCGTAGAAGATAGGATGGAAATAGATTTCCTTATAGCCAAGCTAACTACAACGAGCAGGCATAACATTTCTCCGGTTGAGGTAAAGTCAGGCAGTCGCTATACACTGACATCCTTGACTAAATGTATAGCGAAGTACGCTAAAGACCTGTCGACACCCTATGTCTTGCATGATAAAGATGTGAAGATTGAGGATGACATTGTGTTCCTGCCTCTTTATATGACTCCTTTATTATAAAGAGACTTGCACTTTCCACAGATAAGTGACATGTTTGCAATCAAAGATTGCATTCAATGGGCTGCGTCTCAGCATAGCTCAAACAAGTTTGGCTCTGCATTCGGCTTGCACCATTGCTTGCATCAAAGATGCTGCTGCATCCGGAAGTTCATTGACAACTTACAAATTCGGTAACCAAATCGTAACCTTTTGCATTTTTGTAAGAGTTTGAAATAAGGAGAATTAAGTGGTGAGGGTTCTGGACTGCGATGCTCCCTAAATCACTTGGAATAATCCAGAGTGGAAGATGTTTTATTGACAATCTGCTGACACGATGTCCAGCCTTTGTCTATGAAAATGCTGAGGTGGTCATAATGCAGACAGATGCGAAGACATTTGAAGACATATTTCCGTATCCTATCTGTAACCTATGCGCGGTAAGCTTTTATATTTTGCTATATATCAAAGATTTAAAAATTTGTGACATCAACCTTTCTCTCCGCTGAAAAGAGGCCGACTAAAAAGTGTTAGTCGGCCTCAAAGCCGGCCGTCAGAACGCAAGACAGGCAAAGGAAGTTACCGTCCCATGGCCCTCCGTCACCAGTATTCTGATATCAGAAGCATTATAGTCATGAGGCAGACGCGGCTTCTGGGCACCTCCTTTGGAAGTCATAGTCATGACAGTCACAAACTGCCCGCCTCCTTCATTAAGCTGTATTTCATAAGTGCAATCCGTATCCATGCGCCATATAAGGTCGAATTTGCGGAAGCTCTGCGAAGGATTGACAGGGAAAGTCACATAGTCTCCTGACTTCAGTTCAACAGGAAGCAGCCCTTCAAGCTTGCTGTCCGTCTGACGGAATATCCTTTCCGGCCGCTCCGGATCCAGGACCGTCACTTCCGAAGCAAGACGGATGTCTGTTGACGAGGCACCCACATAGATTTCAAAGATGCCTGGCTCTATCACCTCCCTCATGTCCCTGTCGAGCATAGTAAAGCTTTCCGGACCGAGAAGCATTGAAACAGTCTTTTTTTCTCCGGGCTCCAGAGTAATCCTGTCGAAGCCACGCAACATACGGTCATACACAGTTATCGAGCTTTCGACATCATGGATATAGAGCTGCGGAATTTCATCCCCTTTGAATTTCCCCGTATTCTCCACAGTAAAAGTCACCCAGACAGAGTCTCCAGGCATAATTTCAGAGCGCGACAGAGTCAAGTCCGAATACCCGAAAGAAGTGTAGCTCAGTCCGTACCCGAAGTCATACAGAGCTCCGCCGACCCTCGTCTGCTTTCCGGAAGGGCCTTCACCTACATATCCGTCAATCTGGGAATTAGGCTTATAAGGGAAATTGAACGGAATCTGCCCTACTGTCTTAGGGAAAGTCACCGACAGTTTTCCTCCGGGATTGTATTCACCGAGAAGAGCCTGGGCCACAGCCGTTCCGCCATGGGTACCCGGATACCACGCCTCAAGGATTGCCGGTATATTCCTGTCCGCCCAATTTATAGAAAGAGGACGTCCGCTCACAAGCACAAGCACTACAGGGGTTCCGCTTCTATACACCTCCTTCAGCAAGAGGTCCTGGCAGCCCGGAAGATCAAGGCTCGTCCTTGACCGGTTCTCCCCGCATGTCCTCAGGCATCCACCGAGGACAACGACAGCTACATCAGCCTCCTTTGCCGCCGAGACAGCCTCGGAAATTCCGGCAAGTTCATCTTCCGTAGGCTCATATCCCATTATCTCAGAATCAGGCCAGCGGCTGTCAACCCAGTCGCATCCACGGGTATATGTCACTTCCGCCTTGCCGGCCAATGCATCTTTCAGCCCCTCATACACCGTAACCGACTCCGTGGCCTGCGGCCCATAGTGCAGATGCACATATCCGTCCTCGTCGGCATTCGGACCGATCACTGCTACCTTTTTCAGCGCAGAGGCGTCAAGAGGAAGCATGCCGTCGTTTTTAAGAAGCACAAGAGACTCCTGCGATGCCCTGAGCGCGAATTCATTGTTTGCCTTGCCGTCAACTGCTTCATCCGCCTCTTTCTTCTGACGCTCCGTGACATATGGATTGTCAAAAAGCCCCACAAGGAACTTGACCCGGAGGATGTCCCCCACCCTCTCGTCGATTGTCTCCATGGAAACCGTCCCTTCCCGGACCAGTTCACGCAGAGGAAGGACATAGCTGTCCGGACTCCTGAATGTACACCTGACATTCAGTCCGGCCTCAACACACTGGCGCACTGATTCTTTCATGGAGTCCGACGTATTATGTTTCATATGCAGATATTCCACGGCGTCCGAATCAGACACGACATATCCATTGAAACCGAAATCAGAGCGCAGACGGTCATAAAGCCAATACCGGCTCCCCTGTATAGGCTCTCCGTCATAATCATTATACGAACTCATCACTCCAAGAAGCCCGGCATGCCTGATGACCTGCTTCCAAGGGTAAAGATGTATATTCTCAACCTCGTGCGGAGCCTCATGCGGATCAGTGCGCGCCATCCCCTCACGTGCACCCTTGCAGTTTGAATACACCGCAAAATGCTTGGCCGTCGCAGCCACCTTTCCGTCTTCCTGAAGTCCGCGGACCATCTCTATCCCAAGCTGGGCCACAAGATACGGGTCCTCGCCATAGATTTCCTCATAGCGTCCCCAGCGCTGGTCCCGTCCCACATCCAGGATAGGGGCATATATATTCGTATAGCCGAGCAGACGGCCTTCGCTTCCCGTAATCCGTCCCACATTGCGTATGAGGTCACGGTCCCAGGTGCATCCGAGTCCAAGCTGAGTCGGGAAATTGGTGGCCCTGTACGCCTCAACCCCGCGTATCCCCTCATTGGTAAAATCAACCGGGATACCGAGCCTCGTGTTCTCAATGAACCATTTCTGTACAATATTCAAGGCCTCGGCATGATTCGACGCAGGCCATATCCACGGACTTTCCGTAGAGAGAGGAATTCCCCAGCCTACAAATGAATTCAGGTGCTCGTCAATTGCACCGATCCCGTCCTTCCAGATGGCGTCATCCCATTCATCTGTCGGAAGCTGGTCCTTCAGCACACGCCGGTAGCCGTACAGCGTGACCATCTGGCATGTCTTTTCCTCAAGCGTCATCCTGGAAAGCAGGTCAGCGACCCTTGCCTCTATATCGGCGGACGGATCCTCATAGACATCCATGCGTCCGTTCTTATTGAAATCAATCCAGTTCCTGTGATAAATGCCTTTACCGGACATATCTGCAATCGCCAATAGCAGAATGGCAATGGCCGCTGACAATCTTCCCATATTATGACTCTGTTTTATTCTGTTACAAAAATAGTATTACCGTTATAGATTTTTGACTGGTCAGTGATGCCTGTCATGCCGAAAGCATAGCCCGGAGATTTTTCCTTGCAATTGTCTGCAGTTATGGCCTCACCATTCACACTTGTCCCGGCATAGACATTAAGTTTAGAGGATGCACTGCCGAGATTGACCTGCTTTGACCCGTTAAGATATCCTGCTGCAAAGCCAGCCGTACAAGTACCTGCCGATATCACAGCCTTCACCGAGCCTGATATGGCCATATTGCCGTTCGAGCCTCCGTCAAGACGGGCTACAAGTCCGCCGACATATGTATGTTCGCCACCACCGGAAACTGAAATCCCGCCGGAATATTCACAATTCTGGACAGCGTTTACAACAGGGCTATAGGCGACTATGCCGCCCAGCATAGAATAGTCCGTGATGTTCGATATTGTGAAATCACCTGTATTTTTACAGGACGAGAGTGCACCTTTCGTACCTCCGGCAATCCCTCCGATTCTCCAGCGTGAAGCGGTGGACGAAACGATTTCCGCACTGTTGGTGCAATTTGTCAAGGTAGTCAGCACATCCGGAGATGATGTTTCTCCCACAGACGAACTGGCACTTCCGAGCACTCCTCCGATATAGGCCCCTGACTTATCATGATGACCGTTGAGAGCCTGGATCAAGGATCCTGTATTGTCACAGTCAGCTATCGCGACAGCAGACGGCCCGGCATATCCTACGACACCGCCGACAATCCCGAATTGAGACTGATTCACGTTGGCAGATGTAATCACATAGTCGAAATTGACTTTTGCAGCATTGTCGCAATCCGTAAGCCCGCACGAAGCCGAGCCGAACACTCCGCCCACCAGGGACTTCTGAAAGGTGCTCTTCACAGAAAGTTCTCCGTTGTTGACGCACTTTTCCGCAGGAATGGCCAGGAATCCAGCGACACCTCCGGCATACGAAGAAATGCTCTGTGCAGAAGGCATGGAGATATCTACCGAAACATTGCCGTTATTGACGCTGTTTCTCATGGCTGCATCCGGGGTCTCTGTCCCGGCACCCGCCATACCGGCGACTCCGCCAAAAGCACAGTGCAGACAGGCTCCGACTCCATCAAGGGCTGGATTTGAAACAGTCTTGAATGTACCTGTAACAGAAACATCTCCATTATTAGTGCAATCAACCACATCAAAAACAACACAGCCCGCCACGCCTCCGACAGCAGGACGCAGGCTGCTTACATCCGTATCACCTTTCTTTGCGACGAAAGAGACCGGACCGCTGTTGGTACATCCGGACAATTTGCCCTCCTGATATCCGACAACACCTCCAATGTTTGAGTGCGAGGCATCAGGAGGCACATTTTCAGTCATTGTATAGGTAACCGCAGGATGTATGGAAGCATCTCCATTGTGACAGTCCCTTATGCTCCCCTGACAGGCCAGAAGCCCTTGTGGATTGCTCGCGCTCTTGCCCAGGACTCCACCGACATATGCCCTGAATTTCTTTCCATCGGCAGTCACCGAGATATTTCCGTAATTGGTGCACCCTTCCAGGACATATCCGTCAGCACAGGAAGTATACAACCCGGCTATGCCTCCTATTGAAGGCACACACCCCTCCCCTTCCGGCGCAAGTGTGAGCATAATGTCGCCATAGCTGCGGCAATTCCTGATATGGCCTCCATTTCGGCAGATCCCGGCTATGAACCCGAATCCGAACGACTTTGTCTGGGCTATGGCTTCCTTGTTGGAAAGCGAGGCGTAATTGGTTACATTTTCAATTGTCCCCTCGTTATACTGGACAAGAATAGACTGTGCTGTCAGGTCATCATGAAGCGCGACCGAACAGCTCCCGTCAATTATAAGATTCGTCACGGTCCCGCTGAGAGTGCCGAAAAGCCCGGCATTTCCGCAGGTCCAGTTGCTGATCCGGTATCCGCCGCCGTCAAATGTACCGGAAAAGCTCCCTGCAAAGCCATCACGGCCGGCCATGTCGATATCACACGCAAGGCTCACCTTCGTCTCCGGCGTACATTTGTCTGCAACCGAAAGAAACGCCAGCAATTCTTCGGCGTTCTTTATTGTATATTCCGTCCTCCAGACCTTGTCCTTGTCAAGCTGTTCAAGGTCCACATATTTCGAACGGGCAATGTCAAAGGCTCCGTAATTGCTGCGCACCCGTGTTCCGTCACTCTTGTACACCGACAATGACATTCCCTTTGGGTAGCTGCCCGGAAGTATTGCAATATAGTATCTTCCCCGAGGTATTGCATTGCCGTCCGTATTGTACAATTTCACGGTCTTTGAACCGGAAATGACAGAGTAAGACGCATCAGAGCAGTCCACTTTCACTTCGCCGCTGATATATTCATCATTCCCTCCGAAAAGGATGACTGACACGACATCAGGCCCGGTTATCTCGAAAGAGACAAGGCTGCACACATTCATGAACATGAAATTCTGCACATCTCCTGAAGTGGCTGACACAGCAGCGCATCCGGGATATTCGCCCGGCACCGCAATCTGTGCAGAAGGCACGGAAAGAGTCACTTTCCCGTTGTCAAACACATTGCCGGGAGAGGCCGGCCATACCGCATAGTACCTGCCGTCCCTGTCAACCTCGAAGCCGTCTGCTTCAAGGACGGTGCTTTTCCCTGCAGAAACCGCCCTGAACTCAGTCGTAAGCGTACCGTCATTCACATTTACGGCATCCCCTTTTTCCCAGCTCAGGCTCCAGTCTTCATCTATGGTGACCTTGGTATTGGCTGACACTGCCGCACCGAATTGGTTGGTCATGAAAGGAGACACAGGCTGCAGTTCCGGCTGCTCTTGCGTACAGGCCGCCAGCACTGCCGCCAAGATTATAAAACCATTCTTTTTCATATCAGTCATCGTAACCAAAATCCCATACATCTTCACCCCAGTCCTCAAAAGAGCCACTGCCTACGCAAATCGGATTTTCTGAGCATAATTCAATACAGTCCATCTTTGGAGACACATAATTTTCTTCATTCTTTTTCATAATATCGGTAATTTAAGATAAGCAACTACAGGACAATGGTCGGAAGGATAATGCAGGCTTCCGTCCGCCGTCGGAAGTTTAGTCCGGACAACGTCAAAATACACGGGGACAAACTTCCAGGACATAATATGGTCTATACGGCTTTTATAATAATAAGTCTCGTCAGCAGAAGGGCATGTGCCGTATTTGAGCGTCTCTTCAGACAATTCCGCCCCCTCCCCGACAAGGGTGTCAAAGCAATCCTTCCATCTGCCGGATGTCATTATAT
>CAMXAU010000042.1 GCA_947179325.1 uncultured Bacteroidales bacterium | reverse complement strand
ATCCACAAACCACGACTTGAACAACGCCTGCGCCTGCTGCTCTAAATTATCATTTCTGCGTCTGTTTTGACGAGAAAAACGAGAACGATTGCGTTCGTATGTGTAATAATTCAGCATCAGCCTATAAATTTTCTGTGTGACAATTTCACATTTGTCTGGTTCACCATTGCATAGTGCATGGTTGTGTCAATCTTTACGTGTCCAAGGAGTTTCTGCACCTGTTCTACTGGCATTCCCTTGTCTATTGCCATTGTAGCAAGCGTTCTCCTGAACTTATGAGGATGTACTCTATGCAATTTTACCTTTCGTCCCAATTCTCTCAGCCGCGTCTCAACTCCTGCAATCTGCAGCCTATTGTGCGGCTTGGCAAGTGATACAAATAATGCTTGATTCTTATCCTTGCGACTCTTCAGGTATTCCTGAAGATGAATCTTCGCCCTAGCATTAAAGTACACTATCCTCTCCTTGTTTCCTTTACCGAAGACGATACACTCGCGTTCCGTAAAGTTTACATCATTCCTATTCAGTTTGACTAGCTCGCCAACCCTTATTCCGGTCGAAGAGAGCAGGTCAATCATTGCTAGATCTCTAATGCACTTGCACTTGTCACGAAGGAGTTCCAGATTCTCATCCGTCAGCACTTCCTTGACTTGCGTCCCTGTCTTCACCTTGTGAATCCTTCTCACAGGACTCTTGATAATGAAGTCTTCTTCCTCTAGCCACGCAAAGAACGATGAGAAGATCCTACGGATATTGTCAATCGTTACCTTGCTAGACTTGTGCTTTCTCTGGAATACAGCCAGATAAGCCCTGATATCCTCGGTTGTGTATTCTGAGACATTCTTCGGCATCTTCTTGTAGAGTTGCCTTATGGTTGCCTCATAGTACTTAATCGTCTTTATTGAACAGCCCTCCACCTGCTTCGCGGAGAGGAAAACCTCAAGTAGTCTATTGTTGCTCTTGACATCTTCCTTTACCTTCTCTCCGTTATCCACCAGTTCATATTTGCTGATAACCTGCAGGAGGGCATTATTCAGTTCTACCATCTGCTCAAAAGAGAGCATCTCACTCATCGCATCTGCGACTTCATTGATAAATTGTTCTTTCATGTTTTCTATGGTTTTGATTACCATAGAAGAAAGCATTATTTAATTGTAAACCCAATAGAAGCCAACTGTTTCTTGATCTCTGCCTCCAGTTCGTGAGATTTAGCAAACAAATCAGATAATTCACCAGTAAGTCTTTCCATTTTCTCATGGAATGGTTCTCCATCTTCCTTTGCCTCAGCAATACCGACGTAACGTCCCGGAGTCAGTATGTAATCCTGTTTCTCTATCTCACCCATTCCGACTACAGCACAGAATCCTTTCTCATCTTCTAGTGTACCTGCCACATAACTGTCGTATGTACCAGCAATCTTCACTATATCCATTTCGGAAAGTTCGCGTAGTTTTCGAGTAACCATAGTTCCCATATTACGGGCATCAATGAAGAGAACCTTGCCAGGCTGCTTTTTCGCACGATTCAAGAACCACAGACACACAGGAATCTGCGTAGAGTAAAACAATTGTGAAGGCATTGCCACTATGCACTCCACAAGATCTGCCTTAATGATATTCTCACGAATTGCTCCTTCGCCTCCACTCTGTGACGAAAGCGAACCGTTCGCCAGCACCATTCCTATCTTTCCGTTAGGGGACAAGTGATGGATCATATGCTGCAACCATGCAAAGTTGGCATTACCTGATGGAGGTATACCATATTTCCATCTCACATCATCCTGCAGCTTATCCGCACCCCAGTTGTTTGCGTTGAAAGGCGGATTAGCCATAATAAAATCCGCTTTCAATGTTGGATGAACATCCTTGAAGAACGTGTCTGCATTGAAGTCTCCGAGATTTGCATCGATTCCTCTGATGGCGAGGTTCATCTGGGCCATCTTCCAGGTGGTAGGATTGTACTCCTGACCGTAAACTGAGATATCATTGATCTTTCCTTGATGTCTTTCTATGAACTTGGCAGACTGAACGAACATTCCGCCTGATCCGCAAGCCGGGTCATATACACGGCCGTGATATGGCTTAAGTACTTCCACGAGAGTTCTTACGATACATGAAGGCGTGTAGAACTCTCCGGCATTCTTACCCTCGGCAGAAGCGAACATAGAAAGACAATACTCGTATGTCCTGCCAAGGATATCCTTACTGTCTCCCTGCTCCTTCATCTGGATGTTGGTGAAGAGGTCTACCACATCACCCAATTTCTGTTTATCCAGTTCCGGACGTGCAAAGTTCTTCGGAAGAATACCCTTGAGTTTATCATTTTCCACTTCTATTGTCCTCATTGCTTCATCGATAACGACACCAATCTCAGGTTTATGCGCATTTTCCGCAATGACAGACCATCTTGCTTTTTGTGGAACATAGAAGATGTTTTCCGAAATATACTCGTCCTTATCCTCTTCCATTCCATACCCCTCTGCTACCAGTTCCTGATATTTTGCTTCAAATCTATCAGATATATATTTAAGGAATATTAGTCCCAGTACTACATGCTTGTACTCCGCGGCATCCATACTGCCACGCAATACATCGGCCGCGTTCCAGATCTGTCTCTCAAATCCGACGTCGGCAGTGTTTACCTTTGCCATATATGTAAGTGTTGTTTGTTTTTTTGCTAGCCTACAAATTTAAGAAATTTATCTATACTATCCAGTTTGCATATCAAACAAAAAGCAAGACACTCTTTTCAAGCATCTTGCACAACCTCACTGACATCCAGCTTAAACGCATCCGGATTTATGGTCATCTGATATATCTTGATATTTGGATTTAACTTTTGGGCGAGTTTCATAATCTTTTGTTTATCTTCATCAGATGTCATCGCACCAAGATAAATTGCCTCAAAACATTCTCCATCCAGAACAGGATATACACGTGTTATCTTCCAATCGTATATTTTTCCTTTCTCTGGTTTAAATGGCATTCCCATATACATTGGCGACGGATCAATAATATATAGACGCCATTCCTGTTCATATTCCCAATCTTTGCCTTTGGTGGATATCTGATAGTTCAGATAATCACGTACACGATTTTTGAAATAATCTGGTTTTTCGACAACATCTTTGTATTGAACCTCTACTCCTGCATTATGCACTACCTTACCATATCGCCCATCCAAATATTTAATCACGTGAGCCATATTCAATTCGACACAAATTCCTTTATGGTGATTAGCATAATGACTCCACATCAGAAGCGAATCATTTATCTTGGACAAACTACATATCCAGGTCCTTTCACGAAGCCTATCATATTTATTCTTATGTGTCTTACGAATCATATTATTAAATTCAGACCCATAAGGTCCAGAAGGTGAACTCGAAAAATCAATCAGGGACGGATGACAATCGAATGGATCATTGAAATAGAATGAATTGGTGAACTGCAATGTTCCCTTAGACAGCATAGCCAATGTTCCGTTAACATCAAGATATTTAAACAATTGCCTTCTGAATTTCATAGGCTGGTATTTTAATTATGATTACTTCAATATCTAATCAGTTTATCATTAATAGCACAAAGAATAGACCTTGACAATTTCACTGACATCTTGTCAGTCTTCGCAATATCAGAGAACAAATAAACACCGTCTTTCAATTGTGCACATAGGTTTCTAAGCCATAAACAATGGGTATCACCACTGATAGCAAGAGAATCATTAGCATAATTTGCCTCATATGAGAAAGAAGATTATTCTTTAGCTCAACAATCCCGAACTTAAACCCATCATTGTATTTCATACGCTCTTTCTTGAATAGCTCAAGTAGAGACTTAACCTGTTTTAGCTCTGAAGTCATATCATTTAGCTTGAGCTTCTGTTCTTTCACCTCCCGACATGCTTCCATTGATTTTGCCAATGAACCACAGATGCAGGTGCCTCAAGTAAGGTCCTTTCTTAGTATCAGGTCTGTGATATCCACAGGTTCTTTCAACCATTCTTCAATCTTCTGTAATCTTGTTGAGATTGCTCCAACTTCCTTTGCGAGATCGTCGATAAGGATGCGGTCTTCCCCGATATCCTTTTGCAGCTTGCACGTGCGTGCATTCGTATCCAGCAGGAATTTGTAGCAGCGCTGAAGCCCCGTTCGAGGACTATCGCATATTCGGGAAACTCGGCTTGCAGTGCGTCGCGGAAAGTACGCACGGAGCAGTTCATAGTTATGCCTGCCTCTTCGAGTGCCACTTTCATCATCGCAATATCGCGCTGGGGGGGGATTTGCCGTTCATCTCCTCCACGAAAGCATCGTACTCGCCGGAGTGGCTGTCTATCCACGACCGTATCTCCTGCCTGAACCGCCCGAACTCCTCGTGTGCCATATTTTTTGTTGTCAATATCTTCCAAGAGCCCATTTCCAAGCCGGTACGACATGGATTGTCTTGCCGTTTCTCTCGAAGTACCTTTCTTCGTCAATCGTTATTATTGTCAGATTATCGCATTTGGTTACTTTCGACGCTTCCAACAGGCCGTTGATTTCCCGCTCTCTTGTATTGTCGTCCGACATATCCCACGTAACCTGTATCAGTTCATCGACATGTTCATTCCGCTGAACTACGAAGTCGCACTCGACGGACTCCTGAAAATAAAAAATACGGTCTGCCGGACCCAGATTGCGGTTCAGATGCAGTAATACGGCGTTTTCCAGCAGCTTGACGTTGTCGTCACTCTGCGGGAGCAGCACGGCGCAGCGCAATCCGTTGTCGATACAGTAATATTTTTTCTGAGACCTCTGTTCCTTTGCCAAAGAGCGTTCATATTTGGGTATGCGGATAAACATGAAAACATCGCACACATAATCAGCCCATCGGTAAAGTTCGTCTTTGCTTATTCGCAAACCCTGAGATTTGATGTCGTTGTATATCGACAATATCGAGGTCGGTTTGGTCAGATTCGCCATTATGCGTTTGACAAAGTATCGGAGGATCGGCAAATTTGCAATCCCGTAGTGTTCTGCAACATCTTTCAGCAACATGGTGTCGAAATAGCCGTTCAAGAGTTGCAATTTTTTAGTCTCCGATATGGTCAATACCACTTCCGGAAATGCACTTGCATGATTGTATTCGGCAAAAGCATTTCTGACTTTTGCCTTGTCCTGCTCGAGATAACTGCCCGTATCGACACCTTTGAAACGGCAGTATTCGTTAAACGAAAGCGGATATGTTTTATATTCGAGCGGATAGCCTCGCAAAGCCGTACCCAATTCCGTAGACAACATCGTAGCATTGCTTCCGCATATATAGATGTTTTTGCAATAACTTTTATATACCCGCAAAACGAAATACTCCCAGCCCTCGATAATCTGTATTTCACCGAAGAACATGTGTACGTCTTTTATGTGTACGTCAGGATACATCTCCATATAGGCGGCAATCACCTCGTCAAGATCATCGGAGGTCATCCTCTTCAAACGCTCGTCGTCGAATCCTATCCATAGGATATTCCGAACCGGCACTCCGCTTTGAATAAGTGCATTAATCGCTATCATCATCAACGTGGACTTGCCACATCTGCGCACACCGGGTATGGTGATTATTTTCTTGCGGTTTATCGGCAACTCCTCGTCCCGATGAATAACATCGAACGGCATCTCCTGCTGTTTGAGTGCTATCAACGACTTAATGGTATCCTTTCTCATAATCTTGTCCAGCGTTTTTATGGTGCAACTATACCAAAGTTTCCTTGAATAACGGAAATAATTTGAAAAAGTTTCCTGTTTTCGAGGAAACTATCCGTAATATTCATGGGCATTTTTCAAATCTCATCTTGCAGAATGCGCCACAGATTCAGGTTGACGCCGGCTGGAGCCATCTCTGAAAGAAGTTGCCCGGGGAAATTGGGAAATTCCAGGTCGTTTTGGCTTCCGGGTGTTCCAGGTCCTCCATCAGATTGCATACCTGGAACGCCTGCATATATAAATCTGTGCCGTAAAAGAGGGCGACAAAACCATATTGGCAGAAGGTATTTCAGATGACGTGTAACCGGAACAGACATTTCCGGAAGGCCATAAAATCATTTGTGCTGAATCACAGGAATATCTACAGAGAAATCAGTGTCCATACCGCCAATATACAGACGGCGTTTTTTGCCGGTGGTATTCTTCTCTGCTGTCAAAGTTATTTCACGTGAACCTCTGCCCTCTTTAGGCATCGAAGCTGTCAGCCAGTCTACGGTAACGACATACATGCCCGAGACCTCATCAAGGACTGACATGACCTCCCTTCCATTCTTGTCAGTTATGCTCAACGTATAAATTGAAGCACGAACAGTCTGGGTTCCTCCTTCATTGGAAAACACCACTCTCGTGGCATCGAAAGAATCTTTGTCGCAAGATGCAAGCGACACCATTGCCAAGACAGCGGTCAATACAAATATAATCCTTTTCATATCAATTGATTTATCCATGTCATAGATGCAACAATACATCATTTTGTTGCATAACACTTTTAGAAAAACGGTAGACAGCGTTCATCGGGAGACTGTCTGGACATGACATTGCCTCTGCTTGAACCACCAATCCGACAGGAACAAGGCTAATTGCGCATCACATAGCAGTAAAATCACACAAAGAGGGCGGCTAAAAGAATTAGTCGCCCTCCAGCCGAATATTCGGCAAAGTGTATTTTATACTGACTGCGGTTCTAAAACCGTCGTCTGAAATTGCTACTGAACAGTGATTTCGTCAACTTCGGTCCAATAGATATTCTCAGTATCCCAAGTTGAACCACCAGCGTTGTTGGTTGCAAGGCCAGTATGTCCTTTAAGATGGTTTCCATTGCTTGTAGCATCCTTGGCAACATCACCAGAACCTTCATTAAGTTTCCAGTATGCAATAAGGCCAGATGAAGCGGCATCAACTGAATAGAAATGTCCGGCTGCCTTAAGGTCAGACTCTGTAAGAACTTTGTTCCAGATACGTACCTCAGACATGTTGCCTTTCAGGCAGCGGCGGTTGTCGCATGAGAAGCCGAGGTAGAAATTCCTGGCAGAACCCCAGCTGGTCTCTTCTGTCCACTCCCCTGTCTGAAGAGTTACGGAAGTAACGCCGTTATCAAGATCTTTCTCACCTTTCTTCTCACCGTTTACATACAAGGCGATTTTGCCGTTATCAAAAGTAGTCGCGATGTGATACCATTTGTTAGTACTGATGCTGGCCACACCATTCAATTTACACTCACTATTATTAGTGTAAACAATCTCTACATCCCCCTGGTCACTGCCAGAAGCCCCTATTATCCTGATAAGGAACTTGCCTTCTATACCAATCAGGGTGTTGATCTCCTGATCCGGATTGCTTCCCTTGTAGAAGCTCTCTGCGTTCACAAGCATCTCAGCAGTAAATGTGGTCATATCAGTGAATGGAGCAGGAGAAGGCCAATTTGAATAGAGGCACGCGCCGTCGAAATTAACGACATTCACCTTGTCTGATGGCTCAGGCTCGCTGCCGCCTTTCTGGGTGATATTGATGACAATGTCATTTGCACCTTCTGCTGAAAGAGTCACGGTAGCTGTTCTCTCTGCACCGGTATTAGCAGGTATAACAATGCCAAGGACTGGAGTGGTTACAGATGCCAGCTTAGCTGTAACCCAGTCTGCCCCAGCACTCGTCGCCACTGCTATATCCCCAGATGTCAAAGAGGTGTTGAAATTCACCATTGCATTACCTCCTCCAACTTCAAACGTCAGATTCTTCTGGGCAGGGTCAGCGAGTTCAAACTGCACTGAAGGTTCAGGTCCAACAACATCGCCCGCAGCAATTGTTATCGTGAAAGTAGCGGTTGCCTCACCTGTCTTGAAGGTAAATACAGCATTCTGCTCCTCAGCCGTCTCATTTGCAGCCACAGCGAATTTAACGACTGCTCCGTCTTTGCCTGACTTTGCAGATGGAGTAATCCAGCTATACTCCTTATCGGAAGTCATTGTCCAAGTACCTGTGCTTGTCACAGCCACCTCGGCATTTCCTCCTTCCTTGCCAAAGGATGCGCTCCCGGGATTTACTGAAATTGCATCCTTCACCTCTGTGCCATTATCGTCAAGAGGCTTGTCGTTACAGGCTGCAAACGCGAAGAGCGCAGCGGCCAAAAATAAAATCTTTTTCATTGTATTGTTATTAATTAATCGTTATCTTATCATTTTTATAGTCCGCCGCCAATTGCAACTGGAGTATTCAGATCCCTGAAAGAGATATTTGAAACCTCTGCAGCAGCGATACCGCCGGTAGCATTTTCTACAGCACCGTTCAATTTGTAGTATGCAACCAGACCATTGCTATTAGGATCAACTGAAAGCATATTCTCCTTGATCTGGTTTGCAGAACGTACAACATTCCAAACCCTGACCTCGCTCATAAGGCCATAGAAAGGACGTGTTCCCCACATGAATCTCGGCACCATTCCGATAGAGAATCCGAAGTCAGCGCCACCTGCAGTCAGGTCTGAAGACATTGTGAAGCTACCGTTTGCGATAACGTTCTCACCGTTCACATAAAGATTGGCCGTACCGTCTGCAGCACACGTAAATGCAAGATGATACCATACACCTGTTGACAAAGGATTGTCCGTCCAGGTCATCTCACTTTTACCGGCAATCTGCAGAATGTCCTTAGGAACTGTTCCGCCGCCGGCATCTCCGATACGCATGATCATGACACCCTCACAGCCCATGACTGTATTGTTGTCACCGAAACGTGAGATATTGACAACAGCCTCATATGTGACATCAGTAAAGACATCAAGAGGAGTAAGGCCCAGCTTTATGAAACTGTTGCTGAATACAGCCGCCTTCTGGATCTTGACAGGTTTCTTGACCTCATAATATGTAATGTCAGTACCGTCGATGACAGGAACGTCACCAGTATTGACACGCACCGGGAGGAGATAGGAATCCCCCTCTACAAGAGACTGCAGTTCATTCAGCTGCAGCTCAACTGACTCTGAATAGACATTACCGGCCTTGATGACAGAGTTATCAGCAAGAAGGACTGCATTGTCAAGCACCTTGTATTCTTTGCCATACTTTTCATTGTATGCATTGACAACATCCTCTCCCTCAATTGAGAATGCGACCTTGACATCTAAATCGGCAGCTGTTGTAAGGCGGGACTTCAATTCTATCGAATAAGTAGCCTCCTCATCTATCTCAATAATGCTTTCTACGCTTTCAAAATAAAGCTTTGACACCAGAAGCTCCGCCTCATGGTCGCACCCGGCAAGCAGGGCGCATCCCATGAAGAGGCTGGTCATGATTTTTGATATTTTATTCATAATACGATATCGATTTACTGTTCAGGATTCTCTTTTTCTGCCTGGGCAGCCTTCCACTCATAAAACACCCTGAGATTCTCCTGTATGCCTTTGCGCATCCATTTGTAGTCAGGAGTATTATCATAGTCTTTCGTAAAACGGTATGCTCCGAATCCACCCTTATATCCCTTGCTTGGCATATAGCGGGCATGGCCGAGGATGGCACCACCTGTCACGGCATACTGCTCGAAGTTCTCGCAAAGGATAAACTTCTCCGGAGTCTCGCTGGTGATTGCCCTTGTGTACCCGTAAGACTGCTCAATGAAATAGTCAACATACTCTGGGCACTGGCTCTGGAAAACAGACATGATACCGTCAATGCAGAGCAGCTTGTGTCCCTTGCCTTCAGGGTCGCTCATAGGGCCGATGTATTTTCCCATCTCCTTTACAAGGTGTACAATCAGATCATTCTGCCTTGCATTACCGGCCAAGGTGTAGTCAGAATCATTAAATCCGCTACCCGGCTCCCAGTCAATGTCGAAACCGTCCCATTCACTTGTGAAAAGAGAATCGCAAAGAGCTTTTGCAAACCTTGAATGAGCTTCCTTAAGTTCCTCAAAATTACTCAAATCATGGGAAGTAAAGCCCCAGAAGTCCCAGCGGGCAAGTTTCTTGGCCTCATCTATCTGGCTCTGTGGCCAGCCTTCTGCGGCAGCCTGCTCATATATAGGCGTATAGACAGATTCAGGAGTCCTGCCTTTTCCAAGATGCGAAAGCAGGCTTACTTCAAGCAGCTTTATGCCCTTGACCTTCTGTACAAACTCCTTGTCTCTCTTCTGCTCAGGAGTGATTTCATACCTGCTCGGTGCACCGCTCCACATGGAGATGATGTCCATGCTGTCCGGAACGGCAGACAGGTATCCTTTCCTTGCAGTTCCCTGCGGAGCCCAGTCCGAGAACCATCCGAAAGACACAGGACGGCCATAGTTCCAGATTTCATCCTTGAACTCACGGAGGCTGGCATAATATGCCTCGCTCTCCTCATTGAACATTGTATTGTATCCACCGATGTGGTCTATCTCAATCTTCTCTACATCAGTACATGACACAGAAGAGACTGCCAGACCTGCCAACGGAAGGGAATATAATAGTTTCTTGAATATTTTCATATCAGTAATCAATTATCATTAATTATTTGCAATCCCACCAGAGCTTTGTAGTAGGCTGGTCTGCACCGCCAAGCATCTGCACTGCCTTCTGATAGTTTTCAGCATCAGCATCAGACTGGGAGAAGCTGCTTGGATATACCATACGGCGGATACCTGATTCCTTGGTCACTCCTACAGGGCTGTAGTTGACATAAACCGGATTCAGTTTTGGATATCCAGTCTTCCTCCATTCTGTCCAGGCCTCCATTCCGTTAGGATAAAGGGCAATCCACTTCTGGATCATGATCTGCTCAAGCGCAGTCTCCTTATTGCTGCTGAACTGTGTAGTGGCCTGCGTAGGTGCGGATGCGCTATAATTCACAGTACCGACCTTCACTGCAACATCAACCGGCTTATTCGTATTATTCAGGTACGAATTGACCTCAGAAGAAGACAGGCCATTCTCCTCGAAAGACATCTCGATACCTTTCCTGTACCATTCTGATGCACTTCCGAATTCTGACCATTCCAAAGCAGCCTCCGCCAAAAGGAAAAAGACCTCGGATGTACGCATCCAGTATGTCGGAGTGTTGGTTGTGAAGTTAGGGATAGATCCACCGACGAATGTCTTTGCCGCAGCGGCTGTTCCCGGAGGGACCGGAGCATATTTCTTGCCGTCATAGCCCTCTACAGCCCATGTCGGTATTGCACCTGTCGTCCCGATAACCTGGGCCTCGGTGAAATACTTGGCCATACGAGGATCCTTGTATCCGTTAAGGTACGCATACATAGATGTGCTCATGCGGCACTCGTCATAGCTCCTTGCACAGTGGTTGATATTGTTGACAAATACATACCCTGCGCCATAGCTTACCTGAGCCTCATCATCCTTAAGGCTCATAAGCATCGAGCCATTGTTTCCATATGCCTTCAATGCCCATTCCTTGGCTACCTCAGGAGCACAATATTTCAGGCGCATTGCAAGACGGAGCATGAGGGAATTGGCATATTTAACCCATTTTGCCGCACTTCCGCCATATACGATATCATAGTTGGCCATGAGCGTTGCACCTGTCTCGGCAAGAGGAGTCAATACCTCTATAGCAGCATCCAGGTCTGCAAACATCTCCATGTATACCTCTTCCTCTGAGTCGAAAGGAATGACAAGCTTCATCTCCCCGGCGTGGCTGTAAGGGATAGGGCCGAAAGACTCAAGGGTCTTGTGCCATGCGGAGATCTTCAGGATCTGAGCCAGGGCGAACACTTCAGGCGAGTCATTCTTCTCGGCCTGCTCCTTAACCTTTTTCCATGACGGGAGAATCTGTGTATATGACTCCTTGTAAGTTGAAGTACACCATGCATCCTGCAGGTAATATGTCAGTTGGTTCTGGCCGCTGTACCAGTTGTTATCCTGTCCGAAATAACCTCCCCAGCCATCAACAGACAGCATATACGCAGTCTGGTATGCATTGATATAGTCTGTCTGGTCCGCCTGTGTACCTACCGGGAAGACACACCTTTCCATCAATGTGATGGATGCACCCAGGGCAATACCGTCCATCTTTCCCTCTTCCTCAGTCATCTCGTATGGATTCGTATTGATCCTTAAGTAGTCACATGAGGCCAAAAGCACCAGTACGCTGACACCTGACAGCAATTTATATAAATTTTTCATTTCCATATTAGAATTTAAATTTGAGGCTGAAAGCATAACTTCTCACACTTGGCTGCATAAAATAATCATTGCCCTGGCCGTATGTTCCGACTGACGGAGTAAGTTCAGGATCAAATGGAGCCTTGCAGTAGATCATCCAAGGATTGTTTGCAATAAATGAAAGTGTCAAGTCCTTAAGGACATCCTTGAACCATTTGTTAGGGAATGTATATCCGAGCGTTACCTCCTGGAGACGGATATTTGTCGCACTGTACACATAGTATCCGGAAGTATGGTAGTCTCCTACACCGACTTTCTTGAAATAGCCCTCTGCCTCTACAAGTCCCTGGTTAGGAAGCATATATCCTCCATTATCACGAGCCTCTGCAGAAGCCTTGGAAACACCGAACCTGTCAAGAATCGCCTCTGTCGAAGATGTTACGACACCTCCAAAGCGACCGTTGAGAAGGAAACTGAATGTCACACCTTTATAAGAAAGGGAGTTGTTCCATCCGAGGGTGAAATCAGGAGTGGTCTTGCCAAGATATACAGGGTCAGTCTTCTCCAGAGAATAGTTTCCGTCCTTCACCTCGACATATCCCTGGCTGTCTTTCTTGAGGAAAGTATCAGCATAGATGTCATTGAGGCTGCCGCCTACCTTCAGGATTGTACGCCCTTCATCTTTAAGGACTTCAGGTATGTTGATAGGCTCAAGGCTCATCTCCGTACTGTAATCTTTCACCATCTCCTTGATTACATTGACGTTGCGGGAGAATGTCATCATTGAGGATATTCTCACACCCTTGATAGTATTGTTATATCCGAGGGATGCCTCCCATCCGCTGTTCGCAACGTTTCCGGCCTGGAGATAAATCTGCTTGTATCCTGAATATTCAGGAAGCTCTCCGAGGAATGTCTGGTTATATGTATTTGAGTGATAGTATGTCACCTGTGCACTCAGGCTGTTCCAGAGACGGAACTCAAGACCGAACTCGTATGATTTTGTCAGCTCAGGATGGAAGTCCGCAAACGGGAAGATTCCGGTCTCCTGGAGCAGACCGCCCTTGATAGGAGTTGTCACTGTACCAGGGGTCAGTCCGGAACGGGTAACAGGAGATCCCACCTCAGCATATGATCCACGTACCTTCAGGTATGAGAACCACTTAGGCATCTCAACCATTTCCGAGATAACCGCAGAAAGACCTACAGAAGGATAAGGGATACCTTTTTTCTCTGAGGTTGTACCGACCATGCGTGAGTTCCAGTCATTACGTCCTGTAAGAGTCAGGAAGAGCATGTTCTTCCAGCCCACCTCAAGGTTTGCAAAAATTGCATTGTTACGCACCGCTGTATCTCCTCCATCCTCGATGGAGGCAGCATTGGCCGCATCAATGTTACTATAAGAGAATTTGTTCGGAACGAGCTTGAGAGGTCCACGATAGCCCCTTGTCCTTGACCAGTAGTCAGAGAAGCTATATCCGATATTTGCAGTAAGGTGGAAATCACCAAGATACTTGTCGATGTTGATCATCGCATCCGCATACTGCTGGCGGTCCTTGAACTCACTGAACTCATAGAGACCCTTGTCCGAACCTTCTGTGAAGATTGTATTTGTGGATGCGTAGTATTTCCTCTCCATCTCGATGTTGCTGTCGTCCATACGGTAACGTGCCGTAATGTTCAGCCAGTCAAGAATATTGTAGGTGACGCCTACATTGAACATATAACGGTTCTTCTTGCTCGGATTGAGGTTGCGGTATGCCATCCAGTACGGGTTGTCCGTACCATAGGTGGTATTCAGGATTGGCCAATACTGTGTAGAGAAGCCACGGCTCTGGTTGTAGCGTTCAAAAGATTTCACTGCATCCCAGCTTTCTCCTCTCGGATAGAGATATGCTACCATGGTCGGGTTGTTGTACAGTCCCTGCGAAACCATGTTCATGTCCTTCTGGTTCACGTATGATGCACCGAAGTCAATCTGCACCTTGTCATTGAGAATCTTTGACGTGTTACGTACAGTTACGTTCAGACGGTCATATGTGTTGTTAGGTACAATTCCCTGCGAGTTTGCAGAAGAGACAGAGGCAAAAGTCTGGTTGTACTTGTTGCCCATTGTCAGGGTAAGGGAATTGATGAAAGTCATGCCGGTCTCGAAAAAGTCATTCTTCGGATCGTATGAAGCAGGGGTTGCAAGTTTGTTGCCCCAGCTCTCGAATTCTCCCTTCCTATTGCCGTATGTGTTCTGGAACTCAGGAGTCATATAAGGAGTGCTGAACTCCGTAGTAGAGGAGAATGAAAGCGAAACCTTTCCTTCCTGTCCTTTCTTGGTGGTGATGAGAATCACTCCGTTTGCCGCGCTGCTACCATAAAGTGCAGCTGCAGAAGGACCGCTGAGCACAGAGATGCTCTCAATGTCCTCCGGATTGAAGTCTGCAATGCCTTCTGTGGAAGCCCTTGAGTCTCCAAGCACATCATTACCCTTTCCGACAGTTGTGTTGATGATAGGAATACCGTCAATCACATAAAGGACACCGTTGTCTCCCTCAAGCGACTTGGCACCACGCATGACGATACGTGTCGCTCCACCGACGCCGCTTCCGCTCTTGTTCATCTGCACACCGGCGATCTTACCGTTGAGTGAATTCACGAAATTGACATCCTGGGCGCGCAGCAGTTCATCAGACTTGACCTGCTGTACATTGTAGCTCAACGCCTTCTCAGAACGTTTGATACCGAGGGCCGTGACTACGACCTCATCGAGAAACTCCGTAGAGTCGCTAAGGACGGCATCAATGACTGCCTGTCCATTGTAGGGGATTTCAAGTTCGTCATAACCAAGAAGAGAGATGACAATGACATCGCCAGGCTTGACCCCAGACAGGGTGTAGCTTCCGTCAAACCCTGTTGTTGCGCCACCGGCACCGCCCTTGATCATGACAGCGGCACCTATTACAGGGCCCTGGCTATCAGTAACTATACCACTGATTGTACCCCCCCCGGCATTAGCCTGATCCTGGGCATTGACCGCAGGGGACAAGACACCAAGTACAACTGAGACGACAAATGCCGCCAGAGAGTACCTGAGCATCGACGATTTGAATATTTTTAACATAATTTATTAAATTGGTTAATAAAAGCCTGCAAATATATGCTTTTATCACCAATACTGCAACCTGTTTTCTGCAAATGAGAGAAATTCCATAACACACAGATTGCATCTGCCTGATGTCCTGGCAAGTCTCATCCTGTGCAATGCCTGTCAGAGCGGCAGCAGCATCTCAAGCTGCCTGCTTGCCAACGGTATATTCTTGTTTTCGAGGAATGCATGCATTGCAAAGCTGCCAGAACTGACATTCAGGATTTTGACGAAATCCGTTTTCATACGTCCAAGGGCTTCCTGCAATAATCGCGACGCTATGCCTTTCCGTCTATATTTGCGCTGAACCGCCATCTGGGCCAGATCCCCGGTACATGCATCAAGAACACAATAGCCGACCATTTCTCTCCTGAGAAAAGCACCGATACATATAAGGTCAGACGCTCCCCTCTCTATGGAATCGATGCTGTTCTGCCACGAAGGACTAAAGTCGCAACATTCCTGAGCATGCCTGATTGAATCAACACCAACTTGCCTTACCATACATTCAGTATTGCCATTCAGGTTATCAATCTTATCTATGGCTTGTCTGAAACAGTCAAATCCGCGAGTTACCCGAAAGTTCATCCTACTGTAAAGGGAAATAGCTTTCTGATTGTCCTGCATCACTTCCAGCAGATATTGCCGGACATCAGCATTTTGGAGAAACGGGATGGAATGTGTGAAGATTTTCCCTGCGAGCCCCTGTCCTCTGTATCTTTTTATTGTTCCCGTCCCGGTATCATAGGCAGTAGGAATACCGTTGAATATCCCTGTCCCATTCAATGTGAATGCGACAATTTCACCATTGTCAAAGGCAGCAAATGACAATTCGGGATTATACCCCCTCCTTTTGAGCATGGAATGCACCTCTTCTTTTTCAAAGCGTATCCCATAATCCGAAAAGGCGTCGTCAAAGCCTCGAAACAGTGTATCAAAGTCTGTATGTTCTAAACTTTTTATCTCCATGTTTCAAATATACGTAATTTTTAGCTCACCGCACCGACATCCTTAAAGACACAGCCGGACGTGGTTCAACATCAGAAAGGTTTTCATCCGCAGCAAGACAGAAACAGCACAAAAACATAACATCTTATCAATCATTATTTCTCATTCTCAACTCCGTCCTTCCGGTCCTCCTGGTCTGCCGTGGAGGCGTAGCCAGCTGACGTCATGCCACCCCGTGGTGTATCATGTGTTTTCTTTCGGTTCGACATGCTCCACTTGATCCTGTCTCCGGGGGAGCTTGACATAGGCCCTGCCGCTCTTGCCGTTGTTCCTGCTCATCGCTTCTGTGGTCTTTACGGGGGCGAGGAGCCCTCAAGGAAGGACAACACGGCTTTTATGTCGGCCAACGGAAAGCCAAGGTTCAAGGTATGCAACTGGAGATCATTGTGCCGGACTGCCGATCCATCCTGAAGAGGTGCAGCCCATGCAAGAGAATATTCCGTAACCGCCTGATATGTTCCCGTTGCTTATGAAAGGAGGGATGAGGCCGGCAGCGAGCAGAGACTCGTTTATCCGAGGATTGAGGTATTCGTATGCCGCTTCCGGAATCCGGAACATCTCTACATTGTACAGAGTGCGCCTGAATATCTTGTAATCTTCGACAACAACCCAGTATTTGTCCTGCTGATATGGTATGTCCACCACGATTTCAAGGTCCGGTGTTTTCCCTCCGTCATCTTCAAAGATTACAATATTAGTCCCGTTGACATGGCATTGCGTGATGGTCTTATAGCCGAGTACATCCTCATCTTCGGATTTCAATGGTGATTCCGTTCTGTAGTCATACTGCAGACAGGAAACCTCTACTTCCGGCTTCATGTCCGGATCGGTATACGTCTTCTCCATTCTGAGGACACCGCGGATGGCCACTCCGTAGTAATGCTTCTGCCCGGATCCGTCGTTTCTTTTTACCTTGAACCTGTGGCGGAGAGTTCCATAGTTGTATATCTCGCGGCTCATTTCCATATCTGCTTCATGAGGTACGGAAGAAGTAGCCATAATTTGCGGGTAACCGTCTGCCATGGCGTTGACAGACACGATGTCACCTGTCTTCAACGGGACATCTGCAATGAACGTGTAGACATGATTATCTTCAGAATATAGCTCTGGGGCAAATGATTCATCATTTACCTTGAAGTCCATCATGATACCTGACAATGCCTTCGTGCCTTCAGCCTCTGTTATCGGCAAGGCTGCAGCAAGCCTTATATATGTGGCGTCGTGGCCGTTGGACGGAAAGCATTCGAGATACAGACGTCCTCCGTCAGGCTTAATCGGAAGAACGGTCTCACGCTCACAGGCCGATGCCGCAATAATCAACACAGATGATAATATAGCTGGTATTATCCTCATCGCTAAAATTTTAGGGTATAACTGAAGGAGGGGATTATGGGGACAATTGAATATACTGTCGCGACTGGTTTGTCTTCAATATTCATTGTTGTCCGCATAAATATCGGGTTCATCCTGCAATAGGCGTTGTAAATGCTGATGTTCCAGATGCTCTCGTTGCCGCGTTTTGTCTTCTTGTGGAAGTTACAGCTCAGATCAAGCCTATGATAATCAGGCATCTTGGCATTATATGGCTCCGAAAACAGAAATTTCGTCCCTGTTCCAGGAAGGTTGACAACATGTTCCGGGACAGTCACACGGTTGCCGCTGTGAAAGTTCCATGTGGCATTGATGTCAATATTTTCCGTAATCCTGTATGAGGCTGTCAGGGTCAGCTTGTGCCTGTTATCAAACCTGTCCCGAAACCAGCTTGAATGAAGTTCATCGAATCTCCGTTCGCTCCATGACAAGGTATATGCGGCACTTCCGAGAAATTTCCCGGAGAGATATTTTACCTCAAGCTCGGCTCCGTATGAGCGGCCTTTTCCGCTGATGAACTCTTCCTCCCATTTATCAATCGGCGGGAAAAGGGAGCCTGAGCCGGAATAGATGAGACAGTTCCGGATTGAGCGGTAGTAACCACCGGCGTCCACATGCCAGTTCTTTGAAATGCGGGCATATATTCCGGCCGCTGCCTGATGGGAGCCGGACGGTTTGACTATACTTGTAGAAGGCATCCAGATGTTTGTCGGAAGGTCTAGATAAATTGACGACAGCAAATGGGAATACTGGCTCATGGCCTCGTATGAGGCCTTTGCTATAATGTTGTCTGTGATATTATAGCTTGCAGCAACTCTTGGCTGGGGCCTGAAATATGCAGTTCCGTCAGTGAAGTAGCCGTCAAGTCTGATTCCCGCCGTAAGGCAGAACGGTCCGTATGTCATCTCGTCTTCTACAAATGCAGACGCTTCATGGGACAGATATTTTCCGGAGCCGGAATCGGTTATGACATCCTCTCCTTTTGTATTTTCCGTTGTATGTGACGGATTATACCAGGAGGTCTTGTATTCAATGCCTGCAGAAATGTTATGATGCCTGAATGACATGACCAGGGTGCTCTTTAGCCCTGCTGCGTTGGCGCTGCTTTCCGATGTCTCTGCAAATGTGTCTGATGTCAAGATTTCGTCCGAGAAATTATTGGACTTCTGCCAATCTGAGATATCGGAATAACCTTTTGAGTAATACAGTATTGCAAAAAAGGTGAGCCTTTGCGAGAAGATGTGGTTCCAGCTTGACGATGCCGCAAGATTTCCCCACTTTATATTCGTCTTGACTCCGCTTTCTGTATTGTACATTTCTTTGCCATAGTACTTTTCCTGGGTTACCTTGCTATAATTGAAGTGGTCCGTTCCGGCATAGAACCGGAAATTTATCTTGTCGGCCTGGCTCGGAACGTATGTCAGATTTACGTCAGAATCGAAAAGGGCATACCCACCTTTTGTCTTTGTACTGCTCCCGGAATTATTGACTGCGAGTATTGGAGCTGTTATGGCATCGAGCCAGCTTCTGCGTACCGCAACATTGTATGACAGCTTGTTTTTGACAATAGGCCCGTTGAGATTTATCCTGCCGTCAATCAAGCCTATGGAGAAGGAGCCGCCGAACTTTTCCATGGAACCGTCCATAGTCGTGACGTCAACAACGGAAGAAAGTTTTCCGCCATATCTTGCCGGAAATCCGCTTTTATAAAAGTCAGCAGACCTGATGATATCGGTGTTGAACGAAGAGAACAATCCTGCGAGGTGTGATACCTGGAACAGCGGCACTCCATCAAGGAGGAAAAGATTGTCGCTGCCGTCCCCGCCGTGCACATAAAGCCCAGACATCAATTCCATCCCAGAGGCGACTCCCGGAAGATTCTGAAGAACCTTTATGATATCGGGAGTTCCCAACACAGCAGTCCCTGCAATAAGGTCCTTGCGGTCAAGACGCTTCAGTCCGGTATATGCAACAGGAGACTTTGCCGCAGAAATGATGACACTTTCGAGGGTATCTGCAATTTCTGTATCATTGGCTGCAACAGGGAAGCCAATGATACAGAATGCAATAATACTAATACAGAGAGTAAGAAACCCTTTCATAGACAAATAACACAGGTACAGTAATTATCTTGTCAGTGGCGAAATCATAAAAAGTGCAGTCAATCAGGGCCTGAAATCCGCCTTTTTGGTCGAGAATGATTTCCTTGGCGGAGTTGTCCCGATAGTCAACGAACTCAATCATGTCGTCATCTTCCCATCCCAAAATGCTGTTCCCTTCATTGTATGGCCATGCGACAATCTTTCCGGACTCGTCAACTAAGTATCTGAAGCATATATACATGCTGCTTCCGGACATGATTTTGATTAGATATTCACCTGTTCTCTTGTCATAGTTGACCCGCTGTTTGGGGATCTCAATATTTATATTGGCTACCTGTCCGTATTCTTTGACTGGTGAGATTCTTACCGGTCTGTCTCTTATTGCCCAAAATGCAGCCTCAAATCTCTCGAATTCCGCAATCACGTCATCACTGACTATTCCATTGCCATCGAGATCCAGCTGATAGCCTTGAATTGTGGCAGACTTGCACATGTATCTGCCGACAATTGTGTCTGTTATTTTTTCCAACGTGTCGTCTGCCGGCTTGTTGCACGATGCAAATACAACCAGCACCAGAAGTGTATGAAATAGACGTCTCATCACAATATATTTTGATACAAATGTACTGAAATTTTAGGACTGACGGAATAATACTTTTCCGCCAGCGGGTCCATTGTCGTCCAGCGGGAAGACAGAGGGTGGTAGACCCTTGCGCCGTAGTCGAGGTATGGAAGGCCGGCGAACTCCCGGGACTTCTAAAAAAACGCTCAGCAGCGCAAAAGCACTGCTGAGCAAATTGTCGACAGTTTATATTATTGTCATTAAAGATTATACAAGTCTCATTTTTTAAACACCATTTTATTATTTGCATACAAATATATCTGCAAGAATACATATGACACAATAACGACTAATGTTGAAATGTAGATTGCCATGTTTTTCCATCCGTAATAACTGTAAATATTCACTATCGACATAATCCAGACCAGCACGTCCAATATTGCCCATATATTCTGCATCAGAAAAGAAACATTCTTAAGAATCACATATTTCTTTTTTCCCCTCAGTACTCTTACAATCAGAAAAATATAGATACTGGACATAAGTAATGAGATTATAGCTGTCCATGTAAAGTTTACATTTATAAACATTTTGATGCTTTTACCTATGAAAACTGAGATTAGTAAAACATCAGGCAGCAAAATGTCATTCCATTTTAAAACTTTATTGCACTGATTCATAAATAATTTTATTTGGTATATCATTCCGCAAAATCATATATCTGCATAAATAAATGCCACTATAAACTCTCATCATGATACTGTTGTTCAGTACTCTTTACAATTCATCTACTGATTCGAATCATTAAGTCTGGAACAATGAAGTGCCCCCAAAAAGTTGGACAGATTAAACATTATCCAGTTATAGAAAGAG
>CAMXAU010000041.1 GCA_947179325.1 uncultured Bacteroidales bacterium | reverse complement strand
ACCGTGACTTTGCTTCAGCAAAGTTGGAAAGGAGCAAAGGTCGCCGCCTCAAGCTTGTCTTGTGGCGCACACCCCTGACAGGGGTCGCAGGTTAATCCTGCGGGGGTTAATGAGGCGGGACGATCTGCCGCTATTGCCAGCAATAGAGGAAAGTCCGGACAGGTAAGGGCACCCCGCTGTGGAAAGCACAGAAGGGAGTAATCTTTTGAAAGCTGTAACAGAAAACAACCGCCGGGACAAAACTCCGGAGACTTATGTCAACGGAATTCCGGCAAGGGTGAAAATGTGGGGTAAGAGCCCACAATCTGTATCGGTGACGATGCAGAGGTACGGCACCGGGGCCTGCAAAACCAAATATACCGGCAGATGAGGGCTGCCCGTCCGATGCCGGGGGGTAGGTTGCGTAGATAAATGGCAGATTTAAAAACAGAAACCGGCTTACGGTCCCGCCTTCAGAACATGAGGACAGTCTGATTTTCGGGCTGTCCTCTTTTTATTTCATACAGTATAGAGCCTTTGGGGTTCACCGTGAAAACGGTTCGGGTATAGAATTATGGCTCAGTCGCAGAAGTATGTGTCTATATGATACTTCCTGTTTTAACCTTTCCGGCATATATGCTTAGACATATACTTTTCATGTAATCCTAAATGTGTGAAATATAATCAATTGGCATGAGTGTGTTACCTGATGGCGGGTGCCGAAATCCTGGCGTACGCCATCAGGTAAGTGCTTGAATAACCGGTACTTATTACATGCAGAAATGATGATTTGAGTAGCTCCAAGTCTTTTTGTTCCCTGTCCCCCCCCCGTAAATAGGTACCCATCGCGACTGGTGCGATATCGTAAATTGTTGATATGTAAAATTTTATATTTTCGTTATAATCCCGGTGGCGCGGTAAGTATTACCACCTGGATTACTCGCGCATCGCTGTTTATTACTTGATAAATAATATAATTTCATATGTGCAACAGATTGTGGCACCGCATAATGCTGCTCTCGCATAATTTTACACGTTGCGCCAAGGTGTGATAGACAGAATCAGACAGTGCTATATGACCTGCAGGTGCGGCCGCCGGTGACTACGTGGACGCGAATGCGCTAGGCCGCCGGCCATGCCAGGCAAGGAATTAGTGGCGCATATATCGCCGTTTACATGTGCAGGCATTGCTGTTCGTCAAAATAGGGCTATATTTGCAGTCTTGCTTAATTTAGGAATCGACTTCAGGAAAGCCGTAGATGAGAATAAGATTTTTTTTGACCGCCTTGCTCTGCTGCTGTACCTTATGGACAGGTGCAAGGGAGAATGGACAGCAGGAGAAACGCGGGGCATTCGCGTATAAAGGGTTTATTGGCGGGATGATGATTCATTCCGGGTATGTCTACAGTAAAAATACTACCTATATGGTCGCCCAGACACAGGAGGAATATGTTGTTAGGGCGCAAGGGGCGCCTGCCGGGATAGGGGGTGCGATAAAGCTCATGTTTGGAGACCATCTCCGGATTGGGGGTGAAGGATATGTCTCCAACCTTACATATGGACCGTACCGGAGCCATGCGAACATGGGGTGGGGAGGCTTGCTCGCAGATGCTGTGTGGAAGCCTGGCAGATGGAGCTTCTTTGCAGGGGGGCTTGTCGGAGGCGGAAGTGCCAAGAACATAACGCTTCTGGCCCATGCCGGGGATGACTTTGTGACTGAAGACAGGAGCGTCTCATACCGGAAATATGGGTTCATGGCAGTCGCTCCATATGTCGGGGTGGAATATGCAATCAGCAGAAGAATCAACCTTGTCCTGAAGATTGATTATGTGATGAATGTCAGCAATCCCCAGGATGACTTCGTGACAGGCCCGCGCGTGTTTCTCGGGTTCATGTTCGGGCATTCGCACTGACATGGCTTTATGCTGATGCCGCAGGGTCTTGAAATTAATGCAAAAGGTAGGATAACTTGAAGCTAAAAACGTTATTTTTGCAGACTGCAATAGGGGGACTGTTGCAGTAATTGTCATAATTTGTATATAACGCTATTAATTTCGAAGATGAAAATCGGGAACACAGTTGACTTGCCGGCACTGGAAAATATAATTTTCGGGAATGAACCGGTAGAGGTGTCGGAAGATGCAATGTCAGAAGTAAGGAGGAGCTTTGAGTTCCTTTCTGAATTCTCAAAGGACAAGATCATATATGGGATAAATACCGGATTCGGGCCGATGGCCCAGTACCGTGTAGATGATGAATTCCTCAGCAATCTCCAGTACAATATAATCCGCAGCCACTCGACAGGGGCGGGTGAGCCTCTGAAGGATATATATGTCCGTGCAGCAATGGTTGCGCGCTTCATGACATTCCTGCAGGGAAAGTCTGGTGTCCATACGGAGCTTGTCGAGACCCTGCTGGAATTCATAAATAATGGAATCTATCCATATATCCCGGAGCATGGAAGTGTCGGGGCGAGCGGAGACCTTGTGCAGCTCGCGCATATCGCGCTTGCGCTGATAGGGGAAGGTGAGGTCTTCCATGAGGGGAAATTGCAGCCTACCGCCCAGGTACTTGAAAAATTAGGGATAAAGCCGATCTCCATACATATCCGCGAGGGGCTGTCTGTAACAAACGGGACCTCGGTGATGACAGGAATCGGAATAGTGAACCTTATCTATGCGCATAGGCTGATGGATATGGCAGTCAAGGCCTCAGTCATGGTGAATGAAGTGTTTGCTTCATATGATGACTTTATGGCAGTGCCGATCAATGAGGCGAAACGCCACCCTGGGCAGAGAACCGTTGCAGCGATGATGCGCGAAATCGTGAAGGGGAGCAGGTGTGTCCTGAAAAGGGAGGACGAACTTTATGACCATAAGCATATGGAGGTTAAATTCGGGCACAAGGTTCAGCCTTATTACTCACTGAGGTGTGTACCTCAGGTGCTAGGCCCTGTATATGACGAGATCATGAATGCACAGAAGGTGCTTCTGGATGAGATGAATTCCTCATGCGACAACCCTATGGTTGACCCGGACACCCGGAATGTATATCATGGCGGAAATTTCCATGGGGACTATATCTCGTTCGAGATGGACAAACTGAAAATCGCTGTCACAAAGCTGACGATGCTTTGCGAGAGGCAGCTGAACTATCTTTTCCATGACAAGATCAATGAGACATTGCCGCCTTTCGTGAATATGGGTGTGCTTGGCCTTAACTATGGCCTCCAGGCTTCTCAGTTCACTGCGACTTCGACAACGGCGGAGTGCCAGACACTGTCCAACCCCATGTATGTCCACAGCATTCCGAATAACAATGACAACCAGGATATTGTGAGCATGGGCACTAACTCGGCGCTGATCGCAGCCAAGGTGATAGAGAATTCGTTCCAGGTAATGTCCGTGCTTTATATGGGACTGGTTCAGGCTGTCGATATTCTCGGGATAGCCGACCGCCTGGCCCCTGCCACAGCGGCCCTGTACAGCGAAATCCGCGCCTTCTTTCCTGCATTTGCCGATGATACGCCTAAATACAAGGACATTGCAGCCATGACACGCTGGCTCAAGGAAAAGCGATAGGCTGCAACTGAAACTTATTATCTACTGAATATGAAGCATCTCAAAAAAATCAATGCGCTGCTGGCCTGTGTCCTGTTTGCAGTTTCCGCATATGCGGAGACAGTAATGATCTCTGTGGAGACAGACAACGTCTCAATGGTAATGGGTACGGACAAGAGTGGTGAACTGCTGTTCTATCATTTCGGTGGCAGGATTGCCGATGTGTCTGCATTCAAAGGCTTCAGGAGCTACAGGCGCTCTGACTACGGGACAGACCCTATGGCGTATCCGGCAGCGGGAGGACGGTATTTCAATGAACCTGCCCTCGCCGTTGAATATGCGGACGGGTACGGGAATACTGAGCTGAAGTATGTCTCCCATAAGGTTGTCAGGATAGACGGCAATGTGGCAAGGACGGAGATTGTGCTTGAAGACAGATTGACCTCGCTCAAGGTGGTGCTTGTCTATACTTCATACTCCAGGGAGGATGTGATAACCTGCCACACAGAGATTCTCAATGGCGGAAAGAAGCCTGTCACGTTGAAAAGCTATTATTCAAGCTCACTTCCCGTGAAGGCTGACAAATATTTCCTTACGCATTTCTACGGCGCATGGGCGAGGGAGATGCAGGTTGACCAGGAGATGCTTACGCACGGGATCAAGACGATAGAGTCAAAGAAAGGAGTGCGTACGACACATACCGAGAACCCCTCGTTCATGCTCAGCCTCAATGCTGATGGCTTTGATGAGAATTATGGCGAGGTCATAGCCGGTGCGCTTGCATGGAGCGGGAATTTCAGGATCTCTTTCCAGATGGACGAGACAGATGAACTGAATGTGCTTGCCGGCATCAATCCATATGCATCTGAATACAGGCTTGAGAGGGGGAAGGCCATGGTGACTCCAGATATGATATATACCTACAGCTTTGCCGGTGCAGGCCAGGCTACCAGGAATCTGCATGACTGGGCAAGGCGGTATGGCTGCTACGATTCTTCTGTAATGTGCCCGGCTCTGCTCAACAGCTGGGAGGGAGCGTATTTTGACTTCAACACGAAAACCTTGACAGACATGATAGATGATGTCAAGGATATGGGGCTTGAGATGTTTGTGCTTGATGACGGCTGGTTCGGCAACAGGTATCCGCGCAATGATGCCAAGAGCGGGCTTGGTGACTGGGAGACAAATGTCAGCAAGCTGCCGGAGGGTATTGACTATCTTGTCAGATATGCGCATGACAGGGGAGTGAAGTTCGGGATATGGATTGAGCCTGAGATGGTCAACCCCAAAAGTGAGCTCGCTGCAAGACACCCGGACTGGGTTGTCAAGTCTGCCGGAAGGGAGATTCCGCAGATAAGGAGCCAGTGGCTTCTGGACCTCTCCAATCCGGAAGTCCAGGATTTCGTGTTCGGAGTGTTTGACAGGACCATGCAGATGGCCCCAGGCATCGACTATATCAAATGGGATGCAAACAGGCATGTTGAGAGCTTCGGCTCAGAGCATATTGACAGGCAGAGCCATTTCTTCGTTGAATATGTCCAGGGGTTCTATGAGGTGTTGAGGAGGATCAGGGAGAAATATCCGGAAGTGATAGTGCAGGCATGTGCCTCCGGTGGAGGGCGTGTGGAGTACGGTGCACTCAAATATTTCAACGAGGTATGGACCAGCGACAACACTGAGGCTCTTTCAAGGGTGTTTATCCAGTATGGCACGAACATGATCTATCCGGCATGTGTGACAGGGTCCCATGTTTCTGCTGTCCCGAATCATCAGACAGCCAATGTAACTCCGCTCAAATTCCGTTTTGATGTGGCTTCGGCAGGACGTCTCGGCATGGAGCTTCAGCCGAAGGACATGACTGCAGAGGAAAGGGAGTTTGCAAGGAAGGCTATCGCCTCATATAAGGAATACCGGGATCTTGTCTTCTATGGTGACCTTTACAGGATACATTCACCGTATGGCAAGGGAGACCATTATGCGCTTATGTATGTCTCAAAGGACAAGAGGCGTGCAGTCGTGTTTGCATATTGCCTCAGGTATCAGGGAAGGGCTCTCGTGCCGCAGTTCCGGCTTTATGGCCTTGATCCTGACATGAGATATTCACTGAAGGAACTGAATGTGGATAAGTCCAGGTTCTGGGGCGCAGGCAAGGTCTTTGACGGCACTTACCTGATAAACCAGGGAATCAACCCGCAGCTTATGAAGGTATATGACAGTGCGGTGTATTACCTTGAAGCAGAATAGGGAAGACCCTATCTTGATTCGGAGTCCTTTCTGGAGAGACTTACAATATATCTGGGGATGTGATACATGTTCTGTATCTCATCCTCTTTTATTTTCTGTATCTCCCTCAGCTTCATGCGTTCCTGCTTTGCAAACGCCCTGTCCTCCCGGCGCTTTTGACAGTATGCATTCCAGCTTTCCCTGTTCTGCCTGATCTGCATTTCAGCCTTGTCCATTGTGATGCAGAGACGTGAAGGTGAAAGTTCGCACTCCCACAGTGTAATCACATTCCAGCCCAGTGCCTCCAGCATTGTTGTGACAACGAAGTCCCTTCTCCTGTTGCGCATGATCTTGGTTTCCCAGAATTCCACATTGCTTTTGGGCATGGTGAACAGGCTGCACCCTTTGTGCCCGTGCCAGAAACAGCCGTTTATAAAGATGACAGTACGGAACCGTGACAGTACAATGTCCGGTGTCCCGGGCAGTCTCTTTACGTTGAGGCGGTATCTGAATCCGCGCCTGAACAGTTCCTGCCTTACCCGTACCTCCGGCTTTGTGTCCTTTGAACGGATATGTGACATGCAGCGGTGGCGCTGCTCTTTTGTCATCTTGTCTGGCATTGCTTAAGTCGCTTGATTGGATTTGCGGCAAAGTTAATTCTTTTTCCGATAGTATATTGATGTTGCGAAGGTCTGGTGAAATGGAATTTTAGCTATTTTTGCAGCGGTTTTAACAAGTGGAAATATGGGACGTTTTGTGGAATGCTGCTGCACGGGCCTTGAAGAAGCCATGGAGGCTGTGGCCGGTGGTGCAAGCCGGATTGAACTGTGTGAAAGGCTTGATATAGGAGGCGTGACTCCTTCGCGTGAACTTCTTGAGGAAGTTCTTGAATGCTGTCCTTTGCCGGTCAATGTGCTTATCAGGCCACGTGGAGGGGATTTCGTGTTCTCCAGTGCAGAGGAAGCCCAGATGATGGAGAGTATAGCGATGTGCAAAGCCTTGAATGTTAACGGGGTCGTAATCGGGTCGCTGCTTCCTGACGGAAATGTAGATGTGGACATGATGGGCAGACTTATTATGGCTGCCAGGCCTTTGTCTGTCACCTTTCACCGGGCGTTTGACTGCTGTGCCGGCCCTTTTGAGGCTCTTGATGAGATAATCTCCCTTGGTTGTGACCGCCTGCTGACATCCGGGCTTGAGGACTCGGCATATGACGGACGCTACCTTATCGCAGAACTTGTAGAGCGTGCATCCGGACGTCTCGTGGTAATGCCTGGCGGGGGAGTGAGACCGTCTAATATTGATGTGCTGGAACAGGTTACATGTGCTATGGAATTCCATGGCTCTGCACATTCAGAGCATGGAACCACAGACCGTGCTGTAGTGTCCATGCTCGTCGGTGAATAGGTGTGCAGTTGCTATAGTCTTAATCCAGCGATGTCAGGCAATGCCTGAGCTGTTCTGCCAGTGAGGTGTTATATCCTTGCGAGTAGTAGACAACGCGTCCGAAACTGTCTGCAATGATGAAGACAGGCAGGCTCTCAGATTCTGGCTTGCATCCGTCGTATACCATTCCAAGGACTTTCCCGTCAGGGTCTGTGCCGAATGAGATGTCATTTATCTCCTGGAGATATTCTGCACAGCGGCTGCATCCCTCCTCATTGCTGTTCAGCACAATCAGTTTGCGGCCCCATCCGTTCAGCAGTCCTGATGATGCCCCGATCTGGCGAAGGGCGTGGATGGACGGCTCTGAAAAGTCATTTATAATGGCAATGGCAAAATAGCCTCTGCCGGTACTTGACAGGATAGAAGTCTCTTCGGCCATCCCTTGCGGAAGATATGTCTGTTCTGCATCTATGTTTCCTATGACAGCTATGCTGTTCCCGTCATGCCTGAGGACGAGTGGAACCACGGAATTGGAGCCTTCCGCCACATTGAAGAACTCAAGATGGGCAGATACGCTTCCGTCAGCCATCCTTACGCCTGAAGTCAGCAGGTAATTCCCAACCTCTGCTTTATATGGGCTTTCAAGCACTTCTTTCCATCCTGTTCCGCTGTCTTCATCAAAAGACAGGAGATTGGCTGTTCCGTCTTCAATGCGTGATAATGTGAAATGTCTGTAATAGAGTGGATTCCTGAGCCATGGCACCTGGCTGTATGTCGCACTTGCAGTGCCGTAAATGGCTGTCTTCTGTGTCTCCTCACTCCATCTGACATCTTTCCATGCTTTGCCGTCACGGAACTGGGTCTTGCCTGTGACATCATCAATCCTGGCTTCGATTCCCTTGCTCCTGCACGCCGCCACAAAGAATATCTCCCTTGATCGCGTATCCGAAATCCTTGAACGCCATACGTCCACAGGAGGAATCCTTATCCCTTGCGGATTGGAGGTGTCATCTATCCTTATGTTGCGGAGTGTCCATTCGAAAATCTCCTGTGCAGTGCCAGGCTCGAGCCCCTCGCCGATTTCCTTGAAGTAGGGGAGAAGCGGCTCGTATGATATCCTCGGGCAATCACGGAATGCAATGAATCTTTTTCCGCAATGGGCAATAGCGTCTTCAAGGACATCCGCCCTTACGTCTCCCATGTCCTTTGATGAAAGCGATGCAAGCAGTGCTTCCGCGTTTTTGCCTTTGTGCGCTTTCCGGAAGCTGGATATGACTTCTTCATTCCCTTTAGGGCGGGCATTCCTGATTGAGTCTTCGCGGGCCAGCAGGATGGAGTTGCGCCTGGTCTCTTCTGCTGTAGCCTTTGACGGTATCGGGTTCTCTGCCGGAGGGACTATGTCTATGTCCATGCCGAATTCCTCCCCGGTGCAATGGTCAAGAATTATATCGGTCATTGTGCCGGAGGCTTTGGAAATCCCGAACATTCCGTCTTTGTATGCCCATACGAGCAGGTCTCCGATTCCTGTGTCCAGGCCGGCTGTGCCGTCCGCTCCGGTTGTCTGTCTTGCCACTGTGTAGAATTCCGCGTAGTTATATATCTTGAATTCAACATTCGCATTCTCAACCGGCATCCCGTTGTTGTCAAGCACCCTTACAGAGGTGCGCCTGGTCGGAATATAGCTCTTGATTACATTTATTTCCGTAAAGGAACGCGTCTTTCTTATCACATCCTCTGGACCATCGTAATCTCCGAAGGCGAGCGTATGCAGAAGCATCGCCCTGGATACCGGCGCATTGAACCATGCGAGGTCAAGGACTGGCTCAGGCTCGCATGCTCCCATGAAGTGCCAGTTCCCGTCCACGTAGACCTCGACCCAGGCATGGTTGTCGTCTGTGTGTGCCCAGCGCGGTGTATAGACCTGGCGTGCCGGGATACCTGCTGCACGCAATGCCGCAACTGCCAGGACCGACTCTTCTCCACATCTTCCCAGGCCGGCCCTGATGGTTCCGGTAGGAGGCAATGTGCGTGCGTCGGTCGGTGTATATGTCGCCATTTCATGGCACCAGTGGTTGACTTCAAGTGCCGCATCTGCTGCATCCATTCCAGAGACGCGTCTGCACAGTTCATCAGCATATATTGTCCTGAAGTCGTCCACGGCTTCATTGTTTACACGCACCGGCAGGACAAAATGCCTGAATTCCCTTTCGGGGACATCCCATGCCGCCTTGCTTCGGACTTCCATTGCCTTGCGTACATTTGCCAGCCAGTATTCGAACGGATAGCCAGTCAAGTCCGGAAGCGGCATATGCCTGTACATGAAAGAGAGATATTCTTCCTCCTGCGGTGTCAGCTTTTCAAGCCTGACTTTTATAATCTTATCTATGGTGCCCTCTGCCAAGGACGGGACTTTCAGCATGATGCCTTCAGGGACATGGGTGAAAGGGATTTTTGCCCCGCTTGTGAAATCCGTGGCCTCCAGTATGTTATGGGCAGGCAGCGGCAGCAGTATCCCGGTAGTCTCATCATCATTCTCGCTGGAAATGTCCATGGCATCAAGGATATGTACGTACAGTTCATCGTCTTTCTGTGTCGTCACGCCCCATGGCTGCTCCGGAATACATCCTCCTTGTGTCCCGTATATCGTTTCTCCGTTGACAGCAAGCCATTTCCCTATCGCTTCAAGGCGTTCGACGGCTTCTTCCGGCAATGTGCCGTCAGGTCTTGGGCCGATGTTAAGAAGCAGGTTCGCGCCTTTCCCGGCTGTGCGTACAAGGTATTTTATCAGGAAATCCGCAGATTTATAGTCTTTGTCGGCTATACGGTATCCCCAGCTTCGGTTCATTGTCTGGCATGTCTCAAGAGGCAGGGGAGAAATCTCCTGCCCGGAAAGGCCGTATTCGTTCTTTCCGGGTATGTCACGCTCGAAAATCTGTATGTCTTCCCCCTCAAAAGGAAGCAGGTGATGGTTATTCCCGACAAGACAGGCCGGCTGCAGCCTGTGGATAAGGTCATACTGGCGATACAGGTTCCATATCATCGGCTGGTCTTCGCGCGGGCGGCTGTCTTTGTCCCAGACACCGTCGAACCATATCGCGCCGACCGGACCGTAGCCTGTAAGGAGTTCTGTCAGCTGTGCATCTATGAAATCCATGTAATGCTCCCATGCATCAGCCGTATTGCCTGTACCGCAGCTGATTGTCCCGTCCGGATTTCCCTCGGGCCTGCCTGTCCCGTGCCCGGTACGTCCGAGAGGCCAGTAGTCGGTGCGCCCCCAGTCCAGATGGGAATAATAGAAGTTGAGGGTGATCCCTTCTTTTGCGCATGCCTCGGCCAGCTCTTTCAGCACGTCTCTGCCGAACGGTGTGGCCTTGACGATATTGTAATCGCTTGCCTGGGAGTCATACATAGAGAAGCCGTCGTGGTGACGTGATGTGATGGTGAGGTATTTTGCTCCAGATGCCTTTATTGTCTTTACCCATTGCTCCGCATCGAATCCGGACGGGTTGAACCCACGGGCGAGAAGAGGGTATTCACGGTAGTCTATGTCCTCATTGTGCATCACCCATTCGCCGTGCCCGAGCATTGAATATATCCCCCAGTGGATAAAGATCCCGAAACGTGCATCAGAAAATTCTTTGCGTGCCAGCAGGTTGGCTTCAGCCGGGGTGTATCTCCATGTCTTTGCCTTTTCCTGGCTGTGTGCTTCCTGTGCCGGCAATTCAGATGAAAGGCAGAATGTTGTCATGAATGCAGCATATAGGAGTATGCCAGCAGGTCTTCTCAAAATGTTCATGGTTGCTGATGTTTTAGTGTTTTTAGGCATTAAAGCCCTTTTGCGCTATAGTTGAACTGATTTCTGAATGCTACAGGGCGGTCTGTGGCAACGACATCAACTTTCAGGCGTACTGCTTTCATGTTGTCCTCGCTCATGTCGTCCAGTCCAAGGCACAAAGCAAGTACCTGCAGCCCTTTGCGATGGCATTTCCTGACGAATTTCCTGTCGAGCATCCCTATGCGGCATACGATTATGTCAGGGGACGCAGCCTCAATCACTTTGTCAAGGTCGGCAGGATTGCGGACATATGCCTGCAGTGTGCGGATCTCAGGGAATTCTTTCCTGAATGCAATCATGTCCTCATCCCTTCCGAATGTGAAATTTGTCCTTTCGAGCATGTCCTCAGATTTGAGAAGCTCTATTATGTCGCGGAATTCCCCGTTTCTGTAATCTATCGTTATATCAGTACTGGAGTCGTGCGCCTTCTTTAGTATATCGGCGAAGCGCGGCAGCTTCTGTCCGGCCCACTGCGGACCGAACCATGAGCCTGCATCAAGTGTGTCAAGGACATAAGACGGGTAGTCCCCAGGCTTGCCTGTGCCATTGGTTGTCCTGTCAAGGGCGCGGTCATGAAGAAGGTAGAATATGCTGTCTGCGCTCATGACAACATCAAGTTCCATTACATCTACTCCGTAGCGTATGCAGCTGTCAAGTGATGCCATTGTGTTTTCAGGGGCGATGCAGTTGGCCCCACGGTGTCCGCTCACGAGCGGATAGCCTCCGCGTTGCCTGTAGGGAAGGCTGGACGTTGTTCCGCAGCTGCCGAGAATCATGACTAACGCTGCCAGTGAAAGGAATGACGCAATGCTGTGTCTGAAAAATGATGGGTCTTGTGATGTCCTGCCCCGGAAGTCCAGGCGCCATGATGAATTGTGGCTTGAAGATAATGTTCTCATGTCTTTTGTCTTAGTGCATGCAAAGGTATGAGTTGTTTCGGGAATTTTCAATATATGAAAGCCTATTCCATAAAGGACAGGAGACTGCCTTGTCCGCCATGGCATCAAGCCGCGTCTGATAAGGATTGATGACGGCTCGCTTGAAAATCAATATAAATATAATATATTCAGTTGTTTACGCAAAGACGGGTGCCAAAATCCCGGTACCCGTCTTTGCGTAATATGTTGATGTGTAGCTGATTGTATTTTGCGTTCAAGTGCAGAGGCCTGTTGCTTTGCGGCATTCGTGGGGCGTGTGCAGCGGAACGGCGGCATTTTTACACCAGGCCCTGGGCCATCATGGCATCTGCAACTTTGATGAAGGCTGCTATGTTGGCTCCCCTGACATAGTTCACGTAGCCGTCTTCTTCTGTACCGTATTTCACGCAGGCTTCGTGGATGTCTGTCATGATTCTTTTCAGGGTGCTGTCGACCTCTTCCGGAGTCCATTTGAGCCTGATGGAGTTCTGTGTCATTTCAAGGCCTGATGTCGCGACACCTCCTGCATTGGAGGCCTTGCCTGGCGAATACAGGATGCGTGCCTTCTGGAAAACTGCGATTGCTTCAGGAGTTGACGGCATGTTCGCTCCCTCTGCCACACATATGCAACCGTTGGCTACAAGTGTCTCAGCCTCTTCTCCGTTAAGTTCATTCTGGGTCGCACATGGAAGGGCGATGTCGCATTTGATTCCCCATGGCCGGCCTCTTTCAAAATATTGTGCAGAAGGATATCTCTCCGTATATTCACGTATGCGGCCGCGATATACGTTTTTCAGTTCCATCACATATTGCAGCTTTTCGGAGTCGATTCCGTCCGGGTCGTAGATGCATCCGTTGGAATCAGAGAGGGTAACGACCTTGGCCCCGAGCTGGAGAGCCTTCTGTGCCGCATATTGCGCGACATTGCCGGAACCGGAGATGACCACCGTCTTGCCTTCGAAGCTTTCACCTCTGGTCGCGAGCATTGCAGAGGCGAAATAGCAGGTGCCGTATCCCGTGGCCTCTGGACGGAGAGGGCTTCCGCCCCAGTTCATCCCTTTTCCGGTAAGCACTCCTGTGAATTCGTTCCTGAGACGCTTGTATTGTCCGAACAGGAAGCCTATCTCGCGTCCTCCGACTCCGATGTCACCGGCCGGCACGTCTGTGTCGTTGCCCACATGGCGGTAAAGCTCTGTCATGAAACTCTGGCAGAACCGCATCATCTCGTTGTCTGACTTTCCTTTCGGGTTGAAGTCCGAGCCTCCCTTTGCCGCTCCCATCGGAAGGGTCGTCAGGCTGTTCTTGAATGTCTGCTCGAATGCGAGGAACTTCATTATGCTGAGGTTCACGCTCGGATGGAATCTGAGTCCTCCCTTGTATGGGCCTATCGCGCTGTTGCACTGCACTCTGTAGCCTCTGTTTATATGTACCTCTCCTTCATCGTCAAGCCATGGTACACGGAACATTATGACACGTTCAGGTTCAGCGATGCGTTCAAGGATTTTCTGGTCCATGAGGTATGGATGCTTCGCAATGTAGGGTGCGACACTTTCCACAACTTCCTTGACAGCCTGATGGAATTCTTTTTCTCCTGGATTTCTGGCAATGAGATCTGCCATAAATGAGTTTACGTAATTCTGCGCAAAATCGTTCATGATGTTTGGGGATTAATATGTTAAGTTCTTTCTTTTGAAAACGGCTCCGGCAAATAACGGGAGGCCGGGACCGTAGTCTTTACAAAAATCGGGATTATTTTCGTGAAATGCAAGACTGCCTTGATGAAAATGGCAGTCTTGCATAGACTGGCTATTTGACAGACTCTATCCAGCGGAACAGGTCATCGAGATTATAGTCTCCTATATGAGGACGGTTCCATGCAAGCGCGAAGTCTACGTTGAATCCTGCGTTGCGTAGCCGTGTCGCAAGATTGACCGGTACAAGGAATGAGGTGTCGCGGTCTTTCGCCCCATGCCGTATATACCAGTGTCCTGCCACATTTGCCTGCTTTTCAGTTCCAATGAAGTTCATTGGATTCATCAGCATGACCCTCTTGGCCATTTCGGCAGAAATTGCGGCATCTGCTTTTCCTGTGTGCCGGCTGAGGCTGTAGCTGGTGAAATTTGCCGGGTTTCCCTCCTCGTCCCCGAAAACCGTGTTCTCTGGTGTCGCATTATCTGCAAGTACTCCGTATGAATCAAATGCCGGAGGTGTTTTCAGCGACTGCTGTGAGGCGACATATGACAGATATTTCTCCATGTCTACATCAATTACGAAGTCTGAATATCCTGCACGCATTGCCATGTTGCGTGGCGCTTTGTCACCACGTGGCTGCATACCGCCACGCTGCTCTCCGCCTCTTTGGCCCATGCCAGGATTCCTGCCGGATGACGGACCCTGTTTCTGATAGCGTATTATTCCTATATTGTCCGGAATCTCGCAGCCCTCGTCTATGGCTTTCTGTGCCGATGACATTATGAATGTCTTCAGGAAATCCATATAGTTGGCGGCAGTTACAGCTGCTCCCTCCGCGTCACGTAGATTGAGCGAATTGATGTAGGCGGCACATTGGGAGGCCAGTTCCCCGGATACTGCGGACTGTGCCTCATCCAGATTGCGTACCCCTGTGTTTGTGCATCCGTATAGCCACTCGTATTCCATGTCCGCATGTTCCAGGTCTGTTATCGGGCAATAGCAAATCGAGGCGTAGACTGCATCTGAGGCTTTTGCCGCTCCCATTGCAGTCAGGTAAGGCTCATATTCCGGAGCATCTCCTGTGGCCCCGAGCAGAGAGGACATGGCGCCGCCGGCACTTGTCCCGTCAGTGAATATCTTTTCTGAATTTCCTGGAATCAATGCATCATTGTAGCGAAGATAGCGTACTGCGGCCTTGAGGTCAAGCAGACCATTGGGGGCAGTACCCGTCAGCGCAGTTTTCCCGTCTCTGGCTATGGCAGAGCCGTTGCCGCGTGCACCAGGTATACACAGTACATATCCCTCGGCCAATGCGCGCCCTGAGGCATCTGTTGCAGACGGTCTGCCTGCGGGGGAAGCCATATAGCCTCCGACGTTGTTGCGCATAAATACAGGTATGTCTTTGTCATTCCTGCCTTTAAGGTCAACCGGCACATATATGTTAAGGCACTGGTAGGCGGAATCTTCAACGTTGCTTACGTAAAAGATTCCTTCATATGCCTTGAATTCCACGATATTGCCTTGCGGCATTGTGATTGAATCAAGGTGGTAGTTTTCTGGGTCGAAGCGAAGCGGGTTGGCATCTGCACCGAAACTTGAGATGGCGCATGAGATGCAGAGGAATGATGAAGCAAGAAATTTTGTCATATATAATGCTGTTTACATCCTGTCATCGGATGTGTGTTAAACTTTATGCTGTTGATTTTGGCAGCCTGGTTTCTGCCAGTGACGTGTCAGCAAAACGGTTGCGCCTTTAAGCAAAAATATTGCCATTTTACATAGGCATGCCATATGTGTCTAATACGCGCATCTTTTCAATATGCAGGAGGGAATCTATGATGTCCTTGTTCCAGGATATCAATGGGTAAATGTAAATATTAGATGAATTATATGGTATTAAGGTATTCTTTTGCAGCTGCAGTATTCATGGCTTTCGCTGCAGGTACGTATGCCCAGGTGTGCGCTGACGGTGTCTGCACGATGGAAGCGGAAGGCGGAAAGCCGCTTTCCGGAGAAATATTCAATGTCGTATGTCCGGCCGGGCAGGCTTCTGTCGAACCGATAGTGCAGGCTCCTCGTCTTGAATCCCTTGAAGGGAAGACGATTGCTCTTGTCGGTGGCAGTTTCATGGCTTCTGTAACCCATCCGGAACTGAAACGTCTGATTCTGGAGGAATATCCTTCGGCAAAAGTCTATGTGCTCGGTGAAATAGGCGCGGCCGGAGTGTTTCCCGGTCCGGGAATAAGGCGCAGGTCTGTTGAGGAATTCCAGGCCCGCCTGAAGGAACTTGGAGTGGATGCTGTTGTCAGCGGAAACGGGGGGTGCGGCCTGTGTACTCCCAAGGAGGCCGGCTCAGCTATCGCGGCGGAGTATATCGGGATTCCGTCTGTCACAATCGCAGGTCCCGGTTTTGCGGAGCAGGTTGCAGTGACAGCGGCTAACAATGGGGTTGCTGTTGCGCGTGTTGCGGTCTATCCCGGAGCATTCGCTTCGCATTCGACAGATGAACTTCTTGAAAATACACGGAATGTACTTTGGCCGAGAATCAGGGAGGCTCTGACGGTCCCTGTCGCAGATTCGGAGAGACGCTCACCTGAAATCCATGCCCACGCGAATCCGGAGGCTGTCGTGTTCAGCGGAGGGATTGATGAGGTAAACAGTTATTTCAGCGAAATGGGCTGGAGCGACGGACTTCCTGTCGTGCCTCCGACTATGGAGAGGATCAATGAATTTCTTAGGTATGGCGGACTTGAGGCTGATACGCCGGTGGCTGTTCTGCCTGTAGCATACCGCAATACTCTTGCTGTGCATGTGGCTGCCTGCGGTGTAATGTCCGGCTGCCTGCCGGAATACATGCCAGTGCTCGTTGCCATGACAAAGGCCCTCGGTTCTCCTGATTTCAGGAGGACGCTCAGCAGTACGCATGCCTGGAACCCGTTCTGCTGGCTCAACGGACCGCTTGCCCGCCAGCTTGGCATAGACTGCGGCCAGGGCGGTATTTCAGAAGAGGCAAATGTGCGTCTCGGGAGATTTATGAATCTGGCATTGAAGAACCTGGCCGGCTATTATGTGAAGCAGGACAGGATGGGGACTTTCGGCTATCTTATGCCGTGGTGCCTTGCGGAGGACGAGGCAGCCTGCTCCCGGATCGGATGGTCGCCTTATCATGTAATGCAGGGCTATGCTCCTGATGACAATACGGTGACAGTGGCTTCTGCGCTTATGTGGGGCAATAATATGGCTCCGTCCTCGGAAAATCCGGAGGTCGTGGCGGAACTGATGGCGTGGGATATTTCTGAACGGTGCCAGTTTGCCCTTGGGAGCGGCCGGCAATATACCTACAGGACTATATTGATGACCGAACCTGTGGCTCAGATTCTTAAGAAGGTCTATCCGGACAAAGACTTGCTTGAAGATGAGCTGGCAAGTAAGGCAAGGCGTCCGCTTCGTGAGCGCGCCTATGCCGGATACCATGCCAATCCGGGGAGCCGTATTGACCCGTCGGCATTTCCGTTCCGCATGTATGAGAAGCGCATTGCAAGGACGGAAGGGGCAGAGATCACGCCTTGTCCGCAGTGGTATGCCGCTCCTGACGGGTGCCAGGGTACGGAAATAATGACTGTTCCTGTCATGAAACCTGGGATGACGGCTACGATAATTACGGGTGACAGTGCCCGCAACAAGGTCCAGATAATGCCTGGAGGAGGCTATTCTACAGTCCGGATTGAACTTCCTCCGGATTGGGATGCCTTGATCCAGGAGGCTGGGTATGAGCCTCTTGAGACGTTCCATGTCAGGTAGTGCCAGGCCGGGGAGCCCGTGGTCTGCTTTTGTTTCCGATATTTCTTGCAGGAAATTAATAATTGTTTATTTTAATTGCCTGGGTCTTGTCTGTATTCCCATATTGATTATATTTGTAAGCGTGTTTTGTCTAGACATGGAGAGTGGCAGCTGCCTGGCATGAAGCGTGATGAGTCCAGATAAATGCCTTGTATTCAGCAGATTTAATTAATCTATAATATTATGGGAAAGCTGCTCTTTGTGAAAATTACGATGATCATCAGCTTAATGGGCATTCCATGGATGGAGCTTGATGCAAGGAAAAAAGAAAAGGTATCGAAAGATGACAATGCGGTCAAGATTACATTGTATCTTAATGCCGATGCCCCTGTTCAGGGGGGGCAGGAAGTATAGTTGAGGGCTATCTGAGGTCAGCCATGGCCAATGACCCGGATTTCCTGGAGGTCAGTGCGACACCTGACGGAGAGAGGGTCAGATATGCAAGCGAGGATGTCGATTCACTGACTATTATGGATGACCTGAGATATGTCAAGCGCAAATGCCGCGGAACAGGGCTTTCGGGAAGTCCTAAGATACGCTGGGTAAGGGTTTTTTATGAAGGCCGGGGAATAGATGTGTATTCCGCATATTTTGTGACGGCAACGAAATTCAACAATACAACAATCATTGAGACCACGATGCAATATTTTATTAGTCTTGCTGATGATGTCGCAGTGTCTGCCACAAGCATTAATTGCAGCAATCCGTATTATACAGGTAATCCTGAGGGCAACCGTGTGATGCTTGCGAATTATTTCGGGAAAATCTACGATTATGCGGAATTTGCAGAGCGCATCAGGGCCAGGGAGTTTGCTACGCTGATGGATGTGGTCCGGACCTGGGAGAATGAGTGGTCGGAATATCCGGTGAGCAGGACTGACGGGAAAGTCAAGGCAGCCCATATCGGCGCCCAGAAGACCGTCCTGGCTGAAAGCTCTTCAAAATCAGCAGGCTGGAAAAGAATGAAGACAGAAGTCGTATTCGCCAGACATACCAGGACGATACAGGCCGGAGCTGGTCTTGATGTTGCCCCATGGGCGCGTCATATCAGGCATTACGGGACAGGATACAAACTTTACGTGCCTCCTGTCGGACTGTATGCGGATGTCTGCTTTGCTGATTTCAGCAGATTCGGAAGCTTGGGCTATGTGTTTGGTGCGTCATACAGCCGTTTCGGATATGAATGGGAGTGGGACAGCGGCTATGGACCGAAGCTGCAGGACACAAGATGCAACCGCTTTGACGTAGAGGCTGGACTCAGCTGGCATATTACGATATGCAGGAATTTTGAGGCCTATGTCAGGGCCATGGCGGATATTGCAATCATAGGTGACCATACTGTGGACCGTGAGACCGGTGAAAAGAGGACAGCGGACAGTGATTTCAAGACATATGTGTCCTTTGCGGCCGTAGGGGGGCTGCGCTGGTATTTCTGTCGGAATGTCGGGCTCTATGTTGAGGGCGGATATGACATCAGCTATGCATCGGCCGGCCTTTCTTTCAGATTCTGAGGATTCCGTATTCCTGATTATAGACCATATAACTTTAAAACTATTGTATCATGAAAAGATTTTTTACTGCGCTCTGTCTTGTTGTGCTTGCCGGACTGTTTGCATGCAACAAGGACAATGGAACTGACAATCCGGAAATCAATGGCAAGGTGACATGGGAAAGCCTTGTGAAAGAGTATCCATTCCTCGGGAATTTTCCGAAATTTGACGGAGATATCGAGATGCACCAGCATAGTTCGAACAGGGGAGTTGAGTGCGTGCAGTTCTTTGACTATAAATGTGAGGAGGCTGTAGCGACGGCATATTATGCAAAGCTTGTGTCCGCAGGGTTTGAAAAGAATGAGTATGCGGATATATATACAAAGGCAGCTGACGGCAAGGAATATGTCTTTACCGGTGGGTATGGAAGCGGAAATTTTGCATTGTCCTTCAACTGCATTACTTATTGAAAACCTGAACTGAAAGAGACGTGCTTGTGGTATGTAAGTTTTTGATTCTTAGCCTATTTCTGTAAATCGCTGCCCCAAAAACGGGGCAGCGATTTACAGAAATAGGCTGATTTATAGCGTGTTGCGTACCACGTAATGTCCGAGTTCCGGCATACATTCTTTCGCATCCGCTTCAGCGACTTCGTCGATTACAAATAAATTTGATGTATGCTATGGAGTAAGCCCTTTGGGCTTTTCCTCCTTCGCACTTCTAAAATACAAGTAAACTTGATTTTACTCAGTTTGTCGTCGTCTTTTGACTATATTTGTCCTTCGGACATATAATACGTCTGTGCCTCGGCATAGTCAAAATAAATTTTGCCTCTGCTCTCGGCTTTTGACTATATTTGTCCAACAAAAAGATAATGAAATGAAGCAGACCCCAGGATTATTACGTGCAATGGCAGCTGTATCCGCTGTCGGAGCCTTGGCCTCGTGTGCAAGACAGCAGAACGACAGGCAGAAGCAGTGCAACATTGTATTCATCATGACAGATGACCATACGGCACAGATGATGAGCTGCTATGACAGACGCCACATCGACACTCCGAATCTTGACAGAATTGCGGAGGACGGTGTGCGCTTCACCAACGCTTTTGTTGCAAACTCACTCAGCGGGCCTTCAAGAGCCTGCCTGCTGACAGGAAAACACAGCTGCGGAAACCATTTCTATGACAATTCCACCTGTGTGTTCGACTTCAGCCAGCAGACTTTTCCAAAACTCCTCCAGCAGGCCGGCTACCAGACTGCCATGGTCGGCAAACTGCATCTCGAGGCGAATCCTGAGGGCTTTGACTATTGGGAGATTGTACCCGGGCAGGGTGACTACTACAATCCGGATTTCATAACGATGGACGGAAGCATCCACACGGAAAAAGGCTATCTTACAAATATCATTACTGACAAAAGTCTCGAATGGCTTGAAACTGGACGCGACAAGTCAAAGCCATTCTGCATAATGATTCATCATAAGGCCATACACAGGGACTGGCTTCCTGAGCTGAAATATCTCAATGAGTATGAGGACCGGACATTTGAATTGCCGGAGAATTTCTATGATGACTATTCCGGAAGAATTGCCGCAGCTTCGCAGGAGATGAACATTGCCAAAGATATGGACATTGTATATGACACCAAAATGTTCTATGATGGAGCCGACACACGTCTGACAGGTACGTATAAATATTTCCTCGGCCGTCTGTCGGAAGCGGAAAGAAATGAGTATGATGCATTCTATGCTCCTCTGATTGAGTCTTTTATGAAGCAGAAGCCGGAAGGTAAAGATCTGGCCGAGTTCAAGTACCAGAGATATATGCGCGACTATGCCAAAGTTGTAAAGAGTCTGGATGACAATGTGGGAAGGGTGCTGGACTATCTGGAGGACAATGGCTTGACGGACAATACCCTGGTGGTGTATACGTCCGACCAGGGCTTCTATATGGGGGAGCACGGATGGTTTGACAAAAGATTCATGTATGAAGAGTCCATGCGCACGCCTCTTGTCATGCGTTTCCCGGATGGATATGACAGGAAAGGCGATATCACGGAAATGGTACAGAATATAGACCTGGCGCCTACATTTCTGGAACTTGCCGGAGCAGAGATTCCAGGTGACATGCACGGTGTGTCGCTTGTGCCTCTTTTCAGGGGAGAGCATCCCGCAGACTGGAGAACTTCGCTGTATTATCATTTTTATGAATATCCTGCAGAGCACATGGTCATGCGTCATTTTGGCGTAAGGACGGACAGGTACAAATTGATACACTTTTATAGCGGCGGTGACTTTTTTGAACTTTATGACCTCCTCAATGATCCTGCAGAAATGCACAATATCTACGGTGCAGACGGATATGAAGGGGTAACTGATTCTCTAAAGGCCGAAATGGCACGTCTTCAGGAGCTATATGACGATCCTGTGCGCTTCGGCTATGAGTATGCCAGGTCTGACATGAAATAAATCCGAAAAAATGAAAACTCTTGCTGATCTTCATACGCATACAGTAGCTTCCGGGCACGGCTACAGTACACTGCAGGAAATGGCCATGGCTGCTGCGGAAAAGGGAATAGAGATACTTGGGGTCACTGAGCATGGACCGGCCGTGCCGGGAGCATGCGATTCCCTTTATTTCAAGAACATGATAGTGATTCCGCGTGTCATGTATGGCGTGCGTCTGCTGCTCGGTGCGGAAATCAACATATTGGACACATCCGGAAAACTTGACATGTCTGATGGCGAGTGCAGGATGCTTGACCTTAGAATTGCAGGAATACATTCCGTCTGCTGGAAGGGAGGAACGGCGGAAGAAAATACTGAAGGTGTCCTGAATGTAATGCGTAATCCGTTGATACACATTATCAGCCATCCCGGAGACGGCACTGCGGAACTCTGTTTCGAACCTTTGGTGCTTGAGTCTGCAAATTCGCATACTTTGCTGGAAATCAATTCTCATTCCCTGCATCCGGCACGGCATAAGACTGCGGCGCGGGACAATAATATGGCGATATTGAAGCTTTGCAAGAAGCATGGTGTGCCCGTAATTCTTGGCAGTGACGCTCATATCAGTTTTTCTGTAGGCTGTTATGACTATGTGCTGCCTCTATTGAAGGAGACGGGTTTCCCTGAAGAATTGATAATGAATGACAAGCCTGAATTGCTGATGGAATTGCTGGGAATACGGGTATGATGCCTGCTGACAGAAGAATTCAATGGCAGCTGTTCCGTATCGGATATTCGCATTGCCTGGAAATGAAAGAATGGGGGAGACTGAAAAGTCAGAATAACTCTCTGAAAATTGAATATTTGGAAATAAGGTTGAGTTGACCTCACCTCGTCGAAAAACAAGAAAAAGGGGCTTGAATAATACTTCTGAAGTGCCCCCAAAAAGTTGGACAGATTAAACATTATCCAGTTATAGAAAGAGT
>CAMXAU010000040.1 GCA_947179325.1 uncultured Bacteroidales bacterium | reverse complement strand
GTTTCCTCGCGGCTCCACGATTTACTGCGCGTCAGTCCGTTGTTCAAGTCAAAAGTCCAGTCCTTTATAGCGTATGTGGCTGCAAGTACACCGCCATACGAACCATAGTGAGCCTGATTGTATCCGGCTCTGACCTGTCCCTGCAAGCCGTCGAGAGGCGTCGGAGTTTTCAGAACCACGTTGATTACCGCACCGTTGACATGATACTTAGCCGGAGCGGAATACATAATCTCTACGTTCTTCAGTCTGTCAATCGGAGTGGTGTAGAGAAGTTGATAAAGATTCTGTAGCGGCATATTGGTCAGTTCACCGTTGAGAATAATGGTGACATTTGAGGCTCCGGTGAGCCATATCATACCATTGTTATTCGTGACACCGGGCATATAGCCAAGGGCTTCAAGAATATTGTTAACCGGTTTGTCCCTGACTATTCCGGGCAGATCAACGACCATGATGCCATCCTCGCCCCTCACCTGCGGTTTCTCTCCTTTGACAACAGCCTCCTTGAGCTGTTGGGCAGAAATCGTATCGGGCGCCACAGTCTGGGCATAAGAAGCTATGCTATGTAGAAGTGTTATGAAAAAGAATGCTTTTTTCATTGCAATATATTTTTTTCTGACGCAAAATTACCTGCACTTACATTCAACATTACCATGGTCAGCCTTATTTAGTCTTAAATACTCCCTTATTTAGTCTTAAGTCGAAGCCGTCTTAATTGATTGTATGAAGGATTATTGGTAAAATTGCAGATATGAAACGCTATAAGACAATTTCCACCACGTTTATCATAGTCATTGCAGGCATTTGGGGTTGCAATGTGTATTATCTCGTAAACCTTTATAATTCGATAAGAGCCAATGTTGAACGAGATGTTATGACGGCTTTGGCTGATGCCGATATTGATGACCTGATGTATCGTGCAGGCAGAGCACAGGGATTGTCGTCAAACGTGTATATGCAAGAGGAAATAGAGGAATACAATGTCCCCAAAAAGGCAGAAGCGACAACTTACAAAGATGAGAGCGGGCAGCTCATTTCTATCAGGACAGAAGTCGATGGAACTGTTGTTGAAGAACGGGCTATGCTATCTGAAAACGGCGCCTATTCCAATCAGATGGTTGATGCGATGAGCCGGCAATTCCATGTAATAATGGATAAATATATCCCTTACGATATGGCCGTGATGGATAGCGTATTTCGTAATCAGCTTTCTAACAGGTATATTTATCCGGATTTTTTATGTGTGAGAGTTGTGGACAGTAAGGATTCTGTAATCTGTGACAATCCAAAATTTAAGGGTGAATCCGGATATGATTCATACCGCTTTAATATCAATCCAAACGAAGGAATTTATTATAAGGCATATATGACACCTCTGACCCGCCATGTAATTTCGGAAATGTCAGGCGTGATCGTGACCATTTTTCTTCTGATGCTTGCACTTACTATGGCGTTTGGGTATTTATTCCGGACGGTGTCACAGCTGCGCACCATTGAAGAGATGAAGGATGATTTTGTCAGCAATATGACCCATGAGCTGAAAACACCGATTGCGATAGCATATTCCGCTAACGATGCTCTTCTCAATTATGATACAACCAACGACCCCGACAAAAAGACAAAGTATCTGACGATTGCAAACAAACAGCTGAAACGGCTTGGTGAACTTGTCGAGAATATATTGGCAATGAGTATGGAGCGTCGTAAGACAATGAAACTAAAGCTTGAGGAGATTCAATTACATTCGTTTGTAGATGAAATTGCAGCCGCCCAGCGCATGAGAGGCGAAAAAAATATCGGCATCAATGTGGATATTGATGACAGTATCATGGTCGAAGCGGACAGAACGCATCTGGCAAATGTACTGAACAACCTGATTGACAACGCTATCAAATACTCCGACGATAGCGTCGAAATAACCATAGCCGGTGACAATAAAGACCTTTCGGTCATAGACAACGGTATCGGCATCCCGTCAAAGTCGATGCCCTATCTGTTCAATAAGTTTTACCGTGTTCCACATGGCAACCGTCAGGATGTCCGTGGCTTTGGCATAGGATTATATTATGTGAAAAGTATTCTCGACAAAATGGGCTGGGCTATAGATGTCAAAAGTAAAGAAGGAGAAGGCTCTGTGTTCACAATTAAATTCAGCAAAGATGAGCAATAAGATACTGTTTGTAGAAGATGAGGAAGACTTGACGCAGATTGTCGCCGACACTCTGCGCGGACAGGGCTATGACGTTATCACGGCTGCTGACGGCATAGAAGGAATTGACAAATTCAAATCCGAAGGAGCCGATATTGTAGTGGCTGATGTCATGATGCCCCAAATGGATGGATTCACCATGGCAAAGGATATCCGGAAATTGTCTCTGACAGTGCCATTGCTTTTCCTCACCGCAAAAAGCACAATAGATGATGTTGAGCATGGTTTTGAAATCGGAGCCAACGATTACCTGAAAAAGCCCTTTGAACTCCGCGAGCTGATTGTACGGATAAAAGCCCTGTTGCGGAGATATGGCGACAACCGCACTGAAGACATCCGCTTTGCGATAGGTGCCTATACATTTAATGTGACTATCCAGACTTTATCATTAGGGGATAAAGAAACAGAGCTGTCTCATTTTGAAGCCAAGATACTTGAACGTCTGGCAGCCAATGTCGGCAAGACTGTCGATGCTTCGGAACTGATGATTGCCGTATGGCAACGCGACGAACAAAGCAACCGCAACTCCCTCCACGGCTACATCCACAAACTCCGCCGGGCATTACGTCATGACCCCTCAATCTCCATCATCAATCAGCGTGGCTTCGGCTATATGCTGACAATCCACAACTGAATAATATCTTATCATTGGCATATCATACTCGTATTAGTTTGATTCAGGCTATATCTCCGGCTGCTTTCTTTTGTCTGGTGAGGACGCCGCTGCACGACCAATAATAACCGGTGTTAAATGGGCTTGGTGGAATGATGTGGCTGGGTGTATTATATTGATACTTAAAATGTTGTATACGGATAAGAGGAGCCGGGACAGGACATGGCTTATTTCATCTAGTTCTGCATTGAGCAGTACAAGAATGACAAAGGGGGCAACAAAAGTTTGGCATCTCGGTACAGTGGCATTGTATGAGGATTTTCAAGCAGGTGTGCCTGCTCCAGGCGATAAGGTCGTGGGAGTGATGGAGCCGGGATTCCTCTCGGTTTCCGTTGGCACACGAATTTCTGCCGTTCATGTACGAATTGTGTCTGTCAAAGCAATAATGTTGTATTATTGTTTCCGGATATCATATTGAACGGCGATGAAGAAAAAATCTATCCATCCGTTAAAGGCGGCTTTCATGCTGGCCTTTTGTTTAGTGGCGGCAATGGCTTGCCCCGTGTTTTCAGGAACAGCCTATGCGCAGGATGCTGTATCTGGCGGTTTGTCCGGGAAAAATGCTGTTGTGACCATATCCGGAACAGTGACGGATATGGAGGGGGAGCCTGTGCCTGGTGCAGCTGTGCAGGTAAAGGGCAGTTCCAGGCTGATTACAGGTACTGACCTTGACGGTAATTTCGTGCTGGAGAACATCCCGGAGAAATCAGTGCTGGTGGTGTCGTGTGTCGGGTTCTCTTCCCAGAAGGTCAATGTAAGGAAAAAGGACCGGGAGCATTACAATATAATGCTTGAGATGAACCAGTCCCTTCTAAATGAAGTTGTAGTGGTCGGCTATGCTACACAGAAAAAGGTCGACATGACCGGGTCGGTATCTTCAATAAGCAAGGGAGTCCTTGATGACCGTCCTCTCACGAATGCCACCAATGCTCTGGCCGGGCTGGCTTCGGGAATGACCATAACCAATTCCGGTGGAAATACTCCAGGGTATGAGTCCCAGAGCATAAGGATACGTGGCCAGGGCACATTGAATGATGCTTCTCCTCTTGTTGTTGTTGACGGCATGGCTGGCATTGCAATAAGCGACATCAACCCGCAGGATATTGAGAGCATTTCCATACTTAAGGATGCTGCATCTGCCTCAATCTACGGCTCCAGGGCTGCAAACGGGGTTATCCTGATAACCACAAGGACAGGTTCCGAGCGTTCCCCGAAGATAACCTACAGCGGAAACGTGTCGTTTGAAGTTGTTGCCAAAAGGCTTAACCTTGTGACTGATTATGCGGATTTCATGGAGATACAGAATGCCGGGCTTATTGTAAATGGCCAGGCAGCACGTTTCTCGCAGGAAAAGATTAATGAGTGGAGGAATGATGCCGGGCAGAATCCGACTGTATATCCTAATACGGACTGGCAGGACTATATATACCGCAATCCATCTGTGGTGCAGAATCATAACCTTGCAGTCACGGGAGGGACCAAGACGGTAAGGTACAATCTTTCCTTCGGGTATGTGAATAACCCTGGAATGATATATAATACAAATTATGAAAGGTTCCAGCTGCGTGCCAACCTTGATATCGACATAAAGCCTTGGCTGTCGGTCGGTACGAATATTTTCGGATATCTTGATACCAACAATCCGTCCTCGTCAAACGCTGCTGCCGGAGGAGATGTCATATTCGGTTCCGGAGCGTTCAACACCGTCCCTGGAATGACACTGTATGACCCTGCTACAGGACTTTATGGCGGTATACAGAATCCTGAGGATGAGAATGTCAGCAATTTCAACCCGTACAGACGCCAATGGTTTTATAAGGATGAGTTCCCTATAAGGACGCAGAGGGCAGTGACAAAACTGTATGCACGTGTGTCGCCTGTAAAGGGACTGGAAATACGTGGCGCGTTCTCGTACAACATGTGGGGGCGCAATGAGGAATATCAGCTTTGCGACAGGGACCTGTACCGGTTCACGATGGATGGCCCTGTATTGATAAGGGAGGGGGTTGTCCGCACATATATCAAACGCTACAATTACAGAAATACTTACCGGACATCGGAACTTACTGCATCATACGCTTTCGATATCAATAAGTTCAATGCTTCTTTCCTTCTCGGCGCGAGCCAGGAGTACAACAAGGCGGAGAATGAGAACTTCATGAAATATGACTTGGCGGATGACTCTCTGACTTCCCTTGATGCCGCTGCGACCAACGGTCCTGTAGGAGGGAACTATACGGAGTGGGCGATGCGCTCATATTTCGGACGTATAGTGCTGAACTATGATGACAAGTATCTTCTTGAAGCTAATTTCAGGGCAGATGGCTCATCCAGGTTCGCCCCGGGAAACCGCTGGGGATATTTCCCGTCAGTCTCGGCAGGATGGCGCATATCGGGTGAGCAGTTCATGAAGGGAGCATCCGGATGGCTGAGCCTCCTGAAGCTCCGTGCATCTTATGGCTCGCTCGGAAATAACGCTACGACAAGCTATTATATGTACCAGTCGTTGTATTCTACCGCGAATTATATCTTGAACAATGGCATTGCAGGAGGATTCGCGCAGACGGCCCTTGCCAATCCGGACTTGACATGGGAGAAGACATATATGGCAAATGTGGGGCTGGATTTCTCTTTTTTCAAGGACAGGCTCCGGGGAACAGTAGACTTGTATAACAAGGATACCAGAGGGATATTGATTTCTCTTCCTGTAGCCCTTGAGCATGGCACAAGCACTGTCCCTAACCAGAATGCAGGTGAGGTCAATAACAGGGGAGTGGACCTTGATATCAGCTGGAATGACAATATCGGGAGGGTCTCCTACAATATCGGGTTCAATATGGGGTTTGTGGACAATCACGTGACAAGATTCCAGGGAGACGTGCCGTCCGTCAATGGTGTCTTCAAGACTCAGGAAGGCAAGCCGTTCAACCAGCTATATGTCATTACCGTCGACAGGATTGTGCGTGATGATGCAGACCTTGAATATGTACAGTCCCTGGTTGACAGCAATCCGGATTATTTTGCCACCTACCAGCGTCCTGAACTCGGGGATTTCCTGTATGCCGATGCTAACGGGGACGGGAAACTTGATGCCGATGACCGCGTGGAGATAGGATATGGCCAGCTTCCGAGATTCACATACGGAATAAATCTCGGGGTGAACTGGAACCGCTTTGAATTCAGTATGCTCCTCCAGGGGACGGGATATAACCCGGTCTACTATAACAACCAGGCTTTCCGTTTTGTGACGGTAATGGGGCAGTCGCTGAACAAGGACATTACAGACAATGCCTGGACTCAGGACAATCCGTATGATTCCATATATCCGGTATTGCGCAATAGCTCAAATGGCAAGAACAATATAGCAAGCGATGCCTTTGTGCACGATGCGTCATATCTCAGGTGCAAGAACATACAGCTCGGCTATACTATACCGCAGCGAATAAGCAAGAAGTTCTTTGTGAGGAACTTGAAGGTCTATGCAAGCATAGATAACCTGTTTACCATAACAAAATTTCCTGGACTGGATCCTGAAATTTCGGCTACGGTAGGCTATCCTGCAGTCCGCCAATATTCAGTCGGCATAAACCTGTCATTCTGATAAAGGATATCAACATTATGAAACAGAACATGAAAACATTATACATAAAGGTGTTGGCCGCTTTCTCAATCCTCTTCCTGCATGGATGCGAGAGCCTTGACTATTTACCTGCTGACCAGCTGTCGGAAAAGACATTCTGGCAGACTGAGGAGCATGCCAGACAGGCTTCTGCAGGAATGTATGCGGCAATGAAGGCCACATGGTGCTTCGGGATGGAATTCACATTCGACATGTGCAGCGACATTGCTGACGGAAGTTCTCCTTGGTCAGATGTTTCAAGGGGGACATCGTTCGCCTCGAACAGCGCAGGTGTCCAGAACCATTGGCAGTATCTCTATGAACTTGTGCACCGTGCAAATACTGTAATCAGGAATGTTGCGGACATGCCTGTCAGCCAGGAAACCATAGACCGTGTGACAGGAGAGGCTAAATTCCTGAGGGCATTGGCCTATTTCCGGATGCTGAACTGCTGGGGAGGTGTCCCGTATTATGACGAGACATGTGACATAAACAAGGAGTTCGCATCTCTGTCTAATCCGCGCTGCACTGCGGATGAGCTTAGGGCGCATGTCCTTGATGACCTTGATGAGGCAATCCGGAAACTGCCGGTAAAATGGGACGGCGCTGATTACGGACGTGCCACGAAAGGGGCTGCATATGCATTGAGGGGGAAGGTCTATCTCTTTGACAGGCAATGGGAGAATGCAATATCTGACTTCGAGGAGATTGTCTATGACAGGACTGAATCATACGGCTACAGCCTGCATCCGGACTATAATGGGCTGTTCCGTCTCTATAATGGGAACAAAAGTGATGAGATGATATTCTCTATACAGTCAATTGACGGCAACACTGCCGGATATGCGCTGGATATCGTGTCGTATTTCGGGAACAAGTCGACAATGCGTCTGATAGCCGGCAACCTCATTGTGCCTTCAACGACGTTGGTGGACATGTATGAGAATCCTGATGGCTCTGCATTTGACTGGGATGATGTGTTTCCTGGATTCAATGAAGGAGGGTCACAGGTTCGCAGGAACTATATGTGTGTGGCGATAGACCAGGGAAGCACCGTTGTCACAAGCACCCTGGACTGCGATACGGCAAAGGTTGCTGCGGCATACCGTAACCGTGACCCGAGGCTGTGCCTGAATGTCATTACTCCATATTCGCATTATCTTGGAACTGATGCCGGTTCACAGCCAATGGACAAGCAGTTTGTGCTTGCTGACCCTACGCAGGGAGGAGCACCGATGGAGGCATTCGCGTTCATCCGTAACTCAGAAGGGTGGAATTCATATTTCTGGCGCAAGTGGATACCTACCGGAAATCTTGACGGGTATTGGGGCGAATATACGCGTACACCATATGAATTCCCGCTTATCAGGCTCGGGGATGTCATATTGATGCTTGCTGAGGCGTATAACGAGTCCGGGCTGACAGACAAGGCTATGGCGGAAGTGAACAAGGTCAGGGAACGGGCAGGGATGCCTGGGCTTGGCTCTGGACCTGAATGGCTTGATGTCAATGGATATGAAGATATGGCAGTACGCATACGCAATGAACGTGCTTACGAACTTGCCGGTGAGGGACTGCGTTATTGGGATCTGCGCAGATGGGGGCTTCTTGAGGATTCTGTGAAGGATGCAACTGACATATTCGGCGACCTGATGTATGTCCGGTCATATCAGCCAAGGCATGAACTGTGGCCTATCCCGCTGGTTGAGATGGAGCGCAACCGCAACCTTGAACAGAATCCAGGGTGGTAGCTCGCCGAGGTACGGGCGACATGTACCTGGACTGCTGTTCTGTTGCGGCATGTGCAGTATGTAGCAGTCTACATCAGCATTGCAACGGCATAGCCTCCAAAGAGCAGCCACAGGTAGAGTATACCTGCAAGCATGAACGGTTTTGCACCGGCTTGCCTGAATTTGTCAAAGCTTGTCTCTGCGCCAAGTGCTGTCATGGCCATGGTCAGGAGGAATGTGTCGAAGCTGTTTATTGCATCAAGGCCTGCCCCGAGTATATCGGACGGTATGAACGAGAGGTTCTGGAGCAATGAGTTTATACCTATTGCAACAAGGAAAAGGAAAGCGAACCATGGGACGGCTATCTTGCTTCCGGCATGTCCGGCTGCGTCTTTTGCATCTGTGCCTTTTTTACGTGACAATGCAATGCTCATGATCACGAGCACTGGTGCGAGCATCATGACACGGATCATCTTGGTCACGGTTGCGGCATCTGCGACATTGCCGCCGGCTGCGTCTATGGCATTTCCTGAACCGACAACATGGGCGACCTCATGCAAAGTGGATCCGAGATATACAGCTACCTGTCTCTCGCTCAGGCCATCGAGAAGTCCGCTCCTGTACAAGACAGGGTAGAGGAACATCGATATTGTGCCGAAGATCACGACTGTGGATACAGCAACGGCTGTCTTGTGCGGAGGGCATTTCACTACTGGTTCTGCTCCAAGGACGGCGGCAGCACCACAGATGGCACTTCCCACGGATGTCATCAATGATGTCTCCCTGTCGATCTTCAGGATACGTCCGGCGATTATTCCTATAAGAAGCGTCCCGCAGACTATTACCAGGTCTGCCATGACTGCAGGCAGGCCTATTTCTGCGACCTGCTGGAATGTCAGCCTGAAGCCGTACAGTATCACGCCGAGCCTCAGCACCTGTTTCGTGCAGAACTTTATTCCCGGCACCCATGTCTGCGGCAATTTGTTGCGCAAGCTGTTGGCATATATCATCCCGAGTATGATACCTACAATGAGCGGGCTCAGGGACAGTCTCTTTACAAAGTCGAATTCTGCAATGTAGAATGCAGAAAATGAGAAAAGTACAATAAGGAGTATCCCGTGGAAAACATCCGGGCGGTTCTCCTTGAATTCAGACATCATGGAATCAAAGATTTAGATTTGGGCGGCAAATATAGACATTAATTCTTAAATGAGACAGGCAACTGCCCTTTGTCAAGGCTGTTGCCTGTCTGTTTTCTTTTCATGTGGAAGCCATGCTATTCAGCAGGCTCGAAATCGCTTTTCCCTACTCCGCAGAGCGGACATACCCAGTCTTCTGGGATATCCTCAAACGCTGTTCCCGGGGCAATCCCGCTGTCAGGGTCTCCAGCCTGCGGGTCATATACGTAGCCGCAGACAATGCATACATACTTTTTCATATTCTTGATGTTTTAATGTTCACGGTGGAGCCTATATACAATGTCTGTGCTAAATTCAGCATGGGCGTGGACATTATCAGTCCTCTTTCTGCAAAGCCTCTATCTGTGAGATGATTTCATCAAGGGTGCATATTGTCTTGCGATGCTTCCTGAATCCGATTATGCCTCCGATTATACCTCCCAGTGCCCCTCCGCATGCAAAGCCAAGGGCATATGTGTCATCCTTGGCCATGATTATGACCTCTGTGAAGAACCATATAAGCCATAGTGTAAGGAACGGGATCATTATCTTGAGACTTTTGATATGTCTTTCCTTTGCATTCACTACCTTCTCACCGGCAACGACGAGGTTGTCATTCATTATGGTGCTGGTCCTCATCCCTCTTGTCTGTATAAGGTTCTTTATGAGGCATGCCGCGAAAAATATGACGGTCCCGCAGGAAAACCATCTGCTGAAGCCTGCATCAAGGAAGATGTACCCGGAGCAAGGCATTGCGGTTATCGCCACAATGTTTATTATCATGGAATCATTGTTGAAGTTCCTGATATTCTTTTTCATGGCATTGCGGAGTACCTTCCTGTTTACTATCTCTTCTTCCGATATCTTCTTCTTGAGAATCTCTATCTGTGAGCGCATCTGCTCAAGCTCTTCATGTGTGCTGCTTTGTTCCATAGTGTTTTAATCATCATTGTTAGACATTTCCTTAAGTTTTTCCTTTATCCTGTAAAGTCTGACAGATACATTCTTGGGCGTAATGCCGACAATTGCACCTATTTCATCGTAGCTGAGGTTTTCAAGCCATAGGAGCACAATGGCCCTGTCAAATGCGCCGAGCTTTCCTATGCGGCTCCTGAGCATCCTGATCTGCCTGGAGTCCTCATCCGTGTCCTGGAAAAGGTTGAATGATGTCTCCAGCGGCACGGTCTCGATACGGTGCTTTTTCTTTCTCTCAAGGGAAATGCATGTGTTCAGGCTTACCCTGTAGACCCATGTCCGGACATTGCATTCTCCGCGGAATGCAGTGAATCCCTTCCATAGGTTTATGAGGATTTCCTGGAACAAGTCATTTACCTGTTCCTGATTCTCCGAGAACATGTAGCATACCGTGTATATGGTGCCTTTATGCTCCCGGACAATTTGTGCAAATTCATTCTCATTCCTGTTCATCTTCGTGTCTGCTGTCTTTTAAAAGGACTTTTTTCATGACATGTTAGACGCAGCATGCATGAAAAAACTACATGGACTTTCTCAAAAAAGGATGACGTCCTCCGATTCACATCGGAAGACGTCACTAATTCTAACCTAAAACTTAACCTATGAAAAAACTATTTTATTATTCAGAAGCAAATATAATGATATTTAAATCAAAAAAACAATAATTTATTGAAAAAATAAACAAATTGTGTAAAGGAAATTTTGAAATTGCATGATTTCATTATCCATTATGCTGCATGACTGCCGGAGACATGATAAAATGAATATTGTCATTTCCTGTTTCTGGTCAGGTCGATTCAATGTCGACAAGGACAGGGCAATGGTCGGACGGGTAATATCCGTCATATCTGTCATTGACTACGCGGTAGTGCGTGACGGAGATGCCGCCCTTTAGATAGACATAGTCTATGCGCAGGCCCTGTGTGTCAAGGTAGTCTTCAGGATGCCGAAGAAGCACCCGATGACACTGTTGTCATAGCAGTTACCTGTCGTTTTCGTGGACAGAAATTCTTCGGTCCGACTGTTCCGCTTGATCCTGTTGCTCCGGGTGAACTTGAGATAGGCCATGGCCTTGTACAGCGTACCCTGGTCCGTGTGGAGATAAGAAAGAATAAAGGAAACCGGCTTTTCTCAAAAAGATGGACGGCTCTCGATTCACATCGGGAGCCGTCCGCAATTCTAACCTAAAACTTAACCTATGAAAAAACTATTCGTGGTGAAATTATTGCAATTCCTGTGCCAAACCTGAGCTAAAGTAGCAGTCCAGGTAAGTCTTTTATACTTTTTATTTCAAAGATTCTGTCGGATTCCGGCATTTCCATTATTTCATGCACCCAGGTGACCTCATAAGGTATATGGATTGCGGTCCCTCCGATTGCGATGACGGGGGCGATGTCTGATTTGATTGCATTGCCTACCATCAGTATTTCGTCTGGACGGATCTCCAGTTTCCGTGCCATCTCCAGGTAGTCTTCCTCGCTCTTGTTGGGAAGGACCTCGATATGGTGGAAGAATCTGTCAAGCCCGGATTCCTTGTACTTTGTCCTCTGCTCCACAAGGTCACCCTTTGTCGCTACGGCCAGGATGTATTTCCCGCTCAGGGCTTCAAGTGTCTCCTGTACGCCATCAAGAAGATTGAATTCGTGGTATGCAAGATCTGTGATTATCTTCTTTATGCCATGGTAGAGTCTGGTGTCAAATCCATTGCCGCATATTTCAGCGGCAGCGTCAAGCATGCTGATCATGAACGTCTTTGAACCGTATCCGAATGGCGGTATATTATCTTCCTGCTTTTCGGTAAGGATATTGATCAGGTCCTCCTTGCTTCCGTAGGCAGACAGCAGTTCTGCGAACCTGTATTCGGCTTCGCGGAAATATTCCTCGTTCTGCCAGAGCGTATCGTCTGCATCAAAGAAGATATATCTGAAATTCCCTTTTATCATATTCTGGATTATTCTCCTTGAGTGGCTATTCGGTTACTGGGTTGACGCTTATTATCACGACGTCTTCCACCGGGCGGTCACGCCTGTCTGTCTGGACAGCTGCAATCCTGTCGATTACGTCTAGGCCCTCGATTGTCTCGCCGAAGACGGTGTATTCTCCGTCAAGCGCAAGGCAGTTCATCTCGTCCTGTACGAGATAGAACTGTGAACCGGATGAGGCCTTTTTAGGGTTGGCGGCATCTCCGCGGCGTGCTGCGGCAAGTGCTCCTTTCTTGTGGTAGTACTCGTTTACGAATTCTGCCGGTATTGTGTAGTCAGGACCTCCTGTGCCGAACATGTCTGCATTTGCCGGGTCTTTGGTCAGAGGGTCACCGCCCTGTATCATGAACCCGTTTATGACGCGGTGGAACAGGAGCCCGTCGTAGAAATGTCCGAGAGCGAGCTTTGTGAAATTGTCCCTGTGCCTTGGGGTCTTGCTGTAGAGCTTTACCCTGATTGTCCCGAGATTGGTGACTATGTCGAAAACAGGCTCTTCGCCAAGGTCCGCCGGCTTAATTGCCGTCTCTGTGCCGTTCCCGGTTGAATCAGCTGCCGATAATACGGCCGTGCTGTCTGCCTGTCCGTCTGTCTTTTCCCTGTTTCCCGAGCAGCTGCATGATATGCACATGAGAGAGGCAGCTGCAATGATGATGATGCCTGATAGTGTCTGTTTCATTGTCCACATTTTTTAAAACCGTGGCAAACTTACATAAAAACTTCCGTATTTGTGCCGGTGGCAGCGTTGTGTGTTGTGGGAAATTGTCATTATACATTGCTCCAATGATGGCTGAGCTGGCCCGGCACGGTTGTTTGTCAGATAAATAAGTGCTAATTTTGCCGCCATTATGGCGAATCCGATAAAGCAGCTGGCGGGTGAGACCGCCGTTTATGGGCTGAGCACTATTCTGGCCCGGATCATAAATTTTCTTTTTGTGCCGTTCTACACAAGGCTCCTCACGACAGAGAGCTATGGGGTAGTTGCGGAATTCATGGCGTATATCGCTGTCCTGCAGGTTGTGCTGGTGCTTGGGATGGAGACTGGATGCTTCCGGTTTGCCAACAAGGAGAACGCCAATCCTAAGGTCGTGTATTCCAATGCGCTGGCTCTTGTGAGCGGTGTGAGTATGGCTTTTCTTGCACTGATGGTCGCATTCTCCGGGACGTTCTCTGCATGGCTCGGATATGCAGGATATGAGAGCTGCATAATATATATGGGCGGGATCCTTGCCATGGACAGTGTCACTGCCATACTTTTCGCAAAGCTCCGTCAGGAGCACAAGGCGTTGAGGTTCGCTGCATTGAAGACAGTCAAGATCATTACGGAGACTGCTGTGAACATACTCCTGTTCTTTCCTTTCGTATCCTTTTGTGCCGGTAAGGCATCTGCCGCAGGAGTACCTGTTGAGTGCCTCGGGCCGGATGATGTATGGCTTCTGCATTTCGTCTCCCCGGCACCTGATTTCAGCTATGTGATATTCGCGATATTTGTCAGCTGCCTGGTGTGTATGCTTCTCTTTGTACCTTCATTGCTGAAATTCTCGTTTGAATTTGACGGTAAGCTGCTCAGGCAGATGCTGCTGTACTCGGTTCCCCTCATGGTGGCTGCGCTTCCAGGTGTGGTCAATGATTTCCTTGACAGGATCCTTTTCCGTTTCTTTGACACAAGCGCGGATGCATGGCGTTCAAGTGTGGGAATCTACCAGGCTGCTGTAAAGCTCTCTGTGATAATGTCTCTCTTCATACAGATGTTCCGTTTCGCTGCGGAGCCGTTTTTCTTCCAGAGGGCCAGGGACAAAGGTTCAAAGGAACTGTATGCGAAGGTTATGGAGTACTTCACCGCTTTCTGCGGGCTGGTTTTCCTGGGAGTCATATTGTATATAGATGTGATATCGCTTGTCCTGGGAAAGGATTTCAGGGAAGGAATCGGGATTGTGCCGATAATGCTCCTGTCGTATATGCTTCTCGGGATGCTTTTCAATGTGTCAATGTGGTATAAGCTCTCGGGCAAGACCTCCATGGCGATCTATATAACAGTTGCGGGGCTTGCCGTGACAGCCGTGGTGAATATTGTGTTCATGCCTCTTTATTCATACTGGGCGGCAGCTGCTGCGCATCTTGCAAGCTATGCCGTCATGTTCGTGATCAGCGCGGCTCTTGGCCAGAGGCATTATCCGATACCATACAGATGGGGCAGGATCTCCTTTATATTTATAGGTATGGGAATCTTCTATGCGCTTTCGCTTGTTGCTGCCCGTCACCTCTTCATTGGAGCGGACTTTGCTGACGGGCTGTGCGCGATGGTCCTGAAGCTTGCATTCAACACGTTGCTTGTAGTTGCATATTGCGCGTATTCATATTTCCTGCTGAAGCCAGGAGGACGGCGTCAGGCTCCTGGACATGATAAAAAGTAGAACATAGAATTACAGAATGAAAAGGTATATTGATTTGTCGGCATGTATAGTGCTGGCCATGATGATTGCGGCAGGTCTTGCCTCCTGCACGAAATGGACATATTACGGGAGCGGGATTTCCGGTGGTTCCGGGGATGACGGTGATGCTCCGGGATTTGACGGGATAATATCCGGTTATACCGGTGAAATGGCTGATGACGCCGCGGATGACATTGTCGGTACGGATGAGGACCTTTACTGGGAGGCGAACAGCTTCACGGATATTGTCTATGTGACATATAACGGTGATGTGGCAACGGTCAAGGCCTCGAACAGCAAGATCCTGTACAATGTGGACGGGGCGTATGTCACTGTTGACATGCTGACCAACTCTGTGAAAAATGTGGATATTGTTGTGACCGGGCAGAGTGATGACGGGCAGCTGAAAATCTATGGCGAGAAGAAATTCAAGCTCACCTTGTCCGGAATGGACCTGACGTGCAGACGCGGCCCGGCCATAAATGACCAGTGCAAGAAACGTGTATTTGTACATCTCAAGGCGGGGACTACCAATATCCTGGCAGACGCTGCGTCATACTCCGATGAACCTTATTACCTCAATGGCGCATTGCCTGCGGACGAGGACAGGAAAGGCTGCTTCTTCAGTGAGGGCAACATGATATTCAGCGGCACGGGAGTGCTTGTGGTAGATGGCCGGACGAAGCATGGAATAGCTACAGACGGATATTTCTATATGCGCCCTGGAGCAACCATAGCTGTGAACGACGCGGCAAAGAATGCCATCCACGTAAAGGGTGACACCGCTGACAATATAGGTATATATATGGCAGGCGGGCTTATCTATGCCAACACGACAGCAACGGCCGGGAAAGGGATTAAGACCGACTTCAATGCGGAGATTGCAGGTGGTCGCCTGATACTCAGTACATCGGGCGGCTCAGAATATGACAGCGAAGAAAGGGATACTTCTTCTCCTGCAGGAATCAAGGCAGACGGCAATGTCATAATCTCAGGCGGGACGCACGTCCTTAAAAGCACAGGTACAGGTGGCAAGGGAATCAGTGCCGGCGGCACTCTTGAGATAGCCGGCGGCTCTACGACGATTACAACGGCTGGCGGAAAATATACATATAGCTCTTCGCTTACCTCGTCTCCGAAAGGGATCAAGGCTGACGGGGACATCAATATCCGTGGCGGCCAGCTGAATATCAGCGTCACAGGTGCAAGTGACGCTTCAGAAGGGCTTGAAAGCAAGTCTTCATTGAATATCAGCGGTGGAGAGGTGTATATCTATGCATATGATGATGCCATCAACGCATCCTCTGCCGTCAATATAAGTGGCGGAAAAGTCTACGCCTATTCCTCCAGCAGCGACGGTATAGACTCAAACGGCACACTGACTGTCAGCGGAGGGCTTGTCATAGGGGTCGGGGCAGGCTCGCCTGAATGCGGCCTTGACTGTGACAGCAGCAATAATTTCAAGATAAACGGCGGCACCGTAATCGGTGCGGGCGGCTCGATGATGGCCTCGCCGTCGTCTTCCAGCCAGCAGCGTTGTGTAATCTATAATGGATTGTCCCTTACTAAGGGCGTATCTGTGTGCATACTCAATTCTTCAGGGGTGCCTCTGATGTCGTTTGAGATACCCCGGACGATGAGCGGCATGTCCTTGCTCTTCAGTTCGGCAGATCTCGTGGCCGGCACATACACTGTCTCTACAGGAGGAACTATGTCAGGTGCGACGGACACATGGAACGGCTGGGCGACAGGAGGCACATGGTCCGGAGGCTCACAGGCCGGTACATTCACTTCAAGCGGGACAGTCACAACTGTCGGCAATGGCGGAATGGGAGGAGGTTTCCCTGGAGGAGGAGGCGGATTTCCCGGCGGCGGCCCGAGGGGTTAGACGCGCCAGCCTGCAATATTCCGGATGAATTTTATCTTACTGACTTTTAATTGTAAAAAAATGTCGGTATTTCTTTTTATTGTCGTATCTTCGTGCACTTTTTTCAATAATATAAACTAATTAATCTGTTTATGCTTAAAAATATCAGGTCAACATTCATCAGTTGCTGCCTTGCAATGCTTTCTTTGGCGGCATTTGATGTAATGACACTTCCTGACGCTCATGCTCAGGAGTCCGCCCAGTGGGGGGGGGATAGTTAAAGGTATTGTTACCGATTCTTCCGGCCCTGTCATTGGTGCAGCCGTCTTTGTCAAAGGGTCCTCAGAAGGCACAACTACTGGAGTAGATGGTGACTTCTCGCTTTCTGGACTTAAAAAGGGAGATGTAATCGTAGTTTCAATCATCGGTTACGAGACCCGTGAAATCATCTATGAGGGCCAGGCTTCCCTGGATGTCGTCCTCAACGAATCAACAACATTCCTTGATGAGGTAGTAGTCACTGCTCTCGGTATCAAGAGGGAACAGAAAACCCTGTCTTACAATGTCCAGTCAGTGGACTCTGAGAAACTTACGGCCGTAAAGGACGCGAGCTTCGTGAATTCACTTGTCGGAAAAGTTGCCGGTGTGCAGATCAGCTCAGGTGCAGCAGGTCCAGGATCTGCGACAAGGGTTGTCATGCGTGGTACAAAATCTATCCAGAAGAGCAACAATGTCCTCTATGTGATTGACGGTGTGCCTATGTACAACAAGAACATGGGAGGAACAGGCGGTGCATATTCCACTGCAGTAGGCTCTGAGTCTGCGGCTGATATCAACCCGGAGGACATCGAGTCTGTCAGCATGCTTACCGGTCCTTCCGCAGCCGCTCTCTATGGTTCAGAGGCAGCAAACGGTGTGATAATCATCAACACCAAGCGTGGTTCAGAAGGCAAGACCACCCTCACAATCAGCAACAGCACTACATTCTCAAATGTAATGATGCTTCCTGAGATGCAGTACCGCTATGGCTCGTCTTCGGGGACTGACAGCTGGGGTGCCCCTGTCCAGAGCACTTTCAATGCCAAGGATTTCTTCAATACAGGTGTGAATGTCATCAATGCTGTCTCTCTTTCAACCGGCAACAGCAAGAACCAGACATACCTCTCAGCATCTACTACAAATGCTACAGGTAATGTTCCGGACAACTCATACAACAGGTACAACTTTACTGCGCGCAATATCACCAAGTTCTTCCATGACAAGTTTACCCTTGACTTCGGGGCGAGCCTCATTCTCCAGAATGACAAGAACATGGTGTCACAGGGTAAATACTACAACCCTCTGACAGGACTTTATCTTTTCCCTCGCGGAGATGATTTCGATGAGGTCCGCCTGTATGAAAGATGGGATCCGGTACGTGGTATGTATTCGCAGTACTGGCCATACGGTGCAGGTGCGCATTCAATCCAGAACCCTTACTGGGTGCAGTACAGGAACCCGAGGACAAACAACAAGCGCAGGTATATGCTCAATGCTTCATTGAAGTATGACATTACTGACTGGCTTAACGTCACAGGGCGTGTAAGGCTTGATGAGTCGACATACAGAAGCATACAGAGCTACTATGCAGGTACCCTGACCACATTCTGCGGCATCAACGGAGGTTATTCCGATGCAACTGAGTCTGACAGGACATTCTACGGCGATGTCATTGCAAATGTGGACAAGACATGGGGTGACTGGAGACTTATTGCCAATGTCGGCGGCTCGATAAACGACCAGCGTTATGAGCGTATCGGCTCAGCTGGTGACCTTGTCCTTGCAAATGTGTTCACAACACGCAACCTCAATACTGCTTCTGCATTCAAGTCTTTCCAGGAAGGATGGCATGACCAGAACCAGGCTGTCTTCGGATCTGCCGAGGTCGGTTTCAAGAACATGGTATTCCTTACCCTGACAGGACGTAACGAATGGCCTTCACAGCTTGCCTTTACAGAGAATTCTTCATATTTCTACTGGTCAGCAGGACTTTCTGCGGTGATCTCAAGCATGGTGAAGCTTCCGGACTGGTTCACATTCCTCAAGGCCAGGGGCTCATATGCAAAGGTATCTTCACCGATTGAGCGTTATCTCTCGAATCCAAGCTTCACATACAACGAGCAGACGCACAACTGGCAGAATCCTGATACATATCCGGCATACAATCTCCTTCCTGAGGATACAAGGTCATGGGAGGTCGGTCTGAATATGGCATTCTTCAATAAACTTACACTCGATGTAACATACTATCGCTCTAATACATATCACCAGACGATATATGCCCCTCTTGCATCTTCTACAGGATACAAGTACTTCATCGCCCAGACCGGTAATGTCCAGAACCAGGGTGTCGAGCTTGCGCTCGGATACAGCAATGAATGGGAAGGATTCTCATGGGCAACGAACTTTACATATACATTCAACCAGAACAAGATCATAGAGCTTGCACACGGAATACCTGATCCGATTGACGGTTCTCCAGTAGATGTCGTTGACATCGAGCAGGACTATCTCGGTGCAAGCAACGTAGCTCCTCAGATCCGTCTCAGGGAAGGCGGCTCCATGAGTGACATATATGTAAAGCATTTCATTGAGCGTGACGCCAATGGAAATGTCCTCATCACTTCTTCAGGTGACATCAGGATGAAAGAGACAGAGCCTGTAAAGGTCGGCTCCCTTGCTCCTAAGGCAAACTTCGGATGGAGCAATACATTCGGATATGCCGGAGTCTCTCTCGGGGTTGTCATTACTGCACGTGTCGGAGGACTTGTATATTCTGCAACCCAGGGTATCCTTGACTATTATGGAGCTTCAGAGGCCTCTGCGCAGATGCGTGACGCAGGCGGTATCCCTGTCAATGGAGGAATGCTCGGTGCATACCAGTATTACCGTGGCATTTCTACGGCAGAAGGCGGCTATGGCGCGTACTATCTGTATGATGCCACTAATGTAAGGCTCCAGGAACTCTCCCTGAATTATACTCTTCCGCGCAAATGGTTCCGCGAAAAGGCCCAGCTTACTGTCGGATTTGTTGCAAGAAATCTTGCGATGATCTATTGCAAGGCTCCGTTTGACCCGGAGATGACAGGCGCCTCTACAAGCAACTACTACCAGGGAGTCGACTACTTCATGCAGCCGAGTACCCGTAACCTGGGATTCAATGTGAAACTCCAATTCTAAAGAAAGATGAACAAGATATTAAATATATTTTCTGCAGCTGTCATTTTCTTGATGTTCTTGTCCTGTACAAAGAATTACGAGAAATACAATACCGATCCATATGCTGTGCAGAGCGAGGACCCTTCTGTCCTTCTCCCGACAATGATCGATGCCCTTATGTATGTGCAGCAGAATGACTCCCAGATGATTGACCAGATGGTAGGTACATTGGGAGGCTACTTTACGCTGGCAAACCGTTGGGGAGGCCAGAATTTCGACACTTTCAATGCATCTGATTCATGGAACGCGATACCGTTCAATACCGTGTATGAGGATATATTCAGCAACTATTTTACAATCAAGGAGATTACACAGGGCGCCGGACACTGGTATGCTTTGGCATCGCTTGTAAAGGCGGCTGCCATGATGCGTGTCGCAGACTGCTATGGACCTATTCCGTACAGCAAGGTACAGAAAGGACTCATGTACGTTGAGTACGACAGCAACGAGGAAGTCTATCAGCATATCATCGAAGATCTCAGCTATGCAGTTGATGTGCTTTATGCATACAACGCAGCTGTCCCTTCTTCAAAGCCTCTCGGCACAAGCGACCTCCTCTATGGCGGTGACTATGCTCTCTGGGCAAGGCTCGGCAATTCATACATTCTCCGTGCTGCAGTACGCAGCGGTGACAAGGATGCAGCCCTTAAGGCTATCAACCATTCTGCCGGACTGATATCTGACAATTCCCAGAATGCAATGATGGATCCGGGCATACAGCCTAACCCTTACCAGCTCGCTTCATCTTCATGGGGTGACCTCCGTGTAAATGCATCAATTGTTGACTATATGACAGGCTATAACGACCCTCGTATGTCAGCATATTTTACAAAGTCTTCATTCTCAGGTGCTACAGACCGCTATATCGGTATGCGTTCAGGTGCCCAGAGCTTCGAGAAGGCTGATGTCGCAGGATATTCCCTTCCAAATCTTTCAGCAGCTTCAAAGCTTCCTGTATTCCTTGCGGCTGAGACCCAGTTCCTCCTTGCGGAGGCTGCACTCAACGGATGGACAGGGGATGATGCAGGCGCATTGTATGCAAAAGGTGTTACCCTCTCTATGGAGCAGTATGGCGTGAGCGGAGCTGATGCACAGAAATATCTGTCAGACGACACAAGCACTCCGGCAAGCCATGACAACGACCCGGGGCCTTCAGGTGTAAGCACAAGCTACAGCCGCAAGACTACGGTGAAGATTGCATGGGACAATGCTGCTGACAACGCCGTTAAGCTGGAGAAGATCATTACACAGAAATGGATTGCCAACTGGCAGCTCGGCATAGAGGCCTGGACAGAATACCGCCGTACAGGATATCCTGAGCTTTGCCCTGTAATCAATAACCTCAGTGCCGGTACTATTTCTTCGGCAAATGAGGCAAAGGGGCTTAGAAGGCTGCGCTATCCTTATACAGAGAAAGACCTGAACAGCTCCAACTGCCAGAATGCAATCAACAGCTTCCTTGGCGGAAGGGATGACGAGTCAGTAGATCTTTTCTGGGTAAAAAAATAGCATCATTGACAGAAAAATATAGAACAGAACATGAAAATCAATATAAAAAGATTTATTCTTCCGGCCATTGCGCTGCTTGCACTTGCCGGATGTGCAGACTGGCTTAAGCCTGAATCAGTCAAGATCGGCAACTACGACCTGACTGTAACAGACAAGGACAATGCATATTATCAGGCATTGAGGGATTACAAGGCCAGCAAACATGAGATCTCTTTCGGATGGTATTCAAGATGGGATGAACCGGCATTGACTACCGACGGAATGCTTATGGGTATTCCTGACTCCATGGATGTTGTCTCACTGTGGTCGAGTGCGCTGAACCTTTCCGCAGCCCGCAAGGAAGACCTCCGCTTCGTGCAGCAGGTAAAGGGTACGAAGGTGGTGATGTGTACTTTCTGCCAGTATGTCGGAAAAGGATTCACCCCAGCGGAATATGACGAAAGTGAAGAGAAAAGGGAACAGTTCTGGGGATGGGTCGATGGAGACAACGATGCCATTGAGTCTGCGATTGCAAAATACGCAAAGGCTATCAATGACACAATCGTTGCCTACGGATATGACGGTCTCGACATTGACTATGAACCGAACATTGACGGAGTGAAAGGAAAGCTGGACGAGAACAGCACATATTTTACAATGCTCTGTAATGAACTGTCGAAATATATCGGACCGAAATCAGGAACAGGACGCCTGTTTATCATAGATGGTGAAATCTATAACCTCCCTGCTGAGCTTTGTACATGCTTTGACTATTTCGTGGCCCAGGCCTATGCTGTCAGTGGAGGTACCCCAAGCCCGACTGCCACTGGTTCTGAGTCGAATATGGATTACCGCCTGAGCCAGGTGGTAAGCAGATATTCTGCCTATATGACTGAGGAGGAGGTTACAAACCGCTTTGTCGTTACAGAGAACATGGAGAGTGCCCTTGATGCCCTGAATGGAGGCTTCTATTGGCAGACAAGGGATGGTGTAACGCAGGACAAGAAGAAGATTCCTTCAATGCTCGGCATGGCTATGTGGCAGCCTGCCAATGGATTCCGCAAGGGTGGTTTCGGAGGATACCGCTTTGACAACGAGGCGACCAATGACCCTGCATATAAATGGATGCGCAAGGGTATCCAGGCACAGAATCCGGCAGAGGGTACATATTCGTCTTCTGTGCGCTTCTCATCTTCTGCAGAGGTGGAATATTCTGTGGAATGCGATGAGTCCGGAAATCTTATGAATGACATGCTTGAGGATGTCTTCAACTTTACATTCACCAGAAGGAGCAAAGGCGAGGCTACATTTGCGCTTTCTTATGAGTCTGGGCTTGTAGATGGTTACAATGCGGCCAACGGTACATCGTTCATCGCCCTTGACGCGTCAAGGATCAGCCTGGATGGCGTGAACGTGAACGATGATGCTACATCTTCTGAGAATGCCGTAGTCTCCATAGATCTGAAGGGACTTGAGAAAGGCAAATACATGGTGCCTGTGAAAGCCACTCTTCCTGAGGAATCATACTGGACTTCAGATGACGAGCTTGTACGCTATATCAAGATTAATATCACATTCAACAATGTGGTTACAGACGCGACAGAGATGACAGGAGTCAAGATCGAGCCTTCATCTGACTGGAGGGTATGTTGCTACAACGGCATAAATACGAGCGGCTGGACAGGTGTATGGAACAATGACTCTGAAGCACAGCAGAAAGCCATGTTTGATGAACGTCTTGTCGGTGTAGATGCAAGTGCAACCTACTGGTATTCTATTTCTTCCTATTTCAATCCGGGAAGTGTAATCTATGAGATGGACAGAGCCTACGAGGTCGGAGGAATCCGTTGGCATTGCTGCTACGGAAGTGAGTATGACCAGTTTGCCTTCAGCGATATCCAGGTCAGTGATGACAGGGTGAACTGGGAGAGCATTTCAAACAAGACAAGCTTTACCCCAGTCATTTGTGAAGACCTGTGGATAAATGTTCCTTTCAAGTCACCAGTGACAGCAAAATACATCAGGATAATTGTAGCAACCTCATATTATGTCTCAATGGACGAGGCTGAGGTTTGGGCTTTTGCTGAATAACATTAAACAAAATTAGAATTATGATCAGAAAAATATCAGGGCTTCTGGCTATGGCTGCCGCATTGTTTTGCGGTGTGTCCTGCGAGAACGCCAAATACAACAACATTGCACCGCATGCCTTTATCAATGAATCTGTGAGTTCGATTGGCGTATCAGGCGTGAAGTCTACATTCCCGACTATAGATACAGACGTGGAACTGACTGTAGTGTTGAGTGACAAGGTCAATTCCGATGCTTCATTCGTGCTTGCAGTGGATGAGGCTGTCCTGGACAGGTACAACAAGGAGCAGGGCAGCAGCTATGAGCTGATGGATGCTTCAATGTATGAGGTCGGAGAGCCTGTAGTGATACCTGCAGGAAGCTATGAGGCAACTGCAACAGTACGTGTAAAGGCTGTGCCGGATGGCTGCAAACCTGGAATCTATGCTATCCCTGTGAGGCTGAAGAAAGTGTCAGGCGATGTGGACCCGACAGATGTCACTTCTTCCTATGTGGCTGCATTCGAGGTGCTGAAGACTTCCGTTGACCTTCCGATGTTTACCGGAAGAAGCGGTCTTGCAAATTCATCGTTCGGCTATACATTGACTACCTTTACAGTGGAGACACGTTTCCAGGTAAGCAACACTGCTAACCGTAACAGGGATGTGTTTACAAATGGCAAGTCTGTTCTCCTCCGTTTCGAGGACCCTCAGAATGATGACGACAACTATAAGGCGCACTCCCTTGTCCAGTTCCAGGGTGACGGATGGTATCTCAATCCTGACAAGTCATTCGACCCTAATGTATGGCAGCATCTTGCCCTTACATACGATGGAACCAAGGTTACACTCTATGTGAACGGCCAGTTTGCAGGAAGCAAGGAAGGCTCAATCGAGCCGAACTTCAATGTTGTCGGATGGTTTGGAGGAGATGTGGATGCAGATGGAGGCCACAGTGTTGGTGACCCTCAATTCTGGTTGAACTGCAAGATTATCCCTCATGAGGCACGTGTATGGTCTACATGCCGTTCAGAGGCCCAGATCAAGAATAACATGACTGGTGTCTCTGCGAAGAGCGAGGGACTTGTAGGGTACTGGTCTTTCGAGAAAGATACCTATACAGCGGAAGGTGGATTCGAAGACCTTACCGGCAATGGGCACAATCTCACTACAGAAAGGTCCTTTGTCTGGGTTGAGAATATCCTTCTGGCGGAGCAGGGAGTTGTATGGCCATAGTGCCGTAGCCGGAAACGGTTGACTTCAATGCCTTTTAAATAAAGGCCTATATACATAAAAGAGGCTGACTAAAAAGTCAATACGACTGATTAGTCAGTCTCTTCATTATATTGTTCCTGATCATCTATCAAGATTTTTTCGAGAATCTATTTTGCACATTGGCAAGAACACGCCTGACAAGAGCCTTCTCAGAGCTATCCAATGTTACTGCAAATGCAAAATAGATACAAGGCCAAAGAAAATCCAGAAAAAATCACGAAAACAGCATCACTTTGCGCGAACACGGATATTTTCGCAAACTGATATCATTCACCATTTTACACAGCCCCATCCATAATTTTGGCAACGAATTTTCCTGCCTCCACACTGCCGGAAACGGCCATGCATCAACGCCAGAAGCCAATCAGGGGACTTAGCCGTGTGCCATTTGGGGTAAACGGATAAGTCTATCCATATTTGCTG
>CAMXAU010000039.1 GCA_947179325.1 uncultured Bacteroidales bacterium | reverse complement strand
TACTGAAAATCAGTAGATTACCCTAATCTTTTTGCAACAAATTTGACGATGAACCCATTGTGTGGACATGTGACGTGAACCGAGTGTCTCGTCCACGGGAAGGGCTTCATTTTGTGGACAGGTAACCGCTATCTATGACAACGACAACAGCGTTACCGAATGCTTCTTCGGCAATCTGAAGACCGGGACAGGAGCCTTTGGCAGTCCGGGACCGTGCTGGAGCTTGTGGACAAGACCGGGGCAGTCTATAATGTGCTGCAACGGAAAGCGGATACAGCTGGGACTTGGCGGCAGGAGCACGAAAGAGTAAAGTGAACACATGATGCGCCACGGAGTGGCATGACGGCTGTTGGCTACGCCTCTAATGCAGACCAGGAAGGACGGAGTTGAGAAGATGAGAATGAGATATTGTTAGACCCGTCCAAAAAACGAGGCTGGTCAGGTTGCATATAACGACCCACCGGGATTAGTAGAAAAACATAATTCGCTATAAATCAACATATTGAAAAACAATAAAAATGCCCGGTGAGTGTATCTTACTGACCACCAGGATTAGTGCCAAAATCAAATTAACTACCAATCAACACATTGAAAACGCTGTCAGCCCCTGTGGGTAGCCAATCACATGAATCTTAGATGTCAGTTATATGAAATCACCGCCTTGGATGTCCATGGGACAGCAATCTGGTATGAGCGCGCTTAATCAACGCATTCCATGTGGCGTTCATTACTCCAATATCCAGAAATCTTAAACAAGAGATTCACCAATGCTTCTGCCGGGGCGTCCAGCGCAAAGATAGGATACTTCAGGGCACATTTCAGAGGTATGGCTGATATCTGATACTTCCTGTTTAACCTTTCCTGCATATATACTTGGACTTTTCCATGCAATCCTAAATATGTAAAATGCAACTATTTGTTTGTGAATGTGTTGTATGATTACGGGTGCCGAAATTGGCATCTATAGTCGCATAAATGATTGAATAAATGCTACTTATATTTTACATTCTAAAATACTTTCCCGTCGTCGAGTCCAGCAGGGCTGTCGGGTCCATGGTCGTCCAACGGGAGGACGGCGGGTGACAGAACTTTGCACCGTAGTCAAGATACGGAAGGCCGGCGAACTTCTGGGATTCCTTGCCGTTAACTGTAGGATAATAAAATATCCCTGCCATCGTTGGTGGAGACGGCAGGGAATACAAGATTGTTGCGTCAAGACAACAAGGAAAGTCACTGACGGTCGTGAGGAATTATCTCAACATTGTCCAAAATGCGGTCAAACAATTCGACATCCTCTTCTCTGACGAAGAAATACATCACGGACACTCTGTAATTGACATGTTGCTTATAAGTATCCTGCCTGAAATAGAGGCCGTCATCACTGAGACATTTTTCGGTCTTGCCTCCATAACGGTTATCACCTTGGAAATATACTTGATAATCTATGCTTGGAAACATATAGGAACATAGCGGATAACCATAATATATATTAATATATGCAGCCGAATGCTTTTGAGGCCTTTCATATTGCTTTAGATAAATATAATACCACGTTTTGAAGCCATTATCATCTGTTCTCATCATAGGAGGCCTCCTGAAACCCTCTGTTTCCAATATGACATCACATCCGTACAGATCCAGTGTATCACAAACCTGTCCGGACACAGAAACGGCACAAGCCATGCTCAAAATAAATGTAATCATTGTCTTTTTCATCTCATCCTGGATTTATAATTATTACGCGCCTGCTTTTCTACCTTTTTGATCTGCTCGTCCGATTGTACGTTCATGTATATCCTTACAGAAGCTGTCACCGTCATGCCGGTAAATTCATCATATATCTCGTCACCATTCACGTACCTATACTTATGAAACGGATTCAAATCATGTCCCTGCTGCTGCAATTCATAAAAATATGCGTGCCCATAGGCCTCATGAGCTGCATTCGATGCCTGATCCTCCGCAGACAGGGATGAATTTGTTACTATATAAACATTTCCATCAGGGGAAGGATCACTTTCCGCACCGGGAATCAATGTAATGCCATTCTCCCAATTCTCTTTTCCACTCTTAAACTCCTTATGCTCACCATTGGTATCCGGATAACCGGTGGATATCTGGAAATTATAGTTTATATCACTGTTAGCCAAAAACTTCACATCAGTCAGGAAGCCACTGGTCCGGTGACATTCCGCTTCGGGAAAGATAGTTGAACTCGCCGTCATAATATAACGAATCAAAGGATTCTTTCCAGACGGAATCACGACATACGACTGCATCTATCAGACACATCACCATGTCATCATCATACAACGGACAAGAGTTGTAGTTCATCCGAAAACCAGGACGCGCATTGGTCGCTAAAGTGTCAGTCCTGCCATCATAATGCAAAAGGGCAACTATTACAGCATCCTCATACAACTCATACGATGAGGTATCAGGGTGAAATTTACGGCAAAGACAATAAATGCGATCCAACGAGTCTCTCCTGCCGATTATAAAGTGGGGAGAAGCATTTGAAACAAGACTGTCTATGCCATAAGTCTCGAAACGCAGCTGCCCCCAGGGTGCGTCTGGCTGATAATATACATTCACTGAATTCAATGGAACAGGACTGTCAGAAGACTGCATGCAGGAGCTTAGGCAAAACAGTAATAGAAAGATTATTGAATGTCGTTTCATAATGTGGCACTATTTGTTTTTCAGTGGACCGGAAGGATAAACCTTATACCAAATATGAATATAGTCTATATTACTTTCCTTGAAATACTCAGATGGCGTAACAAAATCGCCTTCATATGTAAGCATTTGCATATTACCATTGTAAAAACACAAATCAGAAAAGTGAGCCCAAACATCGTCATGCTTGCCGACACATTCCGTCAGGTACAGGCTCAACGTGCTGTCATTCATGATAAATGAATTGAACTGCACAGGATCGTCAGTATAGGTGTTGGTAATCAAGGTGTCTACTACTTCACGACTGTGAAGCAAGACTATGATACGAGGACACCAGTATTTGTATGGCGATGATGCAGACATGGCACCCTTGGCAATATGACGAGAAATATAGTTGAGGGAATCTCTGTCTGTAACAGTAAAATTATTATACAGGAGGCAACGAGATTGTTCATCTGAAAAAGACTCTAACTTTACATTAAACCCGAAATGAAGCCAGCATGGATATTTCAAATAATACACTTCCGCCCTATCATATTGACAGACCGAACTTGCCAAATCCGGTGCACTACATGAGTAAAACAGAAAAAACGACAGGCATATCAAGGCTATTTTTTTCATAATCATCTTATAATAAGTTATTATATCTCGGCAGATGAAATATTCTCTTTTCACCTGCCGAATCAAATAATTGTAAAGCAATAATTTTAAACACCTATGCATCAATAACGAAAAATATCATTATGCAAAAAAACGGCATCTGATATTTTACTCGGCTCTGCGCCTCCTGTCGGAATCCAGATAATCTTCTTTTCCTTATGCGTCCTTCTTGTCACCTGGTCATGGCGTATTTCGCCATGCTTTCGCGCCGCGTCCTGCTCTTTACCTTCGATGACCCTTCGTTCCTCAGCTGTTCCATATTGTGCATCAGAACCAGGCTTTATGTCGGCATTACGGGAAGCCTTCACAGCGGCATCGCTTTGAGCCGCATCATAACGTTGAGCATGATCTGCTTCATGAGCCAATATGGTCGTAGGGGATATTTGCATTCCTTCACCAGTTTCCATTATATGGTTAGGATCCCAGTATATCGTTTTGGCTCCCTTACTATCAGCAACAAAACGATTGCCACCCGTACTTTCGGCCTCTGCTATATAATAAACTTTCTCTGAAGCATGAAGCTTCGCAATATCGCCGGATGTGCCCTTGGAATTCATGAATTTAATCGTAGCGGCAAACTGCTGCTTAAATTGCTCTGAAACGCCATTAGCATAATATAATTTATCCCCATCCCAATCCACAAAGTTAAGCCCCTGCGGGCTTTTCTTTGCTTACGCTCGGCAGAATGAGCAAGCCATTCTGCTCTCGCTTAATCGCAAAGTTAAGCCCCTGCGGGCTTTTCTTTGCTTACGCTCGGCAGAATGAGCAAGCCATTCTGCTCTCGCTTAATCGCAAAGTTAAGCCCCTGCGGGCTTTTCTTTGCTCACGCTCGGCAAAATGAGCAAGCGCATTCTGCTCTCGCTTAATCGCAAAGGTAACAGGATTTTCCGAACAATATGCAATATGGGCTGATGGAATAGTATTTTTCAGCAAGCGGGTCCGTGGTTGTCCAACGGGAGGACGGCGGGATGCTGAAACTTCGCACAGTGGTCGAGATGCAGAGTGCCAGGAATCTCCTGAGGCATCGGGACTGCCGGCGGTTCCAGTGCTTTGTTATTATGTCTTTGACATCGGAAGGTGGAGCTGTCCCGCATTCTCATAGTACTTCTTTCTTTGTGCAGGTATATGTGAATTCCGTGGATTTTATGTAAGTTTGCCGAGTTTTGTATTGCAGATGGGATTCTGCTTATGACGAAGTTAAAAAATAGTTCAAAACATGAAGAAATTTGCTAAAATGCTTGTCTTGGGAAGTACGGCGGCAGCAATGGCCGCATGCGGCGATGTCCCTCAGAAGGAGGGTGCCGATGATTTCAGGTATCTGGTCGATGAATTTGCTGACCTGAAGGTCATGCGCTACCGTATCCCCGGCTGGGATGACCTGACATTACAGCAGAAAGAGTATCTCTACCATCTCGGTGAGGCTGCCAAATACGGGCGTGACATACTCTGGGCGCAGAACTGTGAATACAATCTTCCGGTAAGGAAGGCTGTTGAGAATATCATAGAAAACTATAGGGGCGACAGGGAGTGCAAGGATTTCCAGGATTTCACTGTGTATGCAAAGAGGCTGTTCTTCAGCAACGGTATCCATCACCATTATGCTGAGGACAAATTCTTTCCGGAGTGCCCGCGTGAATATTTCCGTTCACTCATGGAGGCAGTGGGGGATGCCGGGAAATGCGATGAACTGCTGCCTGTGATATATGACCCGGGGATTTTCCCGCAGAGGAAATCTACTGATTCAGCGGGTGACATTGTAGCCGCTTCTGCCGTTACATTCTATGAGGGAGTGACGCGTGAGGAGGTAGAGGCATTTTATGGCGCAATGGTTGACCCTTCTGATGAAAGCCCTGTCTCATATGGACTTAACAGCAGGGTTGTGAAAGGAAGTGACGGGGTGATACGCGAGGAAGTCTATAAGATTGACGGACTTTACGGTGCCGCGATCTCCAGAATAGTAGAAGAGCTTGAGAAAGCCGCAGAATATGCCGAGAGCGATGCACAGAAGAAATGCATTGCCCTTCTCGTGGAATATTACAGGACCGGTGACCTGAAGATATGGGATGAATACAATATTGCATGGGCACAGGAGACGGCAGGGACTGTTGATTTTGTTAATGGCTTCATAGAGGACTACAATGACCCTCTCGGGCGCAAGGCTTCCTGGGAGGCGACGGTAAATGTCAAGGACCACAAGGCTTCGGAACGCACGGAGATCATAAGCTCCAATGCCCAGTGGTTCGAGGATAATTCCCCTGTTGACCCGCGTTTCAAGAAAAAGGAGGTGAGGGGAGTGTCCGCGAAGGTCATCAATGCCACCACTCTCGGCGGAGACTGCTATCCGGCTACACCTATCGGCATAAATCTGCCTAATGCGGACTGGATAAGGAAAGAGTACGGTTCGAAGTCGGTTACAATCGCAAATATCACACATGCGTATGACCTTGCTGCGCAGGAATCTCCAAAGAGTACCCTTAATGAGTTCGCGTGGGATGAGGATGAAATCGCAAGGGCGAAGAAATATCTTTCTGTGACAGATGAGGTGCATACCGACCTTCATGAATGTCTCGGGCATGGCTCAGGGCAGCTTCTGCCTGGTGTGCCTGCAGGAGCGCTTGGTGAATACAGCTCTACACTTGAGGAGGCGCGTGCAGACCTGTTCGGATTGTACTATATGGCTGACCCTAAGCTTGTGGAACTTGGTATCCTTCCGGATATGGAGGCATATAAGGCTCAGTATGACAATTATATAAAGAATGGCCTGTTTGTCCAGTTCACGCGCGTAGAGCTTGGACGGCAGAACACAGAGGCCCATATGCAGAACCGCAAGCTGATTGCGGAATGGTGCTATGAGAAAGGGCTTGCAGACAATGTCATAGAGAAAAAGGTGCGTGACGGGAAGACATATTTTGTCGTGAATGACTATGAGGCATTGCGCGGACTGTTCGGCAGACTCCTTGCCGAGGTACAGCGTATCAAGTCAGAGGGGGACTACAGGTCCGGAAAGGCAATTGTGGAGAAATATGCCGTGAATATTGACCCCGTGCTGCACAGGGAGGTCAAGGAACGCTATGAATTGCTCGGGCTGAAGCCATATGGCGGATTCATGAACCCGGATATTGTTCCGGTAAAGAAATTCGGCAAGACAGTTGACTACATCGTCGAATATCCTTTGGATTATCTCGGGCAGATGATGGAGTATGGCAGGAAATACTCTACATTGTAGCCATGGAGCCAGGTGCTGAGCCTGCCCTTGTTAGCCGCGTATGCAGGTATGGATAGATTTCTGAAAGACTACAGGTCTTATCTGAAGATCGAGCGTGCGATGTCACCGAATACGGTGGCATCGTATTGCCATGACATGGAGGCTTTCATGGAATACATTTCTGGTCCTGGGATAGAGTTGACAGATGTCTCTTCCGATGATATCATAGGGTATTTCAGCAGTCTTGACAGTGTCTCGAAGAGGTCGCAGGCAAGGAAACTGAGTGCCTTGAGGTCTTTTTACGGGTGGATGATACTGGAGGGATACATCATGGAGAATCCATGTGACGGTGTGGATGCACCGAAGCTGGGACGTTATCTTCCCGAGGTCCTTTCTGTGGAGGAGGTTGCCTCCATCATGGATTCTGTCTCCCTTGATTCCTGGACAGGGCTGCGTGACAGGGCAATCCTGGAGATGCTCTATGGCTGCGGGCTGCGTGTCTCAGAGGTGTCCGGACTGAATCTCTCAGGGGTATTTCTTGAAGACGGGTTTGCCAGGATTGTAGGGAAAGGGAGCAAGGAACGTCTTGTACCGATGGGCGGCATGGCTATAGAGGCTGTCTCGAACTACCTTCCGGTCCGTCCTCTGCCGGCCGGGGCGGATTCGGATGATGTGCTTTTCCTTAACAGGGACGGAGGCCGGCTGAGCCGTGTCTCTATATTCAATATGGTCAAGAGACAGGCCGTCATTGCCGGAATCCATAAAGAGATCTCCCCCCATACTTTCCGGCATTCATTTGCAACACACCTCATAGAGAATGGGGCAGACCTGCGTGTCGTGCAGGAGATGCTGGGGCACGAGAGCATACTCACTACGGAAATCTATACCCATATAGAGACATCTACATGGCATAGGACCATCCTGGAACACCATGTGCGCGGAAAGATGCAAAAAAAATAGCCCCGGAAATCCCTGGGGCTATTTTTATGATTTGATCCCTATGTCTTAGAAGCAGATTCCAAGCTTGAATCCTACATTGTTGATGCCGTTCATGTTGAAGGCTGTATTGCGGTTGGTCGCATAGCTGTAGTAGACAGCTGCCTGGAAACCGAAGTTCGTCCTGTTGAACGGATGCCATGTTATACCGGCTTCAGGAGATACGTAGAACCCCCAGTTGTCTGAAGAGCTTCCGAATGTCGACATGTATGCGTACTCCTTTGAATATTCAGCTCCGAGCTTCGCTTCAATATATGGCTGCAGCTTTGTGCGTGTGAACCTGTATCTCATCGTTGCTCCAAACGGTATCTGGTAGACGGAGTAGTCCATGTCGGTCGTGAGCGCGGAACCGTCGTTCCAGAAATATGTCTTTTTAGGGACGTATTCATTGTTTGTATTGACGCTTGCAAATCCGCCGATTGCAAAACGTGGTGTGAGGTAGTATCCGCCTTCTATGTATGCACCCCATCCGTTGGCTGATTCAGCGACAGGGTTGTCGACTGTGGCATTGAACTGCCAGCCTCCGTTGATATAATATCTCTTGCCTACCTGGGCATCCATCTGTACTGCTGCAGCAAACATAATGGCTGCAGACGCAATTATGTATATATATGTTTTCATGCTGTCAAAGATTTAATATTGTAACAATACTGGAATGCGGCTTATCTCCCGCTCTGGTCAAGATACTGTGACTGGCTGAATGACTGTCCGATAGCCAATTTGAGCTTGAGCACGTCTGAATGTATGCTTCCTCCCTTCGGGCCGCCTATGTAGCTTGTCCATAGGATCGGGAGCGGTGTCCCTGTGCCGTCTTCTGCTGTCAGGTCAACGATTTCCGTAATCAGTGAATTTGTAGAGAAACTGTATACTACAGGGTATCCGTAGTTCCATCCTGTCCATTGTCCCCAGTATCCCGGATGCCAGTATCCCGGGTAGTCAAGCCACCAGTATGGGTCGGAGATGTAGTTGACATAATTCTCTGTCTCGATAATGTATGTGACCTGGATTCCAAGGTCCGCAGCATCTTTGTCGTCTGTGTATACATATCCATATGAGTTCATCATTTTCTTGTACTGGTCAATAAGTGCAAGGGAGTATGTCGACTTTGAATATTCCGGCTTTGCAGACTGCCCGATGATGAGGAGGCTGTCCGGGATATTGTATGTCTTATATGCTGAGAAATCAGTGCCTTCTGCACGTGATGTGTATACCAGGTATTCTCCGTCCTTGTCAAGTTGTGACGGTGCCTTGTGGCATGCTGCTGCAAGCATTATAGCTGCTGATAGATATATGATCTTTTTCATGTTTCAAAAATTTATGATGTCTTTGATTTGTTCAATTATTGTCGCTCCATTCCGGATTTGTTCCGGTGTTAAGCTATAGGGACATGCCTTCAAATACAGATGAATTTGCGTAAGGCACCAGTGTCCCGTCGAATGTTACGGAATTCGAGTTGAAGTTCGGATATACGCTTGCTGTAACCCTGTTGCTTCCCTGGTACATGTAGATCTCTACCTGTGCATTTATCCCGATTCCGTTGACTGACATGCTCAACGTGGTGCGCCCTTTCTTGTCGACTGTTGTCTTGAGGTCGCCTATACGTCCCTTGACTGTCACTCCTCCTACACCGTTTGGACCGGCGTAATAGGTGCTTGGTGAAATCTGGACGACAGCCCTGTCACCGTTTACGGAAATGAAGTTTGTGCCGGAGTTGACAGATACCCTGTTGCCGTTCCTGAAGGTGACGTAGTCGGCTTCAAGGACAAATGACATGTTGTGCACTGCAGCCTTGGCCTGGACCCATGCCAGGGAGTCGACGAGCGAGTTGATGTGCTTGTCTTCATTGCGCTTCTGCCTGAAGTTCTCCATGTCCTGCTTCCATACCTCAACTTCTCTCTGTCTCCTTTGCTTCGCTTCTGCGCGCTGCTTTATTCTCTGCTGTTTCCTTGCTGTGGATTTCTGGCTCCTGTCTGTAGAGCTGTAGCTTGTAGATGTTTCTGCTGGATTGTCAGTTGCAGTGGCAGGATATTCTCCCGCCTGCGCTGCAATTGACAGGCCGGCCATGAATATGGCCATTGTAATAAATATCTTTTTCATAATACCACTAATTAATTAAACACGGTGCGCTGTATGGCAAACAGAATGCCAAAAATAAAAAAGATGCAGTCAACGCGAAGTTGACCGCATCCTGAAAAAGTGGCTTGCCCCCAGGCCGGGGCAGATGCCTATGTGCTAATTCTCAACGATATCCGTATTGGTGTCTATGGCTTCGGACGGTGCTTCAATGATCTCGATTTCATCGTCATTGCCGTATAGCGGTGAAGGCAGCGAAGCCCATGCAAGAAGGTTGCACAGCCATAGGGCAATGGCGACAGCGGCTATGCATACGATGGATATGCACCATTTCACCCATGTCGCCAGCCCTCTTTTGGCATAAGGGTCCTTAAGCTTTATCTTAGGGAACTTAACAATATCTGTCAATGTCGCGCCGAAAGGTATGCTTATGTTTGATGATGCATTTATTGCCCAGCCATTCGCATTGAGCAGAGGCGCGATGTTGCGTCTGCGCAGCTTCATCCATGCCATTACCATAGACGGGCCGGATATGATAAGTATAATTCCGATGAATACAAGTATCGCCTGCCACCAGGTCAGTGCAACGACGCCTTTGGCAAGGCTGACGAGGAATGTCCCTATCATGCCCAGGGCCATGCCCAATGCCGCGAATATTCCGGCGAACTTGGCTATGTCGAAAGGCGGGGTGGAGGTCTTGGTGTCCGTCTTTTCCGGTATGGCAGGTGTCTCTGTTATCTTCTTGTTGGCCTCTGCCATTATCTTGGCGTCTTTGTCGGCTGCGGACTTGTTGATGAAGCTCTCAACAGTCTGGGCCATTCTCCTGTATGGGGACCAGAAGGCCTGCGAGATGCTGATCGGGTTGTCTATGATCTTTGTTACTGTGGCATCCCAGTCAAGCCCGTTATTGTCGTAGAATATTGCGTTCTTTCCAACGGAAAGGTCCCCGATGTCACCTACAGTCACGGCCGCGGCTATCTGCTTCACACCCGGCACTGACTTGGTGACACAGTCGCAGTACAGGAGGTATATGCCGCTTGAAGGTGCCATTATTCCATGTTTGGCTGCATCTGTCACGTTGATGCATAGATGGCAGGCCCTCTGGTCGATTATCAGGGTCCCGGCCTGGAATATCGCCTTGACGTTCCTGTCCGGATTATAGAAGTCCTGGAATGTGACGAAATTCTTGAGCAGCCTGTAGAAGTCACGGTATATGTGCAGGAACTTGTCTACAAGTTCGATGTTGTCGGCCTCTTCTTTCAGCTCCATGTCTTTCCTGACAAGCTCAAGGAGGGCGTCCTTCTGGTCCTGAGCAAGCAGCTCGCGTATCTTTTCGTTGCCAAGCGGCTCGACAATGGAGCCGGCCTTTGCCGATTTCCATTTCGTATATGCCGAGAATTTCGCTCCTATGTCATTCCAGTCTTTCTCGGTCAGGACCGTCATGCCGCTGTCCATGGCTATGGACCTGATGGTCTGGAAGTCTGCCGCCCATGCCGGATTGATCGGCCCGTTGAGGTCTATTTCCGGCTTGCCGGTGATTCTGGCTATCGGATATGATGCTATTTCTTCAGTCTTCCCGTTGAGGTCCTCTGCGCTTATTGACTCTATCCTGGATTTCTGTACATCAAGGGCCGATGCACTGTCTGGAGCGAATGCTGCAAGGCGTGAGCGCATGAAGAAATCCCGGATCTTGGCATCAAGCGCGCTATAGGCTGCAAGTGCAATTTCTGTCTTGTCTCCAAATGGAGCCTCTGCTGCAGAATCCAGCCACGCTGTATATTCAGCCAGGGAACTGTAGAATGTCCCGATATGCTCAGCTGTGATTCCCGGTGCACCGCTCCGGTCTGTCGCCTGGCCTGCTGTTGCAAGCACAGAGCGTATCGCAGACTTCTCCTCCTCTGTCCCTGCAGAGGCCTCGGTTATTATCCCGTCTCCGTTGAACCTTGTCTTCGCGAATATAGCACTGCTGTCAGCTATGTCTGAAATGGATATGATGTCAGTGTCCTTCCCGAGATTCCTGAGTATCTGCCGGGCGGAATTGTACAGCTTTTTCCCGACTTCATTCTCCGTGTCCAGGCTGTTGATGTCTATGGATGAACTTCCTGCAAGCAGCAGGTCATTGTCTTTCAGTGCACCTGTAATCCAGTCTGCTGTGTGTACGACATCATCAAGATGTATCTTGCCGTCCTGTTCCCAGTCTATATAGGAAAGGCTCTTCTCGTCAATCTCAAGTCCTTTTACCGGGCATGAGAGAACAGTCCACATCTTGCGGTCCAGTTCACGCAGATGCGCGATATCTTCACCCGAGGTGATCTTGACACGTGTGGAGCCTCCTATGTTCTCGAACTCCCATTTGTGCCTGTTGTCTTTCTTTCGAAGTTTCATCTGTAGCGTCTTTTGCGGTTATCCGGCTGCAAAAATAATAATTATTCGTCTAAAAATCCGCTGCTTTCATCATCTTGGCGGCTATGAGGTCATTGCAGAGATTTCCGATGCTTCCGATATGGGTGTGGTGCAGGTCCTGTGCTTTCAGGCTGCCGTTGGATTTCTCATCCTGACTTTCCTGTGTCCCGTCCGCTGCAGGCTGATAGCGGAAGCGTCCTTCGTTCACTTCAATCCCGACGCTCTTGTAGGCATCGCGGAACGGCATTCCTCCGAGAGTCCTGCGGTTTACTTCCTCCACGGTGAACAGATAGTCATACAGGCCGGAGCCGAGAATATCTGTGTTGACCCAGATGCTTTCAAGCATATATTTCGTCATGAACAGGCACCTGTGCATCAGTTCCAGGGAAGGGAACAGGATGTCCTTCAGAAGCTGGAAATCCCTGTGGTATCCATGCGGCATATTGCTGCATAGCATGGAAATGCTGTTTTCCGTACTCATTATCCTGTTGCAGTTGCCGCGTATGATCTCCCATACATCAGGATTCTTCTTGTGAGGCATTATGCTGGAGCCGGTAGTCAATTCGTCAGGGAATGAGATGAAGCCGTAGTTCGGGCACATGTACATGCAGCAGTCGGCGGCGAACTTATTGAGCGTGAGTGCTATTGCCCCCATTGCAGATGCCACGGCCCTTTCCGAGCGCCCGCGGCTGAGCTGCGCTGCCACTGCATTGTAGTTCAGGTCGCCGAAGCCGAGCAGTTCCGTTGTCATCTTCCTGTCGAGCGGGAATGAACTGCCGTAGCCGGCCGCAGAACCAAGAGGATTCTGGTCCACGACCCTAAATGCCCCTGCAAGCATGAACATGTCTTCTGCAAGTGCCTCCGCATATGCCCCGAACCACAGGCCGAAAGATGACGGCATTGCAATCTGGCCGTGGGTATATCCCGGAAGCAGCACGGCTTTGTGCTTTTCCCCCAGGCTCTGAAGGACATTGAACAGCTCGATGACTTCCTGGCGGATCTGTCTGACTTCATCCTTGAGGAACAGCTTTACATCTACAAGGACCTGGTCATTGCGCGAGCGTCCCGAATGGATCTTTTTGCCGATGTCCCCGAGTCTGCGCGTAAGCAGCAGCTCAACCTGCGAATGGATGTCCTCCACATCGTCCTCAAGCAGGAATTTGCCTTCTTCAATTTCCGCAGCTATTGCGTCCAGCCCTTCCGTAAGGGTCTTCAGCTCATCCTGTGTCAGAAGCCCTATACTTTCAAGCATCTTTATATGGGCCTTTGATCCCATGACGTCATATTTCGCAAGCCTGATGTCAAGAATGCGGTCATTGCCTACTGTGAAATCCTCCACTATCTGTGAGGCTGCCGTACCTTTGCTCCAAAGTGTTGCCATGTCTGTTGATTATTTTTTGAAATTTTCTATAAACCTTATATATGTCATGATGCCTTGCTCTATTTCCTCTGCTGTCACATATTCGTTTTTCCTGTGGGAGCGAGAAGAGTCTCCGGGGCCTATCTTTATTGCCTCGCATCCTATGCGCATCCAGTCTGATGTGGTCGGGGAGACAAAGGTGCTGATTCCTGTTGTTTCGGCACACCTTAAAAGAGGGGAGCCTTCTTTTGTCGCTGATGAGCGGTTCGAGAGATTGCGGGCTGTCAGACGGCTCCTGCATTCTCCCTGAAGCATTTCAAGTATCTCCGGATTGCTGTATTGCTCCGTAGGCCTTATGTCCACAACAAAAGTGCACTTGTCCGGAATTACATTGTGGGCCGTCCCTGCATTGATCTGTGTTACGCTCAGCCGGACATCACCCATAAGCGGAGAGGTCCTGGCGAATCTGAAATCCCTTAGCCTCTGTATGTCGTCAAGCGCAATGTAAAGGGCATTGACTCCTTCTCCGCGTGCTGCATGTCCGCTGACTCCTTCTGCGCATCCGTCAATGACAAGCAGTCCTCTTTCTGCAATCGCGGCCTTCATCCCGGTAGGCTCTCCGGCTATCGCATAGTCAGGCGGACAGGCTTTAACCATCTTCACGGACGCTTTGCCGTCTGTGCCGTATCCGCCGCCGTGACTGTCCGTTCCGCAGGTGCCGGCGCATGGAAGTTCCAGGCCTTCCTGCAGTTTTTCCCAGACAAGGTGCATGCCGTCTGCTCCGGACCTCTCTTCTTCCGCGCTGATCACGAGCATAAGATTGAATGGCAAGTCAGCTTCATGGAAATGCCTGAATGCTGCAATCATTGATACTGCCGATGCCCCGTCGTCGTTTGAGCCGAGTCCCGGGATCAGATTCCCTGCCGATATGGTGTTGTTCGTGAGTCTGGTGCAACTGTCTGTGTCTCTGTTTATTGCAGCGGCAGCGGCCTCAATGTCCGGACGGTACGGGTCAAAGTCATATCCGCTGCAAGGCTCTACCGTGTCCATGTGTGCGCACAGCATCAGTGTCCGTTTCTCGCTGCAATAGCCTTTGTTTATTGCTATTATATTGTTGCATAGCCTTTTGTGGACTATGCTGCATCTGTCGAGGAAAGATGATATGTGCAGGCTCACCTCCTCTTCATGGAAAGACGGGGAGGGGATTGCAATCATTTCTTTCAGCAGTGCTATGGCTTCGTTGGTCAGTGTGTGCATAAATATTGTCTTTAGCCTTTTTGCCGCGAGGCGGTGTGCCGGCCGTAATGACCTGCGGATTACAATGCCGTGCTTTGCCGGCCTGTTCTAAAGGCACAGTTCAGTGCCTGTGCCGTTGAGGAGGTTGCGGGCATGCTTTATTATCACGCTGCCCACTCCTTCGTCCAGTGCCTTGAAAGAATTGTCGAGCTTTGGTATCATGCCGGCAGCGACTCTCCCTTCAGCTTTCAGAGTGGCATAGCTTTCAGGAGTAATCTTCCCGATTAGGCTGCTGTCATCGTCTTTGTCATACAGTACTCCGTCTTTCTCAAAGCAGTATATCAGGGAAACATCCGCTCTTCCGTTGTCTGTCTTTGCTCCATCAGCACGGGAGATTGCGACTGCCACCGATGATGCAATGGTGTCTGCATTGGTATTCAGCAGGTTGCCGGCCTTGTCATGCGTGATTGCACATATGACCGGAGTGATTCCCTGTTCCATAAGGCTCAGGAGGAATCCTGCATTTATCATGGACGGGTCGACATCTCCGACAAATCCGTAGTCTATTTTTCCGGCAGGCCTTTTCGTTGCTTCAATCAGGTTGGCATCTGCTCCGCACAGCCCGATTGCATTGCACCCGTGTTTCTGCATAAGTGCAACAATGCTTTTGCTGCACCAGCCGGCATATACCATTGTCACGACCTTGAGGGTATCTTCGTCCGTCACCCTGCGCCCTTCTACCATTACTGGTTGCCGGCCAAGTTCTTTCTGAAGCTGGCTTGCCATCACTCCGCCACCGTGCACGAGTATCTTTGGACCGTCCATGGCTGCAAAGTCAATGATGAATTTTTCCAGAAGTTCCGGGTTGTCGACGACATTGCCGCCTATTTTGATAATCTTTTGCAAAATGTGAATGTTTGATTTTTAGTTTGTCATCACTTTACGGGCGCGCGGAAAATCCATAAAGTGACAATTGATTGATTTGTATATAGTTGCATTTTACGCGCTATAGTGACATCAGAATTTCCTTGATTACGGTCTGTGCCGAGACAACGCGGTTTGCCGCCTCCGGTATTACGATTGACTGCGGACTTTCAATTACATCGTCAGTCACAATCATATTTCTGCGTACAGGCAGGCAGTGCATGAAATAGGCGTTGTTTGTAAGCGCCATCTTTGCGCTGTCCACTGTCCAGCTGCGGTCCATGCTCAGCACCTTGCCGTAATTGTCTCCCGTGTATGCTGCCCAGTTCTTTGCGTAGATGAAGTCTGCGCCTTCAAAAGCCTTTTTCTGGTCATATTCCACGTGGGCCTTGCCGACAAATGACGGGTCCAGCTCGTATCCCTTCGGATGGGTTATCACAAACTCATAGTCCGTCAGATTGATTCCTTCAGCGAATGAGTTAGGTACTGCCTGGGGAAGTGCTTTCGGATGCGGCGCCCATGTCATGACAATCTTGGGCTTCTCCACCTTTTTGTATTCCTCTATTGTAATCATGTCGGCAAAAGTCTGCAGTGGATGCCTTGTGGCTGCTTCCATGCTGAATACGGGCTTGCCTGAATATTTGATGAACTGGTTGAGTATCAGCTCTTCATAGTCGTCATTCTTGCTCTCGAAGCGTGCAAATGAGCGCACCCCGATAATGTCGCAGTAGCATCCCATCACCGGAATCGCCTCAAGCAGGTGCTCCGGCTTGTCCCCGTCCATTATGACTCCTCTTTCCGTCTCCAGCTTCCATGCTCCCTGGTTGACGTCCAGCACGATTACATTCATGCCGAGATTCATTGCGGCTTTCTGTGTGCTCAGCCTTGTACGCAGGCTCGAATTGAAGAATATCATCAGAAGAGTCCTGTTGCGTCCGAGTTCCTGGTCGGCAAAAGGGTTCTCCTTTACATATTTTGCCTTGGCGAAGGCTTCACTTAGGTCGCCAAGCTGCTTTATAGATGTGAATTCCTTTAACATGTCCTTATTTATTCTGTAAGTTTTCTCCATGCAGCCACGAATTTTGCTGCCGTCTCTTCCTTGATGGTGAGTGAAGGGAGCAGGCGTATCACATTGGCTCCGGCAGCTCCGGTGAAGAAATGTTCCTCGAAAAGCAGCCTGTCGCGAAGCCCGATGTATTCATCTTTCAGCTCAAGTCCTATCATCAGGCCTTTTCCCCTGTATTCCTTTATGGCCTTGTCAAGGCTTTCTGCGTTTTCCCCGCATTGGCAGAATTCTCTGCGGAAATATTCGCCGATTCTGGCTGCATTCTCCACAAGGTGCTCGTTCTCAATTACGTCCAGGACTGCAAGGGCGGCGGTACATGCAAGGTGGTTTCCGCCGAATGTGGTCCCGAGCATTCCATAGGATGGCTTGATGTCAGGTGAAATCAGGACTCCTCCTATAGGGAAGCCGTTGGCCATTCCCTTTGCTGTTGTCACTATGTCTGCCTTTATTCCGGAGAACTGGTGTGCAAAGAATTTTCCTGTCCTTCCATATCCGGACTGTATCTCGTCAAGGATAAGCACCGCGCCGTATCTGTCGCACATGGCGCGAAGTTCCCTGAGGAACCCGTCTGCAGGCTCGTATATTCCGGCAACTCCCTGGATGCCCTCGATTATAACCCCGGCATAAAGTCCTGTGGACAGCTCCTTTTCAACGGCTTCAATGTCGTTCAGCTGCACGAACTCCACATTGCCTGTCACATTGAACGGTGCCCTTATCTTAGGGTTGTCCGTTGCGGAAACTGCTCCGGATGTCCTTCCGTGGAAGGCTTTCCCGAATGCAAGGATCTTGCTCTTGCCCGTGTGGAAAGAAGCCAGCTTTATCGCATTCTCGTTGGCTTCTGCTCCCGAATTGCAGAGGAACAGGGCGTAGTCATCATAGCCGGATATCTTCCCGAGCCTATGTGCAAGCTCTTGCTGTAGTGAATTCTGCACTGCGTTGGAGTAGAATCCGAGCTTTGCCAGCTGTTCCGTGAGCATTTCTGTATAATGCGGATGGCAGTGGCCTATTGAAATTACGGCATGTCCTCCGTAGAGGTCTGTGTATTCTTGGCCATCTTTATCCCAAAGTGTTGTGCCAAGCCCTTTTACAGGCTCAATGTCCCAGAGCTTATATGTCTTGAATAATTCCATTTCGTTTTAGTTGACTTTATTGTCTGCGTTAATGTCTTTCTGTATCATCTTGTCTTGCATCAGAATGCAGATGGCTTAAGCCTGAGTCCTGCCGTCTCGTCAAGTCCAAACATGAGATTCATGTTCTGGACCGCCTGCCCTGCGGCACCTTTGACAAGGTTGTCAATGACTGAACTTATATGTATATATCCGTCATGGATTTCTGCATGGAGCAGGCCTTTGTTAGTGTTGACAACTTCTTTCAGCGAGACAGGCTCCTTTGAATGGAACACAAACGGGGAGCCGGCATAGTAGTCATTGTACAGCTGCTGGTATGCCTCTGTATCCATGCCCTCAGCCGCACGGGTATACACGCTTGCGAATATGCCCCGTGTGAAGTCGCCACGGAACGGGACAAAATTCACGGCCGGGACATCCGCTCCGGCAGATGATGCAGACTGCTCTCCATTGGCCATAATCTTTCCGATATTCTGGCGGATTTCGCCAAGGTGCTGGTGTGTAAACAGCTTATATATGGAGAGATTGTTGTCCCTGTAGCTGAAATGTGTTGTCTCTCCCGGCTTCTTTCCTGCTCCGGTGCTGCCAGTGATGGCTGTGACATGGATTTCGTCATTGATGAGTCCGTTTGCTGCAAGAGGCAGCAGTGCTATCTGGATAGCGGTGGCAAAGCAGCCAGGGTTGGCTATGTCGTGCGCCTTCTTGATTTCTTCCTTAGCACATTCGCATAGCCCGTAGACGAAATTCCTCCCATTATAGTTCCCGTCAAGACGGAAGTCGTTCCCGAGGTCAATGATACGGCATGAAGGGGATATTTCATGCGTGTCAAGGAATTCTCTTGAGATGCCGTGCCCAAGGCACAGGAAAAGTACATCCGGGTCATTCAGGTCAGTGCCGAATGCCAGCTCCGTCTCCCCGTACAGGTCGCGGTGGACGGAAGAGACCGGAGTCCCTTCCGATGATGTTGTTGTCGCTGCCACGACCTGCACTTCAGGGTGGTTCAGGAGAATCCTCAGCAATTCTCCGCCGGTATATCCGGTCGCTCCTGCTATCGCTGCTCTTATCATGATTACTTGCTTATGACATCTTCGGCGTTTTCACCGTTTACACTGTAGAAAATCTTGAGAGGATTTGCAGTTACCTTTGTGAAGCCTACAACATCCTGTCCTGTATACGATTTGTTGATTTCCCCGTATGAACCGAACTTTGAACTCATCAGGTCATGCCCGGTCTTGCATCCGAGTACAGAGAAGTGGTAAGGCATGAGCGCAATCTCTACTTCACCTGTAACTTTCTCTTCCATGCTTTCGAACATCGCCTCCATGTCCCTCATTACAGGGTCAAGGTACATGGCCTCGTGCATCTGCTGGCCGTACCATCCTGAAATCATGTCTTTCCAGTACAGCTGTCCTTTTGTGAGGGTGTGTTTCTCAAGAAGATGGTGTGCCTTGATGATGATGAGCGGTGCAGCAGCCTCGAAGGCAACACGTCCCTTGATGCCTATTATTGTGTCTCCTACATGGATGTCACGTCCGATGCCATATGGCGCAGCAATGCTGTGCAGTTCCTTTATCAGCTCTACCGGATCCATCTCCTGCCCGTTCAGGCTTACAGGCTCGCCTTTGACGAATCCTATCCTGATATGCTCTGTACCTTTCTTTGTCACCTGGACAGGGTATGCCTCCTCCGGGAGGTAACCGTCTGATGAAAGGGTCTCAACTCCTCCGACGCTTGTGCCCCACAGGCCCTGGTTGATTGAATATTTCGCTTTTTTCCATGAAAACGCGAAACCATGCTCCTGCAGATAGTCGATTTCCTCCTGGCGTGAGATGCATAGTTCGCGTATAGGCGCAAGTATCTGTACTTCAGGTGCAAGTATCTCGAATACTATGTCGAATCTCACCTGGTCATTTCCTGCTCCGGTGCTTCCGTGTGCAACATATGCGGCTCCGACCTCCTTTACATGCCTGAGCACTTCAAGGGCCTGGAATACACGCTCTGAACTTACAGAAAGCGGATAGGTGTTGTTTTTCAGTATATTTCCGAAAATAAGATATTTCAGACCTTTCCTGTAATAAGTCTGGGAGGCGTCTATTGTCTTGTGTGATGCCGCCCCGAGGGTAAGCGCACGCTCCTCGATGCTTTTAACCTCTTCATCGGAGAATCCCCCGGTGTTGACCATTACTGTATGGACTTCAAGCCCTTTTTCATTTTTCAGGTAAGGGACACAGAAAGAGGTGTCCAGTCCGCCGCTGAAGGCAAGTACGACTTTGTTGTTCATGGTGTTATTGTCTTGATTTTATATTAGTCTGTAAGTGAGTCTATGTGCCGGCCTGTCTGCTTTGTGCAGCCGGCCTGGGCATCTATTGCGCCTTTCCGAAATCTATCGGCTGTACCTGTATGTGCTCCTTTGGATCATATAGAAGTCCGGTGCATAGGCACATTCTGTAGCTGTTCTTTTCAAGTATAGGGAAATTCCTGCATCCCTGGCATCCTTTCCAGAATTCCGGATCGTCTGTCAGCTCGGAGAACGGCACTGGCCTGAAACCGAATTCGTAGTTCATCTTCATGACTGCCGCTCCAGTGGTGATGCTGAATATCTTGGCTTCAGGGAAAAGTTCGTGTGAAAGGCGGAAAATCCTCTCCTTTATTCTCTTGGCAAGCCCGAAGCCGCGGAACGGATGCGCCACTATCAGTCCGGAGTTTGCCACATACTGCTTTCCTCCCCATGATTCAATGTAGGAGAATCCGGCGAACCTGCCGTCTTCAGATATCGCTATGACAGCCTTCCCGGCCTGCATCTTCCCGATGATATATTCGGGAGTCCTCTTTGCTATGCCCGTACCTCTTTCCTGGGCGGAGATATAGACCTCATCGCATATTTCCTGGGCATAGCGGTAATGGCTTTCGTCAGCCACCATTACTTCAATTTCCATTTCTGAATATAGTATTGTTAAATGTCTGTTTATCCTTTTGATGCAGTGGAGCACTGCGTATTTTCCGGATATCATCCTCAAAGGCAGCCTGTCGGTAGATATACATAAAGTCCCTAATGGCAAGACAAACCTTGATTGTCAATTGCAATCGGAATAATCCTCATTACATTCTGTCGAGGGAGTATGGAGGGGATCCTTTAGTTACCCTCCTAAAGTCGGACTAGGGAATAGGCGAGATCAGCGTGGTGCCGGACGGCCCACATATAGATGCATGATGCTGATATTTCACCTGTTTTTCTCATAATGGGCGCAAAGGTAAGCATAAATATCAATAAATTGCTAACTTTGTCGAAATTTTTGGGCCTGTCCTGATATTTATACATTGGAAACTATTGACAGGCAGTTGAAACCGTATCGTAAAAACAGTAAGCTTTGGCCAAGAAAAAGAAATCCGTCCATGTGGATCCCGAATACCTGAAAAAACAGAAAGCCTCCCTTGTGAGGAGGCATCGTCAGGTCATCTATCTTAATGACAGTGAAATGTCTGCAATATCCGAATACTGCAGCCGGTTCAATGTCAGGACCAAGGCTGTGCTTTTCCGTGAAGCCATCATGGAGAAGATCCTTTCAGAGCTTAACGACAATCATCCTACCTTGTTCTAATTGCGCCTGGAGGCAATACTTATATAGTATAGAAGGGTAGCAAGCGATCCGATTGCTGCAATGACATATGTATATGCAGCCCATTTCAATGCATCGATTGCCATCGGCTGTGTCTGTGGAGTAGTGATCCCGGCCTGTGGCAGCCATGCAACAGCACGCCTGCTGGCATTTATCTCCACCGGAAGCGTGATGAAGCTGAACAGAGTGGTCATTGCAAAGAGGGCGATGCCGAACCAGAGCAGTGCCGGGAATGAGTTTATTACAATTATCCCGAGCAGTATAATCCATTGTACAATGCTGGAGGCGAACGATACTACAGGTACAAGCGCAGAGCGCATACGCAACGGGGCGTATCCTGTGGCGTGCTGGACAGCATGTCCGCACTCGTGCGCGGCAACAGCGGCAGCAGCGACAGACCTGCTTGAATATACGGCCTCGCTGAGTGCCACGGTCTTTGTCTGAGGATTGAAATGGTCTGTGAGCATTCCTCTTGTCGGGATGACCTTTACGTCATATATCCCATTGTCGTTAAGCATCTTCATCGCAACCTCCGCTCCGGACATGCCGTTTGCTGTCGGGACCTTTGAGTATTTGTTGAATCTGCTTTTTAGCGTGTTCTGTACAATCATGCTCAGAACCATCACTGCAATAAATATAATCCAGATATTCATGGTGTATAAAAATGAAATAATACTTTTTGAAAAAATCAAAACATGTTCTAAGATACTTTCTAATATTATCGGTATCTTTGCAGCCGTTTGCGCAAATATACAACAAAGATGCTAAAGGAAAATGATTTCTCAAGACTGGAGATAAATCTGACAAATTGTCTTGGGAATTATAGATATTTCAGGGGGAAACTTGCTCAGGGGACAAAGCTGCTTGTCCTCGTCAAGGCCAATGCGTATGGGCACGGTGCACTTGAATTCGCGTCAATGATGGAGAATGCAGGAGCTGATTATCTTGCTGTGGCATACCCTGTTGAGGGTATGGAGCTAAGGCGTGGGGGAGTTTCTCTGCCCATCATGGTCCTGACAGCCGGGACAGACTATTTCGAGGAGATAATCAGCAGCTCGCTTGAGCCGAGCATACCGAACATGTATACCCTCAAGGCTTTCTGTGAAGTCTTGAAATCCAGGAATATAGAGAATTATCCGATACATCTGAAGCTTGATACAGGCATGCACCGTCTTGGTTTCATGTCATCTGAGCTTGATGAATTGCTTGCCTATCTGTCAGACTGCCGAAATGTCATGGTCAAATCAGTCTTCTCGCATCTTGCCGCTTCAGAAGATCCGGACAGCGATGACTTTACATTGGGGCAGATCGCCATGTTCAGGAGAAACGCCGGCATTATTTCAGACGGCATTGGCTACAGACCTATGTATCATGTGCTTAATTCTGCAGGTATTGAGAGGTTTCCTGAATACCAGTTCGATATGGTCCGCCTTGGAATCGGCATATACGGCATAAGCGCAATTCCTGGGACAGAGCTTGCCCCAGTCGCTTCGTTCAAGTGCAAGATATTGCAGATCAAGACACTCTCACCGGAAGACGGGACTATAGGATATGGCCGTCTCGGGCATATCGCACCGGAAGGCACCGTTATCGCAACAATTCCTGTGGGATATGCTGACGGTATTGACCGCAGGCTCGGGAACGGGCATTGCTCTTTTATGCTGAACGGTCATCGTGTCCCTACGATAGGAAATATCTGCATGGACATGTGTATGCTTGACATAACAGGAGTCCAGGCCGAGGTAGGGGATACCGTCACGATTTTTGGCGAGAATCCAACTGCTTCCGAGATAGCATCTCTTCTTGGTACAATACCATATGAAGTCTTCACTTCAGTCCCAAGGAGAATCGACCGTGTGGTGATAAGGTAGTCCGCCTGCTTCCCCATGGGTTCCTGCTGGTCCTTTTCGGTTTACCTGCACTCCCCGGTGTCTACGCGTATATGTCGGAAGAGCTGAACAGGAGGTGTGTTGGTCCGTAAAATATAAGTGGCATTTATTCAATCATTTATGCAATGACGGGTGTCGGGGTTCTGGCACCCGTCATTGCATAACGTGTTTATAGGTAAGTAATTATATTTTGCGCATTTAGGTTTACATGGAAAAGTCCAAGCATATATACTGGAAAGGTCCAGCACAAAGTATTTGATATCGGCCATACCTCTGAAATGTGCCATGAAGTATTCTATCTTTGCGCTGGACGCCCCGGCAGAAGCATTGGCGAATCTCTTGTTTAAGATTTCTGGATATTGGAGTAATGAATGCCATATGGAATGCACTGATTAAGCGTGCTCATACCAGATTGTTGTCACACGGATATCCAAGGCGGTGCTTTCATTTAACTGACATTTAAGATTCACAGGATTGGCTACCCACCGGGATTAGAGAGTCTGTGGTACAAGCTCCTGCACGCTCCCGAACTGCCCAAGGTTGCCTGTCCCGGTCTTCAGGTTGCTGAAGAAGCACTCGATGGCGCTGTTGTCATTGTCATAGCAGTTCCCTGTCCACAAAATGGGAGCCTATTTGTGGCCGGAATATTCGGATCACGTCACTCGTCCACACAATGAAGCCCTTTCCGTGGCCGAAACACTCGAATCACGCCACATGTCCACACAATGAAGCCCTGTTCGTGGCCGAAACACTCGGATCACGTCGCATGTCCACACAATAGAACTCTTTCCGTGGACAGAATTCTTTCGGTTCGACATGCTCCGCCCGCCCCTGTTGCTCCGGGTGAACTTGAGATATCAGTGGGGCGATAAGTGTTACCACGGTCCCGGCCTTGTACAGCGTGGCATGGCCTGAGTGGAGAAGCGCGCCATAGTCCGCAGGTGGAGCAGCGCGCCATAGCTCAAGCGGTGCAGCGCGCCTTTCAGACTCCTGCCGGCCGCCTTGACGCTGGCCATCAGCTTCTCCAATCCCCCATCACCATACCGGAGTCGTGGAACATCGATAGCTCGTGGCAGAGGATGCCCCTGTCAAAGAAGTCAAGGACAGGAGAGAGGAAGTGAGGGGCGAGAGAGATGGAGAGTGAAAGATAGAGGGGAATTTCGCCGGAATCGGGTTGCTGGAGTCGGGTTCGCGGAATCTGGCTGTGAAATTTTGCTGGCGAAACCTGATCCGGACCGCTCTGCAATCCAAGACAAATGGCATCCATGCGCAGAACACTGTCCCGGGCCGTTTTTTTTAATATATATTGACAATACCCACCTACATGCAGAAAAGTCTATCCCTCCCAAAAATCCATACATTGACAGATACTTATCAGCATGGATTTTCAGCTCAGCTATCAAGTACAGGATTTTCTCGGTGAGATTCCGCATTTCTGCAGCTGGTATCATTTCATGATTTCGGTTGACTCCGATCGGTCCCATACTTTTGCAGGAACGTCCATTCTCCTAATATCCATTTCCTGGTGATTATAATAAAACAGCATGGCGACTAAATTACCTTTAGTCGCCATGCTGTTTCATATGATATGTTAAGCAGTTAGAGCATTATGCTTTTGGCTACAGTGTCTGCTGCTGCCTGTCCGCTTATATGGGCAAGAATCTTGAGGCCGAAAGCGATGGTATGGCCTGCGCCTCTTCCTGTAATGATTCTGTCATCTTTGGCTACTCCGTCCTTGGTGTGGCTTACGCCTTTTTCTTCAAGGGCTGGCTCGAATCCGTCATAGCATGTCATTGTCTTGCCTTCAAGACCTGGGAGCTTGCTCAGGACTACGCTTGGAGCAGCGCATATTGCCGCTACGCTTCCGCCTTCGTTATAGTGCTTGAGCATCAGGGCCATTAGCTTCTCATTGGAGGCGAGGTTTGTGGAACCGGGCATTCCGCCAGGGAATATCATGAAGTCCTTGTCTGTTGTGCCGTCAAGCTGTACTGTGGAGAGAAATTCGCTGAATGTCATGTCTGTCATGACGTGAATCTTGTGCGAACTTTTTGCTGATCTTTCGTCTGTGTTTGAAACGATTTTGACATCAATGCTGCCTCTGCGGAGCATGTCTACTGTTGTGAGGGCCTCGGTTTCCTCGAAACCGTCGGCTAAAAAGATGTAAACCCCTTTCATGGCTACTATTTTAAAAATAAACGTCTTGTTTAGGTCGACCCTATGCCGGCCTGATTTCTATTACACTACTAAACTCGTTGAGATAAGAGGATTCGAACCTCTACAAAGAGAACCAAAATCTCTTGTGCTACCGTTACACCATATCTCAATATATCCCCCTGCACCCCCAGGGGACAGCGGCATCCGCTTTGCTTCTGCCGGCGACC
>CAMXAU010000038.1 GCA_947179325.1 uncultured Bacteroidales bacterium | reverse complement strand
ATATTTTAATTATTTATATATACTTTTACCAACTACTTTTGGCATCATTACCAACATTATCACCATCTTAATCGGAGTGTTGCACTTTTTGCGGAAGAAAATATTATGTCAAAGAGCTACACAAAAAAATACAACAATCCCATAAGTGCCCTTCCGGGCGGTGAGATTGTTGCATTAATATTTAATATGTCTGTCTTGTCAAATCATGGTGCAAATATAGCAAAAAATTAAAAGTAAACGCCAAGCCCGCTTGTCAATTAACGAAGTTATTCGAACAAAGCGAAAGAACTTTGCGCGAAACGCAAGCGTATATATTTCCGCAGGGACAAATATAACCAAAGTTGAGAACAAAAACATCAAACTGCTTGTGAGTTTTTGCCAAAACCAAGACTTTTATATGTACTCCAGCACAAATATAGCCCAAATGCGGGAAAGTGCAAAAAAATTGACATATATGCAACATGGGCAGTATATGCAACAGATGCAAGCAAAAGATATAGAGGCCGCAGGCATGAAAACCAGGCACTGCACCTCAGCTTCATACATACTCAAGACTCACTCAAGGAGATATCTCAAGGACATAACTCAGGACATACTCCAGACACTCTCAAGGACATTCTCCAAGCGTACTTCAAACATACTCCAAGACATGCCCTTGAAAGGCCACAGGTGAAAGGCTCCCCCTAAAGCTCCGGCAGGCAGCCGCAGCATTCTTCCCTGCTGAACTCGACTGCACGGTTTATATAGTCGATGAAAGGCCTGGTGCTTCTGAAGATTTCCAGGACAGTCTCCGGCATGTCGGGAGCAAGAAGCAACGTGTCATCAAAACAATATGACAGACAGAAATTCTTCAGTTTCAGATATCCAGCATACGGTGAATCCTGCGGGAAGCCGGCCGGTACTTTTTTCAGGGCCGGACTGCTGTCAAGAACCATCCTCCCGTCAACCTTGTTTCTGACAATGTCATCGAAATCCCCTCCTCCAAGCTCAATGTCCTCACGGAGAATCTTAAGGACCTTCGGTTCTGTAAAATAATTGCCGGACGCCAGCAGATGATTGCATGGATAGGAATCTCCTGAACCCGTCCCGATATGGAAATAATATCCGCTGTATCCTGATTTCTTGCCTCCCCTGGCAATGAAAGCCCCGAAATGCGTCTTGTACGGCAGTTTGTCCTTTGAGAACCTCATATCCTTGTTGATGCGGTAGGTACAGTCATTCACTCCCAGCCCCCTTATTGTGGGGTCAAATGCCGACACCCCCTCTATCAACCTCACCACAAGAGAATTAAAGTCAGCTTTCGCTTCCTGATACTGCTTTTTGTGGCTGTCAAACCATGCCTTGTTGTTGTTCTGCTCCAGTTCTCGGAGAAATTCCAGGACCTTTTCCATAAATATCTTATAAATCAATAATCACCTTTTAGTACTCCAGCAATGCCTCTCCTGCAGAACCTTCATGCAAAGATTAGCTACAGCGATTCCGCACACAGTACATGTCGCGCCAACATTCTGAAATCCGCTGCAAAATAACAAGAGTTATCTTTGTCTGCAAATTTTTCAGGATACCCGCCCACAAGCAAGCCATCTTCTTTCCCCATGCATATATGCCAGCATCGAACCAGAGCATAGGGCAGCAACAGAAAAAGGCCGGCTGAGACATCGCCCAACCCGCCCTTGAAATTTCAGATACTTATGTCCGGAAGTGCTCTTCAGGCCTTCACCATGCCGGAAGTCCTCAGTCCAGACACACCAGGTCATACTCCAGGCTGCCGAGCCCTATAGATGCAGCATAATCCAGAGTGTGCATTCCGTGGCGCGAATCTATACGCTCAATCAGATGGATTTTGCCATGGTCCTCAGAAGCGCGCACAAGGTCAGTGCAGGCTTTGTCAAGGGCAACAGGATCAAGAGATGCAAGAATGCCTATATCACCCATCTGAGGGTCAGCTGGATTTGAATCACAGTCACAGTCCACGGAAAGGTTGTTTGCTACACTTATGTAGAGGATGCGGTCACCGCAATGGTCAGCAACAGCCTTTGCAGCCTCTGCCATTGATTCTAGGAAGTCATCCTGTTCCGGCAGATTCTGCCACAGCTGCCCTGGATCTGAAGTCTTTCCGGCAGTATGTATATAAGCCTTCCCTCCTGAAGAAGCTATGCCTATCGACATATTCTTTATCGCACCGCCGAAGCCGCCCATCGCATGCCCCTTGAAATGCGAAAGAATTATAGTGAACTCATAGTCAAGATAATGCGAGCCGACTATATCCTTGGCCAAATGCCTGCCGCCATTGACGGGAAGCTCGGCCTCACCGTCAGCATCCATAATGTCAACTTGCGCAATCGATGTGAATCCATGGTCGGCGGCCGCTTTCAGATGCGCCTCGGTATTGGCACGGCCTCCGCCATATGCAGTATTGCACTCCACAATTGTACCTCCGACTTTCTGCACAAGCGTACCGATAAGTTCCGGCTGGAGAAAATTATGGCCTCCGGGCTCTCCGGTCGAGAGCTTCATCGCCACTTTCCCTGACGCCTCACGTCCGAGAGCCTCATATATCCTCACTAAATTCTCCGGTGAAATCTCCTTGAAAAAATACACTTTTGCCCTTTCGTCACCGGCAGGCCCAACATCAATCTTTTTCCGCGAATTGCGGGCATTGCCGCATCCTGCCGTCAAAAGCATAGACAGAAGCAGTACCATTCCTAAAAATTTATTCATAATTCATTGATCTTAAGTTCGTTTACACGCAGCTTTCTCACGCCTCGGCAATTCCAGTGAACTTGATTGCGCTCGGCTTAATCGAAAGGTTCAGAAAGAGAGTCCGGAAAGCCAAGACAACACAGTCTTCTTAGCCTGTTCACGTGAATTTTGGGCAGTTGTCCCCCTGACGGCAAGCCCTTTCCCGACCTGCGCCCCTTTGCATGCATCCGCGACATATTTCTCCGTACGTGAGAGTCCGCTGCCTTCATGGGTGCAGAAAGGCACGACCATCTTGCCGCTCCATGAATGCTTTTCTATAAAAGTATAGACCGGCATGGGCATGTCACCCCACCAGTTCGGATAGCCGAGAAACACGATATCATATTCCTCAACATCAATGTCATGCATGACTGCCGGACGGGCAGAGCTGTCTTTCTCCTTTCTCGCAGCTTCCACGCATGCATTATAAGTCTTCGGGTAGGCATTGACAGGCACAATCTCAAATATGTCGCCTCCCGCAGCCTCCGCTATCATCTCTGCAATGATATGCGTATTGCCCTTTTCGATATTGCCGACGCCATAGTTTTCCCCGGTATGTGAGAAAAACGCGACGAGCACTTTTTTTCCTTTATACATTGCATTATCCTCCGATATATTGTTTTCTTCTGCATATGCCGGTCCTCCCATCCAAAGGAGCAGTGACACTATAATAAATGACAAGCGCATCATACATCCTGACAATTAACAGTTCCTCCCCATTTCATAGGCCTGCTCCATGGCAGGATGGCCGAGTATTTCCCCCTTTTCATATACGCCCTTACCATATATCACTCCTTTTTCTACAGAGCCTTCAAGACAACGCGCAAAGCCTCTGAAACATTCCAGAGTGCAGTCCATAACGTCTGCAGAATCTTCGGCAGCCGTCATGATATAATAGAACTCCTTGTCCCGGAACTCCAGCCAACGCGCTACCGAACGGTCAATCAAAGCCTTGAGCTGGGCGTCCACAGAATAGAAATACACCGGTGAAGCCATGACTATGACATCAGCCGCAAGCATCTTCTCAAGAATCTCACCCATGTCATCCTTTATTGCACAGGCCCCATGATGGTCCCTGCAGTAATAACATGCAAGACAATAACCGATCTTTTTTGAAGAAACATTGATTTTCTCAACATTATTGCCGGACTCTGCCGCACCCTTCATAAACTGATCGCACAAGAGATCAGAATTTCCTCCGCGGCGGGGACTTCCTGACAATATCAGAACATTCTTTGACATAATTTATTTTTTACGATTTAATAATTTTCCAAGTTTTTCCCGCACATGAAAACACCGTCAGTCCCAAAGGTCTGCAGAACGGGTTAGCTATCTGCTCTCTCCAGGCACGATTCTGCGCACCACTCTGGCAGGATTTCCAGCAACAATGGTATCAGGTTCGACATCGCGTGTCACAACGCTTCCTGCCCCCACGACACTGTTCTCCCCCACCGTAACTCCCGGAAGTATTGTAGCTCCTGCACCAATCCACGCCCCGCGGCAGATATGCACAGGCCTGCATGCAATCACCATCCTGTTGTCAAGGTCATGATTGTTGGATATAAGCTGCACATTGGCGGCAATCTGGACATCATCATCAATTGCAATGCCTCCGGCGGACATCATCAGACATCCGTTCATTATGATTACGCGCTTCCCTATCTTGACATTGTGCGCACGTACCACTGTCAGAGGTGCATTCACGATGCTTCCTTCCCCAATGTCTGGAAAAAGCCTGTGGAGCAACATATCATATTCCTCCGTCATCGGCATTGTATGGTTCAGTCTGAAAAGCAGCTGTGCCTGCTCCTTTGCAAGTTTAAGTTCTTCTGCGCTCTGGCGTGAGCAATCAATTCTTATTTCTTCCATAGCTGTAATTTATTATTACCGACCAGCATGCCTTGCCTGCCGGATCTGGCATAAAGCAGGAATCACAGTCCGTCCGAACAGATACGCATTACCTACGTAAAGCCGATGACAATGCATCCCCGCATCACATTATCAATTGATTGCAAAGATATATCATAACGCGAAACACAAATTTAGACATATTACGGATAGAATTACCAAAATTACGGTTTTCGCGGCACAGATAACAGATAAGCAGATAAAAAAGAATACATTTGCATCCGGGAAAGGAGGTCTCCTGTACGGCAGCCATAAACGCTGCAGAGAAGAGGCCAATAAATTCATTTTTAAAGAATAATGGCATGGACAAGAAAATCATGAACATTGAGAGCATTGCCGAATACAACGAAATCCTCGGTGTCGAGACTCTGCACCCGTCAGTAAGCGTAATAGACCTGTCCAAGGCACAGCCGCTCAGACACCAGCGGCACATATTCGGATTCTACGCCATATTCCTTAAGGAAGTCAAATGCGGAGACATTCTGTACGGCAGGCAGAAGTACGACTATCAGAAAGGTACGGTCGTATGCCTTGCACCCGGACAGGTAATCGGCATTGAAGACAACGGAGAAGTTTTCCAACCAAAAGGATGGGCATTGTGCTTCCATCCGGACCTCATAAGGGGCACTTCGCTCGGCAGTCACATAAAGGAATATTCATATTTCTCATACGAGAACAACGAAGCCCTGCATCTGTCGCAGAAAGAGCGTGAAATCTTTGTAGACTGTCTGCAGAAGATACAGCATGAGCTTGAACATGACATAGACAGGATGAGCCGCAGGCTGATTTCAACCAACATCGAACTGCTGCTTGACTATTGTCTTCGGTTCTATGAGCGTCAGTTCATCACGCGCCAGAATGTCAACATGGACATACTCAGCCGTTTCGAGACACTTTTAGACAATTATTTCACCAGCGGCAGGGCACAGCAGGAAGGGCTTCCGTCAGTCAAATGGTGTGCAGGGGAACTGTGCCTGTCACCCAATTACTTCGGAGACCTCATCAAGAAAGAGACAGGAAGGACAGCACAGGAGCATATCCAGGCGAGAATTATGGACATTGCGAAAGAACGCGTCATAAATCCTTCACTTTCAATTTCAGGCATTGCATACGAGCTTGGCTTCCAGTACCCGCAGCATTTCACAAGAATGTTCAAGAAATCCACGGGAATGACTCCAGTGGAATACAGAAATCGGCAACTTTAGGACATTCGGAAGAATGTAAGCGTACACAACCCAGCTCCAGAAACAAGCCGCGTAAAAGTTTCCCACGGAATTTCACGGAAATGAAATATTGCTCTCAGCCGCTCCATTTGATGCCCTAATAGAGCGATATCATACCCCAGGTCTGCGGGCCTCCCTCAATGGTGACATATACAGCGACTTCCCTTTCCAATCCAGCCGCAGAACCAGGGCCTTTGTGCGGAACTGTCACACAGCCTTTTCCGTCAGCCGTGCCGTACTGAGGAATAACAGTCCCCAGCCAATTCGGTCCAGACTTGAACTCAATTTTTGCAATCCTGGCCTTTTCTCCACGGATATTACTGAATTTCAAACCATTCATATCTGCATAATCATCAGCCATAATTGTCAGATAAAGTCTTTTTCTTGACTTGCCGGCGAAGTCCTGGGGGCACCAGAATCCGGCTTCATTATCCGGAGCATATTTATTCCAGGACTCAATCCGCCCGTCTACCGCATCCGGAATTGACGAACTTCCGTCCTCATATACAATCGTGGAATACCTGCCGACAAGCCGGCATGCAGCTGCAAGAGGGTCGTCGAACTCAACACCATCCGACAACAGGCTCTCCTCTTCCGGACACCAGTCTGCCGATGTCCCATATCCTGTACCATAATGGAATCCGTTGTCAATGCTGACAAGATCTGCATATCCTCCCTGCACAGCTTCTGTGAAATACGCATCAAGACGCGGTATATAGTAATCCCGTATCAGTCCGGACCATACCCTTGCCGAATAGTCTTTGAGGTTCGGCCCCGACCATGTGGACACCAGACGCTTGACTTCCTTGGCAAATGCAGCTGCCTCTTCTGGAGATGACGCCCTTTCAGCAGACATGTCCAGCCATCTCTGAAGCCTAAGCACAGGATGAGATTCCAGAAGCATGTCAATCTCGCCAAGCATCCTGAGCAGGAGTTCCTTAAGCGCAGCGGCCTTTTCCATATCTCCCGCCACTACGGCCCAGTTTGCAGCCTTTAGCACCTCATCTGCCTTTGCAGCCACATACAAAGCAGCATATTGCACAGCATCAATCACATACAGTTCGTTGTCAGCATATTTGTCCGCAACGGAAAGAAACGATTCAATGCCCGCATAATAGTGCTCATTTATATTCATCGTCTCTCCCCTATGGTATGCCGGCCTCTGCTGCCACAGGAAACGTGCATTGTTTGTAAAGTTACAATAGACAGACTTTCTCAATTCGTTCCAGAACTCCACAAATGCAGGGTCAGCAGCCCCATAGCGGGCCTTACTGTAAGACTCCAGAAAAGCGTCAAGATTAATCTTTTCCGCGCTCCACCCTGCAGCAGATATGAGTTCATAGAGTATTTCATTGTTTTCCACCCCCTCCGGAGATGTCCCGAAACCGGTGAGCCTTCCTTTTGAAGTCGACTCCAAGGCCTCAAGATGCCCGTTCAGATAAAACTCCAAAGGACCTTTCAGAGCAGTGCGCCCTCCGAAATTCGGCACTGTGCTCCATATCCACGGCTTTCCGTAGAACCCGTCAAGATTATCCCAGCTGTTTCCGTTCTTCCATACATAGTTATTGAAGTCCACAGCAAGGTCTATGATCATCATTCTGTCATCCGGCACTCCGCTCAAAAGTGCCTCTACGCTCTGAGGGTCCCACTGGTCGCGGCTATATCCGAACATCCAGCCCTGCATCACCCATACTGCATCCGGAGAGGCTGCCGCCAAAGTCTCATAGATTGTCTTGCCATAATGCTGAAGCTTGTCATGGCGTTCCTGCGATCCTTTTTCCCCGAAAGGAATATCCAATTCATTGAAACTGTCTATGAGATAATACTCTCCTTTGCCGAACTCCTTCTCCCATTCACGGATGAATGCAGTGCCGATGACTCCGAAAAGCGAGTCCACAGGTGAAAGCATATAGCTTTCATGGCCGGACCATTTTGTAGTCATCATATCCACTTCAGGGTAATGCTCTTTCACAGCCTTGGGCACGAATCCGGCAAACCCCTGAAAGACAGGCTTCATCCCAAGCGCACGCATCCTGTCTATTATTCTGTGCTGCAGCTCTATCTGGTTCTTATGCCACTGCTGCGACATTCCGCCGTCCACGGCCGTCATATTCCCCATCCTCATCCACGGAAAATGTGCGGGACCTGTAAAATATTCATCTATCTCTTCCTCTGACAGGCCAATCCCTTTCCACACTCTTGCAAGAATCGCCTCGCCGGCAATCGGAGCAAGCGGCATGTCGAATCCATGCAGTGCCATCCAGTCAATCTCCTTCTCCCATTCTTTCCATCCCCAGAAAGGCGACGTATATCCGAACGTGCAGACATTGTAATACAGGCGGTCGGCAAACGGCGACACAACCTCACGGCGCACCGTGCCTGGAAGACCTGAAGGAAGCTCCAGACGGTTTCCTGTCCACGAGGCCACTCCGTAACCGTTTTCCAATATATAGTCATGAAATCCTTTGCACATTGACACGGCATTATTCCCCTCAACTGTCAGGACTCCATTGGAAACAGACAATGCGTATGCATCAAGACTGTCCGGAGATGCCACCTGCACAAACCTTACATTGGCCGGCACAGCTCCGAATGTCCTTTCAATCACCTTTTCCGCCTGTGAGACGGCATCATTTCTGCATCCGGAAAACATGATTCCGGAAACCACGGCACATATCAGCACTTTCAACCTTTTCATGATGCAAATGTTTTCCGCAAAGTTACCACACTTGCCAAGTCTTGCGCCATAAATCATGACGAATATAGAATAAGAAAGAGAAAAATCTTTCAAAACATGCCATAGAGACGCGTGAAACAGCACATGTAAGACTCATCCACTCTCTTTGAATCAAGATTTTTCCGGCTATGATATAGAAAAAACACCGTGTCCATACTGGTCCCGGACTTGGAACAAATGCATATTTTCATTAACTATGCGGGCAAAAACAGAAATCATGTCCAGATGCGCAATACTGCTGTTGGCAGCCATGATGACAATACTGCCGTCCTGTATGGATAAAGAGACTTCAAGAGCCATTGACAGTCTTGACAGGACTATCAGCAACCGCCATATATACCGTGATGAATTCATGCGTAAGACAGAAATGCTCAGACTGAGATTTGAAGCATCAGAAGAAAGAACCGCCTCCAGATGGGAGATGGCAGACAGCATGTATATGGCATATATGCATTACCAGGCTGATTCATCATCAAAATACTTGAGGATCATGCGGGACTGCGCATCTTCTGAACGGGAGCGGTGCCTTACAGACCTTGCCGAGATACAGATGCGCCTTACAATGCGCGACATATGGACAGCATACGAAAAATTTTCAGCCATAGGCAGCTGCCCGGAAGATTGCGATGAAACGCTGAAAGAATATCTCGCCACAGGAATATCAGTCTACTACAACCTTGCATCAGCCAGCAGGTCCACTGCAGAAAAACTTACATATTCAGAATGCCTAAGCAGCCTGCGGACACAATATATCTCAAATTTTCCGGATTCAATGGAAGGAATCAGATACAAGGCACAGCATCTGAGAGACATAGGCGAGACAGGGCGGGCAATTGCAATATTATCGGATCTCTACTGCACCCAGACAGACTTTCACACATTGGCATCAATTTCATACAATCTTGCAGCCATATACAGAGGGACAGGAGAAAAGGACAAGGCCATGCTATGGCTTGCCAGGGCGGCAGAATACGACTTCAAGACACCTGACAGGAACTATCTGTCACTATATGACCTTGCCATGATGTGCCATGAAAACGGCATGTTGAGAAAAGCACGGAAATACATAAGCCAGAACATGTCAGACATAATTGACGGCAACATAAGCTCCCGGATCTTCAACTCAAGCCAGGCGCACATGGTCCTGGAAGAGGCAGCAAGAAAAGAACGGCAGACCGTATCCGCAATAATACTGTCCATGTCAGGCATCATATGTATCCTCAGCATCATCCTGTGCCTTATGCTACACAAATCCAGAAAGACAAACAGGATGCTTCAGGAAAGCAATATGAACCTTCAGGACTCAAACCTGATAAAGGACAACTATGTCTTCCGCTACATGTCCCTTTCAGTCGAATACCTGGAGCAGATAGGAAATATACGGAGCAGACTCAGGCAGACAGCAAAGAATGAGGGAATCGATGCAATGATGAAGCAACTGAAGTCCCCTGAGGAAATGTATGGGGAATACGACAGGTTCTACAGGATATTCGATGAGATCTTCCTCGGGATATACCCTGATTTCGTCCAAAAGGTGAACGGACTGCTGCAAGATGAGCACCAGCTGGTCCAGGCACAGGAAAATGCGCTGACGACAGAGCTGAGAATCCTGGCAGTAATCCGCATCGGCATCACCCAGAGCGGAAAAATCGCTGCCTTTCTAAAATGCTCCCCGGCCACAGTCTACACCTACAGAACCAGAATGCGCAGCTGGGCCAAATGCCCCAAAGAGGAATTCGAGGCATTGGTCAGAAAGATATAGTCCATTATTCATTCCGCTTCTTGTCAGAAAATCATTTGCAGACAAGAAGCAGCACAAAAGGCATCTACAGTAAAAATCTTATATCCATAAAAGTCATCATTCACCGCTCAAGCCCGAAATCCGCACCACATGCCTGCACTTTATGAGACAAACGGCTCCCCTTCAGCAGAAGCCCCATTGCCCCCGATACAACAAGAAAAGGACCTGACCAGAATCGGTCAAGTCCCGTACACTTCTTTTGAAATCCATTTGCCAGCCTACTGTCCTTCTCCGGCCTTCAGCTTCTTCCTGGCGTAGTCAAGAGTCAGGTTGAAAGTCTTCTTGTCGGATGACGGTGCCTCGTACATCGCATCAGTCATAATCTTCTCGCAAATCGAACGAAGCCCGCGTGCTCCGAGCTTATTCTCGATGGCTGTATCCACAATCAGGTCAAGTACACCATTTCCAATCTTCAGCTTGATTCCATCAAGTTCGAACATCCTTTCATACTGGCGCATGATTGCATTCTTCGGCTCAGTCAGGATACGCAGGAGGGCCGGTTTGTCAAGATGGTCAAGATAGGTTATTACAGGGAGACGTCCGATTATCTCCGGTATCAGTCCATATGCCCTCAGGTCGGCTGCTTCCACATATTGCAGAAGATTATCCTTGTCTATCCTGGCACGGCTGTCAGCACCGAAACCGATTACCTGGGTATTGAGCCTCTGGGCGATTCTTCGCTCTATCCCCTCGAATGCTCCTCCGCAAATGAAAAGTATGTTCTGTGTGTTTACCTTCACAAACTCCTGCTCAGGATGCTTGCGTCCGCCTTTAGGTGGGACATTGACGACACTGCCTTCAAGAAGCTTGAGCATTGCCTGCTGCACTCCCTCTCCCGAGACATCGCGTGTAATGGATGGATTGTCGCTTTTGCGGGCTATCTTGTCTATTTCATCGATAAAGACTATTCCCCTTTCTGCCAGCTCCACATCGTAGTCTGCTTCCTGGAGCAGCCTTGAAAGGATGCTTTCGACATCTTCTCCAACATATCCTGCCTCTGTCAGCACTGTGGCGTCCACAATGGTGAAAGGTACATTCAGCAGCCTGGCAATGGTCTTTGCAATAAGGGTCTTTCCAGTACCGGTTGGACCGACCATCAGGATATTTGATTTCTCTATATCCAGGTCATCGTCCTTACGGTCAATATTATGGTTTATCCTCTTGTAATGGTTATAGACAGCCACTGACAGAAGCTTCTTTGCCCGCTCCTGGCCAATTACATACTGGTCAAGGCACCCGTGGATTTCCTTTGGCTTGAGCAGTTTGTCTATCTTTCCATGTTTCGGGGCCTCAAGAAGGCCTGATTCATGGAGATATTCATTGCATCTCTGTATACAGTCTGTACATATACATGCATCTATACCGCGAAGGAGCGGAATATCCCTCTCAGTCCGGCCACAGAAGATGCAATATTCTTCGTGCTTATCCTTTTTTGCCATCTATATATTGTTATTTAGGTCTGCGCCTCTTTCAACCTTTTCCTGCGAAGAATAAGACTCAACTCTACTTCTTCCTTTTGCCGAGGATTTCGTCAATCATGCCATATTCCTTGGCCTCGGCTGAAGTCATCCAATAGTCCCTGTCGCTGTCCGCAGCTATCTGCTCAACTGTCTTTCCGGTATGCTCAGAGAGTATGGTATACAGTTCAGTGCGCGTCTTGAGGATCTCCCTCGCAACAATCTCGATATCCGCAGCCTGCCCCTGCGCCCCTCCGAGAGGCTGATGTATCATCACCCTTGAATGAGGCAATGCAGAACGCTTGCCTGCCGCTCCTGCACAGAGAAGCACAGCGCCCATTGAGGCTGCCATGCCTGTGCAGATTGTAGCCACATCAGGCTCCACTAGCTGCATCGTATCATAAATCCCCAGGCCGGCCGAAACTGAGCCGCCTGGAGAATTAAGATATATCGATATGTCCGCAGAACTGTCTGTAGACGCCAGGAAAAGGAGCTGTGCCTGTATGATGTTGGCGACATCATCATCGATAGGGACACCGAGGAAGATAATCCTGTCCATCATAAGACGGCTGAAAACATCCATTGAAGCCACGTTGAGCTTTCTTTCCTCGATTATGGTCGGATTGATATATGCGTCATATATAGAACGATACCTATGCATCGTCATTGAGCTCACACCGAACTCCGACCGTGCGTATTTGTCAAACTCCTTATCCATAAAGCCAATCAGATAAAATTTTCCTGAAACACGAAACAGGCTGAGCCTATTTCAGTTCGCGGAACTTGTCTACAGAAATCTTCTTGTTCTTGAGGGTAACGGCTTCGCGTACAGCAGCGAGTGTCTTCTGGTCCTCGACCTGCTCATATACACGGCGTCCCTCGTTCTCCTGTGAAAGGATATTCTTTGCAAAAGCCTCAAGCTGTGCATCCGGAACATTGTTCATGCCGTACATTGCGAACTGGTATGCAGCAAAAGCCTTTGCACTTGCCATAAGGTCCTCCTGCTCAACTTTCACTCCGTATTTCTCCATAAGGAAATTCCTTACAAGCTGCCAACGGTAGTCAACAAGGAACATGTCGAACTCCTTCTCGATCTCCTCCATTGTATACTTGCCGTCATTTGCAACAAAGATCCATCTCTTGAGGAATTTCTCCGGAACAGAGAGGTTAGCCTTGTTGAGGAGATAGTCCTTTGCGTCTTTTGAGAAACGGAAATCTGACTCCTGGGCATATTCAGCTGCAAGCCTTTCTGCTACCTTTGCATCAAACTCCTCTGCACTGTTCACAACGCCCTCTCCGAAAACCTTGTCAAAGGTATCCTGGTTCATCTCAGCAGAAGTGAAAGTCTTCACATTCTTCACTGTCATCTTGAACATAGGGTCAAGAGATGCAAGCTCATCCTTGTTCACCTTAAGCATTGAAGCCCTGTCTGTCTCATTGGTGAATGCCTCGTTGACGTTCACATCGATAGAGTCTCCAGCCTTAAGCCCGATGAATGAAGCCCTTGCAGGCTCTGCCACATTGCGGAGTGCTACATATGTACCCTCCACGCTTGTCTCGCCCTGAACGAAATCAACTATAATGAAGTCATCCTCCTTTGCAGCCTCTCCGTCCTCAAGTGAACCGTACTGCTTGAGAAGGTTCTCCTTCATCTCCTTCTTTGCCTGCTCAGTTACATTGATGTTATAATAGACGATCTCGTCATCCTTTGAAAGCTCAAGAGCGACCTCAGGATTCACAGCGATGTCAAACTTGAAAGTAAAGTCATTTCCGTCTGTCCACTCTACATGAGGCTGGTCCTCGCTTGGAAGAGGCTCGCCCACTACACGGAGCTTGTTCTCGCTGATATAGCTGTTCAGAGACTCGGAAATGATGTCATTCACTGAATCGACAAGGGCAGACTGGCCATACATCTTCTCAATGAGGGATGCTGGCACCATACCTTTACGGAATCCTTTGATTTCAGCTTTCTTCCTGTAGTCATTCAGCTTTTTCTTCTTTTTGTCTGCATAGTCTTCCTTTGCAATAGAAAGGGTCAGCTCAAGATTGAGGTCGTCAATCGCATTTTTAATTATTTCCATGATATATCAGTTTTTATTATTTTGCATCCATTCCGGACCGCCCAAAAGACAGCCCCGCGAAAAGCCTGCAAATATAAGCATTTCCGCGGGAAATAGCAACTGCAAGATTTGCAGTCTATAAATCAGCACATTACAGTGCCTCACCTTGTCTTAGTCAATCTCTTCGGGTAAGCGATCCGTGCATGATGGACCTGCTGCAGATACTCCTTGAGCACATTCTTCAGTATATTCATCTCCTTCAGTGAAATATCGGAATCCTCGAACTGGCCGTCCTGCATCTTCGAGCGGAAGATACGCTCGACAAGCTCCGATATGCTCTCCTGGGAGAAATCCTTCAGCGAGCGGGATGCCGCCTCCAGGGTATCGCACAGCATAAGGATGATCTGCTCCTTGGTGGAAGGCTTCTTTCCCTTGTAATAGAATTCATCCGCCTGTGAGCTGTCCCCGCCCGACTCAATGAACTTATTGTAGAAATAGGCCGTGCAGGTCGTACCATGATGCGTAACGATGAAATCCTTTATTATATCAGGCAGACCGGCCTTTTCCGCGATTGCATACCCGTCCGGGACATGCTTTATTATGTCACGTGCGCTCTCCAGCGGAGTCAGTCCCTCGTGGTAGTGCGCGCCTGCTGTCTCATTCTCTATGAAGCACTGCGGATTCATTGTCTTCCCGATGTCATGGTAAAGTGCCCCGCAGCGCACAAGCGGCACATTTGCATATATGGCGCGGGCTGCCGCATCTGCCATGTTCATGACCTGGAGCGAATGCTGGAATGTTCCTGGAGCCTTGTGGGCAAGTTCACGCAAGACCTTGTTGTTCGTGTCGCTCAGTTCTATGAGACGTGAATTGGAGACAAGGGCAAAGACTCTCTCGAAAAGATATATAAGAGGATACCCCGCGACTGAGAACAATGAGCCAAGCCCCATATAGAACACAGGCTGGTAGTCATTGAAGCTGTCCATCCCCTCCATGAACCGGAATGTAAAGAATGTCACAAGAAGTGACAGGTACACAAAAAACGCCGTGACAAACTGAAGCCACCCCTTGTTGAAGAAACGGAAAGAGAATATAGTGACCACACCTGCCACGAGGTACATCACGAAAAACTCAATACCGTTATGCACAAAGATAAGCAGCGGCAGAAGCGAGACAATATATACAGGATATACAACCTTCCATTTGAAGAACGCCACAAGATAAAGCGCTATAAGCGAGAAAGGTATCAGGTATATCCTATGATGCCCGGTCCTCTCTACAAGGAAAGTCACCAGTGCTGCAATGAAGACAATCATCACGACATAGCAGTAACGATTGAAATCATTGAAGACAAGAGGATTGGAATAATATATCGTAAAAAACAGGAGCGAAACAAGTAGAAAGGAAAGAAGGGCATTCCCTGCCCAGAGAAACAGTTTTGGCCCATTATAGCCGAAACTGCTGTCATACTCTGCCTTATAGGAGTCAAGCAGCTGCTCTATCTCCGCTGTAATCATCTCACCGTTGGAGACTATCAGCTGCCCGGCATTTACAACTCCGGATGTAGGTGAGATATAGTTGACAGCCTCATCATGGACAAGTTCAGTGGTCTGCTTGTCAAACTCAAGGTTCGGGACAATCAGGTCATATATGCCTCCATATCTGCAGATGGAGTCCACGTCATGGAGAGGAGCGGTCCGCTTGAGTTCAGAAAGCAGGCGGGCACGCGCCTCCGAGACCTTGTAGGCCTCGGAAACAGGATATTTCATCGCTCTCTTGTCCCTCTGTATATATATCACCTGGGTGTTGGCTGAGGACTCATCCAGCTCGGAGATCACACCCTTTGCATAGATGGCGGACATGATTTTCCGGATTCCCGGCTTGATGGAGCTGTATTCACCGAGGTTTGCGGCATCGACTGCCCTCAGTCTGTCAGCAACTACATCATCCGAATACTTATAATAAGGTATGACGCCTGATCCTGCCGTCGCCCTCTCCTCCTGAAGCTGGGATGCCGTCTTGAGAATAGGGAAATCAAACTGCGCAATCAGCGTCTCATACATCCATGGCGAACCTTTCCTGTAGTCATATTTGAAATTACCGCTCCTCGGCATAAGCAGAAGCAGGCACACAAAGAATATCACCAGAGGGATATAGACCTTATAGCTCCGTGGAAATCCGGTTATGTTGTTCATACTGCTATCTTTTCTTGAATGGACTGTCTGGCTCTTTTGCCATATAATTGAACTCCAGCCTATCTGTAAGTTTCGGGAAAAGCTTGTTCAGAAGCACTGTTGCCTTGCCTATTGGCGTCAGTATCACTTCACGCTTGCGCCTGTATATACCCTTGGCCATATATTCAGCCACTTTCTCGGCCGTCATCATCTTGCCTTCATCGCGCGGAGTCTTCCCCTGCTGCGATCCGTTTGCAGTCAAGGCTGCATTACGTACATTCGATGCAGTAAAGCCTGGAGCGAACACCATGACATGCAGGCCGTCATAGAGATGTTCGATACGCAATGTGTCAAGGAATCCCCTGATTGCATATTTTGAAGACGAGTACCCTGTCCTTCCTGGAAGTCCGGCATATCCGGCAATAGATATGACTCCCACGACAGAGCCTTTGGCCTCAAGCAGATAAGGAAGTGCATATTTAGTACAATACACTGTACCCCAGAAATTCACATCCATCAGGGTCTTTATGACACCCAGGTCAAGGTCCTTGAAGAGCGCCCTCATGGAAAGGCCGGCATTGTTGACAAGCACATCCACACGCCCGAATTTCTCCACTGTCTTCTCGACAAGGTTTCGGCAGTCAGCCTCAACTGAGACATCGGCCTTCACGCACAGGATATCACCCGCACCGGCCATCTGTCCAGCCTCTTCCTCAAGTTTATCTATCGAACGCGCTGCAAGCGCAAGCTTCGCCCCGAGAGAGGCGAATAATTTGGCAGAAGCCAACCCAATTCCTGAGCTGGCTCCTGTTATAATCACTACTTTATCCTTAAAAGTAATCACTGCAATAGAATTTATTTGATTGTCATTGCTGCAATTTCGTCTCCGTCATATTCCCCGGCATCGAGCTTCTTCTTGATGTCGGCAAACGCCTTCAATGTATAGTCAACATCCTCCATTGTATGGACGGCCGTGCTGACAATCCTGAAGATGACCATACCCTTAGGTATTACAGGATAGACGACAATCGAGCAGAACACTCCATAGTTCTCGCGGAGGTCCTTGGCCATCTTGGTAGCCTGCGCCGGAGTTCCAGGGATATGTACCGGAGTTACACATGCCTCAGCCTCACCTATGTTCAAGCCCAGGTCCGTAAATCCTTTCTGTATCGCATGGGTGATTTTCCAGCATTTTGCACGGAGCTCATCTCCCTCAGGAGAGTCAATGATCTCCATTCTCTTGATGTTGCCTATGACAAGCGGCATAGGGAGCGACTTCGCATACATCTGTGAGCGCATGTTTGCACGGAGATAGTTGATGATCTTCCTTGGTCCAGCAACGAAGCCTCCGATTGAAGCCATACTCTTTGCAAACGCACCGATATAGAGGTCAATCTCGTCCATCACATTGAAATGCTCGGATGTACCGCGGCCATGCTCGCCAAGAAGTCCGAAACCGTGCGCATCGTCAATCATGATCCTGAAATCATACTTTTTCTTCAATGCACAGATCTCGTCAAGCTTGCCAAGCGCTCCGGTCATTCCGTATACTCCCTCAGTGATGAGCAGCACTCCACCGCCATTCTTCTTTGCCTCCTCACAAGCCCTTGCAAGGACCTTGTCGCAGTCAGCGATATCATTGTGGCGATATTTGTATTTGCTTCCGATATGGAGGCGGATACCGTCAAGCAGACATGCATGGCACTCTGCATCATAGACAATCACATCATGGCGGGTTGTCAAGGCATCGATTGTAGACACAATTCCCTGGTAGCCGAAATTGTAGAGGAAAGCATCCTCCTTCTTCTCGAAGTCAGCGAACATCTTCTCCAGCTTCTCATGGTAGCGTGTGTGTCCAGACATCATCCTGGCACCCATCGGATATGCCAGTCCCCAGTCCGCAGCACCCTGCGCATCAGCCTTACGCACCTCAGGATGGTTTGCCAGTCCGAGGTAGTTGTTAAGGCTCCAGTTAAGCACCGGCTTTCCGTTGAATATCATGTGAGGTCCGAGCTCTCCCTCAAGGCGCGGATACATATAATAGCCGAACGCCTGCTCAAAATATTGTCCAATAGGACCACCTGAGTCCTTTGCAATTCTGTCAAAAATATCCATAATATCTTTAATATTTAGATTTTAGTTTTTTCCTGTTGTCCGGCATCCCGGCCGGAGTGCTACCGGCCGTCAGGCGTCGATATTCGCATAATGGGCATTCTGCTCGATGAACTCGCGGCGTGGCGGCACATCATCACCCATCAGCATAGAGAATGTACGTTCCGCCTCTGCAGCATTGTCAATTGTGATCTGGCGGAGAAGTCGGCGGTCCGGATCCATTGTCGTGCTCCAGAGCTGCTCATCGCTCATCTCTCCAAGACCTTTGTACCTCTGCACGTTGACTCCTTTGTCCGAGCCTTTGCCGAGCTTCATCGTAGCTTCCTTGCGCTGTTCCTCTGTCCAGCAGTAGATCTCCTCCTTTCCTTTCTTTACAAGATAGAGAGGCGGAGTCGCAAGATACACATATCCGTTGCGGATAAGGTCAAACATATAGCGGAAGAAGAATGTCAGGATAAGTGTCGCGATGTGGCTTCCGTCGACATCGGCATCGGTCATGATTATGACCTTGTGGTAGCGAAGCTTTGAAAGGTTAAGCGCCTTGCTGTCCTCCTCTGTGCCTACGGTGACACCGAGAGCTGTATAGATGTTACGTATCTCCTCGCTCTCGAACACCCTGTGGTCCATGGCCTTCTCCACATTCAGGATCTTACCCCTGAGCGGAAGGATAGCCTGGGTGAAACGGTCGCGTCCCTGCTTTGCAGTACCGCCTGCGGAATCTCCCTCGACAAGGAAGATCTCGCATTTTTCCGGATCCCTCTCCGAGCAGTCAGCAAGCTTGCCCGGCATTCCGGCTCCTGCCATCACGGTCTTTCTCTGCACCATCTCGCGTGCCTTCCTGGCTGCATGGCGGGCAGTGGCGGCAAGGATGACCTTGTCGACAATGGCCTTGGCCTCCTTCGGATTTTCCTCCAGATAAGCCTCCAGCGCAGCCGCTGTGGCCTGGGAGACAGCAGACACGACCTCCCCGTTTCCGAGCTTGGTCTTCGTCTGGCCCTCAAACTGAGGCTCAGCAACCTTCACGGACACTACTGCTGTCAAGCCCTCGCGGAAGTCATCTGCAGCAAGCTCGAACTTCAGCTTTGCAAGCATTCCGTTCTTGTCGGCATAGCTCTTCAGGGTCCTTGTCAGTCCCATCTTGAATCCCTGCAGGTGAGTACCTCCCTCTATGGTGTTGATATTGTTTACATATGAATATATCTTCTCGCTGAATCCGGTGTTATACTGAAGAGCTACCTCAATCGGGATTATCTTGTCCGTCTCAAGGCAGATCGGGGTCTCGATAAGTTTCTCGGCACCGGCATCCAGATAATCGACAAACTCCTTAAGGCCGTCCTTTGAGTAGAATACATCGTTCCTGTATTTCTCTATCTCCTTGCCGTCCTCGTCAAGGTCCTTTATCAGCTCCCTCTTGTCGGTAAGGCTGAGACTGATGCCCTTGTTAAGGTATGCAAGCTCACGCAGACGCGCCGCAAGGGTATCGTATTTATAGATTGTCGTCACGGTGAAGATCTCAGCATCCGGATGGAAAGTGACAATGGTACCTGTATCATCGGCATCACCGGTGACATTCACCTGGGTGGTCGGCTTTCCCTTTGAATATTCCTGCACGAAGACCTTCCCCTCACGGTGAATCTCCGCCTTCAGATAGTCGGACAGCGCATTCACGCAGGATACACCCACACCATGGAGACCTCCGGAAACCTTGTAGCTGTCCTTGCTGAACTTACCTCCGGCATGGAGGACCGTAAGCACGACTTCAAGTGCAGAACGATGCTCCTTCTCGTGCATTCCGGTAGGGATTCCTCGCCCGTTATCCTTCACTGTTATGGAATTGTCTTCATTGATGGTTACCTCGATATGGGTACAATATCCGGCGAGAGCCTCATCAATACTATTATCAACGACCTCGTACACAAGGTGATGCAATCCCCTCTCCCCGACATCTCCGATATACATCGAAGGCCTTTTCCTTACCGCCTCAAGCCCCTCAAGCACCTGGATACTATTCGCGGAATACTGATTATCCGCGCCGTTTTTCACTTCGTTTTCGCTCATATTGTTTTTGTTAATTACAAACGGACAAATTTAGCAATTTTTAATTTTTTGAGAAATTTTTTCTGCATAACAGGCCTTATTTACTAAAGGCTGAGCGTAATTCCACCAGTTGCGCTTATCCCGCCCTCGGCATATAAAGGCACACGCTGGATGGTCATATTCAGAAGGTTGCCACCATAGAGCCACACTGAGAATTTCCTGTTGACCCTATACTCAAGGGAGACACCGAGGTCGGCATAGCCTGGTATCCTGGCGGCATACGTTACAATATTATCATAAAGTGCAAGCCTTCCCTCCCTCGCAAGTGCGGCATTGCAGTGTACACCGGCATAGATCCTCCGTTTCCAGTTATATACTATGTTCGCATCTGCCGTAAACGGAGAAGGGGCAAACAATTTCGCCTCTCTCTTTTCAAGGTCTGTCGAGCAGTATCGCAATGAGACATCCGCAGACACATCCCTTGAGCGCCACTCAAGGTCAAGCCCGGCAAAATACATGTTGCATGGAGAATATCCCGCGCGCCCAGTTGAGACTGGAGATGAAAAAACAGCATGGAAAGGCTCTTCCCATACTACCATGTATGGACTGGCCAGGGCCGAATCGAACATCATGTTCTTGTAGCAGGCATACCCGCCACTCAAGCTGTATGAGAGCATCGAAGCAACATTGCCCCTGAACCCCAGCACTGCTTTCACACGCTCGACAGTATTGTCAAGCAGAGGCACAGGATAATTTGCATCATACCTGTGCCCGGCGGAATCATAGAACTTCGAGAAATGCCAGTTCCTCGCAATCATGTCCGAATAGCGGTTTATATCATCTCCGCCATCTACCTTGAGATAGATATTCATATAGTCCCGGATGGCATTGAACCCGATCTCCAGGTCTGGATACACATATTGTCCCCTGGTCGTGTTCAGGAGATACGGCTCTTCAAGCCTGTTTTCACGGAAAAGGGCGGAAATCTTGACTCCAAGGTCAAAGTTCCATCGTCCTGTCCTGAGCTGGTATCTCGGGGTTATCCCGAACCTCCCCACAAACGAGTCCATAGACGAGCCATAGGCGGCAATATCCGTAAAGACATCCATCACAAACCGCTGCCTCTGCGTAAAGACAGGTCCCAATGTTGCCTTCAATGAGAAATCATGCTCCGCAACATATTGGCGCAATTCAAAATCCCCACGTTTATTGCCATAATCATCATAATAATATGGCTTATCGTCCAATTCAATCTTGTCCTCCCCGAACCGATAGCTTGCAGTCACATCATAGAAGAAATACCTCTCCCCGGTCCTGTTGGATGCGACCCGGAAGTCCGCCCTTACGGCATCATACCCACGGGTCCTCATTGTATCCTTGTCTGCATAGCCTGTATATCCGATGTCAAATGAGAAATACCCTGTCTTCCAGTCAGTCCGGCCTTCTACCCCGGCAGAAGTATATGAATTATATCCACTATAGGACCCGCCATCCATGACATCACACTGCAAGACTTCATCTGGCAATCCCTGCATTTTCTCTTCAACACGGACTCCCCTGTAATTCCCGACATATGACCTGTGGGTACCGTAAATGCCCATGGTAAACGGGATCTTCCCGAATTTAGGAGAATACACAAGGTCAAGCGTAGGATGAAGCGAATAGCCTGCACCTGCACGCAGGAAAAAGGTATTGCCGTCAAGCGACTGCGACTCTGGTCTCATGTCAAGCACATACGGGCGGAACTCATACGCCCCGCGATACGGATTGTCATTGACAGAATAGTCAAAATCAAGGTCGAACTTCATCACCGAGTCCGGAACAGCCATCCGGAGCGCCGATTTACCGACCTCCATCTTCTTGGCGACATAGGTCCTTGAAACCTCTACTGTTGGATCAAGATTCTGGGAAGCGGCCTGCTGCATTCCTCCACAAAGGAATGCAGGGACAGCCATAGCCATATATATATACCTGTTCATTCTTTCAAATTTTATCGTTACATGATCAGTTCGCAGATGCCTCTGCCAATTCATCCAGTTTCCTTATCCTGAATTCGACATTGTCCTTTATGTCATCATCACCCGAAGGAGTATATCCGTCAAGGATACTTTCAAATGTAGCCCTGGCCTGCCTAAGCTCGCCCTGGTCGGCAAAAGCATCCCCAAGGACAATGAATGACTTGGCCAGCCAATACTGCCAAGGCGAACCGGCATCTGCAAATGCGTACACCTTGCTTTCAAGCTCGCTGAACTCTCCCCTGTCATAGCAGTCCTGTATCAGTATATACGCGGCCTCCGCACCCTGTACGGAAGACGGGTCGGAAGCAAGCGAGGCAAGAAGCTCCATGGCCTCGTCCCTCCGGCTCATCGCAAGCAGCGACTTCGCCTCGACATACCTGGCCTCAACCTTCGTCTGCCCGTCGGTTCTCTCATCAGCAATGACTGCAGAAGCATTGGCATATGCATCCTCGTAGCGATTTCCGGCGTATGCGGAGCGCATCATTCCAAGAAGCGCCACGTATCTGTTGCTCTCTATGGCAGCCGTCCCGTACAGAAGGGAATAGCCCGAATATGCATTATCAAACTTCTGGAGCTGGTATGAAAGCACGGAATAATGCAGGGTCGCAAGTTCACGGAATGAGCCGCTGCCAGCCTCCATGACCAAGGCATAATGGTCACAGGCCTTTTCCTTCTCATCTGTAGCGCGGTATGATTCCGCGATATAGAACTCTGCCTGAGACACATTACTCCCGTCCGGATAACGCTCAAGATATGACTGCAGGGATGCCAGGGCCTTCTGGTAGTTCCCAGAAAGGAAAATCTGCTCCGCTGCGTTGAATATCATCTGCTCCTTTTCGGTGTCCGTCTTTGCTGAAGACTTGCCGATGCTTTCTATATAGGCGAGATAGCTCTCCGGATCATTCTTCGACTGATATATTGATTCAAGGGCAGCCAGCGCATCCTCCGCATATTCCGAGACAGGCATCCCCTGCACAACCCTCTTGTAGCACCTTATGGCCTCGTCCATTTTCCCGGAATTCCTTGCAAGCGTTCCAAGCTCAATAAGGGACATCGCCATATATGTAGTATCTTTTACATTATCAATCAGTCTGTTGAAAGCAGCAGCAGCATTCGAGGAATCCCCGGCGCGGGCATACGAGCGGCCAAGTTCGTAGGTGGCCTCCGGATAGAAGTCCGCAGTAGGGTCCGCACCGGCAACAGGTGAAAGGATCTCTATCTTCCTCGCATTGTTTCCGAGAAGGCCCTGCGCAAGCGCAGCCTGATAATATGGATAGATTTCATTTATGTCATTGTATTCCCTTGACGCCTCGCTGTATGATTCAAGCGCACTGCCATAGTTCCTCTGCATGAACCGGCAGTCGCCGATACGGACAAGCGCCTCCTTCCTGTAGACAGGAGACGGGGTGCCGAGATATTCGGTGAACCATTTCTCCGCATCCGCATAGCTTTCCTTGCCGAAATTGCAGAATCCCATATTATAAGGGATCAGATAGGACTCCTGCATGCCGTACAGGGCAGCTGTATTATAGAGGTCGCGCAGAACAGAAAGCGCATTGTCATACTGCCCGTCCCGGTAATAGGATTCTGCAAGCCAGAAACGTGACAGCTGGTTGAACATACCGCGCTTGTCAGAATAATACGCAGCAGCCTTAAGACAAGGTATCGCAGCCCTCCACGAACCGTCCGCAACAAGCTGGGTGGCACGGAGATAGTTGGCTTTCATATAGTTGTTCACCATATCATCGTCAAGTTCATCTATCTTGTCGTATGCCTCGACCGCAGCGGCATAGTTCCTGTTCCTCAACGCACTGACTGCAATATATGCATATATGCGGTCCCCCCTCTTCCTGTCGGAATACCTTGCGATATAGCTGTCAAAACCGGTCATGTCATTGTTCAGGTCAAACGCGAGCTTGGCATAGTTATAATGCGCATCTTCCTCAATCACAGAATCATAACCAGCCTCATAGGCTGCCTTGAAGGCATCCATTGCAGCAACCTTGTTCCTTGTCTGTATATAGCTGAACGCCAATTCATAGTTTGCTATCTGGCCAAGGCTGTCCGTCCTGTCCTCCATTGCCGAGAAATTCTCTATAGCACCTTTCCAGTCCTTTACTGCATACAGGAGAGAACCTGCATAGAAATAGTCAGAACGGTTCTTAGGCTTGCCTGAGACTTCATTGATTTCATAGTACCTGCGGGCCTCCTCCGGGCTTCCGAGCACAAGGTACGATTCCGAAATGATCCTCGAGAGCTGTGGCTTGCGGTCCTCAGGAACACATTTCATCATCTCCGGACCATTGTCTGCCACATATCTGTAATCTTTCTGCATGAACCGGCATTCAAGGAGATAGTAGCCCGAAATGTCTGTGAACCGGTGGTCCTTTACAGACTCATTGAACCATTTTTCCGCTTCCGGGAAATTCTCGTTCACATAGCAGATATATCCAAGAGTATACTGTGAAGGTGCTGTGTAGTCGGACTTAGGGCGGGAGATGACCTCCTTGAAACGGGAATATGCCCTTGCATAGTTGCCGCATTCGAAGTCACAATAGGCCCTCTTGAACAGGAACTCCGTGATCTGGCTGCGGAACAGCTGCCTGCGGGACACCTGCTCCAGGACGTTTCCGGCCTCATGGAACCTGCCTTCGTCAAAGGCATTAAGCGCGTGCTGGAAACGCATCTGCGGTATAAGGGCAGAATATGGATACTTCTCCATATAGCTGTCCATCATCGCTTCATATCCCTGCCGTCCAAGCTTTTCCGCACAAAGGACGCGGTAGCCCTCGGCAATATGATTATCCTGTTCACTTGCAATTGAGGCAAACATGGCCTCGGAACGCTCATACATTCCCCTGCCGTAAAGGCTCATGGCAAGCTTCATATCCCTGTCCACGGCATCCTGCCCTCTCCCAGAAGGAGAGTCTTGGGCCGCGCCGGACATCCCGGAAGCCAGCATAAGCGCAAAAAAGGCAGCCACAACGGATTTCAATCTCATCATCGCATAATTTTTTACAAATTTAGCCATTTTTCAGTATATTTGTATTTTTATGGCAAATTTAGGCATCACTTTCACATAACATGGTGCCAAACTGCAAATGGACATGATGCAGAGCATATTTGTTGAAAGAATTAAAGCATAGGTCATGGAAGGAAAAGAGCCTGTAATCTCATTCAGGAAAGCAGATATAATGAACGGGGAAAGCACCGTGATATACGGGCTTGACATGGACGTATACCCCGGAGACTTCGTATATATTGTCGGAAAAGTCGGGACAGGAAAGACATCCATAATCAGGACGGCCATAGCCGAGAACAGCCTGCGCAACGGGGAATGCACCGTATGCGGGTTCAACCTCAAGGGCATAAGGGAGAAGGAGATTCCATATCTGAGGAGGAAGCTTGGAGTCGTGTTCCAGGACTTCCAGCTGCTGATGGACCGCAGCGTAGAGGAAAACCTTGAGTTCGTGCTGAAAGCGACAGGCTGGAAAGACAAGGTAGAGATATCCAGGAGAATCAAGTCCGTACTTGATTCCGTCAAGATGTCGCACAAGGCACACAAGATGCCGCACCAGCTCTCCGGAGGAGAACAGCAGAGGATAGCAATCGCAAGGTCACTGCTCAATTCTCCGGAAGTGATCATCGCAGACGAGCCGACCGGCAACCTCGATCCCGAGACCGCAGACGGTATAATGCAGCTCCTCACCGGCATCAACAGGGAGCAGGGGACTGCGATCGTGATGGTCACGCACAACATGAACATATGCGGAGAATACAAGGGCCGCATGATGGTGTGCAAGGACGAGAGGTGCACAGAGATGCAGGACGGGAGACAGGAGTGCACCCAGGAACATCAGTCTATGCCAGAGTAACCAGCAGTTTGCAGAAGACATGGAGAGACAAGACAGATATTCAGGCATAATCAGATGGTTTTCAGAGAATATGCCTATTGCAGAGACTGAACTTCACTATGATTCTACATTCCACCTTCTGATAGCCGTGATACTTTCAGCGCAATGCACGGACAGAAGGGTAAACATGCACACTCCGGCCATCTTCAGGCGTTTTCCTGCCCCTGAAGACCTCGCCTCCGCATCTTTTGAAGAGGTATATGACCTGATAAAGTCAATAACATTCCCCAACAACAAGGCGAAAAACCTTATCGGGATGGCGCAGACTTTGCTCAGCGAGTTCGCCGGCGAAGTCCCGTCTGATCCGGACATGCTCGTAAAGCTGCCGGGAGTCGGGAGAAAGACAGCGAACGTAATAGCGTCTGTTGTGTACAACAAGCCTGTCATTGCCGTTGACACCCATGTGTTCAGGGTTTCACGCAGGATAGGGCTGTCTGACGGGAGTACGGTCGAGGCTGTGGAGAAAGACCTTACCGGAAACATCCCTGCTGACCTGAGGCCGCTTGCGCATCACTGGCTGATTCTTCATGGACGCTATGTGTGTATCGCACGCAAGCCCAGATGTGCCGAGTGCGGTATCCAGCAATGGTGCCGCCATTATATTGACGGACAAGTCCTTTAATCAGCCTGCAGGAAGCCCGAAGGGCTGACGGGCCCCGGAGAGGGGCGGTGGGGAGAACACCC
>CAMXAU010000037.1 GCA_947179325.1 uncultured Bacteroidales bacterium | reverse complement strand
AAATCCTATGCGATAGACCAGCACTACAGGCGTGGTCTTGCTGAGGGTGAGGCGAAGGGTGCACGCGAGACAGCCATGAAGACCGCCTCTCGCCTTCTCAAGGAAGGCATTCCAGCGGAGACGGTCTCTAAATGCACAGGCTTGTCCATCGAAGAGGTTCTGAAATTGCAGGATTGTGGCTATGTGCCCATGGCAGGAGACCGGGAATGATACACAGGATGTGCTTTAAGCAATGGATTCCTAAAGTATAATGTAGTTCATGGTGAAGCGGTAGATTGACTTTACAGGTTTGCCGAACGACATTGCTGGAGACCATGCAGGGCTGCTCTCAATGGCCTTTACCAGTTGCGAGTCCATGGCATAGTGCACGTTGTCAATGATACGTACATCAGAAACGGCACCGGCCTCATCAATCCAGAAAGAGCAGGTGACAGCGCCTTCAAGCCCGTTTGCAGTGGCTATCTCCGGATATGTCATCTGGCTTCTCAGCCATTTCCCGAATTCATTGCTTTCCTTTCCTCTGAAATGTGCCTTGGATGTCATATTGACATTCATGCCTTTAAATTCCTTTGCTGATTCAGCAAATGCTTCTGCAGCCTCAGTGTCTTTGCTGCCGTCCTGATATGCCAGCCCAAGGTAATAGTACATGTTCCTGTTATATGGATTGGCTTTGCATTCTTTAATGAGATTCTCCACGAGCATCCCATTTGCATCCTGGGAGAGCATGGTGAACAGTTCGCCTGTCTTTTCCCTTTCATTGCCTGTGCGCAGCGCCCTTACAAGATCAGTGACGGCTTCTTCCATATTCCCGAGTCTGGCATTGCAATAGCACCTGTAGTCGTATGCAGCTCCGTACTCGCAGAATTTTTCTATTACCTTGTCAAATTCCTTGATTGCCTTGGCGTAGTTGCCTTTGCTGATAAGTGCTGCGCCTTTCTGCATGTATGGAGCGGGATGATTGGCCTGCATACAGATTGAATAGATACTGGCAATGGCCAATATAAGGATACGTTTCATCGTTCTTATTGGTTTTTAAAGAAAATCAAAGTTAAATAATATATGTGTGAATTACAAATTAAGGATCTGTGGATTGTTTTGTCGCGTTATTTCTGTATATAGGATAAGTTGATAAAATTCGTATCTTCGTAGTTTGTTTCAGGTGTTTCAAGATGGATCTGCCTGAATTCAATCCAGTATAGCATATAAGAATTGACAGAATATGGACAAGAAAAGAATTATCGGATTTCTGGCGGCTGCCGGACTGCTGCTTGCAGCTGCTCCCGCAAGCCATGCGGACGAAGGAATGTGGCTGCCTGCGCTTATTTCACAGAGAATAGGCGATATGCAGGAGAAGGGGTTCAGGCTATCTGCTGAGGATATCTACAGTGTAAACCAGGCTTCCCTCAAGGATGCTGTCGTGCTTTTCGGGCGCGGCTGCACAGGTGAACTCATCTCGCCGGAGGGGCTTCTGCTGACCAACCATCACTGCGGATATGGACAGATACAGAAACACAGCTCTGTTGAGCATGACTATCTGAAAGATGGATTCTGGGCCATGTCCCGGAGCGAGGAACTGCCCAATGAGGGGCTTACTGTAAGTTTCCTTGACAGGATGGAGGATGTTACGGATATTATCCTTAAAGGATATGTGGATTCTATGTCGGAGTCAAGCCGGGATTCTCTTGTGAAAGCAAATTCAGCCGCATTGATCAAGGAGGTGACAGCTGCCGGCAATGGCCTTCGCGCCACAGTCGAATCACTTTATTATGGTAACACATATTATGTGTTTGTCTACCGCGAATACAGCGATGTCCGTCTTGTAGGTGCTCCGCCTTCGTCGATAGGCAAGTTCGGTGGTGATACGGACAACTGGATGTGGCCGCGCCATACAGGTGACTTTTCCATTTTCAGGATATATGCGGACAAGGACAACAATCCGGCTCCGTATTCAGAGGATAATATCCCTTATACGCCAAAGAAATATTTCAGGATTTCGCTTGGAGGAGTGCATGAGGGAGACTTTACTTTTGTATATGGCTTCCCGGGGAGTACACAGGAATATATAATGTCCGAAGGCGTGAAGTATGTCTCGGAGATTTCCGATCCGCATAAGATTGCCCTGAGGACAAGACGCCTTGATATACAGAGGAAATATATGGAGAAGGACCAGGCTGTTAGGATACAGTATGCATCAAAGAATGCAGGTGTGGCAAATGCCTGGAAGAAATGGCAGGGGGAGATGAAGGGCATCAACAGGCTCGGGACTGTCTCATCCAGGAAGGAATATGAAAAACGTTTTGCCGCATGGGCTGATGGCTCGAGATATGAGGGCATACTTGATGCGCTTGATTCATTGTATGCGCTTGCCTCTCCGTATATGTTCGCGAGGGATTATTTCAGTGAGACGGCCGCGACAGTGGAGATTGCCCGCTTTGCACAGGAGATTGCAAAGCTGAGCAGGACGCATGCCGGGGATGATGACATTGCGGCTGCCGCGGAGAAATTCTACAAGGACTATTATCTTCCGATAGATAAGGAATGCTTTTCAGAGGTAATGACGGCTTTCGGGGAGAATGTCCCGGAAGATTTCAGGCCTGAATATTTCAGCAGCATGATGCAGAAATACGGTTCAGTAGACAGCTGGGCGGATTCGTTGTTTGCATCATCCATCTTTGCGGATAAATCCAATGCCTGGATGTTTACTGATTCCACAGCAGTTGCGGATGACCCTGCGACAGTGTTCATGAGGGAATTCGGAAAATGGTACAGCAGCCGCATCTATCCGGAATATGCGCGCCTTAACGGTGAGATAACGCTTCTCTACAGGGATTATATGCGCGGGCAGATGGAGTTCGAGCCAGAAAAGGCATTCTATCCAGATGCAAACCTCACACTGCGAGTGGCATATGGCCATGTCGCCGGATATAGCCCTAATGACGGTGTATATTATGAACCGTATTCAACCCTTGACGGAATAATCGAGAAGGACAACCCAGAGATTTATGACTACAATATTCCTCAGAGATTGCGTGACATATATGCGGAAAAGGATTATGGAAGATGGACTGAAGGCGGACAGGTGCCTGTATGCTTCATTGCTACAAACCATACGTCCGGTGGAAATTCAGGCAGCCCTGTGATAAATTCAGACGGGAATCTTATCGGCATCAATTTCGACCGCGTATGGGAGGGGACGATGAGTGACATCGTGTTCGATCCTGACTATTGCAGGAACATATCCCTGGATATCCGCTATGTGCTTTTCACAATAGACCGCCTTGCCGGTGCCGGACATCTGATTGAAGAGATGGAGTTCGCATTATAGTGCTCTTCGCACAGCATTCTAATAAAAAAAGAAGCCTGCCCTTTAGAGGACGGCTTCTTTTTATTATGATATGCGATAAATGCTATCCAAGGAAACTGAGCAGGATACCGGCAGCAACAGCAGAGCCGATTACACCGGCAACGTTTGGACCCATTGCATGCATGAGCAGGTGGTTGTTGCGGTCGAATTCACGGCCGACATTCTCAGACACCCTTGCTGAGTCAGGGACTGCAGAGACTCCTGCATTGCCGATGAGAGGGTTGATCTTCCTGTCCTTGCTGAGGAAAAGGTTCATGAACTTTACGAAAAGCACTCCTGATGCAGTTGCGATGATGAATGAAACCAGTCCGAGGGCAAATATCTTTACTGATGTTCCTGTAACGAATACGTTCGCCTGTGTAGAGCATCCTACAGTAAGTCCGATGAGGATTGTCACTATGTCAATCAGCGGGCCGCGTGCTGTCTCGGCAAGTCTTCTGGTCACTCCGCTTTCCTTGAGCAGGTTACCGAAGAACAGCATTCCCAGCAGAGGAAGACCTGACGGCACGATGAATGCTGTTATTATTATTCCTATTACAGGGAAGATAATCTTTTCCTTCTGGCTCACCTGACGTGGTGTAGGCATCTTTATGATCCTTTCTTTCTTTGTAGTAAGCATCAGCATTATAGGTCTCTGGATTACAGGCACGAGTGCCATGTATGAGTATGCGGAGACTGCAATCGCTCCCATAAGCTCAGGTGCCAGCTTTGATGAAAGGAATATTGCTGTAGGACCGTCAGCTCCACCGATAATACCGATTGCACCGGCCTCGTTAGGCATGAATCCGGTATTCAGGGCAATGATGTATGCGCCGAATATACCTATCTGAGCGGCAGCTCCGATCAGCATGAGCCTTGGCTGTGAAATCAGGGCTGAAAAATCGGTCATTGCTCCGATTCCAAGGAAAATAAGAGGCGGATACCAGCCGTATCTCACTCCGGAGTAGAGGATGTTGAGTACCGAGCCTTCTTCGTAGATTCCGATGTTGAGACCCGGGAAGAAAGGTATATTACCGATTATCATTCCGAATCCGATAGGTACAAGGAGAAGCGGCTCCCATTCTTTCTTGATTGCAACGGTAATGAAGAATATACCTATGGCAATCATCACAAGATGCTGCCATGTAGCATTGGCAAATCCTGTATACTGCATAAATTGCTGCAGGCTGTCAATAATAGTGTTCATAGATTTCTATATTAATTACATAACCCGGGCGCAGATACCAGAAAGACTCTGTGCTGCGTCCGGGAGATAAAATGTCAAGTCACGCTTAGGCGATTGTAACTATAGGTGCTCCCTCAAGTACAGAGTCTCCTTTGTTCACGTGCACTGCAGTTACCGTTCCGGCAGCAGATGCCTCGATGGTGTTCTCCATCTTCATTGCCTCAAGGACTGCAACCTGCTGGCCTTCCTTTACAGAGTCACCGACTTTTACAGATACTTCAATGATTACTCCAGGAAGCGGTGAAGTCACTGGCTTTCCAGCTCCAGATGCGACTGGTGCAGGCGCTGGAGCAGCTGCCGGCTGCGGAGCAGGGGTAACAGGTGCTTTCGGGGCAGGTGCAGCCTGCACTGGCTGTGCAACTGGTGCAGCAGCGGCCTGGGCAGGGGCAGTGTTCTCCATTTCAACCTTGTATGCGGCTCCGTTGACTGTCACATCCGCAATACCTCCTTCAACTGAATTGATGGCAACATTGTACTCGTTACCGTTGATCTTGAATTTGTACTGTGTCATATCTTATTGCTTTTTTCTCTTATTGTTATTACTTCTTTTCCGGCAGCTGCCTTAGGGTGAACTGCCTTGCTGCATAAGGGCCGAAAGTCGGCTTGATCGTCAGGACGAAACTTTCCTGGTCGTGCACTGTGTCATTCATATACTGGTGCAGTGCAAGGGCTATTGCCGCATTAACCTCGGAGTTGTTCTCCTTTTCAAGTGCCATCGCTATTGCAGCCGCCACCTCGGGGCTCATGCCCTTGGCTCCGGCCACCTTCGGGACGCTGGAACGGAATTTTCCAGAAAATGCCTTGCCTACAAGTGAGTATATGAACCAGAGCAGAATCAGGACAGCAAAGACAACACAAATGGAAGTTAGTGTCATTATCCATCCCTGTGGATCCTTGTCAACCATCTGCATCGACTTTGTCTGGACATCCGCGCCTGCAATCTGGCATACAGTCAGCAGTACCGCAGCTATTGAGAGTCTGTTCAAAAATTTCATGTTCATTTCATTTTATCCTGCCAGCCTACATAGGAAGGTTGTCATGCTTCTTGGCAGGGTTGACCACTTTCTTGCCTGCAAGCTGCTCAAGGGCCCTGATTACGCGGAAACGTGTGTTGCGCGGCTCGATTACGTCATCGATATAGCCGTAGCTTGCAGCATTGTAAGGATTGCAGAACAGGTCGTTGTATTCCTGTTTCTTCTGCTCGGCAACCTTTGCTTTCTCTGCCGGGTCCTCGATAGCCTTGATGTCTTTTGAGTACAGGATCTCCACTGCGCCGTCGGCTCCCATTACAGCGATGTTGGCAGATGGCCATGCATAGTTTATGTCTCCGCGGAGCTGCTTGCAGCTCATCACGATATGCGATCCTCCATATGATTTCCTGAGGGTCACTGTCACCTTAGGGACAGTTGCCTCACCGTATGCGTAGAGCAGCTTTGCACCATGTACAATGATTCCGCCGTATTCCTGCTGCGTTCCGCAGAGGAATCCCGGTACATCGACCAATGTCACGATAGGGATGTTGAATGCGTCACAGAAACGTACGAACCTTGCTGCCTTGCGTGATGCGTTGATGTCAAGCACTCCGGCGAGCTGCTTAGGCTGGTTTGCCACGATTCCGACAGAACGTCCGTTGAAGTGTGCAAATCCTATGATTATGTTCTTTGCCCAGCTCTTGTGTACCTCAAGGAACTTGCCGTCGTCGACAATGCTTCCGATTACCTGGTACATGTCGTATGCCTTGTTCGGATTGTCAGGGATAATCTCGTTGAGAAGGTCAGATACCCTTCCTGCAGGGTCATTTGTTGGGACAAAAGGAGCCTCCTCCATGTTGTTCTGAGGGATGAAGCTGAGGATGTCCTTGATTATCTGGATCCCCTCATGCTCGTCCTGTGCCGCGAAATGGGCTACTCCGCTCTTGGTCGCGTGTACACTTGCGCCTCCAAGCTCCTCCTGTGTCACGACCTCTCCGGTTACCTGCTTTACCACTCCTGGTCCTGTAAGGAACATATATGATGTATCCTTGATCATGATGTTGAAGTCAGTGAGCGCAGGTGAATATACCGCGCCGCCGGCACATGGACCGAAAAGTCCTGAGATCTGAGGGACTACGCCTGATGCGAGGATGTTTCTCTGGAAAATCTCACCGAATCCTGCAAGTGCGCAGATGCCTTCCTGGATGCGTGCCCCGCCTGAATCGTTGAGTCCGATGCAAGGCGCCCCGTTCTTGACTGCCATGTCCATGACCTTGCAGATCTTCAGTGCCATGGTCTCGGAAAGTGAACCTCCGGATACTGTGAAATCCTGTGCAAACACATAGACAAGCCTTCCGTCAATTGTTCCCTGTCCGGTCACGACACCGTCACCGTCAAACTTCGTCTTTTCCATGCCGAAGTTGGTGCATCTGTGCTGGACGAACATATCATATTCCTCAAAACTTCCCTCGTCAAGAAGCATTGCAATCCTTTCACGCGCAGTGAATTTGCCTTTGGCGTGCTGGGCATCGATCCTTTTCTGGCCGCCGCCCATACGGGCCTTTGCCCTACGCTCAACAAGTTCTTTAATCTTTTCCTGCTGAATACTCATAGTGTGTTCTTATTAAAAATAACTCGCAAATATAGTATTTTTCATTTGCAAAGAATGAAAAAAGCTATATTTTTGTTGCCGGTAGTGCCTGGACAGAATTGAATCCATGATAAGACCGGATGTCTGGCCTGCTTTCATAACCTGTTTGAAATGATTGACGAGAAGAAACTTATTTCATCAATTAAGCTGGGGGGGGGTAATAAAGACTTTAAAATCCTGTACGATTATTATTATCCTGGCCTCTACCAGTTCTGCTATTCGTATGTGAAGTCGTCAGAAATAGCAAGGGAGATTGTGCATGACTCGTTTGTCCGCCTATGGGAAAACAGGGACAGGCTTGACGAGAGCCGCTCTGCAAAGAATTATCTTTTCACGATTTCAAGAAATCAGCTGATAAAGGAAATAAGACGCCAGATGAAGAATCCCCTCCTTAGGGATTATATTGAATTTGCAGGCGGTATCGGCACTGATGCAAGGATCATGTATGATTATGACACTTTTGTGGCAGGTGTTGAAAAAGCCAAGATGGCATTGTCTCCCCGCCAGCGGGAAATCTATGTGAAGAACAAGGAAGAGGGAATCCCGGTCAAGGAAATCGCTTCAGAGCTTGGAATAGGGGAGCAGGTCGTGCGCAATCAGCTTTCAGCAGCCCTCTCTAAAGTCAGGGCCGTCCTTGTGCGCATGTTCGGGAATATCGATGAGATAATTATAATAAGTATTGTCATTTTGTGGGAAATATGCAGAAAATCGTTTTCCGGCATGTTATAGATTGAGCCTTTGGGGATATATGCAATGATTCCGGACAAGACGGATGATTGCATATATGAAGGAACTTCTGCGTAAATACAAGGAAGGGAGCATTTCAGTTGAGGAATTTGATGCCCTTGCCTACAGGATTGAAAGGACACCGGATGATGTCATCGGCAGCATTCTTGCCGAAGACTGGAATGATTGTTCACAGGGCGGAATGCCGCCAGGAAGAAAAAGGAGAAAGATTTCCGGGATTTTGAGGAAATATTCTTTCTGGACAGGCCTTGCGGCATGTCTGTTCCTTGCCGTTTCCGCAGTACTCTTCATGAGGCTTGCCGATTACGAGGCGAAGCTCAGCCTTATGGCTTCCCGTGAAGTGACAGTCAGGTCAGGGAATGCCGGACAGTCGTCAGTCGTGCTTCCGGACGGCACAAATGTAATCCTTAATGCCCGCTCTGCAATTACATATTCTTCGGATTTCTGTGCTGGCGACAGGACAGTCACAATGTCAGGAGAGGGCTTTTTTGATGTGGCGAAGGACCATGGACGGAAATTCATTGTCATTGCCCCTGACATGGAGATAATTGTACATGGAACGAAATTCAATGTCTATGCCTATCCCGAAAGTGAATATTCTGAAATGTCGCTTGTCGAAGGGTCTGTCAGCATCGGATGCAAAGGCTCGATAATTCCTGTCTCTCCAAATGAAAAAGTCATCCTCAGCCGCAAGACTGGAAAATTCAGTGTCTCCAGGACTGACAACGAACTTGAGACTTCATGGATGAAAGACCGTATCGTCTTTGTCCATGAACCATTGTCACATGTCGTGGAGGTGCTGGAAAGACGGTTCGGTGTCCAGATTAACTGTGACAGCGGCATCTCTTTGTCTGACAGGTACACGGGAACATTCAAAGATTGCAGCCTGACAGACATAATAGATGTCCTCAGGATGCACTATGGATTCTCATACAGAATAAAGGATAACCATATCATTTTAACACATTAATAACAATAGCAGCATGCGAAAGATTATTTTTCACCTGCATCCATGGCTGTCGGTGGCAGCATGCTTCCTGTTCCTGGCTGTTTCAGCCTTTGCGCAGGAAGGCAAAGTCACGATAAGCCTGTCGGATGCTTCTCTGAAAGAGTTCTTCAATGCGATTGAAGGACAGACGCATTACACATTTTCTTACCGTGATGCAGAAGTAGAGGGCAAGGCACCGCTTACAGTCAATGTCAAGAATGCCGATCTCGCGCTTCTACTGAAAACAGAACTTTCCAGGGTACAGCTGAGACATTCGCTTGTAAACGGGAAAATTGTGATTACTCCTGCCATACAGGAGAAAGATGATCTGCAGACAGTACTCACAGGACACGTCGTGGACAGGTCGGGGCAGCCTGTAATCGGCGCATCTGTGCTTGTGAAAGGCACAGTCAAAGGGGTTGTCACGGATATTGACGGCAAATTCTCAATACCGGTATCACGTGGAGATGAATTGGAATTCTCATCATTGGGGTATGTCCCATATGAATATCGCGTCGGGCGCCTTACATATGTAGACATTACCCTTGAGGAGGATGCGGAGCTTCTTCAGGAGGCAGTGGCTGTCGGGTATGGAACCACGTTGCGCAAGAATCTTACGACCTCGATTGCTACGGTCAAGGCGGATGAGGTGTCAAAAAGCGCGACCAGCAATGTGTCGCAGATGCTTATGGGGAAAGCAGCCGGCCTGAGGGCTAATGTCAGCAGTCCTCAGCCTGGAGGAAATGTGGATATATCTATCCGCGGAGGCGGTACACCGATATATATAGTGGACGGGATAATGATGCCTTCAGGCTCCCTCGAAGTCGGCAACGGAACCATCGAGACCCCGAATTCCATCAATAGGGCTGGCCTGGCCGGACTTAATCCTGGAGATATCGAATCAATAGAGGTACTGAAAGATGCTTCAGCGGCAATCTATGGCATTAATGCCGCCAACGGCGTGATTCTCATAACGACTAAAAAAGGTACGGAAGGCGCACCTCGTGTCACGCTGGAGACGAGCTATTCATTTGTACGCAACTACAGATATCTGCAGCCGCTAAATTCTGCTGAGTATATGAATTTTGCAAATATCTTCAGCAAGGAGAGCTATCTGATGAACCATGACATGTATCCCTACGGGGTGAATGAATATGATGAGGGATGGTCTCCTGTGTTCTACCCGGACCAGATCGCTGGGGCGACGAATACGGATTGGCTTGACTATATTCTCCGTCCGGGAAGCATCAACAACCATTCTGTCTCGATTACAGGTGGAAGCAAGTATGTAAAATATTATATAGGAGGAAACTATTATGACCAGGTCGGCACTGTAATAAACTCAAGGATGCAGAGATATACCCTGAGAAGCAATATCAGTGCGCAGGTGTTTCCTTTCCTTAGGCTCAATGCCATACTTAACATCAATTCCAACAGTTTCCTGAACTCCAATGCCGATGGCGGCGGTGCGGGAGGAGTCGGGAAAGATGCTCTGCAGTCCGCCCTGATGTTTCCGCCAAACTATTCCGTGTATGACGATGAAGGCAATTACATGAGGTATCGTACGACTGCCAATCCTGCGGAGATGAAGATGTACAATGACAGGACTGCAACTTCGGGGTGGTACACTAATCTCTCTGCTGACCTGAATGTCTGGAAAGACATCATAATGCTGAGGGGAGTCTATGGCTATAACAGTGAGACAGCCAAGAGAAGCCTCTATATCCCTACAGATATGCTGTGGTATGAGGTAGCAGGCATATCACGGGGCCATCTCGGAGATGCAGAAAGAGGAGACCGTACCATTGAGGGTATGATCATGTACAGGCAGGACTTTTCAGGAAAAGTGAATGTGGAGGCTGTGGTTGGAATGGGAATGTATAATTCCTCTGGCTCTGGCCTGGAGGTGGACTATAAGAATGCCAATGACAATATAGGCCCTGACAATATCGCAGCGGCGGAAGGCCCGTTCACCCCAGTCTCATCTAAATGGGCTGATGAAAAGAGATCGCAGTTTGCACGTGCCTCTGTCGACATCCTTGACAGATATGTCGTCTCTGCGACACTCAGGCGTGACGGCACAGATAAATTCTTCCCAGGGAAAAAGTATGCATGGTTCCCTTCTGTGTCAGCCGCATGGAAGATCTCCAATGAGAAATTCATGAAAGGAATCAGGTGGATAGACCTTATCAAGATACGTGTCAGCTACGGTGTTACAGGAAGGGATAATCTCGGCTCCTCTCTTTATGGCGTGTACCGCATGGCTCCTTCATATGTCAAGTTTGACAATAATTCAGTCAATTATATCCCGTATATAAAGTCTGGCGCCGACTATCCAGATGTCTCGTGGGAAAAGACGATAATGAAGAATGCCGGTATTGATTTCCATCTTCTCAAGAACAGGCTGTGGGGCAGTGTCGATGTTTTCCGTAATGATGTAACAGATCTTCTCGGTGAAGCTCCTGGCGAGCCGCTGGCCATGACTGGCACGTGCCCTGTAAACTATGGACATTATTATAGGGCAGGTGTGGATGTAGCACTCAATTCTGTCAACCTCAAGACAGCAGGAGGCTTCACCTGGTCTACGGTGCTTACTCTTACGCATTATAATATGTATTGGCTTGAACGTACGCAGAATTATGATTACAAGGAGTATCAGATACGTGACCGTGAGCCGATGAATGCCAGCTACTTTTATCACGTTACTGGGATTATCAACGCAGACCGCTCGAATATGCCTGACTCGCAGTACAGCCTTGGAGAAAACTCCCAGCGTCCAGGCTATCCTATAATAGAAGACAGAAACAATGACGGGATAATAGGGGTCGAGGACATATATATGGATGACGTCCTGCCAAAGATAAGCATCGGCTTCGGCAATACATTTACCTACAAGAACTTCGATCTTGATATATTCCTGTACGGCCAGTTCGGTGCCACTAAGTACAATTATGCGTTTGCATGGGCAAATGCAGGCGCCTTGTCATACGGTCCTCCGCAGAACTCGAACCAATATGCATATAGGATATGGAATTCGCAGAACAACCAGGACGGGACCTTGCCGGGGATAGCGACAACAAGAAGCGATGCCCTTCCCGGTGATGCCGGATGGGACCTTGGACGTGAGGATGCCTCGTTCGTACGTGTACGGAATATAACCCTTGGCTATAATATTGACGGAAAGATTCTTGGTAAGACGCTTTCCAGGAGGATAGATGGCATAAGGGTATATTTCGATGCACAGAATCCTTTTACATTCACGTCGTTCTCCGGAATAGATCCTGAAATATATTCGGGAAACAGCTCATCACCTGCTGGATACCCTATGACAAGGACTTTCTCTCTCGGTGCCAGGATCAACTTTAAATAGGATTTTCCATGAAAAAGATATTATATGTTTTCTCTTTGGCTGCCATGCTCTTGTGCAGCAGCTGTGAAAAGAATTTCGACCCCAGGATATACGGGGTCCTTACATCACAGAATTTCCCTGTGTCTGAAAATGATTTTGAATCCCTTATGATGTCTTGCTATGTTCCTTTCGTGAACACGTGGACATATTCCCTTTATAGCTCAAGCGGCAATCTTCACCCATGGTATATTCCAGCCGGAGGTGTACTTAAATTCTTTGATGCGACATCTGACCTTGAGGCACCGTGGATAAATGGTGTATGGAACAATGACCAGCGTCAGATTTCTGAGGCCAATTACTCTATGTGTGTCTATTATACAAGAGGCACTCTCTCTGATGACAGGCCGAACAGCTATCCCAAGACAAGGGAGGTGACACGTTTTACAGATGTGATAGGCGCAATTGAAAAAGCGCCGGCCACTGAGATTTCTGAAGAGAGGAAAATGGAGATTCTTGCCGAAGCAAGGCTTTTGAGAGGGCTTCACATGTATAATCTTTTCCATATCTATGGACCGGTCCCTGTCATAGTGAGGCCGGAGGATGTCGAAAATGCGGAAGCACTGAGAAACGCGGTCCGCCCGTCGCTTGACGAGATGTCGGAGTGGATATATGATGATTTTGAATTTGCGTCAAGATATGCTCCTGAAAATCAGCCGGAAAAAGGGAGATTCACCAGGGATTTCGCAAAAGTCTGCCTTATGAGGCATTGCCTGAATGAAGGCTGCCATAAGGAAGGGTGGTATGCCAAGGCAATAGAGATGTACAATGAACTGGATACAGGCAGATACCGCCTTTTTGTGCAGGGAGAAAACCCTTACAGGGAAATGTTCCGTGAAGCCAATGACTTCAATTGTGAAATAATAGCGGCAATAAGTTGCGACCCTTCATCAACAGGGAATTCCAAGGAGGGCAGCATGAATCCTTTTGCAATGCTGGCAACGCCTAACAACTGCGCCAAAAAGGACGATCTTGGCAATCCTACTCCATTTGCCACTGTCGGTCCAGGATGGGGGATGACATTCAATTTCTCTCCGGAGTTCTATAAGGAATTCACCTCTGAAGACTTGAGGAAGGAGTGCGTGATTACGCGCTATTATACTACCTCCGGTGAATGGTGGGGACCGGAACAGATTGGCTCGAAGACGGAATGGGATGGATACGTGCCTTATAAATATCCGGCAGAGACGTCAACTGCCCCGTGTTTCGGAAATGATTTCCCGCTTGCACGCTGGGCGGATGTGCTTCTGATGTTCGCGGAGGCGGATGTCCGCAAAAGCGGCGCGGCTCCGTCAAGGGAGGCAGTCGAGGCAGTGAATGCAGTCAGGGCACGTGCAGGACTTGGAGACTTGCCTTCATCATGTACGGTATCTGCAGAGGCTTTCCTTGATGAACTGCTTGTCGAAAGAGGCCGCGAACTATGGTTTGAGGGAATGCGCAAGATTGATCTGGTACGTTTTAACCGCTATGCCTGCAATTGCCGGAAGTATAAAGGCAAAATACCTACTCATCAATATGTCCCTATACCGAATTATGCGGTGGATGAAGCAGCTGAATACGGTAAGGAACTGCAGCAGACATTCAGCCGTGAGGGGTGGGAGTCAGACCTGGCTTCAGCACAGGATATAAAATAACAGCACAAAACTCATTGACAATAAAATATGGGATCAAGAATAAGAATAAATCTGGCCATGGTCTGCTGCCTTGCATTGCTGGCTATGGTGTCATGCGGAGATAAGGTGGACAGGAACCTTGTGTGGCCTGAATGGGCTTCACGTCCGGTAATCGAAGACGCTGCAATAACAGCAGAAGGCAGGACTTCTGTTGTTGCAGGGGAACAAGTGAAATTCTCGGCAAGGATACATGATCACTTCAATGAACTCAAGGAATATACATTTGTAGTGAAGTATGGTGACAATAAGGTGATAGACATGACTGTACCCATCAGCGGAAATGAGGCTGCGGTCGATATGGATTTCGTGATGCCTTTTTCCGCAGGGCTGGAATCCGGCTATCCTGAAGTCAGTATCAGTGTCTCTAATGTTGAAAACGGAACATCAGTGCAAAGGATTCCCAATGAAAGGAATGTTGCTGTAACAAGGCCTGGGTCTCCTGAAAGACTTTACCTTGTAGGGACAAACGGCAGATATGCAGTTCTTGAAAAACTGGAAGGAAGCTATGCCTATGCTATTGATTCAAAGGACAGGATTGCAGAGGTCGGGGACGCTTTCTATATAGCGGAAAAGATCAATGGTACAGCCCCGGACTTTTCCGGTATAGTCTGGGGTGAGAATGAGGGGAGGCTTGAAGTCATTGATGCAGCGGGGGCTGCCATAAAGATGCCGGATTCGTATGGAAAAGGGTTCAAGCGTCTTGGATTCAATATATACACATTCGATATAGAAAAGATGATAGACTATACAGTAGTGATTGACAAGGAAAAGATGGATGCTGTTGAGCAGAACGGAGTCAATTATCTTGCAATGGAGAATGTCGGGCTTCTTCGTGACTGCGAAGTCATTTTCGAGGGATTCGGAGAACTCTCTGCAATGCTTCAGGCGGACAGGTTTGAGATAATTGACGGCAAGTCAGCGAAATTTACAGGACATGGCCAGGATTGGAATATCTATTATGATGTCGATGACAATTGGATGATAGTCAATTATTCTGTTTTCAATACTTCCGGCCAGATATGGGTAACAGGACAGAAAGCCTGTTTCCCGCTCGGAGGAGATGAAACGGCGCATGAACTGAAATACCTTGATGGAGATGGCAAGGTGCGTTATGCCACCCTTGCGGCAGTAAAGGATGAACGCGGCGTGTTTTCTGTACTCCTTTATCTGAAAGATGATTTTACCATACAGCTCTACCGGTGGATCAAATGGAGCACTGCCGTGTCTATGAATTCACTGACGCCAGAAACGGCAAAGATTACTGATGACAGGATATATATACGTCCCGGCACTGATTTCACCCCTGGAGTCTATCTTCTTGAAATATTTATCACATCTGAAGCTGATGCGGGCGGTGACGGCTCGAAGGCGGACATTTCAATTAAAGCAATATGAAAAAGAACATATTATCTATCCTGTATATCGCAGCTGCATCCTGCGGATGCGTCAGGGAGGCACATCAGGGGACGATCCCTGTAATCTCGTGGGCCGGAATACCGGCAGAAATGTCGGAAGAGGTCTTCCCGGTACTGAAGGAAAGCGGCATAGACTGGCACCTCGGGTTATATGGAGATATTGACAAGGCGAAGACGGCGCTTGATGCTGCAGAGAGAAACGGTGTCGGCATCATTGCCGGATTCCATGAACTGAAAGATGATACCGAGGCTTCTGTCCTGGCCTTGAAAGACCATCCGGCCCTTGTCGCATGGCATATAAAAGATGAGCCTGAGACATGGGATATCGGCTGGATTGCGGACCTGGCAGGGAGAATCGCTGAAATTGATCCGGTTCATCCGTCATATATAAATCTTTACCCGAACTGGGCCTGGGGAGGAGACAGGTATGCAGAAAATATAGAACTGTTTGCCTCCATGGTGGATGTCCCATTCTATTCTTTTGACCAATACCCGGTCACAGAAGACGACGATGGGCAGATTCTGGTGCGCCAGTCATGGTATAGGAATCTTGAGGAATTCTCTGCTATGGCAAAACGCCATGGAAAACCTTTCTGGGCATTTGCACTGGCGCTTTCACATCATCTTGGCGCACCTTCTCCAGAGGCTTTCTATCCTGTGCCTACCATAGGGCATTTGCGCCTCCAGGTATTCAGTGACCTGCTTTACGGTGCGCAGGCTATACAATATTTTACATTCGGTGGCCTGTATGATATGGAGAAGTCCGTGAAGACTGAAGTCTTTGACCTTGTGAGGCAGGTCAATTCCGAGATCAAGGCTTATTCTCCTGTCTTCCTTGGCTGTGAGGTTCTGGGAGTCTGGCATACAGGTGATGTTATCCCGGAATCAACTTCAAGATTGACAGAAATGCCTGACAGCAGGATTCTTAGCCTTAATGTAAGCGGATGCGGTGGAGTCGTGTCGCTGATTTCCAATGGAGGCAGGAGATATCTTGCAGTCCAGAATCGCGATTGCGTCAATGAATCCGTCCTTGAAATCTCTTTCAAAGGCAGTGTGAAGAAAATAAATGTATGCGGGGTGTCCCGTTTCAAAGGTGGGGAACTTCATCTTTCCCCTGGAAATATTGCACTTTTCCAGCTATAGGATTATTGGACTGTTAGTAACTTCTAAAAATAACCAATTGATTATGCGTAAATTAAATGCTTTGGCCATAATGGCCTTGTCACTCTTTGCATTTTCATGCTCAGGTGACAGGATTGAAACATTGGAGCCTCAGGCTCCCATAATAGAATCAGCTTCATTGAAAGGGCTTTCAGGGGAGTCTTCAGTTGAAGCCGGTGCAGCTGTGAAGTTCACGGCATCGGTAAGAGTAGAGGGGAGTTCACTTAAAGGCTATTCTGTACTTGTCAGCCGTGCAGGAGAAACAATAGCTTCAGCAGAAGGTCCTTTGGAGGGTGAGAGTGCTGTAATAGAAGAAGATATTGTACTTGATGCTGATCCTGCTGGTCTAACAGAGGATTTTATTCCGGAAGTTATCCTGAAAGTGACAAATACTGATGGGATGTTTACGGAAAGGACATTGACAGAACAGGAACTGCTTACGGTCAAGGCTCCTGAAGTCTTTGAACAGCTGTATCTTGTCGACAGCAATGGCAAGGTGTTCATCATGAAACCTTCCCGGGCCATAGGGAAATATTGTACGGAAGGCAGCCTTGATGGCATCGGCATCTCGTTTACAGTAGCTTCATCCCTGACAGGTGATGGCAGGCCTGACGGAAAGGTCTGGCCGGATATGCCGGTGCCTGATTCTGGCGGCTATGGGCTTGTGTGGCTTGGATTCAATGCCATTACGGGTGAAGTAAGCAAGATGATTGACCATACGGAGGTCTTTGATTATTCGGAAATGGCACAGGATGCAGCAGACGGGTATAAGGTGTACTGGGCACGGACCCTTGTCCAGGACTGCAGGTGCGAATTCATTAATTTCCCTTCAGGACTCCATCTCCAGGGAGACAGGTTTGATGATGTGGACGGCAATGTGGCAAGGTATACAGGACATACATGCTCCAGCTTCGAAGTCTATCATGTCGGAAGCACCAATTGGCTGATTGTAAAATACCAGTGGAATGTAGCGGATGCGCTGTGGCTGACAGGGGATAATTCTTCTCTTCCGATGTCTCCATGGTGTGAGGGCATCCAGCTTGACTGGTTTGTAAATTCGCCTAACGGGATCTGCGCCACTTCCACAATCTCTTTCGTGAAGGCTGATTCTGACAGCTGGAGGGCACTGGCTTATCTGAAAGCTAATTTTTCTTTCAAGATATATTCAGGATGGGGCTGGAATTATGAAGTGTCTCCTGTCAAGTCAATGTCTCCTGAGCTGCTGACAATTACACCGATTGAAGCTGATGAGTCCGGAAATCTTGACGGTAATTTTGCGAATCCCGGGCCTGGCTTTAAAGAGGGGCTTTATATGATTTACTTCAATAGCTTGACCTCTGAAGTTTCACTTGCAAGATATACAGGTGCCTCGCTTCCTGTAATCGGGATTTAGCCGTCAGCCGAAAATAAAATAATAGATAGCCAAATGAAGATCAATGTTTCATTAATGCTCTGCTGTGTGGCTGCCATCTTGATGGCAGCCTGCAGAAAAGAGCCTGCCGGCTCCGGAAATCTTGCAACCTGGGAGCCGCCATACAGCATCGAGGGACTTACGGTAGATGGACAGTTTCCTATAATAGCCTGGACAGGAATAGATTGCGACCAATATACATATAGCAGGCTTGTCGCAATGAAAGAATGCGGCATCAATGTCTATCTTGGGTGGTATGATACTGTGGATCAGGTTATGGAAACACTTGGACAGGCAGAAAAGGCCGGTGTCAAGGCAATACTTAAAAGCGACGGGCTTTTGAGCGATACAGAAAATACAGTAAGAAGAATGATGGATTCACCGGCACTGTTCGGATATCATATCTGCGATGAACCGGAAGTGAGCGACTTTGGCACCATTGCAGATATTATCAAAAAGATAAAGGCCGTGGACAGCAGTCGCCCGTGCTATGTGAACCTGTACCCTAACTGGGCGTGGGGAAGTATAGATGGTTATTCAGCCAAGGTTACATCGTTTCTTTCTGCTGTCCCAATGTCTTTCGTGTCATTTGACCATTATCCGGTCATTGAAAACAATGGTGTCAGTTCGCTCAGGCCTGAATGGTACAAGAATCTGGAGGATATAAGGCGTATTGCCAGGGCAAAGAAATTACCGGTGTGGGCTTTTGCACTTGCCCTGTCCCACAGGCTTGGCGATATCCTCTATCCTGTCCCTGCTGTGGAGGAGCTTCGTCTGCAGATGTTCAGCAATCTTGTTTATGGGGCACAGGGCTTCCAGTATTTTACATTCTGGGGAATATATCAAAATGCACCGACTCAGGTGTATGACAGGGTTAAGACCGTAAACCGTGAACTGCAGGCGTTGTCTGAATATTTTCTCGGGGCGGATGTGACAGATGTCTGGCATCTCGGAGAGAGCATTCCCTACGGTACCAGAATGCTGAAGGAAATGCCTGATGGAATCTCTAAGCTGGAGACGGACGGTGGCAAGGGCCTTATAGTTTCGCGTGTCAGAAAGAAGGACAGCATCTACATCGCCATTGTCAACAAGGACTATCAGTCTTCCGTATCTGTCAATGCCGGGTTTACCGGAAAGGCATGGCGGCTTGACAAAGAAGGCAACAAGGCCGTGGCTGAATCCGGGACATATGTCATTGCTGCAGGGGATATCCTCCTTTTCCAGATAGCAGGGTAGCTTTAATTTTAAAATAAATAATCATGAATAGATTCTATACATTACTTTTATGCTCCATCGTCTTATCTGTCTCAGGCTGTTCCGCCGGGAAAAATACCCAGGAGAGATGGAGTGCAGAGCGTGCCGGCAGATGGTATGCAGACAAAGGCTGGGTCTGCGGCTGCGACTATATACCGGCGTATGCGATAAACCAGCTTGAGATGTGGCAGGAGGATACATTTGATATCAATGAAATAGATAAGGAACTTGGCTGGGCAGAAGAAATCGGGTTCAATTGCATGAGGGTGTTTCTTCATCATCTGCTCTGGGAAACGGACCGGGAAGGGCTGAAGGCCAGGATGGATAAATATCTTGAAACTGCGTCCTCCCATGGGATTTCCACGATGTTTGTATTCCTGGATGATTGCTGGGATGAGAATGCCGCCCCGGGAAAGCAGCGTGACCCTATGAGGGGCATCCATAACTCCGGCTGGGTCAAGGATCCTGGAATCCTTTATTTCGGGCCTTGCGGAAGCGGTTGCAGATATGCAGAGGACACAACGGCAATCGTGGCCTTGCTTGAGGCGTATGTCAAAGACATTATGGCCGAGTTCAAGGATGATGAGAGGGTCTTTGCCTGGGATCTCTATAATGAGCCTGGCAGCGGACAGGACCCGGACAGGTACTGGGAGCGCAGCTTCCCGTTGCTCAAAAGCATTTTCGGCTGGGCCCGCGAGGTGAATCCGTCACAGCCTTTGACTGCAGGCATCTGGCATCCACGTCTTAAGGAAATGAACGATTGGCAGATTGCGAATTCTGACATAATTACTTATCATACGTATGATCCATACGTGGAGCATCGACATGTGATAGATACTCTGAAGCCATACGGCCGTCCGATGGTATGCACCGAATATATGGCAAGGACGCAGGGCAGTACATTCGCTTCCATAATGCCAATGCTCAAAGAAGAGAATGTAGGGGCAATCAACTGGGGATTTGTTGCCGGCAAGACCAATACAGTCTTTGCATGGTCAACTCCTCTTGATGCAGATGAACCGGAACTGTGGTTCCATGATGTGCTGCGCAAAGACGGAACTCCGTATATTGACTCAGAAGTCGAGCTTATCAAGACGCTTACAGGGAGAAAATAAAGGCACAGCCGGACAATCTGATGTCCGGCTGTGCTGGCTTTTAAATCATGAAAAACTCTCTTAATCCTGATGTGCCGGCCTGAGGAGGTCAAGCACAACCTTTACCGGGTTGAATGTCTCAAGAGGGACTTCCACGAAGAGGGTGTTCCAGTTGCTCATGGCTCCGTTCCATAGGCCTGGAAGCTCAAGGGCTTTCAGTTCACGGCCCTGGTAGCTCTTTGAACTGATGAACCCGGCATCTTCATCCACATATTTTAGGAGATCGAAGCTCTCGCCCTTGTAGTCATGCAGGCAGCATACTATGTCCACCGGGTTGAAATGTGTGGCATTGGCAAGTGCGCACCTTGCTGCCTCATCCGACATGTTTATCTGCACGCTCTCCAGGATCTGCAATGAGGTCGCTCCTGACTTGTCGGCGATTATGAAAGGGCCGCCACCAGGCTCACCCTGGTTCTTCACCATTCCGCAGACGCGGATAGGACGGTTCAGCTTCTCCCTCAGCTTCATTACCCTGTCCTTGCAGTCTCTTGCCTCAGGAATCCTGATGCACAGTTCTTTGTCAAGGAATGACTCTATGTCATCGCAGAGGGACTGGCATTCCGGACTTGTGAATGCGTCAATGTCGCCAACGGTGTTGTTGTAGCCTGGAATTATAGGCATATTTGTGCCCATATTATAATATGCACCGGTCACTGCATCCAGCTCATGCAGGTAGCCATGTATCTTGTCGCGCAGCTCAACAGCCTTGCCAAGAAGCACTTTCTTGTATTTTGCAGTTGTAGGGAGATAGCTCTCTGTCGCGACGTTGTCTATGTTCTTGATAGATACAATCTCGTCCTCAATCCTGTTGAGGTTGTATATAAGCGCACCATGTCCTGCCGGACGGAACAGAAGGGAGTCCGTCTCTGTCCTGAAAGGCTTGTTGTCCACATCCACGGCCACGGTGTCTGTAGACTTGTCCTGGAATGTGAATGTGATGTTGTATCTTATCCCGTACCTCTTTTCATAGGCATCCTTCACCTCTGCATATGCCTCCTCGAAAAGCTGCTGGTGCTCAGGGGAGATAGTTACCACAAGATTTGCGCTTCCGTCTGAATTGTGCATGTAGTTCTGCGCCTCCACAAGATGCTCTGCGAACGCGGTGCGTATCTCGCCGTCCTGATATCTGTGGAACCTGAGCACACCTTTAGGCTTGCTTCCATACCCCAGCCCGGTGTCTGTAAGTGTCCTGGACAGGATTTCCTTTCTGCTCCCGGCCGTATCTTCCGGCTCGCCGAACAATGCTTTGTCATAGAAAGCAAAACTGCATATGCTGGCTGCGAATCTTGCGGCAGGGGAGTCTGGGGCTACGTCCTTTCCTGAGTTTAGTGTGTCCAGTCCGCTGAACAGGTCCTTGAACATGCGTGATGCCGCTCCCGATGCCGGGACGAATTTGCATTTACCTGCAATCTCCGCTGATTCATAGTATCTGACAGCCTCCTCCTCCTCTTCCGGAGTCAGGACTGAAATTCCGCGCTGCGGTGTGGCTGGCGCTATTATCTTCATCCATGGGAAGCCTTTCCTGAAGCGCTCCACCTGTTCCTTGACTGTCTCTGCAGATGAGCCGCGTGACACTATCTGCCTTATATCTTCATTAGTAAACATTTTGTGTTATTTTATATAGTTAATTATTCAACATATATTTCTCGCCTGTACTTGTACTCCGAACGCATCTTCTCGAAATTGCGCGGGTCCATCCTGAAAAGGAAGTCGTCCGTGAATATAGGGTAGTTGTATTGGAAGAGAGCGGTTATCTCTCCCTGGTTCTTCCCGCGAAGGTCAAGCTTTATAGGCTGGTGCTCTGGCAGGTCGCAGGCAGGGAAGAAATGGTACAGCCCCATTATCCCGAAGAATCTCGCTATGGCCCGGACTGCGGCTGCCGTACCGTTCTGCTTCCCCTGGAAGGAATAGCCGGCAATGTGCGGAGTCGCGATTTCGACCATGTCTATCAGCTGCTCATTTATATCCGGCTCGTTGTTCCATGTGTCAATTATTACAGGGCCGAGTTTCGGGATGGCCTCCATGAGCGCATCCTCATCCACGACTTCCCCGCGCGATGCGTTGATGAAGAATGTCCCCGGGCGCATAAGCGAGAAAAAGCCGGCGTCCGCCATCCTTTTTGTAGTCTCGTCAAGCGGGGTGTGCATTGTCACGACGTTGGAGTGTGTAAGCAGATGCTCCAATGTGCAGAATCCATCCTGTCCCTCCTTGGCAGCACGTGGAGGGTCGCAAAGCAGGACGTTGAAGCCAAGATATCTTGCCATGTGCTCGATTTTCTTGCCTACGTTTCCGACGCCTATGATTCCGATTGTCGCGCCGTCAAGCTTGATTGCGTTTCTTGAAGCTGTGCCGTACAGGGCAGAAAACACATATTGCATCACTCCGCCGGCGTTGCATCCCTGGGCATTATATACCCTTATCCCGTTTTCCTTGCAGTATTCAAGGTCTATATGGTCTGTACCTATAGTCGCCGTGGCAATGATCGATACCCTGGAACCTTCAAGAAGCTCCCTGTTGCACCTTGTCCTTGTCCTTATTATCATTGCGTCGGCATACTTGACGTCTTGTGCCGTAATGTCTTTCCCGTCAATGAATACAATATCCGCATACGGCTCGAATATGCCTTCGAGGAACGGTACATTCCTGTCTGCTACGATCTTTATACGCTTGAACATGGCTTGATGGCTCATTTTAATATGATATCCTTGACCGGCATGGCCTTCCCGTTATGGTCAAACATCTCGTCGGCAATAAGGAATTCATTCATTTTCTGTAATATGATATCTTTCTGAAGGTATATGTGGCTCCTGACAACTGAAGAGGACATGCTGCAGTGCAGTATGCCGTTCCTGAAATAGCGGTTGACGGTGTACCTGCCGGCTCCCGAGACCTCATCCCATGCGGCGAAGACCCTCTGCGTATTGATTCCGGATGTCAGTTTCATACTCCTGATGAAGGCCTTGATGAGCACGTCCATGCCGACTGCCTCCTGCCTGCGTAGATTACCTCCTGTCTGCTCGATGTTCTTCATGCCCTAAATCTTTGTGAAATTTCCCCCGGATGTCTCGAAATATGCCCTGTCGCTTGTCAGCCTGTCAACAATCCCGCTGAGCCTCACCTTGTTGCTGTCTGTTATGAATATCTGCCCGAAATCATTGCTCGACACCATCTCCAGCAGATTCGATATGCGGTTCATGTCAAGCTTGTCAAATACGTCGTCAAGGAGCAGGATGGGTGCGAAGCCATAGTCATGCTTCATTATCTCGTACTGCGCGAATTTCAGGGACACGATAAAAGATTTCTGCTGGCCCTGCGAGCCGCACCTGCGGATGGGATGCCCGTCCATGGTGAATATGAAGTCGTCCCGCTGTACGCCGGCTGACGTATAGCCGAGCGCGAGGTCCCTGTCTGTGCAGCTTTCAAGGACTGTCTCCAGATCCCCTTTGTCCAGGTCGGACCTGTATTCGATGTCAACAGTCTCGCTGCCTCCTGAAAGTGACCTGTAGAACTCTGATACGGCCGGCTTCATCTGTCCGGCGAATTCCCTGCGTGCGTTATATATGGTGTCGGCGTGTCCGGCCATCTTCATGTTGAAGACTGAGAGCAGCCCCCTGTCCGGATTGCGGTCCTTGAGGAGCTTGTTCCTCTGGAACAGCAGGCGGTTATATTGCTGTGCGGCGTTGAGGTATGTGCTGTCCATCTGGGCCAGCACGGAGTTCGCGAACTTCCTGCGCTCCTCACCGGATTCGCTGACCAGGGATATGTCAGATGGGGATACCATCACAATCGGGAGAGTCCCGATATGGGAGGATATCCTCGGGTATGCCTTCTCGTCACGGCGGAGCTTCTTCTCCCCGGAGGTGCCTACAGATACTGCGAATTTTGACAGCAGCCCGTTCTGCATCCTGTATGTCCCGCATACGGAGAATGTGTCGGTGCCGTGCCTGTAGATATAGCTGTCCGATGCGGCGAATGCGCTCTTTGTCATTGACAGGTAATATATGGCATCGAGAAGATTGGTCTTGCCTTCACCGTTATTGCCTGATATGCAATTTATATTGGAGGCGAATTCCAGTTCCTGGAATTCTATGTTCCTGAAGTTTGATACTGTTATTTTATCTAATGTCGGCATAGGGGCAGGTTAATACAGCATTCTGAGGAATCAGGCAGCTGTCCGGAGCAAATCCGCTGCTGATTCCAGGCCAGTCTTGCAAAGATACAGAAATAATTGTAGGTTTTATCAAATTTTTATAAATTTGCGCCCTGCTTGATGCAAGTCCAGTGCTTGCAATATGCCTTTATATCAGAAATTAAAATGTTTTAAATATGGCAAAAGAAACCAAAAACGAGAACGCTGAGGTTGTAGCCGAGGCAGTCTCAAAGACAGAACTCTTCTTCACGGAAAACAGGACTCTCCTTCTTGCAGTCCTTGCAGTGCTTGTAGTTGCGTGCGCCGGATTTTTCTGCTGGTACAAGTTCGCCTATCAGCCTAAAAAGGCAGAGGCCCTCGGACAGATGTATCCTGCAGAGGCAAGCTTCAGGGACATGGAGTACGAGCTTGCACTCCACGGTGACGGTAACATGCTCGGCTTCGAGCAGATCATAGCTGACTATGGAAAGAAGGCAGGCAAGGCTGTCTACCTTTATGCAGGTATCTGTGAACTCCAGCTCGGGAACAATGAGGAGGCTATTTCATATCTGAAGAAATACAATGGCAAGGACAAGATTCTTGCAGCACGTTCAATTTCATGCATGGGTGACGCATATGTGGGACTCGGTGACTATGAGAACGCGCTCAAGTGCTTTGTAAAGGCGGCTGCAAAGTCAGACAACGTCTTCTCTGCTGCATATCTTCTCAAGGCTGGCGTTGTCGCAGAGGAGCTTGGACAGGATGCTAAGGCACTCGGATACTATAGGGAGATAAAGGATAAGTACCCTCAGTCAATCGAGGGATATGACATTGACAAATATATTTCAAGAATCGAAGCTAAATAGGAGAAGGATCTATGGGAAGGGCATTTGAATTCAGGAAAGAAAGGAAATTCAAGCGTTGGGGACACATGGCTAAGGTGTTCACCAAGATCGGAAAGGAAATCACAATTGCTGTAAAGGCAGGCGGTGCCGATGTGACTGGCAACCCGCGCCTGAGGGCCTTGCTCCAGACAGCGCGCAGCGAGAATATGCCTAAGGACAATATCGAGCGTGCAATCAAGAGGGCGAGCGACAAGGACCAGAGCGACTACAAGGAGATAGTGCTTGAGGGATATGGCCCTCATGGAATTGCTGTCCTTGTCGAGGCTGCAACAGACAACAATAACCGTACAGTTGCGAACGTCCGTTCGTATTTCACAAAGAGCGGCGGCTCACTCGGGACATCAGGAAGCGTAGACTATATGTTCGACCGTAAATGTGTCTTCCGCATGAAGAGCGAGAAGCCTGTTGATGTTGAGGAACTTGAGCTTGAACTTATTGACTATGGTGCAGAGGAGGTCTTTGAGGAGGAGAATGAAAATGAGGAGAAGGAAATCATCATCTATGGTGAGTTCACAGCCTTCAACGCTATCCAGAAGTACATCGAGGACAATGGATACGAGCTTGTATCCGGTGAATTCGTCCGCCTTCCGAATGTAGACCTCAAGGACATCGCTCCTGAAGACAGGGTGGAGCTTGACAAGCTCATCGAGCGTCTTGAAGAGGATGAGGATGTACAGAATGTATATCACAACATGAAACCTCTGGAGTAGTTTTCCGGACTTTATATTTGAAGATAAGTGCCTCCTGCCTTTTGAGCAAAAAACATTGCCAAAGGCAGGAGGCACTTTCTCGTGTCTTTCAGGATGGTAAAACTTGATTATTTACGCAATAATATTAGAAAAAATTGTTGGGGGGGGGATTGTTATCTTCCTAATATTTAATATATTTGCACCGCTTTTAGGCATTGGGCGATATTCTTGTCACCATGAACGGATTGAAATCTGAAATAATCCGCGCTGAAATGTTTGACAATCAGAGATTTAGCTGTTTGTCAAAGCCCCAAAGGTATATCCTGTATTGAATAAATGTTGTTTTGAGGAAATGGAAGACCTTGTAGTCCAATGGTTTGCAATGAGAGCTACCTACAGGAGGGAACTTCTGGCAAAACAGCAGATGGAGCAGCATGGAATCAAATGCTTTATACCGATGCAATATAAGTTTCTTGTGGTTGCCGGGAAAAGAAAGCGCATGCTTGTCCCAGCTGTCCACAGTCTCATATTCGTACAGACGGATAAGGCGACAATACAGGAATTCAAGAGAACACGGAGCTATCTCCAGTATATGACTTCCGTTTCAGCGGACGGGACACGTCTCCCGGTCATTGTGCCAGACAGGCAGATGGAGGCATTCATCAGGATTGCCTCGACATGCGATGAAGGCCTGATGTACATTGAAGGCGGCCAGGCTAATCTTGCCAAGGGTACCAGGGTCCGTATAGTAGAGGGGCCTTTTGCCGGGGCAGAGGGAGTTCTGGCAAAAGTGGCAGGAGTGCGCGACAAGCGCGTTATAGTTTCCCTTGAGGGGCTTGTGTCCATTGCTGCGGCACATGTACCTCCCGAGCATCTTGAAGTGGTGCAGAATAAGTGAATCATATCAAACCGATCACTATATAAATCTTACACTGGGGCTTCCGGAAACGGTAGCCCCAAATTGTATCAATCCTAAAATTATGACATACTTGTTTTTGCTGTCAGGGTTTATTCTGGCCTGTGCCTTGAGCATGATTGTCTTGCCCAACATTCTTTTCGTATCGCATAAGAAGCAGCTTTTCGATATGCCGGATGCACGCAAGGTACATCATACACCAGTACCGCGTCTGGGCGGTTTGTCTTTTGCCCCGATAATAATGGTCTCGATATTCAGTGTCCTCGGGGCCTTGCTGTGCCTGGGCTATCTTCCTGATGATTGTCTCGCGTATCTGCCTGAGTATCTTTTCCTGTTCTCCGGACTGATTATCCTCTACCTTACCGGAGAGGCTGATGACCTTGTCGGGGTCAGCTACAGGTACAAGTTTCTTGTGCAGATACTTGCTGCAATACTTATTATCCTGTCCGGAAACTGGATACATTCTTTCAGCGGACTTTTCGGAATCTGGGATGTCCCTGGCTGGATCGGTATACCGGCAACCGTCTTTGTAATCATCTTCATAACGAACTCCATCAATCTTATAGACGGCATTGACGGTCTGGCCTCCGGCCTTACGATAATATCGCTTGTTACACTGTGTGCCCTTCTGTTCCACGATTCTTCTTTTGTGCACACTCTTCTTGGAGTAGCGACAATCGGTGTGGTCGTTCCTTTCTGGTTCTACAATGTATTCGGCAATGCCCACCGCGGCCACAAGCTGTTCATGGGTGACACCGGCAGTCTCACCCTAGGATATATATTGAGCTTTCTGGTAATTTATCTGAGCTATGACGTAGAGACTCCTGGAGAGTCCCGCCCGATGATAATAGCCTTCTCATCGCTCCTGGTCCCGATGCTTGATGTCATCCGTGTCGCTTTTCACCGTATCCGCAAAGGCCGCAATCCTTTCCTTCCGGACCGTAACCATATCCACCATAAGCTTCTCCGTGCCGGAATGCGTAAGACGCGTTATGTCATGTTGACGATAATCTGCATAGACGTGCTCCTGATAGTCTTGAACACCCTCCTCGCAACCAAGATAAATGTGACGTTCATAATCCTTATAGATGTAGTGCTCTGGACCTCTATCCAGCTCGTAATCAACTACTACATCCGCAAGAATCATGGCGGGCCGTCTTATGTGCCGGAGGGGACTGAAAAGAGGAGCGCAGAATAAAGAATCTTATGGCTTGTCTTGCTCGGTACATGAGCTATACAGCCTGGGGACCTATAAAGTATATAATTAAGCATCAATTTGATATAGAACTGTAGAATTATGGATAAAGACAGTAAAATATACGTAGCCGGCCATCGCGGAATGGTAGGTTCGG
>CAMXAU010000036.1 GCA_947179325.1 uncultured Bacteroidales bacterium | reverse complement strand
ACTTCACACCCTTAAACATATGCTAAAAACCCACTAAAAATGGCATCATTACCTTTATAAAAAAAAGAGACCATCCATTGGATAGTCTCTTTTGGTACTGGGTAGGAGAATCGAACTCCTATTGCAAGATTGAGAATCTTGAGTACTAACCGTTATACGAACCCAGCGTCTTTCCTTGTTTGCGGATGCAAAGGTACGCAAAATATCTGATTCTCCAAATTTTTTTCGTATTTTTTTTGAAAGTTTTTTGCTTTGATTACTTTCTATAAGGATAATTATTTGTAAATCAACAAGATTTAGTTTTGAAGAAAAAGAAGAAAAAGAAGAAAAAGAAGAAAAAGAAGAAAAAGAAGAAAAACACTGCCAGCAACAAGAACGCTTCCACATGATTCCATTGAAGTGTCTGCTTCTGGAAAAGTATCATGCTGGCGACATTGAATATGCAGAACAGAATAGTTCCCGGATATATCCAGATTATAAAAGATGCAGATGGCGTATATGTCGAGGCTGCTGTTGTGAGTCCTTAATGTAACGGCATCTCTGCACTCCTTGACATTTTTCCTATTCGCTCTGCGCTTGCAAGGACTTGATAACAATGATGTTGTTGCATTTTCCGAAAGAATGTTTTACCTTTGCCAGTTCTGCACGTGTAGAGATCGGGCAGAGATTTGGTAGAACACTAAATCCATAATTTTTATGACCCTTATAAAATCTATTTCTGGAATCAGGGGAACAATCGGAGGGGCTCCGGGAGAGGCCCTTACCCCTGTTGATATTGTCAAATTCACATATGCATATTGTGAGAAGCTCCGTGAACGCCGTCCAAAGCCGGCAGGGGAGAGGTATCGTATCGTTGTCGGAAAGGATGCCAGGATTTCCGGTGAAATGGTTGAACAGCTTGTCTGTGGAACCCTCATGGCATGTGGAGTTGATGTCGTCAAGGCCGGATTCGCATCCACTCCTACTACTGAGATGGCTGTCATATTCGAGAAGGCAGACGGCGGAATAATCCTTACAGCATCGCATAATCCAAAGCAGTGGAATGCCCTTAAGCTCCTCAATGAGAAAGGGGAATTCCTCAATGCAGCAGAGGGACAGGCGATACTTGACTGTGCTGAAGAAGGCAGGTTCGATTTCGTCGAGGTGGATGAGATTGGTACAATGGAGGAGAAAGACTTCACAGATGAGCATATTGATGCTGTTCTTGCACTCGAGGCTGTAGATGTTGAAGCTGTGAAAAAGGCTGGATTCAAGGTTGTACTTGATGCCGTGAATTCAGTTGGTGGCATCATCATGCCGCGTCTGCTTGAAAGGATGGGCGTAGAATGCATATGTGTCAACTGTGAGCCTACAGGACAGTTCGCACACAATCCGGAACCGCTTCCTGCCAACCTTGTGGAGCTGAGCGAGGCTGTGGTTGCAAACAATGCAGTTCTCGGTATCTCTGTAGACCCGGATGTGGACCGTCTAGCCTTAATCTGTGAGGATGGAAAGCCTTTCGGTGAAGAGTATACACTTGTGAGTGTCGCGGAATATCTTCTGGCACGTGCTGAGGCAAAGGCTGCCGAGTCCGGCAAGACAGCAGAGGAAGTTGTCGCTCCGTATAAGATGACTACCGCATCAAACCTGTCTTCGTCACGTGCATTGAGGGACGTGACAGAAAAACATGGCGGGAAGTATTTCGCAGCGGCTGTAGGTGAGGTGAATGTCACTACAAGAATGAAGGAATGCGGTGCCCTCATCGGTGGAGAAGGTAACGGAGGGGTAATCTATCCTGCCCTCCATTATGGGCGTGACGCAATGGTCGGAATTGCCCTGTTCCTTACAAATCTTGCATACAGGAAATGTTCAGTCAAGGAGTTGCTGGCAACCCTTCCTCCTTATTTTATAGCAAAGAACAAGATTGAGCTTTCTGATAAAGGTCTCATAGACAAGATCCTTTCAGAGATGAAGAAGATCTATGCCAATGAGGACATCAACGACATTGACGGAGTCAAGATCTCATTCGAGGCAAAGAAGGAATGGGTTCATCTGCGCCGTTCCAACACAGAGCCTATAATAAGGATATACGCTGAAGCTTCCACTAAAGAGGCGGCAGAAACTCTTGCGTCGGAGATTATAAAGATTGCTGAAGGTATTATAGGATAATTCTATATGTTTTCGTTCAGAACAACATCATTGGAAGAACAGCTTGACAAGGCCCTGACTGAGGGCCTTGTCGGCTGTTTCTGCACCCAGAACTGCTGGGATACGGAAAAAGGACGCTATGTCTATGACATATTCCGTGAAAGGGGAAACCTCAAGATGATATTCTCCCCACGTGATACAGAGCTTACTCCGCAGACCAACCATATTGAGTTCGAGATGGAGCAGCTTAAGGGGCTTAATGCCCTGGTAGTAGAAATCCAGGATGTTGGCTCAAGGTATTTCAACTACACAAAGGATGTGTTCCGCCTGATGTGCATGTTGAAGGAGATGAAGGAAGACGCGCCTTCGCTGTATATAGTTGACCATATCAATCCTGCTGGAAGGGTAGTGGAAGGGACAATGACAGGGGCTGGAGCAAAGGAAGGCATGGAGGTCGCTTCTGAACTGTTTGTGCCTAAGGTTGTACACCGTCATGGCCTGACACTCGGTGAACTTGCCAATCTCTACTACAGCGAAATAGGAGCGAAATTTCCTCTGCACGTCATCTCTGCTCTGGCAAAGGAGACCAACAAGCAGCTTCTTCCATGGACTATAGCCCCGGCGTCAGACATCCCTGGACTTTTCACCTGCGACATGTATAGCGGTGGAGGGCTCTGGAACAACACCACCATTTCTGCAGGCATCGGGACAGCACGCCCTTATGAGTATATCGGTGCGCCTTTCGTCAAGCCAGGAATATCAGAGAAGGTGCCAGGAGCGGATGGCGTAATGATGAGACCATGCTCTTTTACCCCTGCATGCGGACAATACGAAGGGCAGAAATGCTATGGGTATCAGATTATGCTGGAGCCAGGTGCAGAGTACCATTCCTTGATACACACACTGCAGCTGATCCGTTATTTCATGGAATGCTATCCTGATGACTTCCGTCTTTGCGAGGGCTTCAGGGCAAAACTGTCGGATGACACTCTTTATGACTATCTCATTGGCAATATGGATGTCCATCAGATGAGGGAGCATGTCAAGGTTGAAGAGCAGAAATGGATTCGCAAGGCTAAGAAATTCATGCTTTATGATGACCAGCCTTATCGAATCAAATAGGCATTGGCAATATGTAAGATTCCTTTGTAGAAAAGCATGTGGAAAAGCAGACAAAAAATTTTGTAGAGAAAATATTTCTGCCTATATTTGCGACCCGAAAATAGTTAACTATAAATTTAAAGGAAATGAAAAAAGGTATTCATCCCGAAAACTACCGTCTTGTAGCTTTCAAGGATATGTCAAACGACACAGTCTTCATCACTCGCTCTTGTGCAAACACAAAGGAGACTATCGAGATTGAGGGCGTTGAGTATCCGGTTATCAAAGTCGAGATTTCAAACACTTCTCACCCGTTCTATACTGGTAAGATGAAGCTCGTTGATACCGCAGGTCGTGTTGACAAATTCTATCAGCGCTACGCAAACAAGAAGAAATAATTTCTTCCTGTACGGTATAATGACTAGACCGGATCCGCCAATGGCAGGTCCGGTTCTTCTTTTATGTAACTGTTGCTCATCCGAAATGTGGGATTACCTAAAATAGAGAACCTCCATGAAAGGTTATACAAAAAGGGAGTGACAGTCCAATGAACCAGTCACTCCCTTTTGTATATAGGTAGAAATTACTCCGTAAACGGAATATTGAGGAAATCAACGAATTCCTGTACATTCAGGTTGTATCCCCTTACTGGAGCGAGCTGCTTCCCGTCAGGGGAGAGGAGCACATAGTTTGGCTGTGCGTTCACACCGAACCTTGTGCGTGCAATGTATGAATTTGCACGTCCAAGTGTCTTAAGGACATCACCGCTCTCAGTGGTGATCCAATCCTCCTTGTCAAGTTTCTGCTTGTCATCAGTGTACAGGGCAACAATCACATACTTGTTCGAAAGTATATCAAGGACTTTCGGGTCACTCCATACTCTTGCCTCCATTTCCCGGCAATTTACGCATCCATGTCCTGTAATATCGACAAAGACAGGTTTTCCTTCAGCCTTGGCCGCCTCAAGTCCTTCCTCAAGATTGAAATATCCCTGAAGGCCATGCGGAAGATGCAGGTCATATTTTGATTCCTTTGTGGAAGATGCCTGGGCAGAAGAACCAGCCCCTATGACAAAATCCTGTGTGCTTATAGGAGGAAGGTATCCGGAAAGTGCCTTAAGCGGTGCGCCGAACATTCCAGGAATCATATAGACAACAAATGAGAATACGGCAATGGAAAGTGCCAGTCTCTTTACAGACACATGCTCTGTCTTGTCATCATGGGCAAACCTTATCTTGCCGAGAAGGTACAGCCCGAGAAGTGAGAATACTGTAATCCATATTGCAAGATACACCTCTCTGTCCAGAAGTCCCCAGTGGTATGTCTGGTCAGCAACACTCAGGAACTTGAAACCGAGAGCGACCTCAATGAATCCCAGTACAACCTTCACAGAGTTTAGCCATCCGCCGCTCTTTGGCAGATTCTTGAGCAAAGAAGGGAAGAATGCCAGAATGGTGAACGGAAGTGCAAATGCAACAGAGAATGCCAGCATTGCAATCATCGGCTCCCAGAACTGGCCCTGTGTGGCCTTGATCAAGACAGAGCCGACAATCGGTCCGGTACATGAGAACGATACAAGGACGAGCGTAAGGGACATGAAGAAGATACCGAGCAGGCCTCCTTTGTCCGCGCCCCTGTCACTCTTGTTCACGAGCTTGGATGGAAGCACGATCTCAAATGCCCCAAAGAATGATGCCGCGAATATCATGAACACAATAAAGAATATGATATTAGGAAGCCAATGCGTAGCAAGCCAGTTGAAGATATCAGCAGTGACTGCATCACCGCCCACAACCCTTGTGATCAAGATTATCAGTGAAATCGGTACCGTGTAGAGCAATACTATGAACAGTCCGTACATGGATGCCTTGAAGCGTCCGGCAGCAGGGGATGATGAGCCTTTCATGAAGAAAGATACAGTCATCGGAACCATAGGGAACACGCATGGGGTAAGCAGTGCGGCAAATCCCCAGAGTATTGCTTCTATAATGAGTGCCCAATTGAATCCCCTGCTTTCTTCTTCTGCTGCTGTTACAGAAGTGTTTCCAGCGTTGATTTCCTGGGTTTTAACTGGCACTGATTCGGAGCTTCCTGCATTTGCAGTGCTGACGGAGAAATTAAAGAACTCAGGTGATATGCAGCTTGTCTCAGTGCAGCTCAGCCAGCTGATCTCTCCTTTTATTACGGCTTCATCCTGGAGCAGGACTATGTCCTGGGCTATCTTTATCTCATTGAAAAAGACTTTCATCCCCTCATAGTCCGACGGCTTGCTAAGTTCGTACAGGCTTCCGGAAAGACTGTAGCCCTGCGGCTCATCAAATTCTACACTTGTAGGTGAGTCCGGATTATCCACTCCGTACGTATGGTATCCGCTTCCGATTTTTCCTGTGAAAACAATGCTGTACATGGCATCTTCTATATGCTGTACCTCTGTTTTCCACTTGATTGTGGCTTCTTGAGCAAACCCCGCTGCGCATAGCAGCAGGGTCATAGCCAATGTAAAGAATCTTTTCATTACACTTATTATTCTATATTTACTATTTTGCAAATGCAACGGAGCGTGTCTCCCTGATCACTGTTATCTTGACCTGTCCAGGATATACCATCTCATCCTGTATCTTCTTTGCAATTTCTCCAGACAATGTCTCTGCGTCATTGTCGCTTACCTGGTCTGCTCCGACTATCACACGCAGCTCACGGCCGGCCTGGATAGCGTATGTCTTGGTTACTCCTGGATAGGACTGGGCGATGTTCTCCATGTCCTTGAGCCTCTTTATGTATGACTCGATAACTTCGCGCCTTGCACCAGGTCTCGCTCCGGAAATGGCATCTCCTACCATTACGAGAGGGGATATTATGGATGTCATCTCAATCTCCTCGTGGTGTGCACCGATTGCGTTGCATACATCTGGTTTCTCCTTGTACTTCTCGGCGAGTTTCATTCCGAGGATAGCGTGTGGAAGCTCCGGATCCTCGTCTGAAACTTTTCCGATATCGTGGAGCAGTCCGGCTCTCTTTGCAACCTTCGGGTTGAGCCCAAGCTCTGAAGCCATTGTTGCACAGATGTTGGCAACCTCCCTTGCGTGCTGGAGCAGGTTCTGCCCATAGGATGAGCGGTATTTCATGCGGCCGATAAGCTTGACAAGCTCGATGTGCATTCCATGGATCCCGAGGTCGATACATGTCCTCTTTCCTGTCTCCATGATCTCGTCCTCAAGCTGCTTCTGGACCTTTGCCACGACTTCCTCGATACGCGCCGGATGGATACGTCCGTCCACTACGAGCTGGTGGAGTGCAAGCCTTGCAACTTCTCTGCGGACAGGATCGAAAGCAGAAAGAAGAATTGCCTCCGGAGTGTCATCAACCACGATCTCCACTCCTGTGGCAGCCTCAAGTGCCCTGATGTTCCTTCCCTCACGTCCGATAATCCTTCCCTTGATCTCGTCATTCTCGATGTTGAATACGGTAACGGCATTTTCGATTGCAGTCTCGGATGCTGTCCTCTGGATTGTGTTGATGACAATTCTCTTTGCCTCTTTGCTTGCATTCAGCCTGGCTTCATCCATTACGTCATTGATATATGACTGGGCCTGGCTTTTCGCTTCGGCCTTCATGTTCTCCATAAGCTGGTTCTTTGCCTCTGCGGCAGTCATGCCCGCTATGTTCTCGATTTGCTTGATGGCTTCTGCGCGCAGCCTGTCATATTCCTCAGACTTCTTTGTGACAATCTCAACCTGGTTCTTGAGGTTTTCACGTACAGCCTCGGCCTCCTTCTGCTTCCTTCCAAGCTCGGAATTCTGCTGGTTCAAAGTGTTCTCCTTCTGCCTGATCCTGTTCTCGGCATCTTTCAGCTGGCTGTTCTTCTCGTTTATATACTGCTCATGCTCACTTTTCAGCTGCAGGAACTTTTCCTTTGCCTGGAATATCTTTTCCTGCTTGATGTTTTCCGCCTCAAGCTTAGCCTTCTCTATGATTTCATCCTTCTTGCCGTTCAGCAGAAGTCTGTGGACTGCAATATAGGTCCCCACTGCTATAATCGCACCGGCCAATGCCGCTAATACATAATACAAAATCACCATGTCAAAATAGTTTATATAGTTGTTAAATTTACTCCATCAGCATACAAAAAGGTCAACTCCCAATGGAAGCTGACCAGTATAGGTTGTTATAAAAAGCCGTTAGCCTGATTGACAGAAAATCTTATCAAGATAAGATTTGAGCTCCGAAATGTTGTTCAGACATCCTCCGTCCCGCAAGCGGAATCCCAGTCAAGGTCACATAGGCCCGTCATCCCAATTCGAGTTACTCGGTTACTTAAGTAATGTTGATTTCAGCAAATTAAGTAACTAACGGCTCATTTATCAATATTCTTCAGATAATCCTCAAGGTCGCTGTTCATTTGCATGTATTCCTTTTCTATGCTTTCTATCTTTTTCTGCATCCCGACATTGCCGATGCCGAGATTCAGGGCTGCAAATGAAAGTATTTCAATTAATCCCTTGTTCGGGAACTTTTCCTGGTATTTGACAATCATGGCATTTATGCTTACCGCAGCCTTTCTTATCGCCTCCTCCTTTTCAGGCGTCTCCGCCTTCAGCGGATATTCACGCCCGGCAATCTTTATTGTAATCGTCTGACTCATAATCATGCCTCCAGAAGCGAGATGCACTTGTCAATCTCCTTTATCATCCTGTCAATTTTCACCTTCGCCTCACTCCCGTTCCCCTCACCAAGGAAAGCTCCCCTTAATTTCAGGTTATCTATCTTGTTTTCCAACTCTGATATCTGCTTCCTGCAGTCCTCAATCTGATTCCTGTACTGCTCTATTTCTGCTTTCAGGGCATCATTCTCCACCTTGGCGGATTCATATGCTGCAATGAGTTTCTCAATGTTGCCCCTTATATGTTCAAGCATAATAAAATCAAATTTGAGACTGCAGATGCAAAGATAATTATTTTCCAGTAATTTCCAAAACAGAGTTCATGCCCTCTGAAATCGCAGCCTTGTTAAGCGCGATGAGGTCGTTGTAGCGGGCAGGAATGCATTTCCCAAGCCCTTTCTCTACATTTTCCATCTCCACTACTGGCTTGAGCTTAAGGAAGCCGCCGAGTACAGCCATGTTGTATACCTTTGAGTTTCCAACCTTGGCTGCAACCTCAATCGCCGGAATCTGTGCCACAGTTATATCTGTGCGTTCCGGATGACGTGTGATTCCGCTTGGGTCATACAGCAGAAGCCCTCCTGGCTTCACAGCGCTCTCAAACTTGTCCATCGACTGCTGGTTCAATATTATCGCTGTGTCATACTTGGTCAATATAGGAGAACCTATCTTCTTATCGCTCAATATTACACATACATTGGCGGTGCCTCCTCTCATTTCCGGTCCATAAGATGGCATCCATGTCACTTCCATATCCTGCATTATTGCAGAGTAGGCAAGGATCTTGCCCATGGAGAGGACGCCTTGGCCGCCGAAGCCTGCTATTATTATTTCCTCTTTCATTTCAAATTTAAAATAAATGTAATTTTTTCGTTTAGCTCGCTTCCCGTGTCCTCACAACCTCAAGGTTGCTCCGGGCCGGGGAGCTTCTCATGCCTCAAAATTCCTATTTATTTTTGAAATTTGTGTTGGCGCTTTTGTAATTTCGTCTGGCTTCACATCCTCATATCCTCATTTACAGTGGTAAACTCCGGTATTCGTCGCTCGCCTTCCTTATTCTTCCTAAAAAATAAACTTCAAATTATATTGATGTGATTTTTTCGTTTTGCTCTCTTCCCGTGTCCTCACAACCTCAAGGTTGCTCCGGGCCGGGGAGCTTCCCTTATTTTGCGAGGACGTCCTTGATGTCGCCGACAGGGTATTTTGCAAACATATGCTCAACCATCCATTTGTTGGCATCCACAGGGCTCATCTTCCATCCGGAGTTGCATGTCGAGACAATCTCCACGAACGACAGGCCCACACCTTTTGAACTGTACTCGAATGCCTTGCGTATTGCAGCCTTAGCCTTTCGTGCGGCAGCGGCTGTATGCACAGACTGTCTTGTTATAAACGCTGTGCCGTCAAGCTGTGCTACCATGTCTGCGATGACAAGTGGAAATCCGTTAAGCTTGGGGTCGCGTCCGTATGGAGTCGTTGCAGTCTTCATGCCTATGAGGGTGGTAGGGGCCATCTGGCCGCCAGTCATTCCATAGATTCCGTTATTGATGAATATGACAACGATGTTTTCGCCCCTGCTGCAGGCATGTATGATTTCCGCTGTACCTATTGATGCAAGGTCTCCGTCTCCCTGGTAGGTGAATACATATTTATCCGGGTAGAGCCTTTTGGTTGCAGTCGCTACAGCCGGAGCACGTCCGTGGGCAGCCTCCTGCCAGTCAATGTCAATGTAGTTATATGCAAATACGGAGCATCCTACAGGGCAGACACCGACGGTCTTCTCCTGTATGCCCATCTCGTCAATGATTTCTGCCACCAGCTTGTGCACAGTTCCGTGTGAACATCCCGGACAATAGTGCATGACGTTGTCAGTCAGAAGTGCAGGTCTTTTGTAGACTATGTTTTCAGGTCTTTTGATATCTTCTATGTTCATGGTTATTTCAGATTATTGAATTTAAGGAACTGTTCAACGATCTCTTCTGGCGAATAGATGTTTCCGCCTTGTCTTCCGTAGAAGCCGACAGGGCATCTGCCCTCAACTGCAAGGCGAACGTCATCCACCATCTGGCCGAGGTTCAGCTCAATGCTCATCATGCTCTTGACCTGTCCGGCAAGCCTTGCAATCTCCTTATAAGGGAATGGGTACAATGTGATAGGGCGGAGGAGGCCGGCCTTTATACCCCTTGAGCGCAGCTCGTCGACCACTGCTTCGCATATCCTTGATGAACAGCCGAATGCGACGAAGAGGTATTCAGCGTCCTCTGTCATGTATTCGCTGTATTTCACCTCGTTCTCCTCGATTTTCCTATATTTTACCTTGAGCTTCTGGTTGAATGCCTCCTGGACATCTGCCTCAAGTGCGAGGGAAGTGATGATGTTACGCTCGCGTGAAGCCGGTTTGCCGACTGTAGCCCATGGCGCAACCTTCAGGATCTCCTCCTCTGTCATGCGCGGCTTTGCCGGGTGAAGCTCCACTTTCTCCATCATCTGCCCGATGATACCGTCTGAGAGGATGATCACAGGGTTCCTGTATTTGAATGCAAGCTCAAATCCCCAGTCCACAAAGTCATACATGTCCTGTGCGGATGCCGGGGCAAGCACGATGTTGTGGAAATCTCCATGTCCGCTTCCTTTGGTGATCTGGTTATAGTCGCTCTGGCTCGGCTGTATTGTCCCAAGTCCCGGGCCGCCGCGCATTACGTCAACCACTACGCATGGAAGCTCGGCGCCGGCGATGTAGCTCAGTCCCTCGCACATAAGGCTCACGCCAGGGCTGCTCGAAGAGGTCATCACCTTCTTTCCGCAGCATGCGCCTCCGTAAACCATGTTGATGGAAGAAGTCTCGCTCTCAGCCTGGAGGACCACCATCCCTGTGGTTTCCCATGGCTTCTCCTTCATCAGGGTTTCCATCACTTCAGACTGTGGGGTAATAGGATATCCGAAATATCCGTCCACACCATTGCGTATTGCCGATATGGCAATCGCTTCATTTCCTTTCATCAAAATCTTTTCTGCCATATCTCTACTGGATTTTAACTCTATATACGGTTATTACCGAGTCCGGACAAACTACTCCACATGCTCCGCAGCCCACGCATGCATCTCCTTTCATTTCAGCGTAATGGTAACCTTTGCTGTTTACCGCCCGTGAAAGCTGGATACTGTCAGTCGGACAGTTCGCGATGCATACGGAACAACCTTTGCACAGATTTGTGTCCACTTCAATTACTCCTTTGAATGCCATAAGGTTTGTTTTTTAGTGTTGTGTTAAACAAAATTCTCTCAAATGTACATAAAAAGAGGATTAATTGAAAATATTATTTGTGAATATTTTTATCTATATTTGAAAAATTTATCTGTAAAGAAATGGGAACTATACTATTAAAGAATATTCAACTTGACGGTCAAAATGTTGATATTCATATATCAGGCAATGTCATTGACCGTATCTCGGCTTCCGGGGAGACACTTCCCGGAAGCCATCCCGCTGCTTCCGGGACAGAGGTCGTGGACTGTACGGGAAAGGCTGTGGTCCCGGGGTTTGTGAACATGCATACACATGCGGCCATGTCTCTTATGAAAGGAGTCGGCGAGGATATAGTCTTCGCAGACTGGATTGACCGTATATGGAAGGTCGAGTCAAGGATTGACAGTGAATATGTCTACTGGGCGACAAAGGTGGCATGCATTGAGATGCTCAGGACGGGCACAACAACATTCAATGACCATTACTGGTATCCGCAGTCAGGTCTCAGGGCAGCTGTGGAGATGGGCTTGCGCCCGGTGGTCTCCTATGTCGCCTGCGACAGGAATGACCCGGAGGTGGCGGAGAGGGAGAAGGAGCAGATACAGAGAATGTACGAAGAATCCCTCGGATGGCCCGGCAGGGCATCTTTCGCAGCGGCATTCCATGCAATATATTCAGTGACAGAGGAAATGATTGTATGGACACATGAATTTGCGCGTAAGCATGGCCTGAGGGTTCATTTCCACCTTTCCGAGACAGAACCTGAGGTCAAGGAGGCAATCCGGAAGCATGGGCTTTCTCCTGTGCAATATCTTGACAGGCTCGGTGTCCTTGACGGGAACTCCATTGCCGCACATACGCTCTGGCTGTCTGAAGAGGACGTCAGGATACTCGGGGAGCGGAAAGTGAACTGCGTGCACAATATAAACTCGAACCTTAAGCTTGCATCCGGCTACCGCTTCATGTACAACGAACTGCGTGATGCCGGTGCGAATATATGTATAGGTACTGACGGCTGCGCCTCGTCCAATAACCTTGATATGCTTGAGGCCATGAAGACATCTGCCATGGTGCAGAAGGCATGGCGCGGAGACCCGTCTGCAATGCCTCTTGATGAACTTATGCAGATGGCCACATCAAATGGGGCCAAGGCTCTTGGGCTTAATGTAGGGCGTGTCGCCGAGGGTGCCCTTGCGGACCTGCTCATTGTTGACACAGACAATGCCTTCTTCATGTCCCCAAGTTCTTTTCTTGCCAATTTCGTGTATTCTGCCCATAGCGACTGCGTTGAATCAGTGATATGCGACGGCCGCTTTGTGATGAAGAACAAGGTTATACAGGGTGAAAAGGAAATACTTTCCGAGACCCGCAAGGTGCTCGGGAAGCTTAAATAATGATATAAAAACAAATTTATGGATCCAAGAACGGAAAAAATCAATATTGCAGCACAATATGTTGCAGAGAAATTCGGAGGCCGCAAGCCTCTAGTGGGGATTGTGCTTGGAAGCGGCCTTGGCAAGCTTGCGGATAAAATCAGCAATCCTGTTGTCATACCTTATAGGGACATACCAGGATTCCCTGTCTCTACGGCAGTCGGGCATAAGGGGAATTTCATCGGCGGAGAGCTTGGCGGAAAATTCGTTGTAGCCATGCAGGGACGTTTCCATTATTATGAGGGATATCCGATGGACCTTGTGACTTTGCCCATAAGGGTGATGAAGGTCCTCGGGATAAGCTACCTGTTTGTGTCGAATGCGGCTGGAGGAGTGAATTTCGACTATAAAGTCGGGGACATGATGATAATAAGGGACCATATCAACCATCTTCCTAATCCGCTTGTCGGCAAGAATATGGATGACTTTGGCCCAAGATTCCCTGATATGACCAGGCCTTACGACCTCGAGCTTATCGCCAAGGCTGAGAATATCGCGTCTGAGATGGGGATTGCGCTGCGTAAGGGAGTGTATTTTGCCGGGACAGGACCGTCATACGAGACCCCTGCGGAATACCGCTATTTCCGCCTGATCGGTGCTGATGCAGTCGGAATGTCGACAATTCCTGAAGTAATCGTTGCGCGCCACAGCTCGATCCCTGTTTTCGGGATGTCTGTGATTACCAACGAGGCGCATGATGACTATGCAGAGGACTATGTAAATGACGGCGATGATGTCGTGGCCGCAGCAGATGCTGCCGCCGACAGGATGACCGCCCTCTTTACACGCATGATAGAGTCGCTGTAGCCGGCCCGGATGCTAAAGCCACCCGGTGGACTTTGCATCCGACGGCATCCGCCAGTCTCCGCGCGGGGAGAGAGTAACGCTTCCCACCTTCGGACCGTCAGGCAGGCAGCTGCGCTTGAATTGCTGGCTGAAAAATCTTCTTATGAAGGTCTTCAGCCATTTCTCTATTGTCTCCTCGTCGTAGCTGAAGCCTTCTTGCTGGATGCCTGGGATTCCTTCCAGCTCTCCAGTGCAGCAGAATGCCTTCTTTGCAAGGAAAAGTATCTTCTCCGGTGAATAGCCGAAACGGAAGAAGTGGTACAGGAAGAAGTCGTGCAGCTCGTATGGTCCTACGAGGTCTTCCGTCACCTGCCTTATATTGCCGTTCTCGTCGGCCGGAAGCAGCTCTGGGCTGATAGGTGTGTCTATTATGTCGAGGAGGATCTCCTTTACGCTTCTGCCAGAAATGCCGGCAGGGGACTCTGCTGATGGGTTGCCGTCGAAATGGTTGTCGGCCGCCCATCTCACGAGATGCCTGACAAGTGTCTTTGGAACGCTTGCATTTACGGCATACATCGACATATGGTCTCCATTGTATGTGGCCCATCCGAGTGCAAGCTCGGAAAGGTCACCGGTCCCGACAACGATTCCGTTGGACTGGTTTGCCACATCCATGAGTATCTGGGTCCTTTCACGTGCCTGGGAATTCTCATATGTGACGTCATGCTTTTCCTTGTCGTGCCCGATGTCAATGAAGTGCTGGTCGCAGGCAGCGGTTATGGAAATCTGCCTGGAGGTGATGCCGAGCATGTCCATCAGGTCCCCAGCATTCCCGCGTGTACGCTCAGTTGTCCCGTATCCTGGCATGGTTATCCCGATGATCCTGTCGCGTGACCATCCTAGCTTGTCGAATGCGAGCACTGTCACGAGCAGCGCAAGTGTGCTGTCAAGGCCTCCGGAAATGCCAATCACGGCTGTCCTGCAATTGATGTGCGCAAGTCTTGATGCAAGGCCTGCCACCTGTATTGAGATTATCTCTTTGCACCTTTCTCCTGTCTCTGCTCCTCCCGGGACAAACGGAAGTCGCGGGATTGTCCTGTAAAGTTTGCGTGAGAAGTCGGTGGACGCTCCTCCGGATGTGCGCACACTTGTGTACAGGCTGCTGTAATTCATCTCCCCGGATGGGGATACTGAACAGAAAGTGTTGGATTTGCGTCTTAGGGTGGAGAGCTTTTCGCAGTCAATGTCCGCTGTAATCATCGAGGCCTCCATGCTGAACCTTTCACTTTCACACATCATGGACCCGTTCTCGCATATCATCGACGAACCTGCATATACAAGGTCCTGTGTGGATTCTCCATATCCTGCAGAGCAATATATGTATCCGGACATAGTCCTGGCAGACTGCTGGCTTACCAGCTCTTTCCTGTAGGCGTGCTTGCCTAGCACCTCGTTGCTTGCCGACAGGTTCACGATGACCTGTGCACCGGCGAGGCAATGGAATGATGATGGCGGGACAGGTGTCCACAGGTCTTCGCATATCTCGATTGCGAACCGTGTCTTTCCGATGCTGAATATCTGGTTCGGTGAAAACAGGCATCCGTATTCCGGATGCCTGGCCGCACATTCCCCGAGGAAGTCGCGGCCGGATGCAAACCATCTTGATTCATAGAACTCATTGTAGCCCGGCAGCCATATCTTGGGGACAATCCCGTTGACAGCCCCGCCGCTGACTACTATGGCGCAGTTATAGAGCCTGTCGTTCATCTCTACTGGCGCGCCTATTACGGCAGTGACTGATCTGCCGCATGTGTGGCCTGCGATTCTCTCTATTGCCTCCATTGCTCCGTCAAGCAGTGTGCGTTGGCCGAAAAGGTCTCCGCATGTATATCCTGTGACGCAAAGCTCCGGGAACACAATCAGTGATACTCCATTCTCCTCGGCCTTGTCTATAAGCCCGCATATTGATTCTGCATTTGCCTTTGTGTCGGCAAGCCTTACAGCAGGCATTGCCGCTGATACCCTGATGAATCCGTAGTCTTTCATGCTCAATAAGACAAAGGGTGACCAGCCAGTCACCCTATATGATAATTCCTATGTTTTCTGATTTCTAAAGTTCCTCGAAGTTTACGTCCGAAAATGAATCTCCCTGCTTGCTTCCGTCCCTGAGGCAGTTTGCCCTGATGTACTCGATGACTTCCTGGAGACCGTCAGTGAATTTCTCAAAATCTTCCTTGTAAAGGAAAATCTTATGCTTGTCGTATGCAAAATGCCCGGCCTGGTCTATTTTGCGCTTGCTTTCTGTAATTGTCAGATAGTAGTCATTCCCTTTTGTCGCCTTCACGTCAAAGAAGTATGTGCGCTTGCCAGCCCTGACAGGTTTGGAGAAAACATCTTCCCCAGAACGCTCCTGTGCATTCGCACCATCGTAATCCTCACTGTACATTTTCTTAAATTTTAAAGTAAATCTTCGCAAAATTAAGGATTTTTCTGAAATTGCATATATCTTTGCATGAAATTTTTTGAAAAATATGCTAAATCGTAGAATTTTAAGGATAAAGGCCTTCAAAACTCTGTACAGTAGTATGTTAGCTGGGGACGTCTCTCTGGCCACTGCAGAGTCGCGCCTTGACTTGTCGTGTGAGGCGACAAGGGACCTGTATTTGTTCATGCTCGGGATAGTCTCCCCGCTTACTCGTACGGCCAGGGAGAGGATTGAGTCTGCAAGGAACAAGTTCAATCCGACAGAAGAGGAAAAGAACCCGAACATGAGGTTTGCAGATAACGCGCTTGCCGTGCTTCTTGACAATGACCCTGACTTCAACAAGGCACTCGAGAAGAGGAAATTCTCATGGGACCAGTACGACCTTCTGCTGAAGAAGACATATGCATCCATTGTCACGAAGGACTATTACAAGGCCTATATGGATGCCCTGGAGTCATCGCTCGCAAGTGACTGCAAGCTTTTCTCCAGGATATTCGAGGAGGAGTTTGTCGGCAGCGTGGAGCTTGAGCACATACTTGAGGACATGTCGATATATTGGAATGACGACCTCGCATATTCATTGACATATTGCTGCCGCTCCATGGACTCGATAGCCAGGACTGGACGCTGGGCCATGCCGCCGCTCTACCAGAGCGACATGAAAAAGGATGTCAAGGGTGTTGAAAGTGACAAGCAGTTTGTGCATAAGCTGCTCCAGAATGCATTCGGAGGATATCAGAAATATCTTTCAATGGTTTCGGAGACTGTGGCGAACTGGGACCATGAGAGGATTGTCTCCACTGACATGGCAATCATAGTATGCGGGCTTGCCGAGGCGGAGAATTTCCCGACGATACCTGTGAAGGTGACCATAAATGAATACGTCGAGATATCCAAGTTCTACGGGACGCCAAAGAGCCGCATCTTCGTGAACGGACTTCTTGACAGGATTATACAGAAACTTGTCAATGAGGGCAGGATAAACAAGAAATAGCAGTATATTTGAACAAATAAATTTTTACAGATATGAATCTTATTACTTTTTTACAGGTTGCCGATGCCGCACAGGCTCCAGCAGGAAGCGGATGGTCAATGTGGGTCATGCTCATCCTTATCTTTGTCGTGATGTGGTTTTTCATGATCCGTCCACAGCGCAAGCAGCAGAAAGAGCTGCAGAAATTCCGTGAAGGACTCAAGAAAGGGGACAAGGTCGTGACTGTCGGTGGAATCTATGGCACAATCTGCGAGGTAAAGGAGAAGACTCTGCTTATCGAGGTTGACAGCAATGTCAAGATCAAGGTAGACAAGAATTCTGTAGTGAAGGATTTCTCCGAGGCTCAGCAGCAGTAGACCTCCTGCATATCTGAAAGTGGATGAAGACATTTTTTCAGAAGCTGCTGAACACATTGCATATCAACGGGAGGGAGTTCCCGGTTTTTCTGCTCTCCCTCCTGTTGGCTTTCAGCATATGGCTTATCCACAACCTTTCTCTCAGATACAATGATTTCATAACTGTCTCCATTGTTGCAAAGTGCAATATAGAGGGACATTCATCACTTTCATCAAACAGGTGCGATGTCGTTGTCCGCGGACGCACAACCGGCTTTAACATCATGAAGTTCAAGACAGCCGGGAAAGGCTCGGTCGAGGTCCCTTTTGCGCGGATGCACCAGAAAGAACCGGAGGTTTTCTATGTCACCCCGGCGGAACTGCAGGAATATACCCCGATGATCTTCGGTGAAGATGTGAATCTTGAGTATTATCTCACGGACACTCTTTTCTTCCGCTTCCCTTTTGAGAATTCCAGGAAAGTGCCGGTCAGGCTTGTCCATGACTTCGGGCTGGAACCGCAATATGCTATAGTCGGAGGGGTGGAGGTCGAGCCTGATTCTGTGACCATATATGGCGAACCGTACAGGCTTGAGAAGATAGAGTATGCCTATACGGAGCCTGTGAAGATATCGCATCTGAATGCAGATGTGCATGGAGTGGCCAAGCTGGACAGGATAAGGGATATACGCTTTGCGGAAGAGGCCGTGAAATATTCCGTGGATGTCGCACGCTATGTCGAGATTACCGATGTTGTAAACATATCTGTAAGGAATGTACCCGCAGGCAGGACCATGACTGTCTATCCTTCAACCGCCAAGGTGTCGTACCGGTGCATATTCCCATATAGGGAGAACCTTGTCCAGGATATTGATTTCTATGTGGACTATAATGACTTTATCAGCTCGCGCAGCGGCAAGGTCATTGTCCAGAGCGGCAGCCTGCCACAGGGCATAATATCATATTTTGTGGAACCGCAGGTTGTAGACTGCGTAATCGGGGACAGATGATGACCGGAACTCTTGTTGTCACAGGCGGTATCGGGAGCGGGAAATCCCTTGTCTGCTCATTCCTTTCGGAACTTGGAGTCCCGATATATGATTCGGACTCAAGGACCAGGCAACTTTATGCCAATGACACCTCTCTGCTCTGCAGGATAGAAGAGGCTCTCGGCACTGTAGTCAGGGATGCAGACGGGAGATTTGACCGCAAACGGCTTGCAGAGGCTGTCTTTTCTGACTCAGCAAGGCTTTCTGCGCTGGAGGCGATTGTCCACCCCGCTGTCCTTGCTGATTTCGAGACATGGCGCAGCGGTCAAAGGCCCGGTCCAGGGCATAATTTCAATATTGTCGGATTTGAATCGGCCATTATACTTGAGAAACCGCTTTTCCGTGGGATTGCGGACTGGACTCTTCTTGTAGATGCTCCTATTGAGCTGCGTATTGCGCGTGCTGTTTTCCGTGACAACGTCCCAAGGGAGGCCGTGCTGGCCCGCATGGAGCACCAGAAGCTCTTGAATGACATCTCGGAACACAGGATACAGCCTCCTGTGGACTATGTGATTGTCAATGACGGTGATGAGGATGAACTTCGTGATAAGGTGCACCGTCTATATTCCAGCCTGATGGAAATCATGTAGATACATTCATTGAAAAATATCCCTGTCATGCAGCAATTGCATGATGGATTATCTAATTGACTATGGCTTATAATTTTGACGAAATGATACCGCGTCGCGGTACGAATTCAATCAAGTGGGATCTTTCAGAGGAAGACGGGGTTATCCCGATGTGGGTTGCAGACATGGATTTCAGGGTCGCGCCAGATATTGCAGAGGCCTTGCGTGCCAGGGTAGAGCATGGCGTTTTCGGCTATACGCATGTCCCTGATGCATATTATGATGCTGTGACTGGATGGTTCGCCTCCAGGCACGGCTTCAGTATTGACAGGAAGTGGATACTCTATATCCCAGGGGTGGTGCCGGCCTTGACGGCGATAGTCAAGGCGTTGACTTCACCGGGAGACAAGGTCTTGATACAGCCTCCTGTCTATAATTGTTTCTTCTCGGTTGTCGCCAACAACGGATGCAGTCTTGCCGAAAATCCCCTGATATATAGGGATAACACCTACACAATAGATTTCGAGGACCTTGAACGCAAGGCTTCAGATCCTCTTGTCAAGGTCATGATACTTTGCAATCCCCATAATCCGGCAGGAAGAGTGTGGACCAGGGATGAACTGGAGAGGATAGGGGAAATCTGCCTGCGTAATGATGTCTTTGTCATTGCAGATGAGATACATTGCGAGATTACATCTCCAGGGCATGACTATGTGCCTTTTGCCTCGATTTCTGATGAGTTTCTAATGAACAGCGTCTCGTGCAGTTCTCCAAGCAAGGCGTTCAATCTTGCTGGCATGCAGATTTCCAATATAGTCTGCGCCAGCTCAAAGGTCCGCAGGGCCATTGCACGTTCCATAGACCAGATAGAGCAGAGGAATGTCAATCCTTTTGGTGTCGATGCCCTTATTGCAGCATATGGAAGATGCGGGGACTGGCTTGATGAGGTCCGGGCTTATATACATGGCAATTACCAGTATATGCTTTCGGTATTCAATGATGAACTTCCAGGATTTCCTGTGCTTCCGCTTGAAGGGACATATCTGGCCTGGGTCAACTGCTCTGCCCTTGGCATCGGTTCGCAGGAGATTGAGGACAGGCTCAAGTCGGAATGGAAGGTATGGGTGAATGCAGGCGTGCATTACGGGCAGGAGGGAGACCGTTTCATAAGGGTCAACCTGGCATGCCCGCGCGGAACGCTGCGGGAAGGCCTTTCAAGGCTGGCAGGCGGGCTTAAGGCCCTTCTGTCAGAAAAGTCCGTATAGCTGGGCGTCGATCTTGTCTGTGATAAGTGAAAAGTCCTCCGGCCTGTTCTGGAAGTCAAGGTCGTCGGATTCAATCGTAAGCACTTTCCCGGGATATTCTGCTATCCATTGCTCATAGCGTTCATTCAGCCCGGTGAGATATTCAATGCTGATTCCCTTTTCATATTCCCTGCCGCGTTTTGCTATCTGGCTGACGAGGTGGGGAATTGAAGATTTGAGGTATATGAGGAGGTCGGGTGCCTTTACAAGTGACATCATGAGCCGGAACAGGTCCATGTAGGTGTTGAAGTCCCGTTCCGAGAGGTTCCCCATCGCCTTGTTGTTTGTCACGAATATATATACGCCTTCAAAGATTGTCCTGTCCTGTATTATGACTTCGTCTGAACTTGCTATTTCAAGGACATCCTTGAACCTCTGTGTCAGGAAGTAGGTCTCCAGGTTGAATGACCATCTCTGGATATCCTGGTAATAGTCTTCAAGGTAAGGGTTGTATGTCACAGCCTCAAATTTTGGAGTCCATCCATAATGCTCTGCAAGCATTCTTGTAAGGGTTGTCTTTCCGCATCCGATGTTTCCGGCTATACCTATGTGCATTATATGTCCTGTTAAATTGTCAAAAAATCTGCCGCTTCATGCCTGGCTTGGCTTATTCCGCACCGATGGCGGGTAATCTTGCCCCATGACAGGAATTCCTCGCAAATTTACGGACTTTTCTTCATTTTTATTTCTATCTTTGCGCAGTTTGTGGAAAAGTTTCGCGTCAGCGATACGAAGTGTTTATAAATTAAGGATAAAAAATGAAAACTGATCTTACAAAAATTCTTACTATCTCAGGGCAGGGTGGATTGTTCCTGTATATTGCCCAGGCAAGGAACGGTGCTGTTGTTGAATCTCTTGCAGACAAGAAAAGAAGCTCAGTAGGTCTGAGCAGCAAGATTACGGCCCTTGAGGATATCTCCATATATACTGAGGATGAGGAAGTGAAGCTTAAGGATGTGTTCCTTAAGATGAAGGAAGTGCTCGGAGGAGCAGAGGCACCGACATCGAAGGCTGGCTCAGATGAACTTAAGGCCCTTTTCGGGAAGGCTTTGCCTGACTATGACCGTGACCGCTTCTATGTGTCTCACATGAAGAAAGTTGTGGACTGGTATAATTGTCTCCTGAAATATGCATCATTGGATTTTGCAGAGCCGGAATCAGGTGCAGAAGCGGAATCTTCAGAGAAGGAGTAGATCCGGGAACCGTTCAATTAAAAGGACAACGAAATGAAGAAATTGCAGGCAATAACAATGGGATGCTCCAAGAACAGGGTGGATACGGAGCATATCTTGTCCCAGCTCAGTGGCGAATATGAGATTGTGCCGGAGGGGGAGGCTGCGGATTTTGTGGATTGCCAGCTTATAAATACGTGCGGCTTTATAGGCGATGCAAAGGAGGAGTCCATCAATATGATCATGGAGTCCATCCAGGCGAAGAATGGGGGACGTATCGGGAAGATATATGTCTTCGGATGTCTTTCGCAGAGATATTCTTCCGAGATGCCCGGGCTTATTCCAGAGGTTGACGGATGGTTCGGTGCAACCGACTTTGCCCCTCTGCTCCGTACCCTCGGTGTAGAAGGCGATGGGCGGCCTGGACGTTTCCTTACAACGCCAGGGCATTATGCATTCCTGAAGATATCTGAGGGATGCGACCGCAGATGCTCCTATTGTGCAATCCCGTTCATCCGCGGAAGGCACCGCTCAGTCCCGATGGAAACACTGGTCGAGGAGGCGTCTGCACTTGCCTCTTCCGGGGTCAAGGAACTGATTGTCATCGCACAGGATACAACCTATTATGGACTGGACCTTTACAGGAGGAGGGCGCTTGGGGAGCTTCTTCAGAAGCTTTCCGAGGTGGAAGGGATAGAATGGATAAGGATACATTATTCCTATCCGGCAGACTTTCCAGACGATGTACTGGTGCAGATGGCGGAGAACCCTAAGGTGTGCCGCTATATGGATATCCCTCTCCAGCATATTGCGGACAAGGTACTTGACAATATGCACAGGAATGTCGACGGGGCGTGGACACGTGAACTTATCTCGAGGATGAGGGAGAGAGTCCCTGGAGTAGTGCTCCGGACAACCATGATTGTAGGGCATCCTGGAGAGGGAAAGGCCGAGTTCCAGGAATTGCTTGACTTTGTACGCGACGCCCGTTTTGAGCGTCTTGGAGCCTTTACCTATTCTGAGGAGGAGGGCACATATGGTGCTGAGCATTTCAAGGACAGCGTTTCTGCAAAGGTCAAGCAGTCACGTCTTGATGAACTGATGGAGTTGCAGAGGGACATATCCCTGGACTTCAATCAGTCAAGGACAGGAGAGGAGATACGCGTCATTGTTGATGACTATTCCTCCGGTGTGCTTGTCTGCAGAAGTGAATTTGAAAGCCCGGAGGTTGATGGCGAGATTCTTGTAAAGTATGATGCGGCTCTTGCAGAAGATGTTGATCCATATTCACTTGTTGGAGAATTTATCACAGTAAAGGTGACCGGCGCTGATGAATATGACCTTATTGCAGAGATTGTATCAATATAAAGCTGTTGTCTTATGGTAAAGAAGTCTATATTGGGAATGCTGCTGCCTGCATTGGCGGCAGCAGTTTCGTGTTCCCCATCCACGTTTAACCTTGGAATCGAGATGCGCGGTCCGTCAAGGTCGGGCCTTTCTCTTGGAAACAAGAACCTTTCTGTAGTATATGTCGACAACGGGAATTATGGTGATTCCCTTTTCCTTGCCAGTGTTTCCGAGGGGTTTGCACAGACTCTGGAGAAGGACTATTTTGGAGGGAATGAGGTCGTGGGCATATACAGGGTCGATAAGGAGGACGGTATGGACTACCAGTCGAAGAAGGCGATGATACGCATGCTTGTGGAGACCGGCAGTGATGCAACATTCCTCTTTGACCTTGGAACCATGGGGAAGCCAACGTTTTCCCTGCCGGAGAAGGTTGCATCCGCAGTTTCTGCGGACAGTGCATATCTTGTAGAGGCATCAACGCCTTTTGACATAAGGCTCTATGCGTATGATGCAATGAATGTCAAGGATACGGTGTTTGTATTCAATGGAAGGAGCACGGCAAAATCACCAGTCTACACCAGTGGGGACGAGACGGATGCAGCCATGGCGGAAAAGGCGATGCGCAGCATGGATGAACCGGGATATACAGTTGGACGGCAAAGCGCAAATATATTTCTCTCTACATGGGATAAGGCCAATTTCACCCTGTATTATTATGGGAGTGAAGAGTGGTATGAGGCATCGCAGGCCGCTTATGACTATAACTGGAAGAAGGCTATGGACATCTGGATGTCAATGCTCGGCACAAAGGATCTGCAGAAACGTTCATGTCTTGAGTATAACCTTTCTGTAGTGAACTGCATTCTTGGACAGAAGTCACTTGCAGAGCAGTGGCTTGACCGTTCTGATGCAGACTACCGCCTGCCGGAGTCTGCAAACCTGCGTATAAAGATTGGAAAGCTATAGCCTATTGACTTTAAAGGGGGGCAGCATAGCTCCAGGGATATAGGTGATGATGTAGCTCACTGAAAAAATAAAGGGCCTGACTAATACTTTTTAGTCAGACCCTTTATCTTATTGCTTCTTCTGGAAAATCCGGTGCTTTTTCCTTTCGTCCATCTTTTCCTGTGTCTTCTTTCTGCGTTCCTTGAACAGGTCTCCCAGACGGTTCCCATGGCTCTCTGCAAAAAGCGGGAAACGGATTTTTATCTTCTCGATCTTCTGCTTAAGGAATGAGTCTATGTGCCTTGCACGCTTTTCCTCATACATTTCATCAAGTGTAACCAGTATTCCGGTCTCTTCTACATCGCTGAATTCATCATTTATTGCTGTGCCGAACATCTTCATTGTAGGGGAGAGGTTCATGTAGGAGTTTACAAGAGGAGGGATGTTGCATCCCAGTTTCCTTACTTCTGCATTGAGAATCTTGTAGTCTTTCTTGAAGTCCTCTTCGTTGAGCACTTTGCCCATTTCAGCCCAGTCGTTCTCCAGTATAAGCGGCTTGTACGGCTCAACAAGGTGCTCCTTGTCACCGAAGTGCTTGTCAAGGAAATACAGGATGAGGTCGCGGCCGTATCTGTCATATGACGGATACATTGTCATTTTTCCGAAGAAATGCTTCATCCCTGGCTTGCTGAACATTACAGCCGCAAGTCCGTCCCACAGGTTGTCAAGCGCGTAGAGCGCTTTCGCACCGGCTTTTGAACTCTGGTATTCAGGGGCGACAAAAGAACGTCCCAGCTCTATAGTATATGGCAGATAGTCATGGATGAACTTGTCAGAGAAATGGAACATGTGCGATGTAGCCAGTATAGGCTGTCCTTTTTCATCAAGCTTTACGTCTGAGCCAAGTATATATCTGTAGCCTCCGAGAATAGCTTCGGCATCCGGGTCCCAGACTATGAGCTGCCTGTAAGGCTCTTCCATTGTGTCGAATATGTCCAGGTCCATGGACAGTCCGGATCCTCCGCCAGATGTACGGAATGCGACTTCCCTGAGACGCCCTATTTCCTTGACGATCTCCGGTGAGTCCTGCCATGTAACTACATATATCTCATTGTGACCCTTGTTGGTGTCACGAAGTTTCTTGTCCGGTGTAAGCTCTTTTCTGATCAGAGCCTTGTCTATTGGTTCAATTATGGTTTCCATAAATTCCTAAGCTGATAGTTCGTAGACTTTTTTCCTTACTTCCTGCGCCCACTGGAGAGATGTCATCTCCTGTGTGAATGTCTCCCATGGAATCGGTTTGCCGATGATGACTTTATATGTGCCTCCACGGCTTCTGTACATTTCACTTGGCAGGAGCAGCATTGCAAGGTTGAATTTCATGCGGAGAAACTTGCACCAGTTGGCGATTTTGTAGAAACGCTCAGAATTGCGTCCCACAAAGTGAATCGGCACAATGTCTCTCTTTGATTCTATGCTTTTGGTGATGAATGCCTTTGTCCACGGCAGGTCCTGTATCTTCCCGTTTATTCTGCGTGAGCAGATCCCTGCAGGGAACATTATCATCTGTTCATTTGAACTGAATGCCTCGTCTATGAGTTTCGGGAGGCTGCGTGACTGGCGTCCTGTCTTGTTGATAGGTACGCATAGGGGAGCCAGGCCCTTCAGGTTCATGAGAAGGTCGTTGACAAGATATTTGATCCTGCCGTTGTAGTGCTTCCCGAGAACCTTGCCGAGAGTCACTCCGTCAATTGCCCCGAGAGGGTGGTTTGAGACGAATGTATATCTGCTGCCTTCCTTCTGCAGGTTCTCCAGGCCTTCCACTTCAATATTTACATCAAGGTATTTGAGACAATTGTCACAGAATTCAACACCTTCGTATCCTTTCCTGAGATACGTGTTGATGAAGTCAAGATGTATCATCCTCTTCATGAGACTGACGACAAATCCAGGGATATATCTGGCCTTCTTTCCTGCCTTCGACTGGATTATCTTGTCTAGATCAATCTCTTGTGCGTTTGATTTTGACATGTTGTTTGGTTTTAGCAGTGGCAAAGATACACAAATATGTAATATTGTCAATACGTCGGATACTTTATCTTTTGGATGACAGTGCCGTCATGGATGTATTTTACGCCCTCCCCGTTCACTCTGGCAGATACCATGTGCAGTCTCCTTTGCAAAGACTGCGAGAGGCCTCTCCGGTGTAGATTACCATATCGGATGTATAATCCCTATATTGAGAATAGTAACGGTTGCCATGTCTGTACCGTACCGGAAACGGTTATCGTGTATATGTATCTGAACAGTGATGCTTTCTTCTCCGGCAGGAAATGAAAACTTTGTTTTATCTGAAATACTCCAGCCTGGTTCCGGGAAGCAGATTCAGCAATATGCCTTTGAGTTCAGGGATATCTTCCATTTCGTGCATCCAAATACTCCAGAGACCTGTCCCTTTTACGATTGTCTTGAGGGCTGTGTGAAATAGAGGCTTGGCTGTATCGTGCAGGTTCTTATATATTTCTTTATATTCCCTGGCAATTTTGGCTGTCTCCATACGTTTTTCCACTCGCATATCGCTAGCGGACTTGTAGGCTACATTGCCTTCCTTTGGACTTGGTTTGTCAAGACCGACAAACTTTATAAGTTTTTCCACTCTTTTCTTGTCCATTTCAGTCAAATGTCCGGCAGGTGACGGCATAAGGGTGGTCGGGTCGTATGTTTTCTTTTGGGCTGTATGTGCTCAATTGCTCCACCGAGTTCAATAATACGTTCACAATAGGAGCAATATGGGCCAATCGCTTCAAAAAGTTCTCTTTTTGCGGTTTGATAAGGCTTATATTCCTGTTCCCTCTTTCCTTTGTTGACTGGTCTCATGTTATTTTCTGTGCAATCTGGATAATTTTGCCATATTCAATTTTGCCACGAATACAGGGTCGTCGCTGTATAGGCGTGTATATTCATCAAATTTTTCCTCAATTGCACGTCTCTCATTCTCTGTTCCCTTGAATTCGTTGAGTGCGGAAAAGAATTCATGTGCTGCTTTCTCCTTGTCACTAAATATTTTGCTCCTGTCGGACTCTACGCCCATATACAGCGCGTTGGTCTCAAGGCTTACGTCATATGGCTGTGCAAAAAGTTCCTGGCCCTCAAGGTTAATAATCTGGTTCTTGCCCAGGGACTGAACTACGAAAGGAGAATGTGTCGTTGCCACAAACTGGATGTTCGGGAATGACGTGACCAGTTCGGAAACAATCACCTTCTGCCAAGACTGATGGAGATGCAGGTCAAGTTCATCAATCAGCACCAAACCCTTGGTGTCGCGTAAAGCGTTCACTCCAAGATGAGGATTCAACTTTATGCAACGGTAAGCAATATCTGCTATCATTCCTATCATGTTGCGATAACCGTCACTCATCATTCTATAGGGAATGCTTGTTGTCCCGTCTGTATCATGCTTTACGCAGACGATATCATCTTCGGCAAAGTCATAATAAAGGTCATCCCAATCATCAAGGCAATTCAATATGGCTTTTTTGAATGTCTCAAGGCGTTGTTTCAGTTCTTCGGAGTCTTTCTTGTCTATATTTTTCTCCAAAGTCTTGTACCAGTTTCGGAATGTCTTGCTTGATGATTTGACAGAAAAGCAGTTCTCGTATCCTTCCGTCCTAGAACCCTGTGCCGCGTATTTTACAGTGTCGTTAAGCTCTGCCCAAAGACGGCCTGTACCGTGATATGCGAATAACGGCAAATCAACATTTTCTCCAGAGGATACTTTCGCAAATACATCTTCGGATATTTCAATTATCTCCTTTGCGTATTTCTTGGTATTGGAAAATGTCATCTTTTCTATGCTACGCTTCCATTCTCCACATACGCCTGTTGCTTCAATTTCACACGGAAGCTGCGGCTCAAATACTGATTTTTGAGTTTCTTTGATTCTGACTTCTCCTTTATGTATTACTCTCTGTTTTTTAGGGTCACCTAATGGAATGAGGTAGCATCCGGCTGCGATTGCCAGTGCGTCCAATACAGAAGTCTTACCTGAACCGTTATTTCCTATAATGACAGTAAAACGGTCATTGAAGTCAAACGAATGCTCCGTGAAACCTTTAAAGTTTTTAATATTCAAATGTTTAATAAACATATAGGAGAAGTTTACTTTATCTTATAAAATTAAATGATTTGCATAAGATATACAAATATAATAAAGAAAGCGAGACCCGAAAGCCCCGCTTTAAATGTTTTCACAACGGAATAATCCTTATTGTGAATTGCTTCAAACTTCTGCAAAGGTAGACATATTAAATTATTCTACAAGATTTTTATTGGTATTATTGCATGCATCCGTAATCAGAGCCATCTACACATTCCATCAGAAGGCAACTCCGGCCCCGGACTATTGTGCCACTATTTCAGCGTGTCATACCTAAGGATATGAATGCTGACACCGATGGCGATGGACATGAACATCAGCCGGAGCCATATGTTTTCTGTCACGAAGATTGCACAGTAAAGCAGGGTGCCCCACAGCAATGTCACGGACAGAACCTTGGCTTTCAGTGGAATCGCCTTGTGCTCACGGAAATTCCTGATATATGGTCCGAGTTTCGGATGGGACAGAAGCCAATTGTAAAGCCTTGGCGAACTCCTGCAGAAAAGTGCAGCAGAAAGCAAGAGCAATGGCGTAGTCGGCACAAGAGGCAGAAAAATGCCAGCGATACCGATTCCGAGTGACAATATTCCAAGAGAGGCAAGTATGTATTTCATCCTATATAAATATTTCTAAGGCAGCAGCGGCTAATGCAAAAATCATAGCATAAAATCGCCGGCCAGTCTCACCGCCTCGGCTCTTGCAGAAGGCTGCCCTTCAACAGTAATAAACAGATGCACTGCCCCAGGAAACTCTACATGGCAGATTTCCTTGCCGAGCCTTGACAGCCTTCCTGCAAATTCACGCCCCTGGTCGCGGAGGATGTCCTTTCCTGCATTTATCATCAGGACAGGAGGCAGAGAGAGCAGGGCCTCATCCGGAGCACATCCAACAGAAACAAACATGTCCTCAGCCTCGCTCCCGTTATGGAGATATGCCTTGTTGAAAGCTTCCATCAGGCTGGAATCAAGGCCATAGCCATATCCAAACTCATTCCATGATGACGAGCCGTCACAAAAAGCTTTTGTGACAGGATAGAAAACCACAAGCGAATGTACTTTCGCAGAATCCCCTGCATTCAATTTCATTGCAGCCGCCAAGGCAAGATTCCCGCCGCTGCTGTCACCGCCGAAAGAAATGCGTCCGGGATCGGCTCCCCAGCTCTCCGCATTATCATGTGCATACTTCCATGCCTTAATGCAGTCTTCAAGGCCAGCCGGGTATGGATGCTCCGGAGCAAGACGATAGTCAAGTGCCAGCACCATGCATCCGCTATATGCAACCAGGTCAGAGCAGAAGCGTGCACAGCTCCATATACTGCCGAATGTCCATCCGCCACCATGCAGGTATATCAGCAGAGGACGTTTCCCGCCATCAGTAAGCATGGCTGAAGGATAGTACAGACGCATGTCCGGAGCTACGGTCTTGGCCGTCACACCGGTAGGTAATTCCGGATGCGAATTACGAGAAGAGCGGACATCATTGAGAGGCATATTATTGCCCTCAATGGCCTGGAGGACAGCATCAGTCTGCCGTCCTTGCAGTCCAGCAGGCATATTGCCGAGAAACGTCTTGGCCTCCTTTCCCATTTTTGCATCAAGGTCACTGACAGACCTTGATTTCCATGCAGCGGCATTTACCATGCACACAGCAATGGCAAACGTACAACAAAGTAAAATCCACCTCATATGATCATTTTAGGTTAAACCTTGTAGCCCTTGTATGTTAAATTTTGCATCGGCAAGCACTGGCGTTCCATATCCGGTCAGCCAGGCTTAAGGCCTGCAAATATAGAATGAACTTGTGTAATAATTGCATGCTGAATCAATTTATATCTTGGGGGTCATGTCCTTTCCAGTGCCGTGGGGCTGCATACAGTTAAATTTGAGTGAAAGCAGCTCCTGCATATAGGCTGACACAATATGCTGAGACTGTGTCGTGTAATGCCTGAAGAACAGAAGGGGCTTCTTATAATTTGGAGAAAAAATCATATTTCCCAAAATTTGTTAGTATATTTGCCGCCGCCTCAAGCTTGTCTTGTGGCGCACACCCCAGACAGGGGTCGCAGGTTAATCCTGCGGGGGTTTAAATTAAAGGCTCGAAGAGCCGTAGGCGTCCTCAGACGCCGCGACCGTACCGTGACTTTGCTTCAGCAAA
>CAMXAU010000035.1 GCA_947179325.1 uncultured Bacteroidales bacterium | reverse complement strand
ATTATATTTTAATTATTTATATATACTTTTACCAACTACTTTTGGCATCATTACCTTGTTTTCCAAAGTTTCTATTCTTGTTCATTTCCAGAATTCCATTTCCAGAGGGGTGGATATCTGGGGGAGCGGCTGCAACCCCCGGTGTCTACGCATATATGTTGGAAAATCAGAAGTGGAGGTGTGTTAGCTTGTAAAATATAAGTAGCATTTATTAAATCACTTACACATTGACGGGTGCCAAAATTCCGGTACTCGTCATCGCGTAAGGTGTTTACAGTTAAGTGGCTGCATTTTACGCGTTTAGGGCTACCAGCAAATGTATGTCTAAGCATATGTGCAGGAAAGGTAACGGGAATTGCTATATGAAAGAAGCAAAGCTGTGGGCAGTAATGTTTTTCTCGAGTATAATTTGTGCCGCTATCCTAAGGCTTGACATAATTTCAGCAGGGGCATTGGCAGCCCAAAAATCACTTGTTTTTACAATGGTAATATATGCAAGGTGTATGGCCGGATAGGCTGGAAGAAGGGCCGAAGTCTCTTACATTGCTTGCGTTATGCAGTATAAGCCTGGATTATGTAACTTTTTTATCGGATATTGGATGGTAATTGAAAAATCATTCCTAATTTTGTAGGACATACTGAAAAACACGAAAGTGTAGTTTATTCTTTCTGAACGAACCTAGGAAATTCGATTTTGCGAAAAGAATAAGCTCGCCACCTCGTCGTATTCAATTCTGAATTACGGCGTGGTGTTGCAGCCTATTTATTCGCAAAGGTTTTCCTAGGACCTGTTCAGATCAATAAGCTTCAACGCCACGCTTTCGCTTGTTTAAACAAATTGCAATAGGCGTTGGTTGCCATTTCTTCAATAGCAACAAAAGATGAGAAAACTTTTGATTTCCTTTGTAGTGGCCCTTGTCGCGTCCTGTGTTTATGCTCAGAATGCTCAGGTAAAGGATACACGCCAGACATATCTCTGGGATGTCACTCTTTCAATGAAAGGCAAGGCCGCAGGCTGTCCGGATATCTGGGACAAGGTCAAGTCGTCCATGATTGATGACATAATGCAGATTTCTGACGAAAGGATTGAAATTGTAGTCATCCCATTTCAGCATAAGGCTTTGGATGTGTGGACAGAATTTGCGACTCCTGCTGGCAAGGACAGATTGGTTAACCGCATCAAGAAATACCAGTTGCCATTGTTTGAATTCAACGGCAGGATGACAACAATGACAGATTTGTCCGCACCGCTTCTGTATTGTGTCAACAATATACTCTCGGAAGATAAAACTGACATCTTGAAGTTGATGACTGATGGTGTCAGTGATATTAATCAGGACAGATATGAGGATTTGCTCCGTAGGTGGTGCGGGATAGCAAAACAGAAGGATGCATATGGGTTCTATATTATGCTGACGGACGCAGCAAAGGAGGGGCTTACGACATTGAAGCAGATTGACCCTTGCCGTTTCGAGCCGGTGGATGTTTCGCAGATGGAAGGAGCGACAGTGTCTATACTCGCATTGGCTCCTCAGCCGTCTTATGCATTCAATGTCCGTGATGATTATGGTAAAGACATTACATTAAAGTTTTCCCCGAGTGGTAACGGAATGGTCCCTCCAGGCTACAGGGTGCATGTCTATGCCCATGAAAATAATTATATACAGTTTGACGATGTCGTTGAGATGGGCTCGGATTATTCTGTTACAGTCAAGCCTGTGTACACTATGGGCAAGGCACAGATGATGGCCATACTTCCCGTTGACAGAAATGAAATGCTGTCCTTTAGGGCTGAACCTGCTGACGGAATGGACAAAATGCCTTATGCCACAACGCAGATTCTTGACTGCTATACAACTTGCGAGATGATTAACAAACCCGAAAAAACATTGAAATTCCATGTCAACTAACCGTCTGGCTTTTCTAATTATGCCGCTTCTGCTTCTATGCTCTTGCAGCAAATGTCCGGATCATATGCCTGTAACCCGTTGGGGAAAGGAAAATTTCTACAAGGATTTCCTTTGGAAAAAATACACTCCGGATACGCTTTACAGGGAGATGAAGTTTGAGTTCAATGACGATGCCAGGAACTATATGGAAAGCTCCCTGCAGCTTGGTGTCTTCAAGAAATCCGGCAATGGAAATATGCTGCCGGTCATGGAGAATGAAATGTCTGTTTTTGTTGATGGAAACAAGTGTGTAGACAATATCATATGTGTTGCACCTGGTACAGAAAGAATAAGGGTAGGCTTTGTCTTCAATCCTGCAGCTGAAAATAAAGTACACCACTGGTTCTTGAAGACAATAGATGATGGTGGTCTGGACCGCATCAATGATATGGATGCAGATACGTTCAACTCTCCGGAATCTTCGCTGCTGGATGTAGAGGTGGAGAAAAAGCTGATTATGAATCCGCTTCGCAGGGGGCTTCTGATTATGATGACATTATTGCTCGTACTTCTCGTCCTGTGGCTGATGGTGCTTAAATTGATTTTTTTCCCGACATTCAAGGTAGGTAGAATCATATTGAGTGATCCTGTGCCATATATGTGCCAGAAGTCTCTCCGTGGCAGCAGGAAACTGATCCTTACCAAGGACAGGCCTTCACAGGGCCTGCTGAACAGGTTCTTTACCGGAAAAATCATATATGATGTAAACCAGATGTGGACGACGGACATTGTTATCGAACCACGTGACAGGAACAGTGTCCGGGTCCGGATTCCAAAAGAATATATGGCAGACGCCCGTGTCATGAAAACACATAATGAATATACAATCAGTAACATAGCTACTGGGACAAAAACGAAACTAAAAATATCATAAGTATTTAACGATGGCAACAAAAATCAAACGCTGCCTGTATGTCGGTCTAGGCGGAACAGGCATGAATTCGCTTCTTCACACTAAGAAAATGTTTATTGACACATATGGTGAAGTTCCACCAATGATCGGTTTCTTGGGTATTGACACTGATGGTGGAGCCTATAAGAAGAGCCTCCAGTCCAATCGGGGTATTCCTGTCTCGCTTGACCCGAACGAGCAGCTTCCTATCCTCGTAAATACCCCTCGTCCAATATATGATGTCAACAAGGAGGATTTCTCCTGGATACCGCAGGAGAATCTTTACGCATTGACTTCAATGAACCTTGGAGCAGGTCAGGTGCGTTCCAATGGACGGTTTGCCTTTACTGTCAATTACGAGGAAATCTCACGCAAGGTCTCAGCGGCCCTGGCGCAAATTACAAATGCACATATTGTAAACAATGGCAAGTATGACCTTCTTGGTTCTGCTACTGAGATTCATATGGTCTTCTCGGTCTGTGGCGGAACCGGATGCGGTACATTCATCAATATGGCATATGTCCTTCGTCAGGAAGCGCCGGACTGCAAACTGACCGGCTATGCCGTTCTTCCTGATGTGTTCAAGCATATGTCTACCGCAGGAATGGCTAAGGTTGCCGCCAACGCCTTTGGGGCCATCAATGACCTTGATTACCTGATGCATATGGGCATCGGGAGCAAGCCAATAAAACTGGAGTATATTAACGCTTCCTATGAAATTAAGGACAGGCCGTTTAATTCTGTCATCTTCATTGACAACAAGAACGATAATCTGGATACCTATACACATGTGGATGAACTGGCTGAGATGATCAGCCTTGCACTTGTCACCTCAGCCGGAGAATTGTCAAGTGCTTCAGCCAGTGTCAGCGACAATATCGAGAAGAATATCCGTGAAGGCGCGATGGACATAGAGAACAAGAAGGCATGGGCTGCAGGAATGGGTGTCTGCGAAATCCTGTTCCGTGGACAGGACCTTGGCGACATCTATTCAATCAAGGCTGCCAAGAACCTTATTGACAGATTTTTCAACAGTTGCGAAGATGCTAACCTGATCGCAAATAATTGGATTGACAGCCCGAATGTCAATATTAGGGAGAACAACAATTATGACCACGTCATTGACTATATCTGTGACAAGATTCCAAAGTATGAACTCACAGTAAATGATTACGCCAACCCTAAGCCTGAAGTTGAAGCCAATCTCAATATGAACCGCATCAAGGATGAGGCTGTCAACGAGAAGATAAATGCGCTTTGCCTCAGAGTACGTACGGAATTGCGCACACTGTTGGCAAAAAGGATAAATCAGGCATGCGGCATATCCACTTGTGAGAACGTTCTTGCTTCCATAGAGGATCAGGTCAATATTTTCCTTGGAGAAATGAAAAACGAGAAGGAGGAGTTTCTGATGAAAGAGCCTTGCCTTCAGTCTGCACTTGATACTGCATGCGCAGACCTGAGTGACTATGACGGGAAGTTCTTCAAGAGCAAGACGAAACTTGAGGATCTGGCTGGCGATGTTTCTGAGGCGACAAAGGATCTGGCATCATGCAGACTTGAGATTATACGCAGGACTGCCGCCATAACTGTTTTTAACAATATCCTGGGCATCATCAATGAGGCAAAACACAAGATCGGCCTTATTTCGGAGAGCTTTAAGGCTGTCAACAGAAAACTCTCTGTCTCTCTTGCCATGATTCAGAATCAGGTCGGTAAAATGACCGCTACATTCCAGATTGATCTTGCCCAAAGTTCTGTCAACAGCATTTCTATCAATGTGGATGAGATACAGATTCCTGAATTCGTGAAGGGACTTCATCTTGAAGGAAAGGTCTATGGCTTTAATGAACTCTCCAATGATGAAATTGAGGAGGTCATAATGAAATATGCAAAGGGACTCCATACAGCCAAGGTCTGGAGGGGTACAGGTATAGACAATGTTATTGACAATATGCCTCAGGACGAGTTCGACCGTATGGTGGACATCGCCATTAAAAAGGCTATGCCTTTGTTCCGTTACGATTACCGTGGATATATGCCTAAGCAGCGTCCTCAGGACAGCTACTTTGTTGGTGTCCCTGACAAGAAATGCAGCAGGCTGTTCAAGGATAGCTATTTTAAGAACCGGCTCACTGGCACAATTGATGTTGACTTTGCCAGTATCGGAGTCAATGACAGGATCATTATCTACCGTCAGGTCGGAGTAGTGCCTGCATATGCAATTTCTCCTGTCTTCGATTATGCTAAAGAATATGAGAAATGCAACGTTAACTGCCATTATGATGCAAATCTGCAGAATAGAATGGAACGTGAGGACTTCAGTTTGAGACCAAAGAAAGCAAGTGATGAGGATATGCTTGATTTTTGGGTAAAGGGCTTGATCTTCGGGCTTGTCAAAAACAATGGAAAAGAGTATTTTTTCAAAAGCCAGGAACATGGCGACCCGTTAGATGACTCCTGGGTATCATTAGGAGAATATCGTGATGAAGCTTTTGATTCGTTCCGTACGTATAAGAATTCCATAAGGAAAGAATTCAAGGAATATATAGATTCAATTGCTGTAAGCCAGGGCGCGGCGTCCGTAAAATCTATAATTGAAGATGTGAAGCTCAATTACTATGACAAGTACTCGCAGATCAATATGGACAAGGCACAAGTGAAGTCCAAGGGATATGAAAAGATCCGTCAGCTTATCACTGATGAACTTAGCCATGTAAAGCACCTGTAGTTCGGAATGAGACATACTGCGCATATCATGCTCGGCAGTAATGCCGGGCAGATCCTTCAAGACATAAAGAGGTACGCTATAAAGTATGGTACCCAGGAGATTAACAGTTTCTTCAATGCGGTGCTTTATAGGGAGGAGGGGGAAGCCGGAGATGCCTCCTTCTCTATGGCTGCTTCCGTTGAACCAGATGAGACGGTCTTCATTGCTGGAATTGATGGAATGTATGAAGTTGAACTTACGCAGCCCTATAATGTACCGGCAGACGCCCGTAAAGATTACTTGAAGGGATTCTTTCGTGACTTGTACAATAAGAGTATCACAATCAATCATCCAGGAGACTCCGAGTCTTTGGACCTGTGCATATTTGTGCCCCTGTATCTGGAGCGATATTGGAGAACCGCAGAGGAATTCCTTACAGCTATTGATGCAATCCCTCAAAGCTATAACGTTGATTTATTCCTTCTTCCTTATGACTTGGCTTTTCTGTTTGAGAAAGCTGACCTTCAGGAAAGGATCCAGGGCTATGCAGATTGCACAAAGCTTATTCTCAGTGAGATAATAAATGCCAGGACGGCGTATCCGTCATTGGGAAAATTGGTAATGCTTCAGAATTGCAATTCAGACGGATTGTCTCTGGACCTGGATGAGGATTCTTTTGTCCGCATTGCGGGAGAATATGCCTTACTGTCTGTCTGCAATTATCCGGAAATGTTCCCGGCTTCAGCACAGGACCCATGCAGACCGCTCCATGCATTAGGGCTGTCTGTGCTAAGTTTTGAGAAGTACTATTTCGTTCAGTATCTTTTGCATAAAGCATATGCATTCATTCTTGACAGGGAAAATGTCTCCCAGACTGAGGTTGAAGTCAACAAAGTTTCACAGATTGTTCAAGGCTTGCTTAGCGATAATGTAAAGATTTTCTCGAAATTCTACGACAAGGAAATAGTCCACCGGTTGAATGACAAAGTTGACCAGACCGAAATCATAAGTCAGGTGGAGCCGGTTCTGAAAGCGGAGATAGAGAGGCTGACTGATGAGTTCCAGTCATATATGTCCAATCCGGAATTGTCCTTGCCGGAAAAGAAGGCAACTTTAGCACAGCTCCTTGGAGAAGATGATGACCTTCTTACTGGTTACATGTTCAATAAGAAGCAGCTAGTCATTGATGACTGCAGCCGTGAAGTCCTTGACTTTTTCGTTGAATCCAGCAATAAGATATGCAAAATGGCCTCTGGTGGGGAGTCAGAGGCAGAAAAAGTCAGGATAGAAGGAATCAGGGACTATGCTGTGCTTTCCAGGGATGGGCAACCTGTATCTATGGCGAGCCATCTTCTGGATGAACTGAAGGAGACAAAAATCACGATGAGGGAGTCTACCAATTACATCCGTCAGAAGTCTCTTGAACTGGAAGGACTTGATATACAACGTAAAGATCATACGGAAAGCTATAAGCGGCTTACAAGCGAAGGGTTTGTTTTTGAGGGCAGGACATATCGCTTTCAAGGCAATGTAGAAGAGCAGAATCTTGAAGATGAATACAAGGCAATACAGACCATCTCTCCTTCAATTGATTTGAGGGCAAATTTCACTGGAGTCAAAGACCAGGGGGATATGGGGGCATGCTCAGCCTTCGCTGCCGTGGCCATTTTCGAGGCAATCATCAAGAAGAACAGCAGACATGACATAGACCTCAGCGAGCAGTTCGTTTATTATAACGCAAGAAAAAACGAGACTGAAACAGATACGGATTCCGGATGCTCACTGTATAGCGTCATCTTGACGATGACAAGGGAGGGAGTCTGTCTGGAGAGTTTATTCCCCTACAATCCGGACTATATCGGACAGGAGCCGCCTAAGGAAGCCTATGATGATGCTGAAAACAGAAAAGTGGTAAAGGCCAAGTCGGTAAAGAAGGAGCTTCATGACATTAAGTCAGCCGTTTATGAAGGGTATCCAGTGGCTATATCATTGAAGATCTTCAACTCATTTAACCCGCATAAAGGCTTTATCCCAATGCCTTCAGATGAAGAGATGTCGGACGGCAGGTATGGAAACCATGCAATGGTCATTTGTGGATATAATGATGACGCAAGATTCTTTGTCGTCCGTAATTCTTGGGGTAAAAAATTCGGTGTCAAAGGATATTGCTATATTCCATATGCATATATTGAAAATCCTGAGCTTCTCAATGGAGCTTGTATCATCACTGATATCAGCGATACAAAATTGAAGGTGAAGGGTTCAGACCAGAAGGCAGTTGTATCATTTGACCTTACGGATTCCAATATTAAGTCAGAAATCCTTACTAACCTTATACGTGATGAAAAAGTAAAGCTTGGCAGGCTTACAAGACGATTTACGGAGCAGAGCAAGAATTTCAATACGCTCTTCCAGCAGCTCGGCAACAATACGGTTCGTGAGTCTATATGTGACGGAACAGAAAGACGTCTTGAGTATGAATGCGAACAGCTGCGAAGAAAAGATAAGGAGTTGCTGGGGCTGCGTTCGAAAGAGTTGACTGAGTTCGATTCAACGACAAAGATGATTAAAATCTATTTCGGGATAGGGATTGCAGTATTTGTGTCAGGCTTTGTGCTTGCCTGTGTAATTGCTAATGGTATAAGGCCACTTTTCAATACCGTCTCCTACAGCATATATGGTATATTTGCGCTTTGCTGTGTGTTTATGCTGCTTTTGCTGAGATACCGTAAGAGGCAGCGTAAAGACATCGACCTGGATTTTAAGGCGCGGCTGAAGAATGTTGCCTCTGAGATTTCCTGTAGGGAACGTGAGAAGGAAATCACACACTTGAAGAGCCATCTTGCAGGAATGATTATCGATTCGCTGTATAAGCTTAACAGAAATCTGCACACAAAATACAACGGAATGAGGTCCTATGTGGGGAATTTGAAGACATGGCGCGAGCAGGAGATGCTTTCCCTGGGCATGCAGCCTCTTGTCCGGGCACCGTTCCTCACTCTAATCTCGAATGATACCCTGGATGACTTTTTTGAGGCAAAGAAAGATGAAATAACAGAAGGGCTGGAGCTGAGCAAAATGTTTAAGGACAAGTATAAAGTCCAGGAGTCGGAAATCATAAAGTTCAAGAATGGACTGAAGTTGACCCTTGTAGGGCTGCTTACAGATGCAATTAAGGATTTCTCAATATGCAAGTATGTTACGGCCCAGGAGGACTATCCATATGTAAATCGTGATTATACTGATATCAATGCCCTTATGCGTCAGATGGATAGCAAATCAAATCCTTTTGTCAGAATGAATCCTAACATAGTTGCAACGGATGGCATCAATACATATTGCAAGATGATGTTCCTTCATGCGGATGATGAACGCAGCAGACAGCAATGGGATGAGGCTTGCGGGAGAAATTTCGGCAATCGTCCGATTCTTCATTCCGTGGAATCCCAGTTCAAGGTGACGCTTCTTCAGCTTAGGGGCATGGCTGCAGATGAGATAAGTATTTTGAGTAAGAGCTATGAAGAATCGTAATGTCTTTACGTCAGAGAGATTCATACTGATGATAATAATTATCAATTCGATAGTTATTTTTCTTCAGGAAAGTGGTCTGGATAGTCCAATTATAAGTATCTTGGATGTGCTATGTACAATTATCTTTATTATAGAGATGATCAGCAGGCACATTGCCCTTGGTGTGAAAGGCTATTGGAAAGTTGGCTGGAACCGGATGGATGGACTCCTTGTAATTCTGTCCATTCCTTCGCTTGTGTCGTATGTTATGCCCGCTCAACTTTTTGATCTGTCTTTTGTCTTGATACTCCGTGTCTTGAGGGTTTTCAGGTTCTTCAGGCTGATTCACATTTTCCCGAACTTCGGCGCTATAGTGAATAACCTCTGGAAAGCACTTAAAGATTCGCTCCCGATTTTTATCGGTTTCTTCATACTTGTTGTCGTTTTCGCATTATTCAGCTGTGCTATTTTCAGGGAGGCCTCTCCTCAGTATTTTGGTACACCGATGGAAGCGATATACTCAATATTCCGGCTTTGTACCATTGAGGGGTGGTATGAGATTCCTGATTCTTTATCCCACACACTTTCTGCTGGCCAGTTAGCCTGGGTAAGGATATATTTCATTGTCATCCTTATCGCAGGCGGTGTTATTGGCCTGTCGTTCGTGAATTCGATTTTCGTTGATGCTATGGTCAGCGACAATAACGATGACCTGGAGAAGGAAGTGGACAAGCTGAACAAGAAGATTGATGCTTTGTCGGAGAATATAAAGTATCTGCAGGATTGCCTGGAAAAACATTCAACAAGGACTTGATGGCATTGCGTTCCTGGTGTCCTGGCACAAGTTGTAGTTTGGGGCCAGGAGTGATGCTTCCCGTTTCTCGGATTTCCGCGAAATGGGAAGTGTCTTAGTATATTGGAAACAACACAAAACAACCAATTGGATGCGGAACGGGTGCAAGTTCTGCATAAAATCCTTATATTTGCAGGCTTTTGTGACATTCAGCCTGCGTGATGCAGTTCCGGGTGCACAGATGACAGATTGATAAATTATTATACGTAGATAGATTATGGAACTTTCAGCAAAGTACAATCCTGCTGAGACAGAGGACAAATGGTACGCCTATTGGCTTGAAAACAAGTTTTTTCATTCGGAGCCTGACTCCCGTGAACCTTATACAGTAGTTATTCCGCCGCCTAACGTGACGGGAATCCTTCACATGGGGCATGTGCTCAACAATACGCTCAACGACGTGCTTGTCCGCAAGGCAAGGATGGACGGCAAGAACGCGTGCTGGGTGCCAGGTACAGACCATGCGTCAATCGCTACCGAGAGCAAGGTTGTGGCTAAGCTGAAGGCTGAAGGCATAAGCAAGGAAGACCTTACAAGGGAGGAGTTCCTCAGGCATGCGTGGGAGTGGAAGGAGAAGCATGGAGGAATCATCCTCAGCCAGCTGCGCAAGCTCGGAGCCTCCTGTGACTGGGACAGGACAAAGTTCACCATGGACCCTGACCTGAGCGAGGCTGTAATAAACACATTCGTATATTTCTATAACAAAGGATATATCTACCGTGGCGTCAGGATGGTGAACTGGGACCCGGTAGGTCTTACTGCCGTGAGTGACGAGGAGGTGATCCACAGGGACACTACCAGCAAATTCTACCATCTCCGCTATTATATTTCTGATGGACAGGGAAATCCTACGGACAAATATCTCATTATTGCGACGACGCGTCCGGAGACCATCATGGCCGATGCCGCAATCTGCATCAATCCTGCAGATGAACGCTACCATTGGCTTAAGGGAAAGAAAGTTCTGATTCCTCTCATCAACAAGGAGATTCCTGTAATAGAGGACAGCTATGTTGAGATGGAGTTCGGTACAGGCTGCCTTAAGGTGACGCCTGCCCATGACGTGAACGACTATGAGATAGGCATAAGGCACAACCTCCCGGTACTTGACATAATCGATGACCATGGACGCCTCAATGAGAAGGCTCAGATTCTTGTAGGTGAGGACCGCTTCGATGCGCGCCGCAAGATTGAGGATATGCTGCGCGAGGCAGGAAACCTTGAAAAGGTGGAGGACTATACTTCACCTGTGGGGTATTCGGAAAGGACAAACGCTGTGATTGAGCCGAGGCTTTCAATGCAGTGGTTCCTCAAGATGGATGCCCTTGCAAAGGATGCCCTTGAAAGCGTGGAGAGCGGCAAGGTGAAGCTCATACCGGACAAGTACAGGAATACATACCGTCACTGGATGGAGAATGTGCGTGACTGGTGCATCTCGCGACAGCTCTGGTGGGGACAGCAGATACCGGCATACTATCTTCCTGACGGGCAGGTTGTTGTCGCTCAGACACCAGAGAAGGCCCTTGAGCTTGCAAGGGAAATCATGCCTGAAGTAGGGGCCGATGACCTGAGGCAGGACGAGGATGTGCTTGACACATGGTTCTCTTCATGGCTATGGCCTATTTCGGTGTTTGACACCAACAAGGCAGGTCATCCTGATGCCGAACCAAACCGTGACCTTGCATATTATTATCCTACAAATGACCTTGTTACAGGTCCGGATATACTTTTCTTCTGGGTGGCAAGGATGATCATGGCCGGCAACGAGTTCATGAATGACGTGCCTTTCAGGAATGTATATCTCACGGGAATTGTGCGTGACAAGCTCGGCCGCAAGATGTCTAAGACTCTCGGAAACTCTCCTGACCCTCTTGTACTTATAGATAAATACGGAGCAGACGGTGTCCGTCTTGGAATGCTTCTCTGCAGCTCTGCCGGCAATGATATACTTTTTGATGAGTCGCAGGTTGAGCAGGGACGTAATTTCTGCAACAAGATATGGAATGCATACAGGCTTGTCACAGGCTGGAATGTGGATGAATCCGCCAATCAGCCGGAAGCTTCCGCGGTTGCTGTCAAATGGTTTGCCGCCAAGCTTAACGAGGTGCTTGAGACAGTGGAGGACCATTATGGCAAATTCCGTATCTCAGATGCCCTTATGGCAATATACAAGCTTTTCTGGGATGGCTTCTGCTCGTGGTATCTTGAGATTGTCAAGCCTGCATACGGTGCTGGTATTGACAAGGCTACTTATGAGGCTACAATATCATTCTTCGATTCTCTGCTGAAGATGATCCATCCTTTCATGCCTTTCATTACTGAGGAGCTTTGGCAGAATATGGCTTCCCGCAAGGATGGGGAGACTATTATGCTCCAGAGGATGCCGGTAGCGGGTGAGTATGACAAGAATTTCATACAGGATTTCGAGATGGCTTGCGAGACTGTGGTTGCAATACGCGGAATCAGACAGCAGAAAGGCCTTTCACCTAAAGATTCACTTAAGCTGAATGTCGGCGCAGGTTTCCCTGAAAATGTGATGTCTGTAGTTGTCAAGCTGGCGAATGTAGTCCCTGCTGAAAACGGTGCTGAGTCACAGGAAAGCGGAGTCTCATTCATGGTCAGGACAGTGAAGATGTCTGTTCCTCTTACAGGGCTTGTGAATGAGGAGGAGGAGATTGCCAAGCTTGAGGCTGACCTCGAATATCAGGAGTCATTCCTTGCTTCTGTCCGCAAGAAACTTTCTAATGAGAAGTTTGTGAGCGGTGCTCCGGAGAAAGTTGTTGCAATGGAGAGGAAGAAAGAGGCGGATTCGCTTTCGAAGATAGAGAGTATCAAGGCGTCCCTTGCAGCATACGGTAAATAACAAAAGGCTGACATCATGATGCGCTCTGAGCTTGAACTTGCCATAAGGTATTATGAGACAGACCAGATGGGTATAGTCCACCACTCGAATTACATAAGGTTTTTCGAGTGTGGACGTTCTGACATGATGCTGAAGGCCGGGCTTCCGGTCGAAAAGCTGGAGGAAGACGGGGTGATGCTTCCGATTGTCGGAGTGGAATGCCATTATAAGCTTCCTGCCAGGATGGGTGATACAATAAGGATTGTGTCCATGATAGAGAAAGTTCCCTTGGCCAAGCTTGTCGTGAAAAGTGAGATCTATAACCAGCGTGGGGAACTTCTTGTGTATGGTACAGTGACGCTCGGTTTCATAGATTCAGCTACAAGGCATCCAGTACGTTGTCCTGAGAGCCTTGCAAAGATTATTGAACAGAACTTATAATTGATACCATCTTGATTTCAATAAATTCGTTGACAGTAGCATACGGTGGCTTTACATTGCTGTCGGACATAAATTTCCATATAAGTGAAAATGACAAGATCGGTCTCGTGGGTAAGAACGGGGCCGGGAAGTCCACGATATTGAAGCTGATCTGCGGCCTTCAGAACCCAACATCCGGGAAGGTTGCGGTGCCGTCCGGAGTCAAGGTTGGCTATCTTCCGCAGATTATGGAGCATCATCGTGGGAAAAGCGTCATAGATGAGACCATGACCTCTTTCTCTGAGATGTTCGACCTGGAGAATGAGCTGGAGAGGATAACGGTGCAGCTGGCGGAACGTGATGACTATGAGTCCAAGGCCTATCAGGATCTCATCATCAGGATGAATGAAATCAACGACCGTCTTGCCATGGCCCATTCCGAGTCTCCTAAGGTTCAGGCGGAGAAGACGCTTGTTGGCCTTGGGTTCAAATATGAGGAACTGGACCGTCCGACGGAGACTTTCAGCCAAGGGTGGAATATGCGTATCGAGCTTGCGAAGATCCTGCTTTCAAAGCCTGATGTGCTGCTGCTTGACGAGCCGACAAACCACCTTGACATCGAATCGATAGAATGGCTGGAGGAGTACCTGCATAACTACAGGGGATCCATGGTCCTGATTTCACATGACAGGAAATTCCTGGACAATGTGACCAACAGGACGGTGGAGATCATGCTTGGCAGGATTCATGACTACAAGGTTCCGTACAGCAGATATCTGGAGCTGCGGAAGGAAAGGATAGCGCAGCAGAAGGCAGCTTATGAGAACCAGCAGAAGATGATCGAGAAGACTGAGGAGTTCATCGAGAAATTCCGCTATAAGCCGACGAAGTCAAACCAGGTGCAATCCAGGGTAAAGGCCCTGGAAAGGCTTGAGAGGATAGAGGTTGACATAGAGGACAAGGCTGCTCTTGCCGTGAAGTTCCCTCCTGCACCGCGTTCCGGTGATATCGCCTATAAAGGTGCTGCGCTGAAAGTCGGATACGGGGAAAAAGTTGTATTCTCAGATGCAGATATTGAAGTCCGCAGAGGGGAGAAGGTCGCCCTTGTAGGACGCAACGGTGAAGGAAAGACTACCCTCATGAGGGTCATAATGGGCGAACTTGACCCTATGTCAGGGGAATCAAGGGTCGGATATAATGTAAATATCGGGTATTATGCCCAGAATCAGGAGGATATCCTGGACAAGGAGGATACTGTGTTCGGTACGCTTGACCGCATAGCAGTAGGTGACATCAGGACTAAGCTTCGTGACATACTCGGGGCCTTCCTTTTCAAGGGGGAGGATGTCGACAAGAAAGTCGCTGTCCTGAGCGGAGGCGAGAGGGCGCGTCTTGCAATGGCAAAGCTGATCCTTAAGCCATACAACCTGCTTGCGCTCGATGAGCCTACCAACCATATGGACATACTTTCCAAGGATATACTGAAGCAGGCACTGAAGTCATATGACGGGACTTTGATCATTGTCTCTCATGACAGGGACTTCCTGGATGGGCTTGTAGACAAGCTATATGAATTCCGTGACGGGCGTGTCAAGGAGCATCTCGGAGGAGTACAGGATTTCCTTGAGCGCAGGAAGATAGAGAGCCTGAATGAGCTGGAAAGACATTACAAGGCAGTGGAGAGCAGGCCGGCTGAGGAGCCGGAGAAGAAGACTGCCTCCCAGCAGGAATATGAGAGCCGGAAATTCATATCCAAGGAGGAACGCAGGGTACGCAACAGGATTGCCTTCCTTGAAAAGGGGATAGGTGAGATAGAGGAGAAGATGAAAGAAATTGAGTCGATTCTCGGCAATCCGTCTACAAAGGACGACATAATGGAGCTGACACGCACTTATCTTGAGCACAAGAGGGAGCTTGATGCCAAGACTGACGAGTGGGCGACATTGAGCGAAAGCCTTGAGCAATAGAAATAGCTGGCCGGATGTTTGAGCCTGGCTGCAAATATTATAAACTAAAGAAGATATGGAAGAGAACAAGCCACAATATCTGTTCGGAATGCATCCTGTCCTTGAAGCAGTCAAGGCAGGGAAGAAATTCGACAAGGTCCTGCTGAAGCAGGGGCTGGAGGGACCGCAGTTCAGGGAGCTTCTTGTGCTGCTGAATGACAAGAAGATAAATTACCAGTACGTGCCAATTGAGAAGCTGAACAGGTCTGTACGTGGTGCACATCAGGGTGTTATAGCCTATATATCGCAGATTGACTATGTGTCGATTGAGGACATGGTGAACAACGCGCTTGCTACCAGGGAGAATCCTCTTCTGGTGATTCTTGACGGTGTCAGTGATGTCCGTAACCTCGGTGCAATAGCAAGGTCGCTTGAATGCGCAGGCGGATGCGGAATCATCCTGCCAGCAAAGGGAGGGGCAGCAATTAATGCAGAAGCAGTAAAGGCTTCTGCCGGTGCCCTGATGAGGATAGATGCCTGCAAGGTGTCTAATCTGAGGGTTGCCGCATATTATCTGAAGCAGAGCGGTTTCCGCATTGTCGCTGCGACAGAGAAAGTTGACAGGCTGATCTATGATGTAGACCTGACTGGCCCATGTGCCATAGTCATGGGTTCTGAAGGCAGCGGCATATCGCGTTCTATGCTTGAACTTTCTGATGACAGGGCTGCAATCCCGATGGCAGGAGAGATAACGTCCCTGAATGTTTCAGTGGCGACATCTGTTGTCCTTTATGAGGCTGTGAGACAGAGGATAGCCTCTGCCGGAAAATAAATTTCAGGCAAAATAAGATTCTTAACATAAATTTACTGGTGACATGAAACGCTTATTTATTCTTCTGGTATCTGTAATCACTTCCATTACAATGCTTTCTGCACAGCAGAAACAGGTTGTGATCAACCATGACTATATGGGATTCAGCGGTATTGAGGCAAATGACAATTTCGAGATCAATATCCTGTATTCAGACAGCCATTCAATAAAGGTAACGGCAAACTCTTCCATTGAGGAGTACGTGCAGGCATATGTAAAAGACGGCATCCTTTACATGAATATTGATGAGAGGGCGATGCCTTCAGAGCTAAAGAAAGAGTTCAAGGCAAAGAATTCCGTGATTTCCAAAGTCAAGGCAGATATTTCAATGGTCGCCTTGAAGTCATTGACAATCAATGGAAGTTCTGTGGTGAACATAACTGATACCCTTTCTGTAGACAAGCTAAGCGTCAAGCTGGCTAAGACTGCGTTGGTCAAGAGCATGAATGTCAAGGCAAAGTCTTCAGTGCTTGTCGATGTATCAGGCAAGTCACAGGCTTATATGTATCTCAGTGCCCCGGCTATGACAGTCAGTGCAACAAACAGCGCCAAATCAGAGCTGAAGATTGATGCCGGCAGGCTGACTGTGTCAGCAAGCAGTTTTGCAAAGGTCGAGCTTTGGGGCAAATCCGAGAGTGTCAGCCTTAATGCAGAGGGAAATGCGAAGGTGGAATTCAATTCAAAGTAATTTCACTTTCCCGAAATGTTTGTCCTTGATTCACATTGTGATACCCCGTCGCAGATAAAGCGGCTGCGTGACCTCTCGATTGATAATGATCATTCCCATGTCGATTTTCCAAAGCTTAAGAAGGGGGGAGTTGACGGGGCTTTCTTTGCTTTGTATACCCCGGCATCTGTCACCGGGGACTCAGCATACCACCATGCAAACGAACTTCTGGGACTTGTAAGGTCAACAGTCAGCAGATGCAATGACATTGCATCACTGGCCATGTCTCCCTGTGAAGCTCTTGCAAACAAGGATAAGGGGTTGTTCTCTGTATGTATAGGCATGGAAAACGGTTCTCCATTGGGGGAATCTCTACAGCGTGCTGATGAATTCCATAAAGCCGGTGTCAGATATCTGACTCTATGCCATTCCAGGGATAATCTTATATGTGACTCGTGTGCGCAGGGGAGTACATGGCATGGATTAAGCCCGTTCGGGCGTGACCTGGTGCGGCATATGAACCGTCTCGGGATGATTGTTGATGTCTCACATGCTTCAGACGAGACATTCTATGATGTCATAAGGCATTCAAAGGCACCGGTGGCGGCAACACATTCATGCTGCCGTGCATTGGCCTCGCATCAGAGGAATATGACGGATGATATGCTGAAGGTCCTTGCTGCTGAAGGGGGAGTGGTACAGATAAATTTCTATCCGGTCTTTCTTGATGACAGCTTTGCAGTCCGGCTTGATGAAAGCGGGCTTCTCGAGAAGGAATATATCGAGGACAGGTTTATCGAGGATCCGGCGGACCCGCTCAGGCGCGAGGAATGGTATGCTCTCCTTGATGAGCTTGCTGCTCTCCGCAGGCCGTCATTCCGACGGATTGCAGACCATATAGACCATGCTGTCGAAGTCGCCGGGATTGACCATGTCGGCCTTGGCTCTGACTTTGATGGCATAGGTGTAACTCCTGACGGGATGGACGATGTGAGCTGTTTTCCTGTGATTCTGGATGAACTTCGTGACAGGGGATATAAGGAGTCTGATGTGGCAAAGATTGCCGGTGGAAATTTCCTCCGCGTCTGGAGCGATGTCCAGTCTTCAGTATTTTAGGCTGTTCAATGCGGACCCAACGGTGACAATCTACAAAAAAAATCCTTATAACAAAAAAGTTATAAGGAAAAACAAAAGTGTTTTAATATTTGATTGCTATTTGTTTAGATAATCTTCTATTTCAATCCTCAAAATATTCAGTGCATAGGAGGCAAATCTCTCTATATTGCGTTTCCTGTCGCCTTTGAAGAGCAGTTTCTGCGTCTTGGTCCCCTCTGGAGAGCAGACTCCGATCCAGACCAGGCCTACAGGCTTGTCTTCACTTCCGCCTCCGGGACCAGCGATACCGGAGGTAGCAATTGCGAAGTCGCTGCCGGTTATCTTCCGAACACCTTCTGCCATCCTTGCCACGCATTCGCTGCTGACAGCACCATGGGCCTCTATTATTTCAGCGGGTACTCCGAGAACATTCTCCTTTACGCTGTTGGCGTATGATGTAACAGAGCCGAGGTAATATTCCGATGAACCGGATACGGATGTCATGAGTTCAGAAATCATTCCTCCTGTACATGATTCAGCTGCACTGACAGTCATTCCGGACTTTCTAAGAAGCTCCCCGATGCAGCTCTGCAGATTGTCGTCCTTGTCAGAGTACATAATGTTGCCAAGTATAGGACGCAGCTTTGCAAATTCCTGTGTAATCCTTGATTCCTCTTCCTCTTTCCTGCCGCCGTATATTGAAAGACGAAGGCGTACACCTGTGATCGGGTTCGGCAGATATGCCAGATGCATATCCTCCGGAAGGCTGTCTTCCCATGGCCCGATAAGCTTGGCCAGTGCGGATTCAGCCATGCCGAAAGTCATCACGGTCCTGTGGTATATGTCAGTAAGCGTGTGATGAGCCTTTATGTCGGAGATTATGTCGTCCAATGCACCTATTGCCTCAAATGGAACTCCAGGGAGTGAATACAATGTGCAGGCGTGCCCGAACTTGCTGTCTCCGTCAAATCTGAACACCATTACCGGCGCTGTCCCGAGCCTGTTCACAATCACTTCGCATCTGTCAGGGACCATTGCCTGGGCCTTGTTTATGTCAAGCACGTCCAGGCCTCTTGCATGGAGTATCCTGTAGACCATCTCCAGCTGCCCGGGATGTTCTTTGTATCCTGTGCTTCCGGAAAGCTCAGCGAGTGCATCCTTGGTTATGTCGTCCTTTGTCGGGCCAAGTCCGCCGGTTACGACTACGATATCGTTTAGCCTCAGCTCCTGTGCGAGGTTGCTGATGATTTCTTCCCGTTTGTCGCCAATGGACAGCATCCTTGTTGTCCTGACCCCTATGCTTCCGAGTGCGGCTGATATATTAGAGGAATTAGTATCGACAATCTGACCTATGAGAATCTCATCTCCGATTGTACATATCGATGCCTGTACCATAGTTATTGTCTCTCCTGGTTTTTCTGTCTGTTTTCAAGATATCTGAGGATACGCTTTACAAAAGAAGGACCTTCATATATGAATCCCGAATATATCTCAATCAGGCTTGCCCCTGCGTCCAGCATTTCCTGCGCCTGCCCTGGAGACATAATTCCTCCGACTCCTATGATGGCAAGGTTCTCCTTAGCCTTTCCATGTATATACCTTACGAGTTCAAGGTTTTTCCTGTATAATGGCGCCCCGGACATTCCGCCAGAGCCGATTTCATCGATTTTTTCCTGCGGGATAGTAAGTCCGTCGCGTGACCTGGTAGTGTTGCCGGCTACGATGCCGTCTATTCCTGACATCATGCAGTATTCTATAATCTCATCAAGCTGCGGGCGAGGGATGTCAGGGGAGACCTTTATCAGGATCGGCCTGTATTCATCATAGTACATTCTCAGGTCCAGGAGCTTGTCTACTATGTCGGACAGGAATGAGACATCCTGGAGTTCAGATAGCCCGACAACATTTGGGCATGAAATGTTCACGACAAACATGTCCACGAAATCGTATAGCAGCGCAAAAGCCTTTTCATAGTCCTTTGCCGAGTCTTCGTTTATGCTGGTGGAATTCTTGGATATGTTTGCGGCTACAATGATTTCCGGATGCTCTTTCCTCAGATGCTCGACAGCATAGCGCACACCCTTGTTGTTTATTCCCATCCTGTTTATGATGGCCCTGTCCTTGACAATGCGGAAAGCTCGCGGCTTAGGATTCCCGTCCTGTGGCTCCGGTGTTAGTGAACCGATCTCCACAAAGCCGAAGCCGAAATTGCCCATATCGTTGTAGTGCTCCCCGTTCTTGTCCAGCCCTCCTGCCAGGCCTACCGGATTTGGAAACTTAAGTCCGAATACTTCACGTTCAAGACTTGGCGTCTCACGTCTGTAGATCATCCTCACGACTGAAGATGCAAAAGGTATTTTCTTGATGACATCAAGTGCTGTGAATGTCATATTATGCGCAGTCTCCGCATTGAAGCGGAAAAGGATAGGCCTGATCAGATTCTTGTACATGTCCTTGAGAAATTTTGGCACAAAGATAGTCAAAACATGCAGGCCTTGTAGGGAAGCATAGAAATTTTTGTGTAATTTCTAGAATTCCTGGAATGTGTTGTCGTCAAAAAATATGATAATTTTAACGGCTTTTCTCTGTTTTACAGGGCGTTGCGTGTTATTATCTATAGTTTTGATTCCGGACGAGGTTTTGATATTTTCGTCTTTGGCCGGGGACGGTACGGAATATCCATTTATGGTGTCGTTGAACAGGTCTACTTCGTCATCTTCATTCTGGAAAGGAAGCTCATCCTGCTTTTGCTGTGGAGCTGGTGCAGTTGATTGGGGTGCAGTGGTGGCCGGAGTCTGGGCATGCTGGATTACCTGATGCGATTCATTTCCGGATGTATTCTTGTACATCTTGCCTTTTCCTGTCATCAGCCATTCTATGTCAAGGGAAGGGTATCTTTTCATTGTGTTTAGCAGAAAGTCATATCCAGGCTTGTTTCTTCCGGCCAAGATATGTGATATTCCTGCAGCTGCAACATTGATTGATTCTGCGAACTGTGCCTGGGTGAGATTTTCCGCTGCCAAAAACTGCTGTAAACGAGTATTCATAGTTGTCATCAAATTATTTACAAAAGTAGTAAATATTTTATTAATATAAGTAAATTATTTTGTTCTTACAGATGTAAATAGAGCCTGATTGCGAATCTAAACAGCTAATGGATACATGCAGTTAATAGTATGTAATACGCAGATTTTTAATTAATAATATCGCGTTATATGTGTGCTGTATGATGGAATCTGCTACATATCGTGTGTCATTACAAAGCATACATATACCAATACTTTATATAAATTCGCATAAATACACTGATGTTTAAATAGATACAAAGTTAAAATAAACACAATAAGGAAAACTTATAACACAAATTGACACTCGCCCTGCATAGCCTGCTGAAAGTTGAAGACGAGTGAATTTTAATTAACTAATGTATATTTGTGTTTTAAAACTTTAATTAACAAAAGTAAAGCGCAACGTTCGGCAGAAATGTGTAAATTTGTCGGCTAAATTTATGGGAAAGGGCCTTTGCAGCCATCTCATTATAATGCTTAAATGAATGATTCCACAGATAGAAATTGAAGATTACAGCTATAATCTTCCTGACGAAAGGATTGCGAAATATCCACTCCAGCAGAGGGATGCCTCTAAGCTTCTCAGATACAGGGACGGAGAAATCACGGAACATATATTCCGAAATCTGCCGGAACTGCTTCCAGAGGGCGCAATGCTGGTCTATAACGATACTAAGGTAGTGCCTGCAAGGCTGCACTTCCAGAGGCCTACAGGTGCCCATATAGAGATATTCTGCCTTGAACCGGAGCAGCCAAATGAATATAACCTGGTATTTGCCGAGACTTCAAGCTGCCGCTGGAGATGCATAGTAGGAAATGTTAAACGTTGGAAATCAGACATACTGGACCTCTATAATCCTGAGAATAACGCCGAAGTTGCCTCCATGGGGCTTAAGGTCTCCCTTGTTGAGCGTGACGGGGAGACGTCTGTTGTGCAGTTTGACTGGAAGGACGGCTCACCTTTTTCCAAGGTGCTTGAAATATGCGGAAATATCCCGATCCCGCCATATCTTAACCGTGATACCGAGGAGGTTGACAAGGAAAGATACCAGACGCTATATGCCCGTTATAGAGGCTCTGTGGCCGCTCCTACGGCCGGTCTGCATTTTACAGATGCAGTCCTGGATGAAATCCGAAGCAAAGGGATAGACGAGGAAAGCGTATGCCTGCATGTCGGTGCCGGCACCTTCCTTCCTGTAAAAAGCTCCAATGTGGCAGAGCATACTATGCACAGGGAGCCGTTTACTGTCACGAGAGAGCTGGTCGAGAAGCTTCTGCAGGGCAGGACAGTCATAGCGGTGGGGACTACATCTGTAAGGACGCTGGAGTCGCTGTACTACGTAGGTGTAAAATGTATCGAGGATGGATGCCCGTCTGACATAGAGCAATGGATGCCATATACCCGTGTTTACAAATATAAATTAGAGGAATCCCTGTCAGCCATAATCAGATACATGGATGTAAACGGCCTGGATAGTATATCTGTCGGCACGCGCATTATAATCGTTCCTGGATTTCAGTTTAAAATTGTAAATATGCTGATTACAAATTTTCATCAGCCTCAGAGCACTCTGCTGCTGCTGATTTCTGCATTTGTGGGAGGCAACTGGAGGAAGATATATTCTTTTGCCATGGAAAACGGGTTCCGTTTCCTCAGCTATGGAGACAGTTCTCTGCTCTACAGGGCTGAATAGCAGACAAAGTTTGATATATTCCAAGTTTCTCTTAACTTTGTCTCCGGTTTTTATTTAAAATAGCAGGCCAAGTTTACGCGAAACCTGCTTTACAGATATTATTATGGTTGATTTATCTAAATTTGAAAGCATTGCCCCATATAATGATGAGGAGGCTGTTGAAGCATTAGGGAAAATTGCTGAAAATCCTTTGGTTACTGCTGTTTCCCAATATTTCTTTCCTGACAAGGAGCCTGGCTTCATGAAGCAGCTGCTCAAGAGTGTCAGAAGTATTGATGAATTCCAGATCCTTGTAATGTCAAAGGTTGTTGAATGGGTTCTTGACAATACTGCGCACAACTTTTCATACAAGGGCGTGGAGAACCTTCCTGTTGACCGGAAATTCCTTGCCCTGTCAAACCACAGGGACATTATCCTTGATCCGGCGATAACACAGCTTGTGCTCTACAGGAATAATGTACCTATGACTGAGATTGCTGTCGGTGACAATCTCCTTACCAACCCTTTCATTGAGTATCTGATACGCTCCAACAGGATGATAAAGGTTATCCGCGGCATATCCGCAAGGGAACTGTACCTCTCTTCACAGATGCTCTCAGAGTATATCAGGCTCTGCATAACATCCGGTAAAAGTTCTATATGGCTGGCACAGCGCCAGGGGCGTACTAAGAACGGTACCGACATTACCGAGCAGGGACTTCTCAAGATGCTGGACATGAGCGGACAGGGTGACTTCCTGCAGAATTTCAAGGAGCTGAATATAATTCCGATGAGCATTTCATATGAATATGAGCCATGTGATGTGCTCAAGGCACGCGAACTTCTGATTTCCCGCACACAGAAATATGTCAAGTCTGACGGCGAGGACCTAAACAGCATCCTTACAGGAATCAAGCAGCAGAAGGGAAACATCCATCTTACCATCGGAAGACCTCTCACAGAGCAGGAGATTGCAGATGCGTCACTGTGTGACAAGAATGACCGTTACCAGCTTATCCGCCATGCTGTGGATATCAGGGTTATAAAGGACTACAAACTGTGGAATACCAACTTTATAGCGTACGACATACTTGACGGCAGCGGCAAATATGCATCACGTTATACAGCAGAGGAGGTTGAAAGTTTCAAGGCGTATATGGAGAAGCAGCTTGCCACAGTCGAGCCGGAGCTTAACCGTGACGACCTGCGCGACATATTCCTCCACATCTATGCTAATCCTATCTATTCAAAGGAAGAGCTTGGTAACTGCGAAATCTGATCTGCAGATTAGGCTTTGAATACAGATGACTGACTCTCTAAAAAGTCAGAATAACTCTCGGGAAATTGAAAATCAGGTGACAAGGTCGAGGTTGGCCACACCGGAAAACGATAAAAGGGGCTTGGCTAATATTTTTTAGCCAGTCCTTTTTTCTTTGCTGTTTCTTCTACAGCTCGCGTGCTTAAGTGTGGAGGAAGCACCTGCAAAATCCGGTGTCTACGTGTATATATTGGAAAATCTGAACGTGAGGTGTTTGGGGCTGTAAAATAGTAAGTGACACTAATTCAACTACTTTTGCGATAACGGATGCGCCCAAAATTCCGGCACCCGTTATCGCAAAATATATTTACAACCAGGCAGTTGCATTGTACGCATCTAAGATTGCATGTAATTCTGTCCACGATAACGGCTGTTTTCGTGGCCGAGGGACGTGATTTTAGTGTTTCGGTCACAGGAAGGCTTCATTGCGTGGACAGGTAACTGCTATGACAGCAGCGTAGCGTCATTGAGTGCTTCTTTGGCAACCTGAAGACAGGGACAGGCGACCTTGAGAAGTTCTGGACCATCGTTGGATGTTTACAGCTGACAGACGGCAAAGTTGTGGGAGGAATGTAGCGAATACCTGCAATGGTGCAGAACGGTCCAGAACTTCCCAAGCAGGCCCAAGCAAGCTCCACAATCCGGAACAATCGGCAGGCCATGCGCAGAGCACTGTAACAGATAGTTTTGAAATACAATATATTTTGACTGAATGGTCCGTACATGGCTAAAATCCATACGTATCACATACATTTGCAGACGCGCCGTTATATCTGTACGAATTCTGAATAGCCAAACCACACACGCTGCCGCCAGATAGCTGACTATATCGTTTTTTCTGTATAAATTCTGAATGGCCAAGCCGGTAAACAGCAATACATATCTGTTATACAATTTATATTATGTTAACCAAACTGTAAAAAATACCCTATTTACACAGTGCGACTATACAAGCGGTAAGATTTTTGCTTATTTTTGTGCCGCATTTTTTGTAGACAAGGACAGATAAAGGAAATGAAAAGCAAGCTGAGCATATTGTTGGCCGCTGTTGCGATTGTACTGGCAGCAATTGCTGTGCGCAGCCGCGAAACTGTTCCTGCTGCGAGTTCCCAGGAACTGCACGTGGCTTCCGGATTCTGCAGTGATGCAAGCTCTGAAGGCAGATATACAGACTTCAACCAGGCATTCATTCCTGCATCATCAGCGTCAGGCATAAGCTCTGCACGTATACATTCTGCAAGCGCGGCTCCAAGGCATTCCGGTGCCTGCAAGAGGAATGCAGCTGGAAAATATGCCACAAATTTCAAGTCCGGAAAATCTCTCGGACCTGATTCTGTCCATAATTTTCATCTGAACATAGGACTTTTCCCTTCCGGATTTAATTCGAGAAGCCATTCGATAAGAATGTGCAGCCTGATCATATAGGATAATTTTTCCATCCACAGTTTTATTACGGTTATAATGCCGTATCATTGAGGGGCTTGGCTCTCCCCTCGCCTTTCTGCCAGATGCTTGTCATCCTTGGCGGCTCTCACAATTACAACTATTTAAAACTTTTGAAATGGAAAAAGAATTCATCAGGGTACGTTCTGCCAGAGACCTGGCCGTATCCATATCATTGACCCTCTCAGGAATTGCACTTGTAGCACTTCCAAGTTCAGTATCTATAAATATAGCAGGCTTCACGCTCGCATTCACAGGAATCATTCTGCTTCTCATCATGAAATCGGCATATAAGGATAAGGAGACCGGAAAGATATATGCCAGAAAGGAAAAATATTTTTCACAGGCGCATAGAGAAGCATTGTCAAAGGCTTTGTCATCATCAGGGACAGGTCTCATCGATATACCGTCTGAAGACAAGGCCGGAAGCCTCAAGGTAGACTTCTATTACAGCACTAAAGACGGCTCAGGATATGCAAGGATGTATGAATATGTCCCGTATCAGTATGTTCCGGCGTCCCTGTTCCATGAATGTCCATTGTGCCGTATCCAGAAACTGCTAAAATAGCCTGATATGGAATATCTGGTTCTGATAATCTCGCTTGCTGCTGTAATTGCCGGTGCCGACTGGCTCATAGACGGAGCCGTCACTACAGCAAGGAGGCTCCATGTATCTGATTTCGTGGTAGGTGCAGTGATAATCGGGATGGGGACATCAATGCCGGAGCTGATTGTCAGCATGATAGGTGCAGCCGAAGGGAACACGGATGTGGCAATAGGCAATGTTGTCGGCTCGAACATATTCAATGTGCTTGCAATTTTCGGGTTGACAAGCCTGATAATGCCGATGGCAATACCTAAATCAAACATGAAGTTTGAAATACCGTTCTGCATTTTCGTCACCTGCCTGATGATACTGCTGACGTTCAACTTCTTCAACGGAACTCCGCCGGTCATCGGAAGGCCGGACGGCATTGTGCTCATTCTGATGTTCATTATATTCATGGCACTGTCGTTCATCCGGGACCGCAGGACATTCGCAGAGCAGCCGTCAGCATCCGCTGACGAGACGGACTCTTCGCTGTTGCTTGCCTTGCTTAAGGCGGCGGGAGGACTGGCCATCCTTGTTACAGGATGCCATTTCTTCGTTGACAGGGCAGTCGCGATTGCACATGACCTTGGCGTAGACAACGCATTCATATCTATTACGCTGATTGCATGCGGGACGTCGCTCCCTGAACTTGCGGCATCAATAGCAGCTGCAGCCAAGAAGTCGCCCCAGATGGCGCTGGGCAACATTGTCGGTTCAAACATTTTCAATATAACGCTTATATTAGGGCTAAGCTCCCAGGTCTCCCCTCTTGCAACCGGAGGGATAACAATCATTGACTATATGGTGATGCTCGGTGCAACATTGTTCACGCTCATATGCGGAATGCGCGGAAAATCATCAAGATTCTGCGGCGCTGTGATGTTTGCATGCTTCATAGCATACAATGTGTACCTGATAAATGACCAGCTGCCATAAATTTTGTTATATTTGCAGGCTAAATTGACGTGATATGACAAGAAAACATAAGGAAATAATATTGGAGAATGTCACAATTGAAGCTGTAGCAGCAGAAGGAAAAGCACTTGCCCACATTGACGGGGCAGTGCTTTTCGTACAGTTTGCAGTGCCCGGCGACGTTGTCGACATCAAGGTCACAAAGAAAAAGAAGAACTACATGGAGGGATATATCCTGCGTATGGTATCCCCCTCCCCGGACCGCATAGAGCCATTCTGCAGCCATTTCGGCATATGCGGAGGCTGTAAATGGCAGCCGCTGCCGTATGCGATGCAGCTGCAGGCAAAGCAGCAGCAGGTGTATGACCAGCTTGTAAGGATCGGTCATCTTGATATCCCGGAGATACAGCCGATAGTACCGTCGGAACAGACACAGTACTACCGCAACAAGCTTGAATTCACATTCTCGCAAAAAAGATGGATTGAGGAAGGAGAAGACATAGAGGCTCTCCAGGAACAGGACAGGATCGGGCTTGGCTTCCATGTCGGGAGGTTTTTCGACAAAGTCCTGGACATCAGGCATTGCTACCTCCAGAGGGAACCATCTAATGCCATCAGGCTGTTTGTCAAGGAATATGCCCTGGAGCATGGCCTGTCATTCTTCAATATAAGGGAGCATACAGGGTTTCTCCGCAACATGTTCATACGCACAGCCGGGAACGGCGACATAATGCTGATCCTGTGCTTCTACCACGAGGACGCAGAGGCAAGGACTGCCCTGCTTGACGCTGTTGCAGAGGCGTTCCCGCAGATCTCTTCCCTGTATTATGTGATAAACGGCAAGCCAAATGATTCTATCGCCGACCAGGAATGTGTCCTTTATAAGGGCCAGGAGGCTATATATGAAGAGATGGAAGGGCTGCGATTCAAGATCGGCCCTAAGTCTTTCTACCAGACCAATACAGACCAGGCCTATAGGCTCTACAGCGTTGCGCGTGAATTCGCCGGGCTGACAGGGAGCGAAACTGTATACGACCTCTACACCGGCACCGGCACGATTGCCCAGTTTGTCTCATCGAAGGCTTCCAAGGTAATCGGGATAGAATATGTCCCTGAGGCCATTGAAGACGCCAAGGTAAATGCGGAAAACAACGGAATCAGCAACTGCGAGTTCTATGCAGGAGACATGAAGGACATACTCACAGACGATTTTGTCGCTGGGCACGGGCGTCCAGACGTCATAATCCTTGATCCGCCGAGGGCAGGTATCCATCCAGACGTAGCTAAAGTAATACTTAATGCCGCACCATCCAGAATGGTGTATGTCAGCTGCAATCCTGCATCCCAGGCAAGAGACCTTGCTGTACTTTGCGAGAAATACGAGATTACAGCGGTAAGGCCTGTTGACATGTTCCCGCACACGCATCATGTGGAGAATGTTGTCGCCATGCGCCTGAAAGAGTCCATATAGGACTTGGTGGTATTTTATAAATTTCATCCATTTACAATTGAGATATGATTATCAATATACTGATCCTGCTTGCAGGCCTGCTTCTTATCTTGCTTGGAGCAAACTATCTGGTTGAAGGCTCGTCCAGCATAGCCAGAAAATCCGGCATAAGCGAATTTGTCATCGGGCTTACCATAGTCGGGATAGGCACATCTACCCCTGAGATGGTTGTGAGCTTCATGTCATCCTACATGGGAAAGTCAGATATGGCCATTGGAAATATCGTAGGCTCCAACATATTCAACACTATGCTTATATTGGGGATCACAGCGGTGATAACTCCGCTAAAGATAACCAGGGCCAACCTCAGGAGAGACATCCCCATGAATATAATAGCAACGATGCTGCTGATACTCTTCGGCCTTAACCATTCGATATTCGGCGTAGGCAACAACAGCATCAGCCGCATCGACGGTGCCCTGTTGTTATTGCTTTTCGCATACTACCTGTTCATATCCTTCAGGAAAGACCCTTCTGCAAATGCTGATGACGAGCAGGATACGCAGAAAATATATTCTTCAGGCCTATCTGCCATAATGATAATAGGAGGCCTTGCCGGACTGATATTCGGAGGACGTCTGTTTGTCAATTCAGGTGTGGCCATTGCCAAGGAATGCGGGGTGTCCGATGCATTCATCGCCATTACGCTGATGGCTGGAGGGACCTCATTCCCGGAACTTGCGACGTGCGTAATAGCTGCTCTCAAGAAGCGTGGACAGCTTGCCCTCGGAAACATACTTGGCTCTAACGTCTCGAATATATTGCTCATTATAGGAGGCTCTGCCCTGATCAGGCCATTGCACATCTCCGGGGTCACGCCTGTAGATATGGGAGTCATGCTCCTTTCCGCGATATTCCTGCTTTCATGCTCATATCTGTTCCAGAAGAAAAAGCTTGACAAGATAGAGGGAGGCATCCTGCTTGTCATGTGGATTGCGTATATGACATGGCTGATTATGTCCATATAAAACTGACACACAATGGGAAAGCTTTACGATGAACTGGCACGGGACTACAGGGTGAAGGAAGGACTGAAGACCTGCATCAACTGCGGCACATGTACGGCAATATGCCCTGCTGCCGAATTCTACAGATATGACCCTCGAAGAATTGTAGACATTGTCCAGAAAGGCGATGAGGAAGAGATTGAGGCATTGCTGAAAAGCGATGTCATCTGGTATTGCGGTGAATGCATGTCATGCGTAACAAGATGCCCGAGAAAAAACGGTCCCGGCCTTGTAATCATGGCTTTGCGGAACCTCTCAGCTAAACTTGGATATTTTACATTCTCAGAAAAGGGACGGCAGCTCTACCCTCTGACGAAGATGTTGACCGGCAACATATTGAACTATGGCTACTGTGTCTATCCTGAAACCTTCAGGTGGGAGGACCATGTCGAGTCCGGTCCAGTGTGGAAATGGCATACAGAGCATCTTCGGGACAATTTCGAGAGGCTTGGGGCAAATTACCAGGGCAAAGGCCCGGGAGTGCTCCGGAGCATCCCGCAGGAGTCGCTTGATGAACTGAAAGCGATATTTGATGTTACTGGTGCGACGGAGCGCATTGAGGCTGTGGAGAGATTCTCTCAGATGAAAGCGGAGGAGATGGGGCTTACAATGGAGGAGTATTTCCGCAAGACCTTCGAGGAGGCCTCCCCTGGCCACCTCAATGAATAGTAATGCCCCTGGAGGCCCATATGGCCGACGGGTCCCAGTGAGGGGCGGTGGGGAGTACACCCCACCGGGGTCGGACGCAAGTCCGGGG
>CAMXAU010000034.1 GCA_947179325.1 uncultured Bacteroidales bacterium | reverse complement strand
GAAATGAAAACAATCGCAATTATTGGAGCAGGAATGATGGGGTCGGCATTGGCCTATCCCGCATTCGAGAACGGCAACGAGGTCAGGCTGGTCGGAACACCGCTTGACCGTGACATTATTGACGGATGCAAAAAGTCGAACAGGCATCCTAAATTTGACATACCTTTCCCGGAGGGAGTAAAATACTATTACTTTGAAGACTGGAAGGAGGCTGTCGCCGGAGTTGACTTTGTCATTGGAGGAGTCTCGTCATTCGGAGTGGACTGGTTCCTCAATGAAATTCTTGCGAAACTGAATCCTGGCATTCCGGTACTCTCTGTGACAAAGGGGCTGATAAATCTGGAGGACGGAACCTTGATTTCCTATCCGGACTACTGGCAGAGGGAACTTGCCAAGATGGGAATCAACAGGGAAGTCTGTGCTATCGGCGGCCCGTGCACTTCATACGAACTTGTTTTCCATGACCAGACGGAGGTTGCATTCTGCGGCAAGGACTCAGCTGTCCTGCATATGATGAAGGAGGCAATGGCTACAGACTACTATCATATCTCCCTGACAAATGATGTCATTGGGCTGGAGAGTGCCGTGGCCTTGAAAAACGGATATGCACTTGCCGTTACCATGACCATAGGGCTTGTCAACCGCAGTCATGGGCAGGATGCCGGCCTGCATTATAATTCACAGGCTGGAGCTTTCTACCAGGCGGTGAAAGAGATGCGCTATCTGCTTGAGATGCAGGGTGCAAGCCGTGACTGTGAAAATATCGGAATCGGTGACCTGTATGTGACTGTCTATGGCGGACGTACACGCAAAATCGGAATCCTGCTTGGGGAAGGAAAGACATATAAGGAGGCCCTTGATATTCTGGCAGGCGTCACATTGGAAAGCCTTGTCGTGGCGCGCCGCGTATATGCCGCCATGGTCCGCAAGGCTGAGCTTGGTCAGGCCGACCTGTCGATGTTCCCGATGCTGTGCCATGCCGCGGCCGTGCTTGACGAAGGAAAGGATGCTCAGCTGCCGTGGGATGACTTCACTTTTGACCAGACTTCTGCAGACTGTCTTCCATCCTGAAGGTGTAGCTTGGATCATCCGCACCATATGTACCAGGAGTTCTACCGTCCTGCCCTGCATGTGATGCGCAAATTGAGGGATGAGGGGAAACTTGACGAGGCGCAGATGCTTTTTTTCGCGAAAAGTAAGCCGGTTGAGGAACTTTATGACTATCTTGTGGACCCTTTCTGTCTGCATAACCTTGCAGGGGAGGCGGAAAGAAACTGTGCGAAAGTGAATTAACCAAGAAACTATAATGGATACTGCAACTAAGAAAAAGTACAATTATTGGCAGTGGAGAACCCTGGTGGCCCTTATCATCGGCTACATTTTCTATTATTTTCTCCGCAAGAATTTCAGTGCGGCCATTCCGGCCATGGAGCAGACGCTCGGGATCACGAAGGTTCAGCTGGGTATCTTCCTTTCACTTAACGGAATTGTCTATGGCATTTCCCGTTTCGTGAACGGATTCATAGCAGACAGGTACAACAGGAGGGTCCTGATGACTCTCGGGCTTGTGCTGTCATGCATCATTAATTTTGCAATATGCTTCAGCCCTAAGATAGACGGCTTTATAAACGTCCTTGATTCTGAGGGCAAGGCTACTGTGGCCCTGGTTTACATAATCGGCTCGCTGTGGGTGCTGAACGGTTATGTGCACGGCATGGGATATCCTCCGTGCGCATCTCTGATGGCGCATTGGTTCCGTCCTTCGGAACTGGCCACCAAGCAGTCGATATGGAATTCTTCGCACTCTATAGGTGCGGGGATCGTTGTCGCGCTGTGCGGATGGCTGCTGTCAAGGTTCGGATACAGCAACTGGCAGCTGTGCTTTGCCATTCCTGCCGCTCTGTCGCTTGTGGGGGCCGTTGCCCTCTATATGGCCTTGCGTGATACGCCTTCTTCTGTGGGACTTCCTGAGATTGAGGAACTTGAAGCTATGGAGAACGGAGGGGCCGCGGCCTCGAAGGATGTAGCGCCGGAAGAGCACCAGCTGACCGGTGAGGCCTTCAAGAAATTCGTGAACAGGATGGTCTTCAGGAATCCTTATATATGGATTGTGGCTGTGGCGGACTTCTGCGTATATGTGATACGGTTTACGATTCTTGAGTGGGGAACATCTTTCCTTACACAATACAAGGGCTTTGACATTTCGCTGTCTGCAAGCATAGTGGCTGCATCTGAGCTGATTGGAGGTGTGATTGGAACTCTTGTCGCCGGATGGTTTACTGACAAATACATGAAGAACAGGACAATAAGGACATGCGTAATCTGTATGGCAGGTGCTACTCTGAGCTTTATATGCTTTTGGCTGACACCGTCGGATGCTCCTTGGATTTTCAATGCTCTCTTTATCGTGCTTTCAAGTTTCTTTGTGTATGGCCCTCAGGCACTTCTTGGTGTGAGCGCATCGCAGTACGCGACAAAGAAGGCTTCTGCTTCAGCAAATGGATTCGTCGGCATTTTCTGCTATGCCGCCACACTGATTTCCGGTGTCGGCTTCGGATGGATGGCAGGGAATGAGTCCTTGGGATGGAATGCGGTGTTCATTGTCACATTCATTTTCGGGATCCTTGGCGCTCTGATTCTTGCCCTGATGTGGAATGCTCCGGCAGATGGATATAAAAAGGCGGAGAAGGTTCTTGCTGAGATATAGGCAGAATATTTTTTCTTATCTTTACGGCCGGATTCAAAAAAGGATCCGTTTAAGAAAAAATATTCTGATGAAACGAAAATTTTTGTTTGTCTCAGCTGTCTGTCTCGCAGCATTGCTATATGGATGTGAACCGGATATCCTGGCGGACGATCCGGACGACACAGAAGAGATTAGTGACTTTTCACTTGAGCTTAAGTCATTCTCTTTTCTTAAGTCGTGCAATCCGGGATTTAAATCCGATCTGGCTACATCCATATCGCCAGGGACGATTGATGACGGGGATGGTATTTCTTATTATGTGAATCCGGCTTCGCTTGTCGCATCGTTTGAAGTGTCTGCCTCAGAAGGGCTCAGTGACATAGAAGTCGGTGTGGCTGTCAAGGGAGGGACAGATTTCAAGCCTATAGAGAGCGGCAAGACAGCTGCGGACTATATGCGTCCTGTTACAGTAAGGATTTCTGGAGTCAAGGACGGAAAGCCTGTCATGCGTGACTATGATTTCCGTTTCCATAATCTGAATACCGGTATGCCTGTGCTTTATCTCTTTACACCGGATGGTGCAGCTATTACAAGCAAGGAGGAATGGACAAAGAAATGCAGGCTCTACCTTGATGCTGCCGGCAAGTCAGACTATGACGGGACGGCATTTGCAGGAGACTATTACAGTGAATCAGACCAGCTTAAGGGGCGTGGGAACACTACCTGGGGATGGAACAAGAAGCCGTATGCTGTAAAACTGAACAAGAAGACAGAGCTGCTCGGCATGCCGAAGCACAAGAGATGGGCTTTGCTTGCCAATTCGATAGACAGGTCGCTGATGCGTAACCGTCTTGCCTTTGAAATTGCACGGCGCTGCAAAGGACTGGAATGGACTCCGCGCAGCCGTTATGTCGAGGTCGTGATGAATGGAAAGCATCAAGGCTCCTATCTGCTTGTCGAGCAGATAAAGGCGGATGAGAACAGGGTGCCTGTCCCGAGCGGCAATGATGCACTTGAACCGAAGGCTGGAGGAAGTGCCGCCAATCCGGAAGAGATGGGTTACCTTATGGAGATTGACAGGTATTGGGGCAATGCACAGTATGAGACATCGCCTTTCTGGTGGCAGTCAAGACGGTATAGCGGCAACGGCACTACGGCATCTATAAACCAGGATATGGTCTCATGGGCGAGGTCCATGTCATACAGGACAAATTACTATGACGGCAGCCTGAAATTCAAATATGGCTTGAAAGACCCTGATGACGAGACGCTCTTCAATACGTCATCAGTGCAGTTTACATATATAGTGGATTATGTCCTGGAGACAGAAAAGTCTGTGCTGCAGGCCCCTCATGACCTGTCAAGGATTGATGTAGACTCATTTGTCGACTATTGGCTCGTGTTTGAACTTGCTCTTAACCAGGAGCCGAACAACCCTGGCAGCTGCTATATGTACAAGAAGCCTGCTTCTGCAGGAGGAAAACTTTATGCCGGTCCTGTATGGGACTTTGACTACGGTACTTTCAATGTTAATTTTACTGACGGCGGAATTTATCTGAACAAGGGAAACTGCTTCCAGAACCTTAACGCCTTGTGGTATGTTGGGCTTTTTGAGAGTGCGGAATTCCGCAATGCAGTCAAGACCCGCTGGGCGGAACTGAAAGCCAACCTTGACCTTGAGGACTTTATAGAGAGGAACAGGGCATATATCAGGAAGACATCTGAACTGAATATCGCCCTGTGGCCCGATTTCAATGACAGTGGTGACCCGAACGGGGAGAGGATGATGACAACGGATGAGGCGATTGACAGGATAAAGGCTAATCTGAACGACCGCATCTCCGGCCTGGACCGTCTGATTTCCAATATGCCATAACAGGAAGCAGCAAAAGTCAGCACAGGATTCCTAAGGTGTTCAAGTTATTGGAATGTAAAGTGTTCTGTATGTCCAAGGTGTTTTCAGATTTTGGTGATCTCCGTGAATTGAAGCGGCAGTTCCGGGCAGATGATGCTGCGGAGGGGGAGAGGCGTCCTGGGCTGAAGCCTGTAATGCAGCAACGTCGTCCAAGGATTGTCGTAAACAGGACAAAGGCTGAGAATCTGGCTGCTGCAGAGGGGATTGCCATCGGGACGAGAGTCCGTATGATGGACACCAGTGACAGCGGTGTGATTGCCGGATTCGGGGACGGGTGGTTCGAGATAGAGTCGGATGGACTGGTCTTCAGGGCACAGAGATGTGAATTTGTAATAGCTGATGCTGACGGTGACAGGAAGCTTATGGATGCAGTGCCGTCAAGGAAAAGGCCTTGTGAAGAAAAGCGCAGGACTGAGGTCCCGTCTGCAGAAATTTCAGTTGACCTTCACATTGAAAAGATTCCAGGTGCTGACGGCATTCCTTCATGGGCTGCACTTGACTTCCAGATGAATTACTTCCGGCAGGTCCTGCGCGGGAACCTTAGATACAGGGGACGCCGCATTGTCTTCATCCATGGTGTAGGTGACGGGATTCTTGCATCAGCGTTGCGCCGGGAGCTTGATGAGGTTTTTGCCATGACATGTACCTATACCTACGGACAGCCTGGTGTGACAGTTGTCACGGTGCGGTAATGGCCGGCCTATTTAATTGCATGCAAATGTTAAATGAAACTATATAATATGAAAAATTGTCTTAAATTCTTGACCGCAGCCTGCTTTTTCGCCTTTACGGCAGTGGCTGCCTCCGCACAGTTCGGTATTCATACCGGGTATGTCTATACGCAGACTGACATTTCCTATAAAAATTCAAATGATGTCAGCAATACGCTCACCAATGGATTGTATCTTGGGATAGACTATGACATCAATCTCGTGGCAGGGCTTTCAGTGCAGCCTGGAATATTCTATTCCTATGCCGCAAATGAAGACAAGACCCGCGTTAATCTGCTTGGACAGCAGTTCAGCAGGGAGCAGGACCACATTGAACACTCCCTGCTTGTGCCGGTACATGCAAAATACAGCTTCAATATTGTTGAGGATATATTAAAGCTGTATCTCTTTGCAGGCCCTACTTTCAATGTCGGCCTTTCTGCGTTTGACAAGATTGAATATGATGGCGGCAGGATTGAGGGCGACTTCACCTATAATTGCTATACAGGAAAAGTCACTGTAAATGAAGGTTTCCACGATGTAAGCTCATCCTCGTTTACGCAGGATTTCGATAATGCAGGAAAGACATTGCAGCGGTTCGATGTCCTTGTCGGCGGAGGTGCGGGTCTGCGCGTTGTCCGCTTCCTTGACATAAAGGTCGGATACGACTACGGACTGCTCAACAGGGCAGCGAAGAGTTACCGTGACAATATGTCAATGCATGCCTCACGCTTCTATGTCGGACTTGGCATCAGGTTCTGATACATGGTTTGCTTGACCTGGAATTTGTTTTTTCGATTCCAGGTCAATAATATTGTCAAGTAATTGGCGGATATGTAACTGCCTCACACTTCTATCCATTCATATTCACCTCCCCAGATTTCGAGAAAGCGCAAGAAGTCTGGGGAGGACAGTATTACGCTGGCTGTATTGTCGCATGGATGGAAACTTACACGTCTGGCATCCTTAAGTTCCTTGTCAAGGAAAAGTTTGACGCGGTGTCCGTTTGGATACAGTTCCTTGGGGTTGACATCTTCGCGCCCTTCAAGCCCGATGTCGTTCATCAGGCCGAGAGGGGAGACTGAGCCAGGCAGAAGCCCGAGGCATCTTTCCATTCTTTCCTGTGAGGCAAATGACAGCTTGCCTTGATGCAGGGAATGCTCCAGGTCATGGATTGCCAGTTCCTTATGGCATTCAAAGACAACGAGATAGTGCCTATTGCCTTTGTGGTTGCGGAAAAACAGGTTCTTGCAATGTACGGCATCCAGGTCTTTCCAGTATTCAAGCGCAATCTCTATTGTCGGAAGAGGCGGATGTGTATGCAGTTCGTAGCCGATTCCGTGCTCAGTAAGGAAATCCAGTGTCTTTGTTATCCTGCTGCCCAGTGCTGTTTCCATGCTTTGCTCCTGCAGCTTGCAGAATTCCCTGAAACGCTCCAGTGCCTCGGCAAGCCGGCTCCTTGGGCAGGCGATGTTGATCCGCAGGAATCCGTCCCCTTCGCTGCCGTACATTGTGCCTTCGTTGAACCAGACTTTCTGCCCGTGCAGCAGTTCCTCTGCCAGTTCTTCCGAAGATTTTCCGAATACCCTGCAGTCGACCCAGACCAGATAAGTACCTTCGAGCCTGGTCACTGTAAGCATTGGCAGGTGCTCCGCAAAATATTCTTTAAGATATATGTAATTGTCATAGAGGTAGGCCTTCAAGGCTTCAAGCCACTTCCCGCCTTCGCTGTATGCTGCGATAAGTGCCTCTATCCCGAACGGGTTCACATCGCATACTTCATTGATGTTTATTGCCTTGTCTATGCGTTGACGTATGGTGGCATCGCTTGTGACGATGTTGGCAATCTGCAGCCCTGCAATATTGAATGCCTTGCTTGGTGAAATGCATGTGATGCAGTTTTCCTGGAACTCCCCGGAAATGGAGGCGAACGGGATATATTTGTTTCCGCTGAATGTCAGTTCACAGTGGATTTCGTCTGCAACAACAGTAACCCCATGGCGCAGGCATATCTCTCCTATGCGTACAAGTTCCCCGCGGGTCCAGACACGGCCGGTAGGGTTGTGCGGATTGCAGAGCAGGAACAGCTTGACGGACGGATCTGCTGCCTTTGCCTCAAAGTCATCGAAATCGATGCGATATGTGCCGTCTTCATATATCAGCGGACTGGAGACTGTCTCGCAGCCGTTGTTCCTTATGGATGAAAAGAAACAGTTATATACGGGAGTCTGTACAAGCACTCTGTCTCCAGGCACGGTCAAAGCCTTGATTATGGCGGAGAGAGCCGGGACAACACCGCTGGTATAGATGATCCATTCACGCTCCATCTGCCATCCATGTCTCTTTCCGAACCATCCGGTTACGGCATTGTAATATTCATCGGGAACCCTTGTGTACCCGAAGATGCCGTGTCCGGCGCGTTTCTGTATAGCCGCTATTATCTCCGGGGCAGTCCTGAAATCCATGTCTGCCACCCATAAAGGCAGCACTTCTGCATCGGGAGTGCTGTCCCATTTATATGAATTTGTGCCTTTGCGCTGAACCAGTTCGTCAAAATTATATTCCATATGCCATCTATTCCTTGTTTCCGGAAACCTCAATCCTGCAGTCGGCTGGCGACTTTATGTTCTTGTCTATGATTATTTCACCGTAGCTTCCGGCCGTTATGCTTCCGCTGCGTGGATTCTTTACGCTTACGATATGGCCATTTACAGTGGCGTTCACGGTTGAGCACTCGAATGCGAGGTCGCAGTCCTCTTCCATTGTGCAGTTTTCCATCACCAGGCCGGCCGCATAGCATAGCGGCTGTGTCCCTGAGATATGGCAATTGACCAGGCGAAGCCTCTTTGAATGCCAACCGAGATACTCGCCATGGATTTCCGAGTCATAGACTGTAACATCCTCAGTTCCCCAGAATGCGTCCTTTGAATGGATTACAGCATTGCGTATCACGACGTTTCTGCAATATTGGAATGAATAGTTGCCTTTCTGGCTGTAGTCCTCGATGCTGATGTCATGGCTGTGCATGAAAAGGTAGTCGGCGTTCGAGACCTTGACATTCTTCAGTGATACATTGGCACAATGCCACAAAGTCTCCTGTGCGTCCGGTATCTGTACATTCTCAAGGGTTATGCCGTCCATTTCGCGGAACATCTTCGGCGCTTCCACCAGTGTGTCCTTCATGACAAGTCCGCGTGAATACCAGAGCGCAGCCCTTGCCCCTTCCTTGAACAGGCACTTCTCTATCCTGAATCCGTCGACATGCCAGAAAGGGTATTTCCCGTTGAATTCACACTCCACAGCCTCTATATTGCTGCACTCTTTCAGCGCGGACTCCCCTGGCAGGAAGGACACGTTCTCCAGACGCAGGTCATGTGCCGCGAATAAAGGGCGTTCGCCCCCGAATGATGTATTCTTTATAGTTTCCATTATATGTATTTTATGTTGAAACTGAAAGAAATGTATGGATTCAGATCTTTTCCGAGGTTCTCTTCAAGGACCTTGATTGACCTCTCTTTCAGCTTCTTGCTCATTTCTTCGTTATTCTTTATCATCTCGATCAGCTCCGGAATCTGCTCCGCGCTGACCATGGTTACGGTTGGCTTCAGTACAAAGCTGACAGGCATGTAGACTCCGCTGCCGGTATCTCTTGCCTCGCACCGCATCACTTCGTCGTTATTGCTGAACATCTGGACCTTAAGGATTCCCCAGTCGTCTTCTACGACATGTACTGTGGCCTTCCTCATCATCTTAGGGTCGGACCATTCCAGGACATCGACCAGCTTGCCTCCATATTCATATGTCCCGACCAGGTCAAAATGGTTGCGGCTTGAGAATTTCTCACCCCATTCGGCAGTTTCGCCATATATCATGTCGTAGAGGTCAATCAGCCCGAATACGGACATGATGTTTTTCTGCACATTCTTCGGCAGTTCCTGGTCGCTCCGGACAATCTGCTGGTCATGGTCTTTCGCCTTTCCCTTGACAACATTTCTCCTGAGCGAGACCGTGGCTGCAAGGTCATCGTTGTCAATGCAGTATCTGAAAAGAGGCCCGAATCCTTTCATTGCGACAGCAACCTTTACAATACCGAGCATCCCCTTCGGGATCATCCTTGCTATAGTCGGGATGTCATGAGTGACTATGTCGTAGATTATGTCCGCGCTGTAGCTTTGCTGCTTATTGCTGTTCTTCTTGCTCTGTTCCCATACTTTTGACAGGACGAATGCACCTGGGTCCATGCCGTCAGGAATCACATATGCAGCAGTCAGCATCAATGGCTGAGGTTCAAGAATCACGTCTTCCAGCTCAATGTCTCCTCCGGTTCCGTCAAGTTCCACGTATACGGTGGTGTATCCTATCCGTGAGAATTCAATCTTGACCTGTCCGGACGAGCCTGGGATTTCAAGGCTGTAGTATCCTTTTTCATCCGTTAGGGTGCCTGTCCCGCAGGCTTCGCAGTATACCATGACGAAATCTCCACCGGTGACGGTCGTGTCCCGCAGGAAAACCCTCCCGCCCAGATGGTCAGCCCTGATGCTCAGGGACATGGACATGATTATAAGTGCCAGTACAATCCGTTTCATATACGTGGTAGTGTTATCTGAGGAACTCCTTTACGTCTGTCCATCTGTAATAAGGCCATGTGTGCGGCTCCAGGTTTCCGAGATGGACTTCCTCTCCGTTCAGCAGGACCTTTACGAGTATTTCATCATTGGAGGCATTCCTGCTTTTCCTGGCCGGCCTGTAGAACCTTAGCTGCAGGTTTGTCGCCATCGGGCTGCGGAAAGTCTGGAACCAGTATACAAGGTCATCCTGATTCTCCGGGACAGTGCCGAAGCCATCTATGTCCATGAGCATCAGCAATGTCATCATGCAGTGGTCATGGCCGAAGCGGAGGTCCGCTCCTTTCTGTCCGTCATTTATCCTCTGCTGTGCCATTGCCGTCATGTCATCGATTATGGATTTGCACGGAGTCTTGTATTTGAAGTATTCTGTGAACCTGTCATAGTTGTCTGCCTCCCACATGATTGCATATTCCTCTTCAGAGAATATGCCTTTCATGTCAGCGCGTCGGTCCATGTCAAGGCTGTTCATTCCTGCGACAAGCATATATATGTCCTGGAAAGCCCTGAACGGCTGGCGGTCTCCAAGTGCGGCTGACGGGTCGGTAAACATCTTGGCGAGTACATCCCTATAGCCCGGGAAACGTCTCTCGAAGAAATCTTCCGGGGTTTCTGAATATGGGAAGACATATGTCGGCTCCGTATACCTGAACGGGTTGCCGCCCATGTTCGGGACACATGCCTGCACGTCATAAAGTCCCTGGTGCTCATATATTTCCGTTCCTGCGGCCAGCCTGCCTAATGAAAGACAGAAAGATGACATGCTGATTATTGAACGCACGGAAGGCGAGGACCTGGCATAGACATAGCTTCCTTTCCCGAATGCCTTTGGACAAGATGAGACCATCTCTTCCGCTATTCTCCTGTGCTGCTCCCATCCTGTAAAGGTAAGTTCCCCGACACGGTACCTGGCGTCTGCCCAGAAGTCCCGCAGGCGCAGCAGAATCTCTTTGCCATATTCTGTGAGGTTACCGGATGCATTGCCTTCCTCAAGCATGTCGAGAAGGGTTGTGTATGCTGTCGCTGTATATGCGTACCTTGATCCATGGCGTCCATAGTGGCTGACATAGAAGGCTTCATATCCTTTAGGGGCGGGTGTCTGCGCTGCTGTGCCGAAGGTATAGATGCAGTCAAGTCCGGAAGACTTGTTCCAGTCGGAACGGACTTCGTCCCGCACATCTGAACGTGGGGAAAGAAAGGTGGATGCCTTGTCTTGTGCTCCTGCAGTTGCAGCTGCGGCGAGAATGCAGAACGATAAGATGCCCTTTCTCAGGCTACCATAGATTTTCATGATGTCTTTCATTATGTTAGTGTTATCAATGATATTTCCTTCATGCGCACTGGGCCTCTTCTAAAGAAGAGGCGAGAACAGGTTGACTGCGGCCTGTGTCATTTTGCTGTACCACGGCCTTCTCTCCCATTCTGAAATATTTATTTCCCTGCATCCCTCCAGGTCTTTCAGGAAAATGTCACGGTTCTCCCGCGCTACTGTTTCGTCGTATATGTAGGCGTTGACCTCATAGTTCAGCTCAAGTGAGCGGTGGTCCATGTTGGCAGAGCCTACGATGGACAGGTAATTGTCTGACACCATTGTCTTGGCATGGATGAATCGGCCTGTCTTTTCATATATCTTTATCCCGGCTTCAAGGCATTCCTTGTAATATGCCCTGTTTGCCGGACCCATATAGAACAAGTCCGCTTTCTCCGGAAGCATTATCCTGACATCCGTGCCTTTAAGCGCTGCAGACTGGAGGGCATGCAGCAATGGCTCCGGAGGTACGAAATAAGGTGTCTGTATATATAGGTATTCTTTTGAATGCTGTGCAGCCCAGACTGCTCCCATATGAAGCACAGGCCATTGTGAGTCAGGTTCGTCAGGGACAATCTGGACAAGCCTGTCATTCTCCTCGAACTCTTCATGCTCAGGGAAATACGGGGACCAGTCCCCGTCAATTGTGCCGCCCGATGTGACAAATGAATTCATGAAGCTGTACTGGAGACCGGACACTGCATTCCCGGTTATCCTCATGTGCGTGTCCCTCCATCTGTGGAAATAGTCATCGCTTATGTTCATCCCTCCCGTATAGCCTATGTTCCCGTCAATCACCACGATTTTCCTGTGGTCACGGTAATTCAGCTGTGCACTGAGCCTGAGAAGGTTGAACCTTGGCTCAGTGAATTTCACAACTTCCACTCCAGCCTCTTTCATTTCATTGAAATAATGCGGGGCTATGTCTATGTTGGCTATGTTCTCATATATGAAACGGACATGGACGCCTTCCCGTGCCTTTTTCATCAGCAGCTCCTTGATCTTCTTGCTGCCTGAATCCTGTCGGAAATAGAAATACTCCATGTGGATGTGATGCCTCGCATTGCCCAGGTCCTCGACCAGGGCGTTGAATTTCCGTGTGCCGGAAGTTATAACCTCCACGATGTTGTCTTCGCAGACAGTTGTTCCTGTGCCTTTGGAAAGGAGCCTTGCAAGCTCCTGGTACTCGGGCTTTATCTTGTATTCAGTATGCCGTCCGAACAGAAGCTGCTTTGTCTTTTCGTCCGTGTGCCTGTTGAACATCTCCAGGAAAACCTTGTGCTTTTTCTGGAAATGTCCAGGCTTTCTCATGTCAAGCCCGAAAACTACATAGAGTATAAGCCCGACTACCGGAAGAAGGGCTATGACAAGAATCCATGCAATCTTCCTTCCCGAATCGCAGTTGCTGCCAAGTATGACAAGGGCGGTGCCGCAGATCATGATGACCAGCAGCAATGAACCGATATGGGAAAGCATTGTGGCAAACATGTCAATAGCCGCTCAACTTCTATACCAGCCTTGACAGGAGTGTCGCGGAGGTACATGAAACTGCCTCTACCTCTACATAGTCCCCGAGCTTGTGCCCAGGCGCGGCAAAGACGCATACCTTGTTGTTCGTCGTCCTTCCGCAGAATTCGTCAGCATTCCTCTTGGAGATGCCGTCAATCAGGACTTTGAACCTTTTTCCGATCTCTTTCTCGTTGCTCTTGAGGCTGAGGCTGTTCTGCAAGGCAATGATCTCGTTGAGCCTTGCTGTCTTCTCCTCTGTAGAAATGTCGTCAGGATAGTTTCGTGCAGCGAGTGTGCCTGGCCTTTCTGAATATGCAAACATGAATGCAGAATCAAAACCGACAGCCTCCATGAGGGAAAGCGTGTCCCTGTGGTCCTGCTCCGTCTCTCCGCAGAATCCGGCTATGATGTCCGTAGACAGTCCGCAGTCCGGCATGACGGAGCGGATCTTTTCAACTCTTTCCAGATACCACTCCCGTGTGTATTTGCGGCGCATCTTCTCCAGCATTGTATTGCTGCCCGACTGCACTGGAAGATGTATATGCCTGCATATGTTTTCATGCCTTGCCATTGTGTATATGACCTCGTCGCTGATATCCTTCGGGTGTGATGTCGAGAATCTGACCCTAAGCTCAGGGCTTACCATTGCCACCATTTCCAGGAGTTTTGCGAAGTTCACGTCACCTTCCCCTGATTCCGGGGACTTCCACAGATAGGAGTCGACATTCTGGCCAAGCAGGTTGACTTCACGGTATCCGTTCTCAAAGACATCCTGCGCCTCATTGACAATGCTTTGCGGGTCACGGCTGCGCTCCGCCCCCCTTGTATAAGGGACAACGCAGTATGAACATACGTTGTTGCATCCCCTCATGATTGAAATATATGCACTGACACCGTTCCTGTCCATCCTTACAGGGGAAATGTCTGCGTATGTCTCTTCATGCGAGAGCATTACGTTTATCTGCGGGTTGTCAGGTGCAATATCCTTTATCAGCTGTGGGAGAGTGCGGTACGAGTCCGGTCCTGCCACGAGGTCGACGGTGTGGCTTTCCAGCAGCTTGTCTTTCAGCCTTTCTGCCATGCATCCGACTATACCGATTATCACTCCGTCACGTCTTCTCTTCTGCAGGCGGAACTGCTCAATCCTGCCCCATATCCTCTGCTCTGCATTGTCGCGTATCGAGCATGTGTTGGCAAGGATTACCTTGGCTTCATCCATGTTCTCAGTCAGTGCATAGCCTGCGTCCTGCATTATGCGCAGAATGACTTCGCTGTCATTGACATTCATCTGGCAGCCATAGGTCTCTATATAGACTTTAGGCCTTGTATTGTCATTTAGCGGTCTTATGTTCATAGTCGTTTCCTCCAAATCTTGATTAATGCCCGCAAAGATAGTTCTTTTAATCGAATATCTATTTTTTTTGTATCTTTGCGGGTTGTACAGAAATATTATGAACAGGAATATTTTATCAAGATTATTTGCGGCCGTCCTGTTGACGGCTGTTTTTTCACTTTCAGGTTGTGTGGATTATAAGAATCTGAAAATCACCTCATTCTCTATCGACCAACTGACTCCGTCCGGCTTGCGCTCGCTTTCCGGGACGGCAAGTGTGGGAGTCGACAACCCTTCTGCGGAATTCTCAATATATAATATTGAAGGCACAATCAGGAGGGGAGGCGTAGAGTTCGGCACGTTCTCTGCTAACCCCGTGACCGTGGCTGGAAAATCCTCCTCTGTGTGCAAGGTCAGCGGCACCATGTCGCTGAGTCCTTCGGTGCCAATATTTGAGGTCCTTTCAATCGCGGCATCCATGAGTGTGGACGACTTTACAGTCAGTGTATCATGCACGGTAAAGCCACGTGGAGGGGCTGCCAAAAAGGTAAATCTAAGTGATGTACCTGCAAGAGCCATATTGAATAAGTTAAACCAGAAATAGTTATGGGAAAAAGTCATCTGCTTCTGCTGTCTGTAGTGTCTGCCCTGGGGATGCTGGCCGGGACGTCTGCATCTGCACAGGAAATAGAGATACCTGAAGGTTATGAACTTGTAGACTCATTGGTGTATATCCCTGCCGCATCTGTGGATACCTCCCTCTGCGGAAAGAATATTTTCCTGGAGCTTCCTTCGACTGCCAGGGGAAATGCCGCAGATGTAAAGGTGCATCAGTCGCAGGGCATCTCCACTGCCATGAATGTGTACTTCAGGACCAATTCTTCAAGGACGGTGCCTGGATACCGTATCAGGATATTCTTTGACAACAGGCAGACTGCAAGGGCCGCTTCTGAGGCTGCGCTTAACAGGTTTGCCGGCAGATACAGGGATATCGCAGCTTACAGGAGCTATGTGAATCCATATTTTAAGGTCACGGTAGGTGATTTCAGGACAAAATCAGAGGCTATGCAGCTTCTTGAGCGTATCAAGGGAGAATTCCCGGCTGCATTTATTGTCAAGGAGAACATCAACTACCCTGTTGTCGACAGGGATAACCCTACGGTCATAGATACAGTAAAGGTACTTAGGCCTTTGGCTGAAACCATATTATAGTAGCAGTTTAATTTCAATTGGTATGAGTGTGCTGAAACAAGAACTTGCACTGAAACAGACGCAGAAGCTGTCTCCTCTTCAGATCCAGACAATCAAGCTTATTGAGCTGCCTCAGCAGGAACTGATACAGCGTGTCAAGAAGGAACTGGAGGAGAATCCGGTCCTGGACGAAGATGCAAAGAAAGAGCAGGAGGAAGATGACGACAACTCAGGCGACGTGTCGTTGTCGGACTATAAGGAAGACGATTCTATCCCGAGATACAAGCTTACTGTAAACAACTATGGAAAGGATGAACGTCCCCAGTACAACACGTTTTCTGTAAAGGAAAGCTTTACGCAGAGCCTCCAGGAGCAGCTCGGGTTCCGCAATCTGACTGAACATCAGTATCAGGTGGCCTCATTCATTGTCGGCAGCCTTGATGATGACGGATACCTCCGCAGGGATATCGAAAGTCTCGTGGATGACCTTGCGTTCCGGGCAGGAATCGATACGGATGAAAATGAAGTCCTTGCAATGCTGAAGGTGATACAGGATTTCGAGCCGGCAGGGGTAGGCGCTCGCGATCTCAGGGAGTGTCTTCTGCTGCAGATCCGTAATTTCAGGCAGACGCCTGAAGTCGTGAATGCAACGCGCATCCTCAATGACTTCTTCATGGAGTTCACCAACAAGCATTTCCAGAAGATAATGTCAAGGATGGGGATAAGCGAGGAGGAGATGAAGGCTGCGATAGGGAAGATCGTCAAGCTGAATCCAGCCCCGGGCGGACAGATTGACGATACATATACAGACCAGGCCCAGCAGATTATACCTGACTTTATCCTTGAACTGGAGGAAGGGAATCTTAAGCTCTCGATGCCGCGTTTCTCGATTCCGGAGCTTCGTGTCAACAGGAAATATGCAGATATACTTCTCCAGGCAGCGAACTCCTCTGAAAGGGAGAAGAAGGAGGCTGCTACATTTGTAAAGCAGAAACTGGATTCTGCAAAATGGTTTGTCGAGGCAATCAAGCAGCGCCACAATACGCTGGAGAGCACGATGAAGGCAATACTGGACTACCAGCATGACTATTTTATAGATGGCGATGAGTCCAACTTGAAGCCTATGGTGCTTAAGGACATTGCTGAAAAGACAGGTTTTGACATCTCGACCATCTCACGTGTTGTCAACAGTAAATATATAGAGACACATTTCGGTATATATCCGCTCAAATACTTCTTCTCTGAAGGGCTTGAGAACCAGGACGGTGAAGAAGTCTCGACACGTGAACTCAAACGTGCCCTGCAGGAATGTGTGGATGCCGAGAACAAGCGTAAGCCTCTTACGGATGACCAGCTTGTCGAGGAAATGACTAAAAGAGGATATAAGCTGGCCCGAAGGACTATTGCCAAATATCGTGACCAGCTTAATATTCCAAAGGCCCGTCTCCGCAAGGAACTGTGATGTCCCTTGCCGGGTCCGGACTATATCTTCTCACCATATGCCAGGTCTCCAGCGTCGCCGAGGCCTGGCACTATGTATGAATGGCCTGTAAGTTCTTCATCGATTGCCGCTACCCACAGCGTGACATTGTCTCCCATGGATTTCTTCAGGCTTTCAACAGCCTCTGCGCTTGATATAGGGCATACCAGGTGTGTATGTGACGGTGTGCCTTCTTCACAGAGTCTCCTGTAGGCTATCTCAAGTGATGCACCAGTCGCAAGCATCGTGTCTGCAAGTATCAGAGTCTTGCCCTCAAGGCAAGGAGTGCTTGCATATTCAATGTTTATATGGAAACTGTCCCCCTTGTCATATTTGCGGTATGCTGCGACAAAGGCGTTCTGTGCATTGTCGAAGTAGTTCAATATGCCCTGGTGCAGAGGAAGTCCTGCACGCAGTATTGTCGCGGCTACAATTTTGTTGTCAGCAGTGCTGATATTGGCAATCCCGAGTGGAGTGACAACCTGCTTTTCGCTGTAGTCCAAAGTCTTGCTGATCTCGTAGGCGAAAATCTCCCCGAGCCTTTCAAGGTTTTTGCGGAAACGCATGCTGTCTTTCTGGATGTCCTTGTCACGCATCTGGGCAACGAAGCTGTTGAGCACGCTGTTGCCTTCACCAAGGTTGATAATTCTCATGTTTTAATCTTTAAGGTTTTCAGCTCCCGATATGGCAGCTTGTCGAAATACAAAGGTAGACAATTTTCTTGGCTGCAAAAAATATTTTGCAGCCCACCCGCCGGGAAATTGCAATCTTTACTGCTCTTTTAAGTTACAGAGAGTCTTTCATCTGCAAAACTGTAGTATTTGCCGTCTGCTATCACTACGTGGTCAATCAGGGAAATCTCAAATGTCTCCAGGGCTTTCTTCAGGACTTTTGTAAGTTCAATGTCCGCCTTGCCAGGGGTAGGGTCCCCGGACGGATGGTTGTGCGCGATTATGACTGCAGAGGCGAGGGTGTCTATGGCCCTCCTGACTATGAACTTTATGTCAACGACTGTGGCATGCTGGCCTCCGATGCTTAGCTGCTCCATGGAGATTATGCGGTTGTTGCGTGCAAGGTAGAATATCCAGCATTCCTCGTGCTGCAGTCCCCTCATAACCGGAAGAAGCTCCCTGAATATGTCTGCTGCACTGTGTATTACCGCCTTTTCGCCAGAAGGTGTCTCGCTGCACATCCGCTTGCCGAGTTCCAGAGCTGCTGCTATACAGACTGCCTTCCCCGGTCCTATCCCGTCAATCCTGCACATCTGCTCCACTGTCATCCGTGATGCTCTTGTAAGGCTTCCGCCTGCCTCCCGCATAAGCAGCTGTGCAACTTCGAGGGCATTCATTTTTCCTGTTCCCGTACGTAGCAGGATAGCTACAAGCTCGGCATTGCCAAGTGAGGATGCCCCTCTGAGCATCATCTTCTCCCGTGGCCTGTCATCGGGACATAAATCCTGTATTTTCATTTCTTTCTCCTCCAGCCCTCTGCACGTACGTCTCTTGCCTTCCCGGCAAAGGTAATGAATTTATGCTTTAATCCGCCAGGTCAATGCCATAAATAAAAGAAGGTCCGCTACAGGCAATCTGCCGCGGACCTTCCGGATGTGTCGTGCCTGCCTGTTATGCTTCAGGCTCTTTCTCGTCTTTTCCGTCTTTCTCAACGAATGCGACAATCTCTCCCTTTACAACATTGTCCCCCTGCTTGCTGCATACCGCAACGATACGTCCGCTTACGGCAGGGACAACTTCCACGAGGCCATAATATGTCTGGACAAAGCTGAGTGCCTTTCCTGCCTCAACCTCTGTGCCGGCAACCGGTGCTGTGGAGGCGTCATCTACATCGACCTGCCAGATGAGCTGGCCTTTCACAGGGGCCTGTACCGGAACTGCGTGAGGGTATTTCTCTGCAATGCTCTCCACGTCATATTTAGGCATCTCTACAACAGGGCGTGTAATCACTATCGGTGCGCCTGCCTTCTCCTTCATTGCCTCAAGGTCTTTCTGGAAACGCTCCTTCGCGATTCCGCTCTTGTAGTCGCGGTACTGCCTTTCGTGCATTGCGAACTCAAAGAGTTCCTCGTCGTCCTGCCCGAAGTCCCAGCCTTCCTCTTTCATCATTGCACGGAACTTGTCAAGCTCATTCGGGAATGCATCCTGAGGGTTTCCTGTGTAGAATTCAAGTCCTTTCTTGTTGGCCAGCTCCACGATTTCTGGTGCCAGCTCGCCAGGGAGCTTGCCCATCTTGCCGAGAATCATGTTCCATGTATCCTTGTCGATAGTTGTCCAGCGTGGCTGTCCTTTCAGGATGTTCATGAGGTTCATCAGGGCAGTGTTCTTCACATACTGGCTGAATGGAGTTACGAGTGGCGGGTATCCAAGGCGAGGCCATACGTACTCGACTTCCTGGAACAGCATGACCATCAGGGTGTCAAGAGAGACCTCCGCCTTTCCCTGTGAACGGAGCGATGCGTTGATGGCGCCGTGGAATCCCTTGAGGTCAGCCATCATGGAGCCCATCATTCCGCCAGGGAGGCCGCAGCCAACGAGGAGTGAACTCATGTGCGAGTTGTTAGGGTCAATCCAGTATCCGAGGAAGTCGTCTATGAACTTCTGCGTAAGTGCGCGGACCTCCATATATGCGTTCATGTTCAGGTCCTTGACCTGGAAGCCGTCGGCTTTGAGCATCTCGCGGATTGTTATCACGTCCGGGTGTACTTTTCCCCAGCTCAGAGGCTCGACTGCAACATCGAGGTAGTCCGCTCCGGCACGTGCGACCTCAAGCATTGACGCAACTGAGAATCCAGGGCCGCTGTGTCCGTGGTACTGTACCTTTATATGAGGGTATTTCTTCTTTATCTGTGATGTCAGCTGCCCGAGGAAAGTAGGCCTTCCGATTCCGGCCATGTCCTTGAGGCATATTTCATCGCATCCGTATTCAACCACCTTGTCAACAATGCCCATGTAGTATTCAACTGTATGGACAGGGGAGTTGGTGATTGACAGCGCAACCTGGGAGATCATTCCGCCTTTCTTTGCATATTCTACTGAAAGACGCAGGTTCCTGTGGTCATTGAGACCGCAGAACGACCTTGAGATATTGGTGCCCTGCTTGCATTTCACCTTGTACATAAGTTCCCTGACATCAGCAGGGACGGGATTCATCCTGAGGGCGTTGAGTCCTCTTTCAAGCATGTGTGTCTGGATACCGGCCTTGTTGAACGGCGCGGTCCATTCGCGCACAGCCTTGTTCGGGTTTTCACCGAAAAGCAGATTGACCTGCTCGAATGCTCCACCGTTTGTCTCGACCCTGTCGAAACATCCCATGTCGATAATCGCAGGGGCAACTTCTTTCAGCTGGCTGACAGTCGGTACATATTTTCCCGAAGACTGCCACATATCCCTGTAGACCAGGGAGAATTTTATTTCACGTCCCATATCTTTACAAAAATTACATTTGTCCTGTTCTTGAAGAGCGGCGCAAAGGCTTTGTCTTCAATCTCTTTCTTGAAAATCGCCTGTCCGCTGTCTGCCGGACCCCGATAAGTCTTTCCGGGCTTTTAGGCCGACAAGATGACCGTAACAGCAAAATTCAATCCTACAAATATAGAAAATGTTCTTGAAAAAATCCCCGGTATGCCACGTAAGCTTCTTGATTTGTCTTTATCCCACGCGGCTGGCATGCAGATTGCCTTGCTTCTGCTGCCTGTCCGGGACCGTTTCCTTTGGAGTTTCCCGGATAGGCGGGATTCACATGAAGAAAGATATGATATGGAAGGTTTATTGAAAGGAAAAATTGCTGTCGTGACAGGAGGTACACGCGGCATCGGCTATGCCATCGTAAAAAAATATCTTGAGGCCGGAGCATCCGTTGTCCTTTGCGGGTCAAGGGAAGCTACAGCAAAAGAGGCACTCGCACGTGTCAGGTCAGAGCTTCCTGGAGCAGAGGTGGATGCCATCTGGCCAGACCTCACGGACACCGGAAGTGTCTTCAGCGCATTCTCCAAGGTTGCGGAGAAATATGGACGGATTGATATCCTGGCAAACAATGCAGGCATATCGCAGAGGACATCACTGTACGACTATACGGAGAAGGAGTTTGATGACATCCTCAGCCTGAATGTCAAGGCTGTATTCAACTGTGCACAGGCTGCGGCCAGGATCATGAAAGGGAAAGGAGGAGCCATTGTGAACACAAGTTCTGTGGTAAGCCTCTATGGCCAGCCTTCCGGATGTGGGTATCCGGCATCAAAGTTTGCCGTGAACGGCCTGACCAAGTCATTGGCAAGGGAGCTTGCGAAGGACGGGATCCGTGTAAATGCCGTAGCCCCTGGTGTCATAAGGACAGATATGGTGGCGAAGCTGCCTGAGGAAATGATTAAGCCTATTGTGGATAATATCCCGATTGGACGTATGGGCGAGCCTGAGGACATTGCCAATGCATATGTGTTCCTGTCAAGTGACTATGCCTCATATATCACCGGGGCCATCCTTTCTGTTGACGGAGGTGTCATAATATAAGTCAGGACATCTCTTGCCTTGTGCGCCAGATGCCGCATTGAGAATAAAATATTCACGTGATGCCTTGCGGGATAAAATTTTTTGATTATCTTTGCAGTCCCAAATGAATATGGTGCCCATAGTTCAGTTGGTTAGAGCGTCAGATTGTGGTTCTGAATGTCGTGGGTTCGAATCCCACTGGGCACCCTTCCAAAGTCCTTGAAGTCTTTTGATTCTCAAGGACTTTTCTTTATGCCTTATTGGCACTGTATTTCTTTAGTACATAGTTTCTTCCTGATAGGCAGAAATGACATGTACTTCCACATGCGGCCCTGAATATGTAAAATATAACCGCTTGATCATAAATATATTACGCAATGACGGGTGCGCCAGAATTTTGGCATTCTTCATTGTGTAAGTAATTGAATATATGTTACTTGTGTTTTACGAACTAACGCTCCTCCAGTTCAGATTTTCCAACATATATGCGTAGACACAGTGTTTTGCAGGTGATTCGGAAATTTGACATCTTGGATGCGATTGGGCAAAAATAACTATATTAGCAACATAAATGCTTTGAAGTTATGAAGAGAGAACACATAGTAAAATCAGATACATAGGGTTGCCCATAGTGCAAAGGCTATCCTTTATGGGGCTGATGCGAGGGAGGACAGTGATATTGATTTGTTGGTTCTTCTTGATAATGACAAACCTGCTTATGATGAAGAAAATGAGGTCAGATGGCCTTTGTATGAGTTGGAAATCAAGACCGGAGTCCAGTTAATCCTTGGTTATTTCCAGAAAATCAGGGGGAACGGGCCATTTAAGACCCTTTTATGTCAATGTTGTCAATGAAGGAATTCTGCTATGAAAGAAAATTTTGACAAACAAAGTGGAGATGCATTGATAGCCTATAGGGTTGAAAGAGCTTGTGACATCCTGAAAGAGTCAGGACTTATGGCACAGGAAAGGTTCATAATGCTTCTATAAACAGGTTATATTATGCAGCAGTGGCTCTTTTTTTGAAAAATAATATTTCGGCCCAGACACATAGTGGGGTAAAAACAATGCTTGGAATGCATTTTTACTTTAAAGGGAAAGTTTTCAATATCTCCACGCAAGGCATTTACAACACTATTTGAGAAAAGGCATGGCGGTGACTATGATGATTTTGTCTATTGTGACCAGGAAATGATAGATGAACTGAATTATTTGTCCGCTTGAATCGGTGAGTGATATTAAATATATCATATATCTCTGGAAAAATCTAACGAATGAGGGGGAATAATGATGGCAGCACTGGTGTTCAATGACTTATGAGGACTTTTGATGAAAGCCTCGCCGATGCAAAAGTGCAAGTAAATGAAAGGTAATGGGGGCGAACGGTTTTCAAATCATTACCCGATAACGAGGTGAGTTTATAAGTCGTTGGAGTTTATTTCTACTCTCTGCCATATTCTGCATAACAATGTACAACTCGCTGATAACTAATTTTGTAACCCCAAAAAAAGAATTGGATTATGCGAAGTGCATTTAAGGTGCTGTTCTATGTGAACGGAAGCAAGGAGAAAAACGGTATTGTTCCCATTATGGGGCGAGTTACAATCAACGGTTCTGTGGCTCAATTCAGCTGCAAACTGACCATTGTAAAAACAATGTGGGATGCCAAAGGTAACCGAGCCAAAGGCAAGAGCAAAGAATCAAGAGACATCAATTTGGCTTTGGATAACATCAAGGCTCAAATCATCAAGCATTATCAACGTATCTCGGATAGAGAAGCATTCGTTACAGCCGAAATGGTACGTAATGCTTATCAGGGTATCGGAACAGAGTACGAAACATTGCTCGGTGCATTTGATAAGGACAATGATAGTTTCAAGAAGCGTATAGGCATAGATCGTGCAGCAAGTTCCTACAAGGTGCGTGTAAGGTCACGAAATCATTTGGCAGCATTCATCAAGAAGTGTTACAAACGAAGTGATATATCTATGCTTGAACTTACTCCCGATTTTATCAAGGAGTATGAAATCTATCTCTCTACTGATGCAGGTTTGCATAATGGTAGTGTATGGTCGCATTGTATGTGGCTGAAAACAATTGTAGCGAAGGCTCATTACAACGGACTGACACCGAGAAATCCATTTGCTCAGTATCGTGTTAATCAGAATATCAAGGAGCGTCAATATCTTACAGAAGATGAGATCAAGGCTGTAATGACACACGAATTTGCAGATAAGAAGTTGGCTTATATTCGTGACCTATTCGTGTTTGCAAGTTTCACAGCCTTGTCATTCGTGGATATTACGGAACTGACTACCGATGATATTGTAGAGATAAACGGAGAGAAATGGATTCTATCCAAGCGACACAAGACTAAGGTGAATTTCCAAGTGAAGTTGTTGGATATTCCGTTGCAGATAATCAAGCGTTACGAGAGGTTTCAGGAGGACAAACTTGTATTCCCTAATCTCAACTATTGGAATATCTGTAAACCGCTGAAAAAGATGATAAAAGAGTGCGGTATTACGAAGAATATTTCATTTCATTCAAGTCGCCATGGGTTCGCTACGCTTGCTCTCAGCAAGGGTGTTCCCATTGAGAGTGTCAGCCGAGTATTGGGGCATACGAACATTACTACGACACAGAAGTATGCGAAGATTACCACCGAGAAAATCGACAAGGATTTGACAATGTTCGGCAACAGACTTAATCAATCGTTTAGTGAAATCTCAATAGCAATGTAACTATGGAACGAGCAATTATAACAATCAGTGAAAGCGGTAGAGTAAACATCCCAAACGGTAATGTTTGGATGTCTGAAATGGAATTGATGGAGTTGTTCGGGGTGATAGCCCCTACACTCCGAGCCGCCATTAGAGCAATATACAAGAGTGGAATGCTTTGCCCTACGACCACCCAACGATGCGATGTTGCCACCCCTGCAAGTTGGGCTACATTCTATAATCTCGAAATGGTCATTGCTCTTGCATTTAGGCTCAACACCTATGAGGCAAGCAGGATAAGGCAAAAGGTATTGGAGAGTTTATACCAACGAAAAGAAAATGGGGTTAGCTTATTGGTTTCAATCGGTTCGTGGATAGATAATTGTTATATGCAATCTTGATAAAGATCCCCACCTATAATCTTAAAAGTAAAACTGCAACAGTCGGTTGCAGTTTTACTTTTAAGGATACTAATAAATAGTGAATGTTTTAGCCTTTAAACAAACATTCTCATACCAAATTTCGATTCTGTACGTTCCTTTACCCCAGTTTCCTTTGGTTTTATTACCCCATCCTCGTAATGTTTTTGTATTTGAACCACTGTAAACATACAAAGATTCTTGCTGGGAAAATCCTGAAGGAGAAGAATCTCCCGTACTCATAGTGCCATTAGGAGTGTACCATTTTATTTTCAAATTTATGGAACTACCCGTATTTATGCCCGTATATGTAATTCTGGGCTTTAAATACATTGTGTAGCTACTATAAATTGTACTCCCATAATTTGTTTCAATACTACCATCATAATAAGTATTTCCGATCTCAACATTTGTAATGTTGATAGGAAATGTATTCTTAATCGAATAGAATTTAGACTCTTGTTCAGATAGTTTATCGGATAATTCATCATTGCGTTCTAAACTTAGTTTTAGCGAATCTTTATAAGTTGTTAAGTTCGTATTTAACAACCTAATTTCGCTATTCTTTTGCCTGATAACGCCCCTTTCCTGTGAAAGTGTATCGCACAATGATGTAATCTCGCTATTTTTATTAGCGATTGTTAACTCTAAATTAGATATTGTACTGCTTTGGTTTGATATTATACTTGACAAATTATCATTTAAGAGATACAATCCTATTAAACTTGCAATAACACAAATTGAGAGAATTGCTACCCATCTATATTGCTTCTTCTGTTTATTCAATATCTCATATTCTGTTTTCAACTTTTTATTTTCAGAATATAACTGCTGAAGCATTCTTCCTACATAATCTAAATCCTCATTATTGTTGTTATTCGAGATAGAAACGGAATCATAAACACTTATACTTTCAGCTATTAACTCTGGGCTATCAGACATTGAAAACACTTTTGACCCTTGTCCCATTTTATAAGTTTTGGGGAGTTGGGCAAACAGGGTCCTATTTTTCTTCTCTAATTCATCATTAAATACAGAAACAAGTCTATCATACTCCTCCGTTTGTGAAGCAAAATCATCTGTGGCATAGCCTATCTTGCCATTTTCACCGAGTCGAAATAGTTTCCCGCTAAGAATACAATCTGAGTATATTTTTTCAAATATTGCAAAAGCATTTTTGAAATTCTTGATATATACACCATTAAAGACTATACAGAATCCTAAGAATGAGTTCTTTTCTTTGTCAATCTTTTGCGAATATACATAATAGACCAAATCAGCCTTCCTTTGAATATATAACGAAGAATTAGATTGCTGATATTTAAAGTATTCCTTGAAACTATTAGAATCATCGGGATACTGTTTATACCCCGATGACTCTCCAAATATGTATAGTTTAAAATTCATTAGTACTTATAAAACTTAACTATATGCTCTTCACGATCGACTGATATTTCACGAAATTGCGTAAACACAGATCCTCCTAAAAGTAAAGGAGCTTCCTGATTCATTACAACAGTTGCATATGTGTTTGAAACTGTAATTTTGTTTCCTATAACAAGCTCTTTAAGTTTGATAATAAGTCCTTCCGAAGTTTTTCCATCTGCCGTTCCAAACTTCTGAACACCTAGAATATCATCTTCCTCCAATTTGCCATGTTTTGCTAAATATTGAGCTTCTTGCAATGAAATTGTAGTAGAAGAAGCACCAGTATCAAATATCATTTCTACACCCATACCATTAATTGTAACAGGCAAGGATACGAGATTATTCCCCATATCGGTGTATGGAATCTTGATAACATAATCTTCATCTGACTCTTGGTCATACTCAAAACCCGCATAGGGGCTTTCTTCCTGCTTAGATGATGCTCTATTGCCACATCCTACTATAGCAATAGATAATGCCATTACCATTAAACTGTACAGAATCTTTTTCATATTATTGATTTATTGAATCGTTATAAATTACATCTATAATATTGTTATATTTTGGCTTTAAGTATTCATTGAAGAATTTTATCTGTTCTTCAGAAAGATAACTCATATCACGTTCTTTCAATTTGAGCAACTGTTCTCTTAGCTCTAAAATTTGTCCATTCGTTTTTTCTTGAAGAATCGCACTTTTGCTTTTTGGATTCAAGTCTGCGGTCAATCCATTAGTGTTAATTTCATTAACAATTTCTTCAATAGAAAATAACTTCTGGTCAATACTACGCAGATCGTAAATCAACTGGTAGTATTCGCGTATATGATTGGGATATTTATCTATCTCCAACTCTATGAACTTAGAACCAAATACTGTTGTATCAGAGCAAAGAATAAAATCTTTAATCTTCAATTGTTCTCTATTCTTTTCAAGTTGCTCTTCATTGCCTTTAACATTGCATTGCAAAGCCACAATACTATCTTTCAATACAAATATGATAGAATCCTTATATGCAATACTCTCTTTAAGATATTCGCATCTATCTCTATCCTTAAGTTTTGTATCTACGAGCAAAGAATCAATAACACTGATTTTCGCTAAATAAGCATCTATATCTCGAAAATCTTGAGCATTAACTATCAACACCGATAATAATGCTTGCATTATAAGTACAATAGGTTTCATCACTAATCTATTTTTAAATCCTTTGCAGTGCGTATTTCTTTTACGACTTTGAGTTTAATCGTAAACAGGGTTTGATTATCTCTTTTATAATATAGATTAAACTCCTGACCTATTTCTGCATTTTTAATTTTGAACTGAATGCTTTGACCTTCATCTTTAATGATGTCCTCACCGTAAGATCTTTCAATAGAATTGATAAATCCTGCACCATACTCTGTTTGAAGGTTTTTAATCTTATATTGTCTATTTGGATAGACTTCTATTATCTCAGAAGAATATGGCTTCTTTGAGGCGTTTTTACCACCTTCATAATATAGTGCTAATTTATAAACTTTAGGAGCCTGCGGTGTATTGCCTAGATTATTTATTTCGGCTAAATCCGCATCAATACCAGTATAATCATATGCACCATCCTTTGCAAGTGCAATGTTCTTAATAAGAGCAGACTTTTTATCGACTATTGACTTATTATCTTTAACATAACTCTTAAATGAACTTTTTAATTTATCGATATATGAATCAGCATTTTCATATATTGTAGTTAGCTCTATGTATAATTTTTTTGCTAAATCAAAAGCACAATCTCCAATCAGTGTGTTGAATTTTTCATCCAAGCTATAATCCAGTTTACGCATTTGGTTTTTGTCTTCATTAACCACTTGCGAATAATAGTCAATTGCAGTTTCAAAGTCATTGTTTTGTAAAGCTTCATTAAACTTTGCCAATAACTCCTCCAAGTTAACTTTCGATAACTCGCTTTCTTTCGATGAACTATCCTTTGGATTATCCCCCATAGCAGTTGTATTAACATCGCTACCAGTAGGATTAACAACTGGATTATTATCAGGGAACAAATAAGGCTTACAAAAAAAGACAATAATACAGACTACTGCGATTGCTCCACCAGCAACAGCCAAATAGCGTTGCCACATACCTCCTTTCCGTTCACTAATGTTATTATTACCGTTTTCTGCATCATCCTGTTTATGCTGATATTCATCGAATTTATTATGAGAATTTTGTTTTTTTGACAATTCGTATAATTTGTCAGACAGCGTATCCAACTTATCGGCTAAACCTGAATACTTATCAAGTAGATCTTTCAGCTCATTCTGTTTCTTCCCATATTCTCGTAATGAAACCAATATCCCTTTAACAATAGAATCTAATTGTTTCACATTAGTAGTCAAGTTCTCATCTGTTTTATTAACCAACTTCTCAAATGCAGCCAAAACTTGACTTTGATAGTTCTCAAAACTATTAATGTATTGTGCCTTTGTTACGGGATCAAGTTCTTCATCTAACTCTACATGCTTAATAGAAGGTACTTCTCCTGGTAATATAGGTTCTTCTTTTTTAATATAATCAGGAGACAATGATAACCAAGAGAATTGTTTTAGTTTTTCTACAACTAGAAAGTTTGCTTCTCTTTCCTGATTTTCATTATCATAGATTTGAAAAGGAACTTTAAGTATAGCGTTTTGCTTACCAGTCTCAAATGAGGCGTCGAATGGTACATATTCAGCAAAATACTCTTTTGTGGAAAGTGTCCCAATTACAATAGACTCAATCCTTTTAATTTCTAATGGATCATCTGAGAATTTATTAACCGCGAATCTTGCTGACGAGCCATTTGCAATAGGATAAAGCAACTTTCCTTTTTGTAATATACTATTGTAAGTTTGCTCTAAAAGATTATAAAGACTAGAGACATCTGCATAATAGCCATTACTGAAAACTACTGATAATCCAATAAAAGCATTAGGTCTGTTTCCATTAGAGTATAAATGATATTTCAAATAAGTATATGATACATCCCCATTAGGCTTACGATTAATTGCAAGCCTTGTTTGTTCTTTTATACTCTCATCATAAAAGCATTGATAATAGCTTTTATTCTCCATATCTATGACTTCCTGATAGATGTCGAATCCGTCAGGCACACCAAAAATATGAAATCTTATATTATTCATATACAAATATTCAGTTCATAATTAAACACATATTCATTGTTAAAACCAACTTCCCATCACAGCCTTTCTTATTTTCTCCCATAAGCCAGCGGGATAAAAATCCTGACTAGGAGTATATGACTGTCCTCCATCTTGAAGTTTATTGAAAACACCAGAAGAAAATGCTACGAACTCAAAATTATATGGTTTCCACAAAGATGTAATAGGGTTAGAGTTTGTATATCTTGCAAAAATTCCCGGATATTGATTCTTAATGTCGTTAAAAAATTGTTTCACAATAGGTCTGCCATTCTTAAAAAGCCCTCTACTCAAATCAGCTTTGTGGCAAGTAAATATTACTTTATCAGATGAGGGTATTATATCCTGCATTGATATAATCTTTTCCGCATAAGCATTTCTCACTGAAGAATCCTTCCAATTTCTCTCAACAATAAACACCCAAGTACGGCGATTTTTCATTGCTAAAATCTCGTTAATATATCTTGGGAATGGTGAAGTTCTATTGTCTTCATCAAAATAGTGCTCTCCTGGTGCTTCCAATATTTGACAAATAGGATTGCCATTATTATCTCTTATTGTGACGAGCATAAAACCGATAACAGATGTTCCACCTGCTGCATTATCGTTTGTTATAGTTTCATCAAACTTGTCACACATTTCTTGGTAAGCACTGGAATTTGCAGAACGAAATACTCTATCTGGCTCTACTCTATAACCTTGTGATCGCAAAAATCTAGTTAGACGAACCAAAGTCATTGTTTTGCCAGATGTTTTCGCGCCGAAAAGAATAACTATTGGGCATGGGTCAGAAATTGTAACCTTGATTGCATTGACATCAAGAATTTCCTCTGTTGTTAAGCCATATGTTTCTTCCAAGACTTCAGATGGTTTTACAATCTGGGGCTTGGGCTCGGTTTGAGTCGCTGATGGTGTAGATGCAACAACAGGGGCATCTAAGTCTACATTTATTGCTTTAGGCATAGCTGTAAGATTTTATGTGTTAATACTCGTTCTTTTTGAAAGCTAAATAATAAAAGAAGAAACCTGCTATATCAATCAATGCTGCAAGTAGTACCCAAAAGAGGAAACCTTGTCCACTCCATAGGCCAGAGAAATAATCTTTCCATACATCAACCACACTGCGTAGTCGTGCGGTTTTTGTTACATTACCTTTATATGTAGCTGTTTCATCTTGTAAAGTTTTAATCTTTTCAGGATCGGTAGCACCAAACTCATTTGCAACGGCATCTGTATAATTGCTTATTAAACGATAAGAATTAGTTAGAACGAGGTTGGTACCTTCTGTAGGCTCCTCATGAGCAGCACTTGGGTTCTCGTTAATTTTCTTCTGAATCTTATTAATGGCATATAGATTCTTTTTAATATCAATTTTATTCTTATGTTTTACCACGTTATATAATCGAGTAAGATACTTGCTTTCTATTGCGGATTTAGTAAGGTCTTCTACAATCGGTTCAAGAACACGAACTACTTGACGACGACCAGCTTGTGTCGTGGTTTTGAATGTTACACGCTGCAATTTAGCACCCAATTCTTTCTCCAGATTTATTGCGGCCTGTTCTGCAACAGGTCCCCATCCGGGATTGCCAGGATTCATTATTTCAGCTTTTAACTGTCCCCAAAGCCCATCAATCTTTGTTTTATAGTTTTGAGCATCACGAGTTACAATCTCTGTTGCAAGATTATCATCATCAAGTTTTTCCAGTTGATTCTTAGTGTCCGTCAAGTCTTTAGATAAGACCTCCATAACTACGGAACGATAAAAGAATGTATGTGTATTAGTTGGTAATGAGAACGCGATCCAAAAAACAAGTAACATCAGTATTCCTCCCAAAAGATGCACACCTCTGTGGTCTATTATTAAGTTCTGATTAAAGCTATCTATAATCATCTTAGACCCCCAAGATGCCAAGAAAAATATGCCAAGTGTCGCAATCCAAAAGATTGGGATAGGCCAAGAAGGCAAAAGCAAATGTAACGACTCAACTGTCGCCCAACAACTGATTAGCATAAATGCTACAAATACTACCAATGCAAATAATTTTGCAAATTTGTTCTGATTCATAAGTATATTTTTAATGGTTTCTTTATCATTTATCCATCTCTCTCTTTCAAAGAGATGGATTTACAAGTGCAAAATTAAGCAAAATATAACAAATG
>CAMXAU010000033.1 GCA_947179325.1 uncultured Bacteroidales bacterium | reverse complement strand
AAGGTACGACTTTTTTAATAACCTCCAAACTTTTTCAGAACTTTTTTTGAAAAAAATTATAGCAAAACTACATAAAGCACTAACATATAGACAGTTCCATAAAAACATAATTTTTTTCAGCATAGAATAGGATGTTTTTATGTATATTTGCAACGTTTGACTTATATATATAGTATGATGAAAAAAATAGTTTTGACTTTATCAGCACTGGCCTTTTGTGCAGTTTCTATAGCCTCTGCTGCGTCTGCACCGCTATGGCTCCGCAGAAACTGCATTTCTCCAGACGGGACAAAGATTGCATTCTGCTACCAGGGAGACATCTTTGTTGTAGATGTAAATGGCGGCAGGGCGTCACAGATCACGACAAATCCTGCATACGACTCGGATCCTATATGGACTCCTGACAGCAAGAACATAATATTCAGTTCAACAAGGGAGAAAAGCAAGGACATTTTCATTACATCTATTGAAGGCGGTACTCCAAGACGCATCACTGACTATACTGGAAGCGAGACACCGCTTGCTGTACTTAAAGACGGCAGTATACTCTTTAGTGCAAACATACAGCAGGACACCGAATACAGCGGTTATCCCGGCGACGCACAGATATATATGGTATCACAGGACGGCGGCCGGCCGCAGAGGGTGACATCGCTGCCTATTGCATCATTGAGTGTAAATGAATCCGGCGTTGTGCTCTATGAAGATATAAAAGGATATGAAGACCCATTCAGGAAACATCATACATCTTCCGTGACACGTGACATCTGGATGTACTCCCCTGCCACGGGATCCAAGAAAGATGAGAAAGGGTTCTCCATTGACGGCAAAGGGACATTCACAAGGCTGTCATCATTCGAAGGCGAGGACAGGAACCCTGTTTTTGCCAAGGACGGAGACACATATTATTATATAAGTGAAAAGAACGGCTCTTTCAACATATACAGGAGCTGCATCAGCAGACCTGAAGAATCTGTACAGGTGACATTCAACGAGAAGCACCCGGTAAGATACATTTCTGTTGCAGACAACGGAACGATAGCATTCTCATTTGACGGGGAACTTTATACGGTCCAGGAAGGCAAAGAACCTGTAAAGGTAGGGATTGAAATATCAAAGGACTCCAATGAAAGGCTTCTCAACCGTACATCAGTATCGATGGGGATCACAGCCATGGACGTTTCACCTAATGGAAAGGAAGTGGCAATTGTTGCACGTGGAGATGTCTTTGTAACATCGATAGAGTACAATACGACAAGGAGAATAACAAATACGCCGGAGCAGGAGCGTAATGTCTGCTTCAGCAAAGACGGACGCACCATATATTATTCTGCTGAAAGGAACGGAGAATGGGGTATATGGGCAACTTCCCTGTCAGAAAAGGACGATAAGTATTTCACGTATTCTGTCAAGATGGAGGAAAAGCGCATCACAGATCCTGGACAGACATGTTTCCAGCCTTCTGTATCACCAGACGGTGAATGGATTGCTTTTCTGAGAGACAGGACAGAGATTGTCATCAAAAACCTAAAGAGCGGAAAGGAGAAGTCACTCCTTAAGGCGACAAACTACTCGTACACGGATGGCGACCAGAGCTTCGAATGGAGTCCGGACAGCAGATATATCCTCTGCAACTATCAGGCTAACGGAGGGTGGAACAATGAAGATGTCGCCCTGATTGACATTGAGAATGGTGAAATAAAGAACCTTACAGAAAGCGGATACACAGACACAAACTTCCGCTGGGCTATGAAGGGAAAGGCGATGACATGGATGTCGGACAGGGCCGGATACAGGAGCCATGGAAGCTGGGGGGCAGAATATGATGTATATGTAATGTTCTTCGACGGGAAGGAATATATGAAATTCCTGCGCGATGAGGAGGATGAAGAGATAGAGAAACTCCTCACAGATGAGAAAAAGGCCAAGAAAGAAGAGAAGAAGGAGGAAAAGGACTCGACAAAGGCTGAGAAAAAAGCAGAAAAGCTTGTACTTGACCTCGAGAACATACAGGACAGGATTGTTCGCCTCACAAGGTTCTCCGGCAGGATGGGAGACTGCTATCTTTCTGATGACGGAAGCAAGCTGTTCTACATCGTAAGGCTTGAAAAGAGCTATGACCTCTGTGTCCTTGACACAAAGGAAAAAAGCGTCAAGGTATTGAGCAAAGGCGTCAGCGGCTCAATGTACCCAAGCCGTGACGGGAAATACATATATATGCTCAGCAGGACTGGAATTTCACGTATTGATGTCAAATCTGAATCCAAGAAATCCATATCATTCAAGGGAGAATATGACTACCGTCCTGCCCAGGAAAGGGAGTACATGTTCAACCATATCTGGAAACAGGTACAGGAAAAGTTCTATGACCCTCAGATACATGGAATCGACTGGGCTGGATATAGGGATGCATATAGCAGGTTCCTGCCATACATTGACAACAACTATGATTTCCAGGAGCTGCTTTCTGAGATGCTCGGAGAACTCAACGGCTCACATACTGGAGCAAGATACCGCTCAATGACAGGATTGTCGATCGGGACACTTGGAGTATTGTACGATGAGGCATACAAAGGAGATGGACTGAAGATAAAGGAAGTACTTAAAGGAGGCGTCATGGCCATTGCAGACCCTGAAATCAAGGAAGGAGACATAATTACTGCAATCAACGGGACTGAGATAAAGGCCGGGGAAAGCTGGTATGACCTGCTCCAGGGCAAGGCTGGAAGCAAAATCCTGCTTACTGTCAAGAAAGGTGGCAAAAAGACGACAGAGCTTTATGTGGAGCCATCATACAGTGACTACACAGAGCTATACAAGAGATGGGTAAGGCGCAACGAAAAACTTGTTGAAAAACTTTCAGGCGGCAGAGTCGGATATGTACACGTCGAAGGCATGGATTCGGACAGTTTCCGTGAAGTGTATTCAAAGCTCCTTGGCAAATACCGCACTGCAGAAGCAGTCATTGTCGACACGCGCCATAACGGAGGAGGCTGGCTGCATGATGACCTGGCTACACTGCTTTCAGGACAGGCATATATAAGGTTCGAGCCAAGAGGCCAATACGCAAGCACTGAGCCATACAACAAATGGACTAAGCCTTCATGCGTCCTCATTGGCGAAGACAACTATTCTGATGCATCCGGGTTCCCTTATGTGTACAAGACTCTTGGAATAGGCAAACTGATAGGTGCACCTGTCCCTGGTACGATGACAGCCGTATGGTGGGAGAGCCAGATTGACCCTACTATAATTTTCGGAATTCCTCAGGTGGGATCCGTTGGAATCAAGGAAGGAAGATACCTTGAGAATATGCAGGTAGAGCCTGATATACTTGTCTATAATGACCCTGCATCCGTACTTAACGGAGAAGACAGGCAGCTTGAGGCAGCCGTGCAGGAAATGCTTAAGGAAATTGATAAATAATAGGTTGTTCCAAAGGAATATGGATAGCAAGATTGTTATAATTCCGACATACAACGAAAAGGAAAATATAGAGAAGATCATCAGGGCTGTATTCAGCCTTGATGGTCTTTTTCATATCCTGGTAATTGAAGACGGCTCACCGGACGGTACCGCACAGATAGTAAAAGGCCTGCAGGCTGAGTTCCCTGAAAGGCTGCACATGATAGAGAGAAAGGGCAAACTTGGATTAGGGACAGCATATATAGCTGGATTCAAGTGGTCCGTTGAACACGGATATGACTATATATTCGAGATGGACGCAGACTTCTCGCACAATCCGCAGGACCTTCCACTGCTCTACAATGCATGCAGTGAAGGTGGCGCCGACCTTGCGATCGGGTCAAGATACTGCAATGGAGTCAGTGTAATAAACTGGCCGATAGGAAGAGTGGTAATGTCGTACTTTGCATCTGTATATGTCCGCACAATACTTGGGATGAAAGTATACGACACAACTGCCGGTTTCAAGTGCTACAGGCGCAAAGTCCTGGAGACCATCGACCTGGACAAGGTTAAGATGAAAGGATACGGATTTCAGATCGAGATGAAATACTCTACTTACAGGCTTGGTTTCAAGATAATAGAAGTACCTATCATATTTGTCGACAGGAAAGAGGGTACATCCAAGATGAGCAGCGGGATTTTCGGGGAGGCCTTCTGGGGCGTACTTGGGATGAGATTCCGCAAGATAAGACCTAAATGCATATAAGATGAAGGACGGTAAGTCAATTCTGCTGCACAACGCATTGATAGTGACACAGGAAAGCGTAAAGAGGGGCTCGATTATCATAAAAGACGGTAGAATCGATTGCACACTTTACCCTGACAGTGATGGCTATATAGAATACTGCGGACAGTGCATTTCATACGAAGAGCTTCCTGGAATATTCCAGTCACATGGCCATATATCAGATGACCTGCATGGAAAACATATAATGGCGGGAGGCATAGATGCCCACGTGCATTTCAGAGACCCTGGACTTACACACAAGGCGGATTTCTGTTCTGAATCCATGGCAGCCCTTCTTGGAGGCATCACATCTGTAATAGACATGCCTAACACAATGCCTCCGACAACATCCATGCAGACATTGTCGCAGAAGTATTCCTGTATTTCGGGAAAAAGCTGGACGAATTTCGGGCTGCACATCGGAGCGACCAATTCTAATTCCGGGGAGATAATCGACATGATATCCGGGCCTTATGCAGAGCAGGTGGCCGGAATAAAGGTATTCATGGGGTCATCCACAGGGAATATGCTTGTTGACAGCAAGGATACGCTGGAAAGGATATTCTCAATAAGGGAAAAGCCTGTTCTCGTACATTGCGAAGATGAGGCTACCATAAGGGCGAACCTGATTGCAGCCAAGGAACGGTACGGTGAGAATATCCCCTTCGCTGAGCACCCTGCCATAAGGAGCCGCAGAGTATGTATACTTTCAACTATCCGTGCACTTGAGCTGGCTATAAAGCATGGAACAAGACTGCATCTGTGCCATGTCTCAACAAAGGAGGAGGTCAGGATGATACAGGCGGCCAAGGCCCTGAACCCGGACATCACAGCCGAGACATCTGTCAACTATCTGTGGTTCAGCGACAGGGACTATGACAGGCTTGGCAGCAGGATAAAATGCAACCCGGCCATAAAGACTGAGGAGGACAGGTATGCCTTGATAGAAGGTATACTGGACGGAACTATCGATACAATAGGCACAGACCATGCGCCGCATCTGATTAGTGAAAAGTCCGGAAACTACTGCGATACTCCTTCTGGGATACCGTCAATACAGCACAGCCTGCCTGTCATGCTGACAATTGCAGACAGAAACGGCATTCCACTGGAAAAGGTCAGTTCGCTGTTCTCATGCAATGCATCAAGAATATTCAATATCAAGGGAAAAGGCAAGATCGGGATAGGCATGGATGCAGACTTGACGGTATTTGATCCTGAAGAGGAATTTGTTGTATCCCGCGGGGACATTGCATACAGATGCGGCTGGTCTCCATACGAAGGTGAAAAATTGAAAGGCAGGATACTGGATGTCTACATTGCCGGGGTCCGCAGAATCGAGAATGGCACCATGGCTGCGGATGTCCCGCATGGTAGACAGCTATCGTTCAACAAGGCATAACTTTTAACTGGAACACTTATGGAACTGGGGATTAAAAAGACGAACAGAGAAAAGAAATCAATAGTCTATCTTATATCCACATTTGCAATAGTATTGTGGGGTATGTCATACATATGGATAGACAGGCTTATCAATGCGGGCATTCCGGTATTCTATTTTGTGTTTATACGCATACTGCTGGCCGGACTTGTGCTCCTGCTGTTCAACTTTGCCACGGGAAAACTCGTGCGGATACAGAAGCAGGATATTCCCAAGTTTATATTGCTTGCGTTTTTTGAGCCGTTCATATATTTCATGACGGAATCGTACGGAATCAAGGAAACAGGCTCCCCTACCCTCAGCGCAATGCTCATTGCAACAATACCGATATTCTCTGTTGTGGCAGGAAGGGTGCTTTTCAATGAAAAGATCAATTGGATAAACGCTGTAGGCATCCTGCTCTCCATGGCTGGTATCTGCCTTGTAGTAATGAGCAAGGATACCGTAGGGCCGAACTTTATATGGGGAATAGCCCTGCTTCTCATTGCTGTCATCAGTGAAGTCGGGCACGCATCCGTGACAAAGAAACTTGCATGCAGGTACGACAGCCAGGTCATAGTAATGTACCAGTTCCTCATCGGCTCTGTATATTTCCTTCCGTTCTTCCTGAGATACGGCCTTGCAGACTTCCAGCCTTACTATCTCGATATCGAGATATGGATTCCGATATTGTGCCTTGCGATATTGTGCTCAAGCGTTGCCTTTTCACTATGGGTGACAACGATAAAGAGCCTCGGGGTATCCAAGTCAAGCATTTTCACTGCACTCATCCCGGTAGCTGCGGCGATTGTCGCATGGGTGCTCGGACATGAACTGCTCTGCGCACGCCAATGGAGCGGAATTGCAATCTCTACTGTCGGCGTAATAATGTCCCAGTATGTAATCAGGAAAAGAAGGTAGCGACAGACCTTAAATCAAACCAGAAATGAAATCACGTATAGTCATAAAGGATATTCTATCACCATTGAGACGGCTTCTGAAAAAGATGTCCGAACACGACATGATGCTTGTACTGTCATTGTTTGTCGGAATTGCATGCGGGCTGGCATCCGTGCTGCTGAAGACACTGATAGAATATATACATCATGGACTTATATCATGGTTCGGAGGGAATTTTGACTATAACTTCTTCTATCTCATATACCCTGGAGTAGGTATGCTTCTGGCCATGCTGTTTGTAAGATATATAATAAAGGACAACATAGGCCACGGAGTTACCAAAGTGCTTCTCGCTGTCTCCAAGAACGAGTCCAAGATACGCCCGCATAACATGTGGTCTTCTCTATTTGCCAGTTCCGTGACAATCGGCTTCGGAGGTTCTGTCGGAGCAGAGGCCCCCATCGTATATACCGGCGCTGCAATCGGTTCAAATGTAGCAAGGTACATGGGATTGTCATACAAGAACATGACAATACTTCTCGGATGCGGAGCCGCCGGAGCTGTAGCTGGAATTTTCAAGGCGCCTCTCGCTGGAGTGCTTTTCACTCTGGAGATTCTTCTGTTCAATATCTCCATGTCCTCGATACTTCCGCTGCTGCTATCAACTGTTTCCGCGACAGTGATATCGTACCTGTTCCTCGGTGATTCTCTTTCTTTCGAGTGTACGCTGGAACCGTTCTCCATGCACAATATCCCATTCTATATCGTGCTTGGGCTTTTCTGTGCATGCTGCTCTGTCTATTTCACAAGGACGACTCTTTGGCTTGAGGACAAGATCAAGAGCATTGAAAACCCGTATTGGAGATGGATGATCTCCGCAGGATGCCTTGGCCTGCTCATATTCCTCTTTCCTCCACTATATGGAGAAGGATATGAATATGTAAGCCTGCTGCTCAATGGAGGTGAGATTGACCTTGAAGGCAAGACTGTACTTGCTTTCTTCATGTACAGGCCTTGGAGCGTACCTGTATTCTTCATCCTTATTCTGCTGCTTAAGATATTCTCCATGTCTTTCACGAATGCCGGAGGAGGAGTAGGCGGAACTTTCGGACCGACATTGTTCGTAGGGGCAATGGCGGGATTCATAATTGCAAGAATCATTAACCTGATATTTACAGGAGCCGGCATCTCTGTACCGGAGCAGAATTTCGTCCTGGTGGGAATGGCTGGGCTTATGGCTGGGGTCATGCAGGCCCCGATGACCGCAATATTCCTGATAGCCGAGATATCTGGGGGCTACGAGCTGCTTATCCCCCTCATCATGACGGCTACAATATCTTTCGGGGCTACAAGGATGGTCGAGAAATATTCAATATACACAAAACGTATAGCCAAGCGCGGAGAACTGCTGACACATGACAGCGACCAGGCAGTCCTGACTTTGCTCCACACATCAGAACTTATTGAGTCAAACTTCACTCCCATAAAGATTGATGCGACACTTGGAGAGCTGGTAGAGACAATTTCATGCTCCTCAAGAAACATTTTCCCTGTACTTGACTCCAAAGGGCACTTCCAGGGTTATGTCAGCCTTGAGGATATACGCAGGGACATGTTCAAGAAAGACCTGTATGACAGGCACCATGTATACAACTACATGAAATCTGCTCCGGAGTATGTGTATATTGACGAGAAGATGGATACCGTAATGAGGAAATTCGAAAAGACAGGGGCATGGAACCTTCCTGTAGTGGACAAGAACAGGACATATATGGGATTTGTATCGAAATCAAAGATATTCTCTGCATACAGGGACCAGCTGCGCCAGGTTTCGCATGATTGATGACAACACTATTATTATGAAAGATATTTACATTAAGGATATAGCCTCACGGCTTGGAGTAAAGGAATGGCAGGTTGAGAACTGCGAGAAACTGTTTGCAGAAGGCGCAACAATACCTTTCATCAGCCGGTACAGGAAAGAAAGGACTGGCGGACTGGATGATGTTGCCGTTGCAGAGATAAGGCACTGGACCGATGTCTTTGCTGAAATGGAGAAGCGCAAGGACACAATACTGGAGACAATTTCAGGTGCAGGCGCGCTTTCAGACGATCTCCGCATGAAGATTGAAAGATGCACTGACTCAAGGGAGCTTGAAGACCTGTACCTGCCTTACAGGCCTAAAAGAAGGACCAGGGCAACAGCCGCAAAGGAAGCCGGCCTTGAGCCTCTTGCTGACATGATGTACAATGTAGCTGTTGCTGACCCTGCTGCAGAGGCACGCAAATTCATCGGAGGAAAGATTAGCGATGCAGAGGAGGCTCTTGCCGGGGCGCGCGACATCATTGCAGAGAGGCTTAGCGAGACTGCCTCTGTCAGGGAGACTGTAAGGCAGATATTCGCAACGAGGAGAATCGTGTCCAAGGCCACTAAAAAGGCAGATTCCCCGGAAGCTCAGAAGTATAAAGGATATTTCGGATGTTCCGAACCAATTTCCAGGATTGCCCCGCACAGGCTCCTTGCCATGCTGAGGGCCGAGGAGGAGGGATACATAACACTGCGCATTGATGCAGACGCTGAAAAATGCGGAAACAAGATATACTATGACTTCTGCCAGGAAAGGCGATATCCAGCCAAGTCGCTTGCCGGACAGATCAGGGCCGCCGTGGATGATTCATTCAAGAGGCTTATTGAGCCTTCTATTTCAAACGAAATAATACGCGAAGCAAAAGAAAAGGCGGATATAGAGTCAATACGTATATTCGGGGAGAATCTCCGCCAGCTTCTTCTTGCCCCTCCTGTGGGGCAGAAGAGGATGCTGGCCATAGACCCAGGATTCAGGACCGGATGCAAGGCTGTATGTCTTGATGCCCAGGGAAACCTGCTGCACAATGAGACTATTTTCCCCCATCCTCCTGCAAATGAGAAGATCAAGGCGATACAGGCCGTTTCTTCAATGATTGAAAAATATGGTATAGAAGTCATCGCCATCGGTAGCGGCACTGCAGGAAGGGAGACGGAGGAGTTCATCAAGCGTGTCCCTAAGCCACAGGATGTCAAGACATATATGGTAAGTGAAGATGGTGCATCGATATATTCTGCTTCAGAGGTAGCGCGTGCTGAATTCCCGGACTATGATGTCACTGTGCGCGGCGCGGTCTCCATCGGGAGAAGGCTGATGGATCCTCTGGCAGAGCTTGTGAAGATAGACCCGAAATCTTTGGGAGTTGGCCAATATCAGCACGATGTGGACCAGAATCTCCTCAAAGAAAAGCTTGACAATACGGTGGAAAGCTGTGTCAACAGCGTCGGTGTCAACCTGAATACAGCAAGTCCATACCTCTTGAGCTACGTATCAGGCATCGGTCCATCACTGGCTGCGGGAATTGTAGAGTACAGGACTGAAAACGGAGCCTACAGGTCACGGAAAGAACTGACAAAGGTCAAGAGACTTGGCAGCAAGGCATTTGAGCAATGTGCAGGATTCCTGAGGATTCCAGGTGCAGAGAACCCTCTCGACAATTCCGCTGTACACCCTGAATGCTACCACATCGTGGAAAAAATGGCAAAGGACCTGAATGTAAAGACAAAGGAACTTGTCGGGAATGCAGAGCTGTGCTCCAGGATTGAAGCCGGAAAATATGTAGAAGGAGAGTTCGGGCTGCCTACTGTAAATGATATCATAAATGAGCTGAAAAAGCCAGGACGCGACCCGAGGGAGAGCGCAAAGGAATTCGAGTTCGCGCATGACATACATACAATAGATGACCTGATAACAGGAATGGAGCTGCCAGGCATTGTCACGAACATCACAGCCTTCGGGGCATTTGTAGATATCGGCATCAAGCAGAACGGGCTGATACATGTATCGCAGATGGGCTCGAGGGGACATGCGGACCCTTCCAGGACACTCAAGCTGCACCAGCAGGTCAAGGTATCCGTCCTTTCTGTAGACACAGAGCGTTCGAGGATATCATTGAGGCTGCTATAACGTCAAAGCCTTATAACCCATTAAAACATTTACGATGCACAAAAAGATCATTGAACAATATCACCGCATACGGCACAGGATGTCTGAAGGCTTCGACAGGCCGTCATGGTATATATCCCTGCTCCCGTTTGCCGTCCTTATAGCGACACTTGCGGTCGTTGTGCACATTTTCGGGGCTGATTCACTTGAAGGAGGCAGCCAGGTCGCACTTCTGTTTGCATCAGGGGTGACTATAGCCATATCCATGATATTCTACAGGAAGCCATGGGAAGAGTTCGAAAATGCAATTACAGACAATATACGCTCAATCGGCACTGCAATCCTGATCCTGCTCATGATAGGTGCAGTTGCCGGCACATGGATGGTCAGCGGTGTCGTCCCTACACTTATATATTACGGAATGAAGGCTATCACGCCTGCCATATTCCTGCTGGCAGGATGCGTAATAAGCGCATTGGTATCGATGATGACCGGAAGTTCGTGGACAACAATCGCGACAATAGGTGTAGCCCTGATAGGAATCGGTACAGCCCTTGGATTTGCTCCCGGATGGACCGCAGGAGCCATAATTTCTGGTGCGTATTTCGGTGACAAGGTATCACCTCTTTCCGATACTACGATCCTGGCCTCATCATCCTCTGGCACAGCCCTGTTCACGCATATACGCTATATGCTGGTCACAACTGTCCCATCATTCGCAATTGCTTGCGCTGTATTCCTCATCGTCAGCATCTGCCATAACACTACCGACAACGTGCAGGCCGCAGAATTCTCAGCCTCGCTGAAGGAATCATTCAACATATCACCATGGCTTTTCACCGTACCTTTCCTTACGGCCATATTCATCATCAAGAAATTGCCTGCACTGCTGACACTTTTCCTCGCCTCATTGCTCGCATGCATTGCCGCCATCATTTTCCAGCCACAGGCTATATATGAGGTTGCAAACGGGACCTTGGACGGGTTCGGAAAACTCTCATTCATTGACGGTTTCAAAGGCATAATGATATCATGCTATGGCTCGACTGCAATCCAGACAGGCAATGAGGCACTCAACGACCTTATCTCTACAAGAGGGATGACCGGGATGCTGAATACCGTATTCCTGATAATCGCAGCCGTAACATTCGGAGGTGCATTGAGCGGAAGCGGAATGCTATGGAGCCTGACAGAGATGCTTACACGCTTTGTAAACAGGGCTGTTTCATTGGTTTCCGCAACTGTCGGAACAGGAATATTCTGCAATATGATTACCGGAGACCAATATCTGTCGATAATACTTACAAGCCAGATGTACAGGAAAGCATATGATGAGAAAGGTTTTCAGCACAGGCTTCTGAGCCGTTCTGTCGAAGATTCCGCGACAGTCACATCTGTACTCATTCCATGGAATTCATGCGGGATGACACAGGCTACGGTCCTGAAAGTTGCTACACTTGAATATCTGCCATACTGCATCTTCAACCTGATCTCTCCAATCATGTCAATACTGATGGCTGCAATCGGCTATAGGATTGTCAGGAAATCCGCAAAATAGAAATTCGCGGCCAGTCTGACTTGGCCGCGAATTCCATAATTATCATAGCTGAGTATTTTCTATTCTGCATCTGATGAGTCATCATCACCGGAAGAATACTGGGATATATTGTCATCAGGAAGACCTTCTCCCCCATCTCCTGCATTTCCTCCATTGTCATCGTCATCATCTCCATCAAGCCACCTCTCTATATCCTCTGCGTCATCAGTCTTCACCTTGATCTTGACAAGGTAGATAGCATCAGGTATTTCAAGAGTTACGGCATAGAAACTTGTACCATCCGGCTTGTCATACTTGATGAGATCCGGAAAATAGTCATTGAAACCCTTAGGGTACTTCTCCGCAAATGCTGCTGCCAGTTCCTCTGACATGTTCTCATAGCTCACAACAGCCCTTTTCTTAGATGTTGCCATAATATCTTCAAATTCTCAATTCAGGTTTGTACATAAATTCGCTGCAAGTGTAGGACATTTTTTTGAATTGAGCAACACCGGAGGGACTTTTTTGTTAAAAAAAGCAATCAGGATAGCTACTTCCCGCGACGGAAGAAAAAAGACTTCTGGGCACGCTTCCTTTCAAGGTCGCGTTCCACAAAAACTTTCTGCATTGTCCTCGGGTCAAGACCTGTGTAATACATCACAGACGACGTGGTCATAGGAGTAGGTGTAAAGTCTTGTACCTGATCCATATAAAGCCCCTTAAGGGCTGGCGTGCGGGCAAGTTCCTGCATATGCCTCATGCTGCATCCTGGATGGGAGGAGATAAAGTAAGGCACAAGTTCACACTTGCGGCCGCTGGAACGCACAATCTGGTCAAACTCATGACGGAGACGCTCAAAAAGCCTGAAAGATGGCTTCGCCATCAATTTCAGCACAGTATCATCTGTATGCTCCGGGGCGACCTTGAGACGTCCAGAGGTATGCTCAAGTATCAGTTCCTTCAAATATGGATATGAAGTGTCATCGACATAGCCTTTCTCATCAAGGAACAGATCATACCTGATACCGCTTCCTATATATGCATGCCGTATCCCCTTTACAGCTGCAATCCTGCTGTATAGTTTCAGCAACCTGGCATGTGAACGGTCCATATTCCTGCACGGCGACGGGAACAGGCACGACTTGCGCCGGCATTTTGCACATAGCCCGGCATCCTTTCCCCTCATTCCATACATGTTTGCCGTAGGTGCACCGACATCCGATATGTTTCCCGCAAAGCCTGGAAGAGCATTGAGGGCGGATATTTCCCTGATTATGGACTCCTCGCTCCTGGACTGTATGAATTTGCCCTGATGCGCGGCTATCGTGCAGAAATTGCAACCACCGAAACATCCACGGTGCGTATTCACAGAAAACTTTATCATGTCATATGCAGGGATGCGCTTCCCCTTATAGCGCGGATGAGGCTGCTTTGTAAAAGGCAGGTCCCAGAAAGAATCCATCTCTTCCTGTGTAGCCGGAGGGTATGTCGGGTTTATCTGGACATAGCCATTACCTACAGGCTCCACGATTACAGGAGGATACATCATATTGGCATATGTCTCTATTATATGGAAATTCTCGGCAAAGGCAGCCTTGTCCTTGCTGCAGCGTTCAAAAGAATTAAGGAAAACGGCTTCCTTGACCCTGCATTTCCCGTCCATGCGGAAGGCAATCTGAGGAATTCTCCTTATTTCACTGATGTTGCGTCCATGCTCTATCGCACGCGTCAATTCCAGCATAGGCTTTTCACCCATGCCATAGCAGAGCCAGTCAGCACCGCTGCTTACAAGTATTGACGGCATCAGTGAATCCTGCCAGTAGTCATAATGTGTCACACGCCTGAGAGAAGCCTCTATTCCACCTATCACAACAGGTATTTCAGGCCACATCTCCTTAAGTATCCTGGTGTATACCGTGACGGCATAGTCAGGACGCTGGCCGGCACGCCCATCAGGGGTATATGCATCATCGCTCCGCAGACGCTTGGATGCCGTGTAGTGGTTGACCATTGAATCCATTGCCCCGGCGTTAACCCCGAAATAGAGACGAGGAGCACCAAGCTTTCGGAAATCCCTGAGGTCATCACGCCAGTTCGGCTGCGGGACAACAGCAACACGGTAGCCATATTTCTGGAGCCACCTGGCAATTACCGCAGTACCAAAAGAAGGATGGTCTACAAAAGCGTCACCTGAAAATATGATGACATCAATGTAGTCCCATCCTAAAGCCTTGACCTCCTTGACGGAGGTCGGTATCATGTATTTATTGCTTTCAGCCATCTTCAGATGTCCTCAGGCATATTACATCCTCTCCGGAAGAGTAATTCCAAGTATATTCATTGCCTTGGTAAGCACCCTTGCGATAGCATCGATAAGTGTAAGCCTGTATTTCAGGACATCCTTGTCCTCCTCTTTCAGGATAGGAGTCTCATGGTAATACTGGTTGAACTCCTTTGCCAGTTCATAGGCATAGTTCGCAACAACAGCAGGTGAATGCGCCGCCCCACCCTCTGCTATCTTTGACGGGAACTGGTTAAGTATCTTGATAATGCGCACTTCCTTTGCCGAAAGCGGAGAATCTGTCCTTATATAGGAGGCCCCGAAATCAAGTCCCTGGTCAGCCGCCTTGCGGAGTATTGACCTGATACGTGCATGGGTATACTGGATGAACGGACCTGTGTTTCCATTGAAGTCAATAGACTCCTTCGGGTCGAAGAGCATGGTCTTCTTAGGGTCCACCTTGATAATGAAGTATTTCAATGCACCAAGGCTTATCATGCGGAACAGTTCATCCTGCTCCTTCTCAGTCATGTTGTCAATCTTGCCAAGCTCCAGCGAAGTATCCTTGGCTGTATTGTACATCTTCTCCAGAAGGTCATCCGCATCTACCACTGTCCCCTCGCGCGACTTCATTTTCCCCTCAGGAAGCTCCACCATTCCGTATGAGAGATGGTAGATGCTGTCCGCCCAGTCAAAGCCAAGTTTCCCGAGAATCAGCTTCAGTACCTGGAAATGATAGTTCTGCTCATTTCCAACAACATATATATGTTCATCAAGGTTGTATTCCTTGAATCTCTGCTCTGCTGTGCCAAGGTCCTGGGTCATATATACAGAAGTTCCGTCACCACGGAGAAGGAGCTTCCTGTCAAGGCCGTCAGAAGTGAGGTCACACCATACAGAACCGTCAGCCTCTTTCTCAAAGATACCCATATCAAGGCCTTTCTGCACAAGAGCCTTTCCGAAAAGATAGGTCTGTGACTCATAGTAAGTCCTGTCAAAGGAGATTCCAAGGTCTGCATATGTCTTGTCAAAGCCTTCATACACCCATCCGTTCATCATCTTCCAGAGGTCCACGACCTCCTTGTCCCCCTGCTCCCATTTGAGTAGCATCTCCTGTGCAGCCTTCAGGCTTGGAGCATTCCTGGAGGCATCATCCTCGCTCATGCCACCGGCTACGAGTTCCTTGACTTCAGCCTTATATATATCATTGAAGGCGACATAGCAGTCTCCTACAAGATGGTCTCCCTTCTTGCCTGTAGTGGCAGGGGTGCCTCCGTTGCAGGTCTTCAGCCATGCCAGCATTGATTTGCAGATATGTATTCCACGGTCATTGACAAGGTTTACCTTCATCACCTTGTGTCCATTGGCTTCAAGAAGCTTAGACACTGACCATCCGAGCAGGATGTTCCTTATGTGTCCAAGGTGAAGCGGCTTGTTGGTGTTTGGGGATGAAAACTCCACCATCACAGTCTTTCCCGAAGACGGCAGCTGGCCAAAGTCTGCGGCCGAAGCTATTTCAGCAAACAGGCCGTTCCAGTACGCGGCTGACAATGATATGTTGAGGAATCCCTTGACAACATTATAGCCGGCAATCTCCGGCACATTGGCCTTCAGCCATTCACCGATGGCCTGTCCTGTAGCCTCAGGTGCTGACTTAGATATCTTGAGAAGAGGGAAAGTCACAACTGTGAAATCCCCTTCAAACTCTTTCCTGGTCACCTGCACCTGGAGTGCATTAGCATCTATATCAACGCCATAGAGAGCCTTGACGGCCCCCATGGACTTTTCTGTAATCAACTGTTCTGTAGTCATGTTCAAACGGTTAAGATTATTATTATCCGAGATAGCTCTTGAGAAGCTTGCTCCTTGAATTGTTCTTGAGCTTGCGTATCGCCTTTTCCTTGATCTGGCGGACGCGCTCCCTTGTAAGCCCGAACCTTTCGCCGATCTCCTCAAGGGTCATTTCCTGGCATCCTATACCGAAGAAAGACTTGATGATCTCCCTCTCACGCGGTGCAAGTGTAGAAAGTGCACGCTCAATCTCCTTATTGAGCGACTCATTTACAAGTCCCCTGTCGGCACTTGGCGAGTCATTATTGACAAGCACATCAAGAAGGCTATTGTCCTCACCTTCAACGAAAGGGGCATCTACAGATACATGGCGGCCTGAGACCCTCATGGTGTCTGCAATCTTGTCCTTTGGCACATCTATCATCTCGGACAGTTCCTCCGAAGACGGCATCCTCTCATGCTCCTGCTCGAATTTGGAAAGGGCTTTGTTGATCTTGTTCAGCGACCCCACCTGGTTCAGCGGAAGCCTCACAATCCTCGACTGCTCCGCAAGAGCCTGCAGGATAGACTGCCTGATCCACCATACTGCATATGAGATGAACTTGAATCCTCGTGTTTCATCGAACTTTTCAGCTGCCTTAATAAGGCCAAGGTTACCTTCATTAATCAAATCAGGGAGACTAAGTCCCTGATTCTGATATTGCTTTGCGACAGAGACTACAAACCTCAGATTCGCCCTTGTCAATTTTTCCAGAGCTGCCTGGTCACCCTTGCGGATTCTCTGGGCAAGTTCCACTTCCTCCTCTACCGAAATCAATTCCTCGCGTCCGATCTCCTGCAGATATTTGTCCAGGGATGCACTCTCGCGGTTTGTAATAGACTTTGTAATCTTTAGCTGTCTCATTTATTTTCTCCTATATTCCGAAGCCGAAATATGAGGAACGTCCATTAGGGGTAAGCCCCTCTATAAATACAGCCCTCTTCGACTTCTTAATTATGTTCATTACATCTTGAGGCTTAGAAACCGGCTGGTCGTTGACGTAAAGGATGACGAAACCGTCCGATACACCGGCGTCATGGATTTTGCCAGGCCCCACAGAAGTGATCTCCACCCCGGCCCTGACTCCAAGCCTCTGAAGCGTCTCTTTCGGAGCTTCAATAAGCTTCGCGCCATAGAATGCGACCGCACCGCTTTCATCTACAGAGCCATTCTCCTGGGAAGTGCCCTTGAAAACGACATCCATCCTCTTCTCCTTTCCGTCACGGATTACAGTAAGCTCAGCCTTATCTTCCGGATGGAACCTGTTCACTGTCTCCTGCACAGATACGGCATTTGTAATGCGGACAGAGTCAATCATTATGAGCACGTCTCCCGACTTCATTCCAGCCTTGTCCGCAGCGCTTCCTTTCAAAACCTCAGTAATATATACGCCATTTAATGAAGAAAGTTTCAATTCATCTGCAATTTTCTGGTCAATATCCCTCATGGTAATTCCGAGCAACGCCCTCTTGACGCTTCCGAAATCAATAAGGTCATTCGCTATTTTCCGTACAATGTTGGAAGGTATGGCAAAAGAATACCCGGTGTAGGAGCCTGTCTGTGAGATTATTGCAGTATTTACTCCCACCAGGTTGCCTGCTTTGTCGACAAGTGCTCCTCCGCTGTTGCCTGGATTGACGGCAGCATCGGTCTGTATAAATGCCTCAATCTTGAATTCACCTGTATAGTTCGGCATGGTGCGCCCCTTTGCACTGACAATACCCGCTGTAATTGTAGAGCGGAGGTCATATGGGCTGCCGATTGCAAGCACCCACTCCCCGAGCCGGAGCTTGTCTGAGTCACCGAAAGGTACGACTGGCAATCCGCCTGCCTCAATCTTTATTATCGCAACGTCTGTAGCGGGATCTGTCCCTATCAGGCGGGCCTCATATGTCTTGTTGTTATTGAGCGTCACCTCTATTGTTGAAGCGCCCTCCACGACATGGTTGTTGGTCACGATATAGCCGTCCTGACGTATTATCACTCCGGAACCGCTCCCGACTCTCTCCCTGGACTGCGGCGTGCCTTCATAGCCGAAGAAGAAATCAAATATAGAGCTTGGCGCAGCACGCCTTGTGTCCCTGGCTGTGACCTTCACGTAAACCACGGCGTCCACAGCGGACTCTGCGGCATATGTAAAATCAGGATAATTGTCCTGCGCAAGATTCACCGTACGGTACTGGGCACCGTCAGCAGACACTACAACAGTTTCTGATTCTCCCGGGAGAACCGCCTTGCTTACGAAATAGGCTGTCAGTCCTGCAACAATGGCAGCCAAGAGCATTATCACTATTCCTTTTTTCATATCATTGATTTTTATGGTTATCCGGTTCCGCCTATTCCACACATGCCTCCGCTTAAAGGGCCTTTGGGGCGATTCAGGCGGAAGCAATGGCTTTTCAAAGGCCGGAGCGTGAAAAATCAAATTATATGCCAAATTTCACAAATAAATTTCTATATTTGTCGGGTTGAAGCCTTCTGCGTAGACAGGGGGACCACGATGAAAGTAAAAAACTAAATATTAAGATATGAAATTCGTAATATCAAGTTCAGAGCTGTTGCGCGGAATACTTGCCGTATCAAAGGCGATTCCTGCAAAATCAGCACTTCCTATCCTTGAAAATTTCCTGTTTGACCTCAAAGACGGCAAGCTTGAAATTACAGCATCCGACACAGAGCTGACACTGAAGACTGAGCTGGAGGTGGAAAGCACCGGCAGTGAAGGACAGATTGCCGTTCCTGCAAGCCATATTACAGAACTTCTGAAACAGTTGCCAGACCAGCCTTTATCCATTGAGACAAAGAGCGATACTGCCTTTGAATGCAAATGGTCCAACGGTTCATCGACCCTTCCGTATTTCCCGGCAGGGGATTATCCGGAGATAATGACAACTGATGAAACTGCCGTGACGCTTGAATTTCCGGCCCAGAGCCTGATAGACGGCATATCAGGGACAATCTACGCCACAGCCGATGACGAGATCAGGCCAGCAATGAACGGTATCCTGTTTGACATCGAGCAGGAATCAACGACACTGGTTGCCTCTGACTCGCACAAGCTCGTATGCTATTCGACAAGTGATGTGAAGGCTTCGGAGAAGGCTTCATTTATCCTGCACAAGAAACCGGCTGCCGTGCTCCGTTCAATCATAGGAAAGAATGTAGAGACAGTATCCGTGTCATTCGATGCCAAGAATGTGGTATTCAAGTTTGACGCGACAATGGTAGTATGCAGGCTGATTGTCGGCAAATACCCGAAATACAGGGAAGTGATCCCTCAGAACAACTCAAATGTCCTGAGGATAGGCAGGGAGCAGCTCCTGAATGCAGTAAGGCGTATCTCCGTCTGCGCGAACAAGGCCTCCAACCATATCAAGTTCGACCTCAGGACAGGATCCCTTGAGATTTCCGCACAGGACCTCGGGTTCTCGATAGCGGCCTACGAGAAGATTGACTGCCAATATGACGGAGAAGACCTGACAATCGGGTTCAAGTCGTCATTCATGATTGACATGCTCAACAACATGGGCTGCACAAACCTTGTCATCAAATTTGCGGACAGCAGGCGTGCGGCACTCATACTTCCTGCAGAAGATGAGGTGGAAAGCGAAAAAGTATGCGGCATAATCATGCCTATAATGATTTCATAAGCTGAAGAATATGAATCTTAACCTTGAAAGGCCCCTGCTCTTCTTTGATATAGAGAGTACGGGGCTTAATATTGCGGGAGACAGCATTATCGAGCTTAGCTTTGTAAAGATAATGCCCGATGGAGAGGAACGCATAAAGACATGGAGAGTAAGGCCATGGGACTACGCAGGAAACTGCCAGAAGCCGATAAACCCGAGCGCAATGGCTGTCCACGGAATCACAAACGAGGAGCTTGCCGGCTGCCCGAGATTCTGCGATATCATTGACGAGGTAATCGGATGGCTTGACGGAAGCGACCTGTCAGGCTTCAATTCGACAAAGTTTGACCTGCCGATGCTTGCAGAGGAAGTGGAACGCGTGAGGAGGTTCACCGGGAAAGAGCTGAACATCGACCTTCACAGCATGAGAATGGTTGACGTGCAGAACATCTACCATGTGCTTGAGCCACGCAACCTCAAGGCTGCATACCGGTTCTATTGTGGCCAGGAGCTTGAAAACGCACATGCCGCCGAGGCCGATACACTTGCAACCTATGAGGTACTGAAGGCACAGCTTGACAAATATCCGGAGACACTGAAGAACGATGTCGCTTTCCTTGCAAATTTCTCGGAAAGACAAAGGAATGTCGACTATGCCGGACGCCTTGCACTGAATGACAAGAAAGAGGCTGTCATCACCTTCGGAAAGCACAAGGGAAAGACGGCACGTGAAGTCTACATGAATGAGCCTGCATATTTCTCATGGATAGAGAACGGTGAATTCACACTTGACACCAAGAGGCAGTTTGCAAACCTCAGGCAGCAGTTCGAGGAAGAGAAGCGTTCAGCTGCGGCTGCACGCAACAAGCCTCTCTCCGAAGACGAGCTTAAGGCAAAAGGCAAAAGGCTGTCTGAAAAATTCAGCGGAAAACTGTTCTAGACGAATACGGAAGTTTCTTTATGAACATCATAGTACAGACATACGGCGGAGGCATATGCTGCCGCCCGGACACTACCTGGGAGAGAGAGAACAAGGACCTCTACTCTCCCGATTTCATTGATGGATATATGTATACGCCTGTCCTGTTTGCACGTATAGCCAAGGCAGGAAAATGCATCGGGGAGAAGTTTGCTGAACGTTATTATGATTCCGTCGGATACGGGATGCTGCTCTACCCTGCTGGAATATTTGGCAAAAGCCTTGCGTGGGCATCCTGCATGGACCATACGTCTATCCTGCCATTCCCGATGTACAACAGGATAACCCTTGAATCACCAGGGAACAGATACTGTATCTGCCTTGACGGGAAAGAGATATACTCTACGAATTGCGGGTCTGCAGATATGATTGGCAAGGCAATATCGGAACTTTCAAGATATGTGTCCATCAGGATAGGAGACATGATAGCAATTGAACTGGCGGCACCGGCAACGCTTATAGGGAAAGCCGGCGGCTTGGCCGGGTCCGCTGAAGATGGTCTGGGAGACATGCAGGCGGAGCTTAGCGCGACATTCTGCGACAACGAGCTTTTCCGGTTCAGGATCATAGGATGATTTCACGCCAGAGACATATCGCCATGGCCCCAAGGTCAGGCTGCAAATGAAAAGCGGTACGGGAACAGGTTTCCGTACCGCTTTTATGAAAAATGAGCCAGCTATGGGATTCGAACCCACGACCTTCGCGTTACGAATGCGATGCTCTACCAACTAAGCTAAACTGGCCTTGCAACTCCTTTCTGAGAGATATTCTCGAATCATCCTCCGAAAGGGATTGCAAATATAGTTATTTTTTACATATTTGTACGTTTTTTTGCTATACTTAAACATAATTGACAGAAATGGGATTTTCAGCAGACATTATTATAATAGGTGCAGGAGCTGCAGGAATGATGGCGGCCATCGGGGCTGCAACAGCAGGAAAGCAGGCAGACAATGCCGTTGCATCGCCTGAGTGCAGTTGCCCCAGAGTGGTGATTCTCGAAAAGATGCCACGCCCTGGAAGAAAAATAATGATTTCCGGAAAGGGCAGATGCAATTTCACCAACCTTAAAGACTGGAATGAGTTCTCCAGACATATCCACCCTAAGCCGAACCTGCTGAAACCGGCATTCATGAACCTTACACCCGAGAAGATGATTGAATTCATGAACGCAGGTGGCCTGGAGACAATTGTAGAAAGAGGCGACAGGGCATTTCCAGCATCACATCGTGCATCCGATGCAGTAGACACGCTTGTCAGGAGGTTGAGACAATGTGGAGCAGAGCTGCTATGCAACAAAGAGGTTTCTGGAATCAGATGCTGCCAAGGAGAGGTTGATCCTGCCAGGTTTGAAATAACCTGCATTGATGGAAGCATATACACTTGCAGAAAACTTATTTTCGCGACAGGTGGCCTGTCATATCCGTCCACAGGCTCAACGGGCGACGGGCTTGCATGGTCAAGAGACCTTCAGATAAAGACGACTCCCACATTCCCGTCCCTCACGGCAATAGTCCCCAAGGGATACAAGACTGCTGAAACCGGGCAAAAGGCAGCCATGAAAGGGCACATAGACAGAAGCACTCCCCTGTCTGAGACAGGAGTTCTGCTTAACGGGCAGAGCCTTAAAAACATAGGGCTCTCTATAAGGATCGATGGCAGCACAGTACAGGAAGAGTTCGGTGACATGGACTTTACCGACGGAGGCATAGAGGGCCCTATAGGCTTCAAGGTCAGCCGCAGATGCGTAAAGGCGATACAGAACGGCTCGAAGGTCACTGTATCCATAGACCTTAAACCGGCAGTCGAGCTCCAGTCCCTTGAAGACCGGATCAAGAATCTGTGGGAAAGCATTACACAGGACAGAAGAAGCCAGGGCAAGCCATATTCTGTAAAATACAAGGTCCTGCTTTCTAAGCTTTTGCCTATGGAGTTCATCCAGGGATTCATGCGTTGCAACCCGGACATTGACCATAAACGGATTGCCAGGAGACTCAAATGCTGGGAAATGGAAATCGCCGGCTATGTAGGATATGAAAGATGCGTGATAACAGCAGGAGGAGTGAGCGCAGATGAGATTACACCCAAGACACTTGAATCAAAAAGGATCCCAGGACTGCATATAGCCGGGGAGCTGCTTGACCTCGACGCCGACACAGGCGGCTACAATATGCAGATAGCATTCTCCACCGGATACCTTGCAGGCCAGGCTGCGGCCAAGGGGCTTTAAGGGCAGGAATCGAAAAGTCTGTACAACTCCGTGAATTGAATATCTTGCAATGGCATCACTTTTAAAAAGGAAAGAGGGCTTGACTAAAACTTCAGCAAGCCCTCTTGATTATATTGGAGACAGTTAGTTCCGGATTTCCCGAATCAGCATTCCTGGACGGAAATTATTACCGCTGATAACTTTAAAGGTTGTATATTCCAATTCCGCACCAACAGCATTTTCTTCAATTGCCATATAGCGGTTATCCCAGATTTTTCCTTTTACCGGCTTGATGACTCCCACTCTACGGTAAGCAGTTCTGCCATCTCTTCCTGTATATTGCTCCAGAATCTCATATTTGCTTGTCTCTGACATTCCCTCCTTCAAACCAATTTTTGCAGTAATATCCGGCTCCACAGAGAATATAGGAGTCTTGACCTTAAATTCATCATAATTGCGCTGCAGTCCAGCAATTGACTTGTCAATTGAACGTGTACAGACTTTACGGATTGCAGCTATCGGGTCATAAGTATTTACTCCTTCCATGGAGATATTACCGCTTTTAACTCTTTGATTCCCGACATATGTCAGTTTAAATGCATCAGATTCATAAAACTGCTCCAGAAGAGCCTTGTCGTCAAGTGGAACTGACGAATAGTATTTGCTATAAAATTCACCGGCGATTTCATCATTCCACTCAAGACGGTAAAGATAGCTCGTTACAATTACGGCAAATCCCTTTATCTCAGATATGACCTCACCTATTTTCATGGCATTTGAAATATCTGAAGAACTGCCTCCTACATAAGCCGACGCCACACCGGCAAGAATACCAATAATAGCACCGGCAACTCTTGCACCCTTATTGCGGTCTATGTACCTGATATCATTTACTACAACAAATGTATTATGTATCAATTCCTCTCCAGCATCAGCAAGAATGTCAAATCCACGCTGTGACATCTTTGCCAGCTCGACATCAAAATACGTAGCATCATAAAGTCCACGGCTCTTTACAAGGTCCACATTGCATATTCCTGTTTCCGGGTCACGGTCAAACCACTTTGCGACCAGCCTATTGGCAACTTTATTATCATTAAGGAAAGCAGTAATGTCCTTTTCTTCCTCACGTCTATCCGGAGACGTTATTATTTTGACACTGAGGTCATGGTTATCAAATTTATCAGGAACAGGAATCATTTCGAATACCTGTTCTATCTCATCAGAATATGTTGCCTTGTCATGGCTGATCAGCAGAGAATAAAGAGAACATCTCCTATACTTTTGCTCTTCTGCCGTATCCTGTGCATATAAAGCGCAGATATTGAATATAAACAAGACGGCAATAAATATTTTTCTCATAATCTAAATTTTAGAAGTCCCAATAATCATTTAAAATTTTAGCTGATATGGCATGATGTGTTGCCTTGTTCAATAAACGTTTCCGATAAATAGTAACATCCCTTTCATCCATAACCTCCTTACGGCTATTGTTAAGTAAATAATAACCATCAACAAAGTCAAAACAATCAGAAATCGAATCAAATGCAAACGGGATTACTGCCCTGCCAGTCTCATCTATACCGCCCCACATGTTACCGACTCTCACTGCTGCTACTCCTTCCTTGAATCCCAATGAAGCTTCATCGTATCTGCAGTCGACTATAATGTTGCCTTCCATATCTATATATCCAATTTTACCGCCAAGAGACTTGACTGCCGCCATCCCATTATCAAAGAAAGGGCTGACACTGGAGAATCTGCCGAAAGGAATTACAATATTCCCATCGTCGTCAATATAGGTTCCACCAACAGGCGAATTGGCGGCATAAAGTCCATTGGCATAAGAAACCTCCGTGAATTCCATTGGATGAATGAAATCTCCCGTAAAGTCAACAAAGCCAAATTTGTCTTCTTTCTTCACCAGAGCAGTTTTGCCATGAAACGGATTCACTTCATCAAACACAAAGTCTGTCACCTCTTTTCCTTTAGAATCGACATATCCCCATTTCCCATCAAGTTTGAAAGCGAAAATGCCATTTTCACGACAGTCCTTGTTCCATTCGTCATATCTGCATTCAGTCAAGAGCTTACCAGAAGCATTAATGACTCCCCATTTAGATGGTACTGTTACCCGCCTTTTCACCTTAACCTCACGGTTTTTCACGAAACAGACAGCAGTAAGCGGGTCATCTCCGATAAATCCACTTACTCTTGTATATTCCAGAGGCACTACTTCTTTTCCATACTTATCAACAAATCCGACCAGCATAGAAAAGCCATCCATTACGCCAACCATTCCAAATCCACACGAAAAATCATAGGCCATACTGTACTTGAAATCAGTCAAAGCCTCTCCTGTTGAAGACAGGTAACCATATTTTCCAATCTTTTTCTTTGATGTTGTCGCCCAGATAGCACCATCTATAAATTCATTTCCGATTGCGGCATATTTCACATCGATCAAGATATTTCCGTCAGCATCTATGAAACCATATTTACCTTTATAGATTTTTCTTCGCATAACATCTATTTTCCCTGCTGTGTACGAATTGACCCAAAGGTTCTTATATTCAGCAATCTTGTCCGGGTCAGTCTCCGTCTTGGCATACTCATTAACCCGTGCGTCAATAGCGTCTTCAGAGACAAACACTTCTCCCCCCTTGTTCACCCAACAGTAGCCTTTATCACCAAAATCACCTATGAAGTCATACTTAGGACTCACAATCTCTTCTCCTTTGAGATTGATAAAACCGAATTTCCCACCTTCCAGGACACCGTTGTCATTATATTTTCCACCAGCATTAACCCAGGCAATACCATTGGAATTAAATTCGCCACAAACGATATATCTCGGCGAGATCACGACTTTTCCGGAAATATTGACAAAGCCGATTTTCCCTCCTGACTTTTCACCTGATTCCTTGTCCAGTTTCCCTCCGGACACTACTTGAGAGATCCCGAATTCATTAAAGTCCGAAGCGAAATCATATTTATTTCCCTTAGTTTTTCCTGTCGCATCAATAAAGTAATAGCCTGCACCATCTGCAACCATTGCCACACCATCATGAAATTCTGAAATCACTTCATTATATATAGGTGTAATTATAACATTTCCAGCATTATCCACAAAGCCGAACTTTTCCGTTTCCTTATCTTGGAAGGATGTCAGCTCCTGTCCATAGGAAAAGGCTGAGCAGATAAGCAACGATAATAAAAGAATTGATTTTCTCATAACATTCAAAGCTATTTAAATTATCTCAGCAAATTAGTAGTGTTTGGTTTCTGGCCATTACCGAATGCCACTCCAACTGCACGTGCAGCCTCTATATGCTGCTTCTTCAGGTCCACAGAATCCTGATACATCTGCATTTCACTGACCTTTCCTACAGCGGCCTCAATTTTTTCAAGGAGTTTCAGGGCAGGCTTATAAGATGATGAAGACGGATCTATTCTCACCAGGTGGACAGATGCCGAAAGGGCAGCCTCACGACTCTGAACCGATGACCAAAGAGCCGTAGCTGCCATAAGTTCCTTTTCTCCAACGTAATCAATGTATTCCTGATAAATGGCAAGCATTTCTTTCTGCGCTTCCGCATATATGTCTTCACACACTGCTGGAATAGAAGACAGCATATATAAAGACTGCCCATAGTCACGCATCTCCGCAAGCGTCCTTGCCTCAGAAATGATTACCTTGCCGTTATTATTATAATAATCAATGATACGGTCATGCCCTGCTGAGAAGAAGTCCGTAACATCATTTCCTGAGAGATTAATCTTTTTCAACGCATTACGATATGCCTTCTCTTCGCTTTGTCCTACACCTTTGACATTAAATGAGACATTGGCATACAATCTTCCTGAAATTGCATCCGCTATGTATAGGTCAACATTATAGCCCAGCATATACATCACCGGTGTCCCAGGAACAGTTTCTTTTGATTCAAGAAACGTCATAGCTGTCACATAAAACTGTGATGTTGTTTCATCAGTAACGATTGACGCATAATTTGTAACAGCAGCTGTCAGTTTTCTCTGCAGATCATTTGCTGCAGCAACCGGTATTCCTGTTTCTTCCGGAATGAATACACGGTAGCATATATCAGGACTCTGGGCAAAGGATGCCGAGACACTCCCCACTAACATAAATATTGTAAAGAATATATTTTTCATTTTATTTTTCTCCTATTATCAACATTGCATTGCCTAAGCCACGTGGAATAATCTTGGACGGTATATTATATGGTGCAGCCGCCAGGAATTTTCTCAGGTCACGGACAAAGTATTCTGCGTCCATCCCCATTCCATTAGGACGATATAGCGGCATACGCACATCCTCATAGACAGCCATAGTCTCTGTTGATGCAGTCTTGTTAAACATGTGCCCCACTGTATTTTCCTCCATCCAGCGATCTATTATTTCTGCTAATTCATCACCATCGTATTCTGTCTCCAGGTCGATGTCCCCTTCGAATACCCGTATGTCAACGCTTCCTAAGCGACCATAATTCTCAAGATCTTCAAAGTAGTTCTGCAACTGGACAGTAAAATCTTCCATATACATGCTTACTGCCTCTTCAAGGAGCACTGGTATATCGCTTGACAAAGACTGTGTACCTGTACCTTGAGCACCGGCAACCTGAAGATCTGTATACGCATCAAGTCCCTGAAGAGTATATGTTATCGACTTCTTTGGCCCGACAGTATTTACAGACCATGTAAGTGAAAGGATGATGTCTGCCCGTGCCGTCCTCCGGAGCATGTCAAGAGGGCTTTCGGAAATTCCGGCACCGGTAGTCTTGCCAGAGATAAGCGCTGATTCGGCCTGATTCCTCTCAATGCTCTTCAGAACTGACTCAAGATTCTTGAGGGGAAATCCACGGTCCGCCATAAGCATATTTATCCTTGCAATGGCGCCGACAAGTACAGGGTCACTCTGGAGGGCACGTCTGTAATCCGGAAGAATCTGATTTATTCCATTATTGTCATACTCTGTGACATATCCATTCAGGTTACACCACACATCGCTCGGAACAACCATCAATGTCGGACGTTTTACCTGGGCGGCAATGGAAATCCCGAACCCAATGAAAACCAAGACAAATATAATTCTCTTCATTTTTATTTCGTTTTAATGATATTCCTCTCTTTAAGATATTTCTGCAATTCAGGACGCAATACCCTTACTGTTGTTGTCCAGGTTTTTCCTTTTTTAGATTTCTTTGATTTGCTGGTAAACCATCTTCTGTCTGCCATGCTGACAAATTTTGAATATTCACCACTGTCTGCAAAGAATATATTCGTAAACTCCTGATATTTTTCTTCGGCGTTTACCTCCAATATAAGAGGACGGGAAATGGCGCTATTGCTTCCTTCAACCTTAACTCCTTTAAAAATGACATTATAGACAGCATTTTTTTTAGCCTGTTCCGCTGCATCGATATCATTTCGCCCATGCCCGGAGACTCTTACTGTTATAGAGCCATCAAGTTCAACATCAATGCACTCAACACTTGAATAGGGAGCGCCATAGCTTTGCGCATGCACCTGGACAATACAAATGAGAGCCAGGGCAAAGAATAATGATTTAATTTTCATTTTGTATATTTTATTAATATGTTGTCTACAGATGACGGTTGAACATACCGCCTAATTTCTCTATAACACCATCAGTTTCCAGGTCATGCCGGAGAGCACGCCTGTTTACAGAAAAGACAGAACTTACCTTGACTTGTTTCTGCTTTTTTATTTTAGTTGTAATAAATGTCCCTGGAATCAGGGAGACTATGTATTTATGATACTTTCCGCTATTGAAGAATGCGTCGAAATATACAGATTGCTCTGGAGAAAGCGATGACTCATCTACCAGGGCGCGGACTTTCAGCGCGCCTTTTTTATCTTTGGAATCTTTGAAGAGCAGAGCTTTGACTACATATAGTTCTGCCTTATCTTTAGCATCCTGCACAGAAGGTGAATAACATTCTATCCTAAGGACAATATTTTCATTATTTCCTTCGCTTTGATAGTATGCTTCGTAGTATTCCTGCTGTACTTTCCCTTTTGTTTTCTTACCTTTTGCCCATGTGCCGGTAGAGATGCACAGCAGACACAGAATCAAGACAATTAGAAGACCAGGTTGGGGGGGGGGAAATTCTGACGTTCTTATCCATTGGCTATTTTATATATAATCAATCGCAAAGTTAGGAGAATTATATTAATCAGCAAGAAAATTCTGCATATGGAAAATACTGCGACCATTAGCTATACCTACAGTCAAATTTATTCCGGTTTTATCGGATAGGAATCATACTTTTATTATTTTTGCAGGCTGAACACGAAAGACAAACAATACAGGCCTGGCCTGGAAAATAAAAAATGAATTAAAGATATGGGAAAAATCATATTAACCGGTGACCGCCCGACAGGACGTCTTCATCTAGGACATTATGTGGGATCGCTCAGGAGAAGGGTGGAATTGCAGAATTCCGGTGAATTCGAGAAGATTTTCATAATGATTGCCGATGCACAGGCACTGACGGACAATGCTGACAATCCTGAGAAAGTCCGCCAGAACATCATAGAGGTGGCCCTTGACTATCTTTCTTGCGGCATAGACCCGGAAAAGTCCAATATATTCATCCAGTCACAGGTTCCGGAACTATGCGAACTTGCATTTTACTACATGAATCTTGTGACAGTGCAGAGGCTCCAGCGCAACCCTACTGTAAAAGCAGAAATCCAGATGCGCGGTTTCACAAGCACAGACGATGATGCATTGCAGAAGAAAGGCATCCCTGTAGGCTTCTTCACTTATCCTATAAGCCAGGCTTCAGACATTACGGCTTTCCGCGCGACAACCGTGCCGGTAGGAGACGACCAGGCACCGATGATCGAGCAGACCAGGGAGATAGTCCATAAATTCAATGCGGTCTACGGTGAAACTCTGACTATGCCTGAAATGCTTCTGCCAGACAACGCAGCATGCTGCCGTCTTCCTGGCACTGACGGAAAAGCAAAGATGAGTAAATCGCTTGGCAACTGCATTTACCTGTCAGACACCTCCAAGGAAATCAAGAAAAAGGTAAACAGCATGTTCACCGATCCAGGGCATCTCCAGATAAGCGACCCTGGAAAAGTCGAAGGCAATGTAGTGTTCACTTACCTTGATGCGTTCAGCACGCCAGAGCATTTCGCCAAGTTCCTGCCTGAATATTCATGCCTGGATGAAATGAAAGACCACTACCGTCACGGAGGACTTGGAGACGGTACATGCAAGAAGTTCCTGTGCAATATACTTGAGGACATCCTGCAGCCAATCAGGGAAAGAAGGGCGGCATACGAGCAGAACATTCCGCTGGTATATGAGATTCTCCGCAAAGGCAGCGAAATCGCCAGGGCAGATGCGGCAAAGACCCTTACAGACGTGCGCAAGGCCATGAAAATTGATTATTTCGAAGATAGCGAACTTATCCGCCAGCAGTCTGAGAAATTCAAGTCTAAATAGGGAAATTATATATCAACCTTGGTGACCGGTGTCCATATAAAGGATCACCTGCAAAACCATGTGTCTACACATATATGTTGGAAGAACAAAAGTGGAGGAGTGGCGCATCTGCAAAATATAAGTAGTGTCTATTCAACCACTTACGCAATGGCGGGTGCCAGAATCTTGGCACCCGCCATTGCGTAATATATTTATGGTCAAGCGGTTATATTTTACGTATTTAGGACCGCATGGGAAGTACATGTCATTTACGGTATAGGTTACCCACTTGGATTATCGGTATTTTACAATGTGAAGACTGATGGCTAATTAGATTTTGGTGCTAATCCTGGTGTGAGCAGCCTTGTTTTTCTTGGAGTGATTTAACAATATTTCATTCTCATCTTCTTAACTCCGTCCTTCTGGTCCTCCTGGTCTGCTGTGAAGACGTAGTCAGCCAACTGCCGTCATACCACTCCGTGGTGCATCATGTGTTCACTGTACTCTTCCAGGCTCCTGCCGCCAAGGCCCAGCTGTATCCGATTCTCGTTGCAGAATGTTATATGCTGCCCCGGTCTTGCCCGCAAGTTCCTGCCCGGTCCTGAACTGCCCAAGGTCGCCTGCTCCGGTCTTCAGATTGCCGAAGAAGCACCCGGTGACACTACGCTGCTGTCATAGCAGTTACCTGCCACAAAATGAAGCCCCTTCCGTGGCCGAAACACTCGGATTACGCCCTTCGTCCACACCATGAAGCCTTTCCGTGGCTGAAACACTCAGATCACGTCCCTCGGCCACTAAATGAAGCCTTTCCCGTGGCCGAAACACTAAAATCACGTCACTCGTCCACTAAATGAAGCCCCTCCGTGGC
>CAMXAU010000032.1 GCA_947179325.1 uncultured Bacteroidales bacterium | reverse complement strand
TCGGACGTCTTGAAGGACTGCGGGATGGACGTCTTGAAGGAAGGGAGGAAGGACTGCAAGAAGGCAAAGCGGAAGGCAAGGCGGAAGCCAAAACCGAAATAGTCAAGGCGATGCGAGACAAAGGCATGGACATCAAGCTGATTGCTGAGGTCACAGGACTTACTGAAGAGGAGGTACGGAAGATTTAGATGCAATAAAAACAGCCAGCCCGGAAAGGCTGGCTGTCTGCTGTGTTACTCTTTTACAATCTTTGAAACGACTTTGTCGATTTCCTGTGGGGAGAACCAGTATCCTCTGGTGGCCTTCAGCAGGCGGTCCGGATAATTTGATATGATGGCCTCTACCTTGAGGTCTATCATTCTCTGGATATCCTCTGGCTCGTCAACTGTCCATGGGACGATCTTCATTCCTTTCTCCCATGCCTTTTTGCAGAATTCTGCATCAACATTGCTGTAGTGGGGGCTGATCCAGTCCGGGACAAAGTTGAGCTTGCCCATATATTCGTCGAAATCCTTGTCTTTTGTACCTGTGAGGTATGATAGCTTGACTTCCGGATATTTCTCGTGCATGTAGTTCAGGGCGCGTACATCGAAGCACTGCACTACAAGCCTGTCTCCAAGTCCCTTTGACAGCATTACCTCCATGCACTTGTCAACGAACTCATGGTATTCAGGCCAGTTCTTGCCTTCTCCTTTCCCGGCACGGCACTTGATCTCAATGTTATACCTCATAGGGGAGCGTCCGGTCTTTGCCGTGTATCCCTCTGTGAAGTCAAGCAGCTCGTCAGCAAGAGGCTTGTATGCCGGAAGGCATGCCTTTCCTGGCCATACCTCGCTTTCCCTGCTGCCTACATCGTACCTTTTTACTTCAGAGTAAGGCATAGTGTAGATGTACTCTTTCGGGTCATCCTTGCCTACTATGCTTCCGTCCGGCCTTGTCGCATAACGTGGATGGAAATATGCGTCATGGGAGACTACAACCTGCCCATCTGCGCTTACCTGGAGATCAAGCTCAAGTGTGTTGACACCCATGTCAATGGCATTTTTCATTGACTGCAGGGTATTTTCCGGCATGAGTCCTGCACCTCCTCGGTGGGCCTGTACATCGACATAGCTGTTCATCATGATGTCTGTCTTCCATTCATGTCCGAAGCAGTCTCTCACTACGACTGTGACATTGCCTGCGTACTGGTCCGGCTCTGCGGCGAAATAATGCGTGTTCGGCCTTGGCAGCTTGTAGCCCGGTATCTTTCCGAGATTGCCCTTGTACACTGCACTTATCTCATTTATATAATATGGAGACATCTCTGTCACCTGCTTCATCTCTCCCATGTATCTGCCGTCCTGGAACCATTCTACGCTCCAGTTCGCATCATAGTCCCATACATTTGCGATGATGCTGTTGGGGTGTATCATGAACTGTCCAGGTGCAAAGACCTCGCACTGGAAATACCTGTCATGTCCTACTGGTTTGTAATGCCATGTAAGTTCACCGCCATTCATCTCAAATACCTTGTAACCGCCTGGAGTGCCGTCATTGCAATGGTCTGTAGCCCACCATGAGCCGCATAGCGCTGCAATATTGAACTCCCTCGCATTGCCGGAGAATATGAAGTTGTTGTTGATATGCGTATGTCCGGAAAGGAAAGTCACATCCCTTTCACCGAAAATGGCGAGCATCTCTTCACCGTTCTTTGTGTAGGTGTTGTCCTTGAACCACCTGAACAGAGGGCAGTGCTGCCCGACATATATCCTTGATGTCTCAGGAATGTATTTCAGGAGTTCCTTTACCCATTTCAGCTGCCCGTCTGTGTATCCTTCTGAATATTTCTTCTGGGTGTCGTAGATTACATTGTCCAGCACAATCACAATGTCCTTGCCGATGAAGAATGCGTAATTCTCAGGGCCGAAAACACTGCGGTATACAGATGAGGTCTCGTGGTCTCCCTGCATGTCCTTTGTGTGGTCATGGTTGCCGATGACGGGATAGAACGGAATCCCTGTCTTCTTTATCTCCTCCTTGAATTTCGGGAGAATGTCCATTGAGTCCCAGCAGATGTCACCGAGCGCGATACCTACTGTTGTACCTTTGCTGCTGGATATATGAGCCTGTGAAACCAGGTCTGCCAGCGGCTTGCCGCAGAATTTCCTGAAATGTTTCATGGACTGCGTTTGAGGGTCTGCAATGGCAATTATCGTGTAGTCTTCTGAGTCCGATGTCTTTATCAGGTTGAAATTGAACTCCTTTGTGCCGTTTGCAGGGATATAGAATACGGGTGTTCCGCTTGAATAGTCAGCTGTATGGCCGGAAGGAGTCACCACATAGACGAAATCAGCGTTGTCGCTTATGCTGAATGAGAATTTTCCATTGCCCTTGGTGACAGTGAAGTTTGTCCCGTCTGTCACGATTACACCAGAAAGTCCTGTCCCGTCACAAGATACGCTGCCAGTTGCCTTTCTTGCGGACAGGATTGCCGCAGAAAGGAACAACAGGCTGATGATTAATGCTAAACGTTTCATTTCTCTATTGTGCTTTTAGGCTTCTGCCATTGTTTTCTCGCTCTTCCACATCAGGGCGCAGAGGACAATCCCTATTACTGATGCAGCAACGAAAGTCATGTTCGCTACATCCCAGCTGACGTGGTTCGCTATGTTTCCTACAACTGCCTTTGACAGGAGCGCATCACCTATGAGATATCCGAACAGCCCTACGAATCCTGCTGCAGTGCCGGCTGCATTCTTCGGCACGAGGTTCAGGGCCTGTACGCCTATGAGGGCCACCGGACCATATATGAAGAATCCGATTATTATGAGTGCTGCATATATGATTACCTTGGTAGCTGTTGCTGCGGCTGCCGGGTCTGCTGCCATGAGCCCTGCTATATTTCCGGCCTGCCAGTAAAGCAGTGAGCCGATTGCCACCATGGCCATGCATATTACGTTTGGAGGGGCGCAGCGTCCCTTGAAGAACTTGGCTGAAATCCATCCTACTACAATGGTGCCGACTGCACCTACATAGTTGTGCACTGAGAATGCCACCTTGCATTCAGCCTTATCCATGATTCCTGCCTCCTGGAGATAGGTAGGGGACCAGTCGCCGATTCCATATCGCACCATGTAGACAAGCACATTGGAGAGGGCGACAGCCCAGAGGAGCTTGTTCTTCAGGACATAGTCAACGAAAAGCGTCTTGAAAGGAAGTTTCTCTCCTGTCTTCTGCTTTGATTTTACGCCTGAATAGTCGTTCCTGTATTCCTGGATGGATGGGAGGCCGCAGGATTCCGGTGTGTCGCGCAGAGCCCACCAGCATATTGCGGCAAGCACAAGCGCAAAGAGGGAAGGCACAATGAAGTCTGCCTTCCAAGTCTGCTGTATGCCCATTGTCCCGAAAACCGCAACGCCCCACATTGCGAGAAGGCCGAGAGAGCCGCTTCCTATTGTATGTGAGGTGTTCCAGATTGACATCTTGAAGCTTCGCTCGTTCTGTGAGAACCAGTGTGCCATGATGCGCCCGCATGGAGGCCATCCCATACCTGAAAGCCATCCTACTATCAGCATCAGGAAGAAGATGATTGCGGTGTTGAGCGCCATCTGGCCGGCGGCGAACGGGATGAATCCTACTGCCATCATCGTCAATGCAGAAAGAATCAGGCCGACAACAAGGAATTTTCTTGCATCAGAGCGGTCCGATACGCTGCCCATGATGAATTTGCTGAATGCGTAGGCAATCGAGACTGCGGACATTGCATATCCTGCCAGGGCCTTGTCTATCAGTCCCTCGTTAATCATGTCGGGAGCTGCAAGTGATAGGTTTTTCCTTACAAGGTAATAGGCTGCATAGCCAAGAAATGAACCCATGAATACCTTGAACCTCATGGATTTGTACACTTTGTCCACTTTCTCCTTTGGCAAAAGTGGCTTAGCTGCAGGCGGGTCAAAAAATCTTGCCATTGTGTTGATAGGTTTTATAGGCTGCTTTGAGCCTTGATTTTTAATTTGAATTCTTCAGGTAGTGAACCATATTCCGCAAATGCGGCATTCATTGCATCGAGGTCGATGTCTTCAAGGTATTTGCCGGCATTTTCCGGGTCTTCTGTGATGAAGCTCGGGCATTGTGCAACCTTGAGGAACGGTATCGGCAATATGATGTAGCTGTCAACCTTGCTGCCGAATACCATCTTGGTCTCAGGTGTTATGGCGGCCATGCGCTTGAGCAGCCCTTTCTTTCCTGATATGCCTTTACCGGTGCTGTCAAGTTCGCATTCTATCTCAATTTCCTTGTCTGCAGGCATTTCAGGCAGATATATGGTGGCGGCCAGCTCAAATCCGTCATATTTCCATTCCCCGTCCTTCGCAAAGCGCGAATATGGAATCTCCTTGCCGTTCACCTTTATTGAGGAAGGAGGCAGGATCCCGTCAAGTACAATCCTGACCTTCCTGCCGGCCTGGATTCCCCTGTAGCTGCCCTCCCTTGCGGAGATCTTCATGCCGAGTCTGCCTGTGGAAGATGTCTTGGTCACGGTTGTGGTTGCATAGTCGCTGCCGTATGCCTGTGTCTTTCCGTCATCTTCGTACAGAGATATTGTGCTTGTGCCGTCTCCTGGTGCGATGAAGAAGTATATCTCGCTGCTTTCTTCCTGGAGGGACTGGATTTCGGGCGAAGCCATAGGGATTATAGCACCGGCCTTTACATAGTATGGATTCTCGTCTATCGTGTAGCGTAATGTCCTGACCTGTCCTCCGTCAATCATTTCACCTGTGGCCATGTCGTACCATGATGTGCCTTCAGGGAACCATACGTCACGCTCCGTAAGTCCTGTGGCCTGGTCTGCCGGCCTGTCGAGCACGGTCGCGAGTATATCGTCACCGAACATGTACTGCTGTTTCCAAATGTAGGCCTCTTCTGCTTCCGGATAGTCGTAGTACATAGGGCGGCACATTGATATTCCTGTATCATATGCAGCGCGTGCAGCGTTATATATATAAGCTGAGAGAGTGTACCTCAGACGGATTGCATCACGCATTGTGCTGAAATACTCCGGGAAAGCCCAGAGGCGTCTCTCTATGTCCGGTGTCTTTGTCGAGTGTGTCTTGAAAATAGGGGTGAACACGCCGTACTGCAGCCATCTCGTGTACATCTCCGGATCTGTCGGATGCGCCTTTTTCTGCATGTGGCCTCCGATGTCATGTCCCCAGTATCCGTAGCCGACGTTTGATGCGGTTGATGTGAAATAAGGCAGATAGCCGAGTACTTCCCATGTGTCATAGGTGTCTCCGGAGAATCCTATCTGGTACCTGTGGCTTCCGAGCCCGCCCCATCTGTGATATATCATAGGACGTTCTGCGTCAGGGCCTTGTGACTCAAGTCTCCTTACCTTGTCGTTGAAGAATGTCCAGTTGAGCCAGAAGGTGTTGTTGAGAGACGGCAGGTATTTGCTGTATTTCCATTGCTGCCAGTCAAGCCACCAGAAATCAACTCCCATGTCTTCCAGGGGATGTATGACAGAGTTGAAATATGAATCTGTCCAGTTCCTGTCGCTTATCCTGAAAGGAACCGGGACCTTCTTTCCGTTGGTGTCGACATATCCTTCCGGTCCATCGTATTCCGATGTCCTTGAGGTGTAGTCTTTTACAAACCTGTCGTAGCATTCCTCATATGGCTGTATGCCGGAGGCCGGATGAAGGTTAAGCGAGGTCTTCAGGTCAAGATTGTGTATGTCCTGGAGGAAATTTGCCGGATCAGGGAACAGCTGCTCCTGCCATGTGTAGCCGGTCCAGCCTATCCTCTGCCCGAATTCATCTTTCGGTGCGCCTTTCTTTTTCAGGGTCCATGTCTCGTGCCAGTCCATGTCTATGACCATGACGTCCATTGGGATGTTCAGCGACCTTATCGTCTTCGCAAGGTCTACGAATTCGAAATCGGAATATTGCCAATAGCGTGACCACCAGTATCCGAATGCGTATTTCGGAGGAAGGGGAATCTTTCCTGCTATTCTGGTGAAATCTGCAATGGCTTCACGGTAGCTGTGCCCGTATGCAAAAATATAGAGGTCCGACCTGTCCGTGCTGTCTCGCTCGTCTACCCATTCTCCCCAGTCGCTGCTGTCCCTGTCAAGTACGGGACGTGTACTCTCGTCTATTATTGCCCATCCGTCCCTTGATATCACTCCCGGGTCATAAGGCTCTACGGTCTTTGTCCCGTCGCATTTGTCAAGTGTCCTTGTCGTGCCGAGAAGATTTCCGCTTTCATCCATGCCTGGATGCCATGTGACTGTCCTTATGCCTTTTCTGCATGAAGGGTCAGACATGGTGAACTCTACCTTAAGGTTGTTCTCGCTGAATTTGCCCGGGCCGCTATAGGTCAGGGTCAGATTTTCTGTCTGCAATGTCAGTCTGCCACCGTTTTTCTTTACCTTATAATAAGGTACATCAAGGTTTCTGTTGACAATTGCAAGGGTGGCCCTGTCTTCGAATCTGCCGTTTTCCGCCCATTCCATCCTGATGAGCCTTGGCGTGAGGACAGTAAATCTGGCGTTCCCGAACTCGACTGTAGCCTTAGGGTCCGCTACAGGATTGTATCTGGATGCTTCTGAAGCATACGCCGCAAGTGAAATCGCTGCCAGGAATGCAGCCGTAAGGATTCTTTTAACCATGTAGTTTGTATAAATGCAGGTTTCGAATGCAAAAGTAATAAAAAATATAAGATAAAATTACTTTTGCTTCGAAAACGGCATTATAATAAACAAAATGTCAAAAGGCGAATTTTGGTTGCGAAATTTAATTTGTGCTTTTGCTGTGAAACTTTTGGCTTTCGGACGAAAGGCGTTACATGTCAATTACGGTAACTTCTATGCCTTGCTTGTTTAGGCCGTCAAGATAAAGCGGAGGTATACCGCTGTCTGTGATGATCCTGTCCACTGACTCCAGGTCGCAGATTTTGCTGAAGCCTCTTCTTCCGAACTTTGTGCTGTCCGCAAGGACTACAACCTGCTGCGATGTATTCATCATGACCTTGTTGAGCTGCGCCTCCAGCATGTTGGTCGTGGTCAGGCCGAAGTCGAGGTCGATTCCGTCGACACCGAGGAACAGTTTGCTGCAATTGAAGTTGGAGAGCATCTGCTCAGCAAATGGACCGACTACGGATATGGAGCTGTTCCTTGTTATTCCTCCAAGCTGCATCAGGTCAACCTGGCTCTGCTGTGACAGTATTGTAGTCACAGGCAGCGAGGATGTTATGACGGTAAGCTTTCCCTGCGGCTGGATTTCCCGTGCAAAATATGTGAGGGTGGTTCCCGAGGCTATTATGATGGAGTCATCCGGAGTGACGAGGCTTGCGGCAGCCTTGCCGATTGCCTGCTTCTCGGCGATGTTTTTCTTTTCCTTTTCATTGATATGCCTGTCCCCGATATAGGGGCTTATGAGGATTGCGCTCCCGTGCGTCCTGTATAGCTTTTTCTGCTGTTCAAGATATGAAAGGTCCTTTCGTATCGTGACTTCCGAGACTTTGAATGTCTCTGCGAGCTGCGTTACAGCTATTGAACCGTTCTGCTGGAGCATGGCCAATATCCTGGCATGTCTCTCAGGCAGTGAAAGGGCTTCTGTATTCTGTTTGTTCATCTTTGAGTCCTATGATAAGTAATAAATCATTGCAAGATAATAAAAATGTTAGAAACTATTTCCGATATCTTCAAAAAAATACATTTGGAACGCTTTTTGATTTGCTCTCGCCCCGGATTGACAATTCCAGAAGATTATAGGAAATATTATTAAAAACATCTTGTTATGAAAAAGTTGAAAGGAACCAAGACTGAGGCTAACCTGATGGAGGCCTTTGCAGGTGAGTCCAAGGCTCACACCAAGTATCTCTATTATGCATCAAAGGCAAGGAAGGACGGATATGTCCAGATCGGTGACCTTTTTGAGGAGACAGCACATAATGAGAAAGAGCACGCGAAGATATGGTTCAAGCTCCTTCACGGCGGGGAGGTCCCTGGTACCGAGGAGAACCTGCTTGATGCTGCCGAGGGTGAGAACTACGAATGGACTGACATGTATTATGGTTTTGCCAAAGAGGCGCGTGAAGAGGGATTCAAGGATATCGCAGTCCTTTTTGAAAAGGTCGCGGCTGTCGAGAGGATGCACGAGGAGCGTTACCGCAAGCTGCTTAAGAATGTAAAGGAGGGTCTTGTATTCTCAAGGGACAACGATATGGTGTGGGAGTGCAATAATTGCGGACATATCGTAGTCGGCAAGAAAGCACCGGAAATCTGCCCTGTATGCAGCCATGCAAAGGCGTATTTCGAGATTCATGCGGAAAATTATTGATATACAGATATTAAATCAGAAGTGTTGCAGGAACTCAACCAGGTTTACATCACGGTTGAGTTCCATTTTTTTGCGCAGCCTGTACCTTGCCATCTCCACACTGTGCACGGACATGTTCAGGAGCATGGCGATTTCTTTCGAACTCATTCCCATTTTCAGGTATGCGCATAGTCTCTTGTCTCCAATTGATATTGACGGGTATCTTTCGCCGAGCCTTTTCAGGTAGCTTTCGTAGACTATGTCGAAATTATGCTCGAACTTTTGCCAGTAGTCGTCATGCTCGATGTTTTCCTTAATATCCATCTGGATCTTGTTCAGGAGCTTTGTTGTCTTGGACATCTCCGCGTCCCTGATGTAGCCGAGCGTCTTGTTGATGTTGCCGTTGATATCCAGGAGAATCTCGTTTTTCCTTATGAGGTTCATCGTGGATGAGGCGAGGTCATGCGACTTATGCTTCAGGTCATTCTCCAGCGTCTGGGTCTTGAGGCGCTCGATTTCTGCATTCTTCTCTTTCTCCAGTTCCCTTGTGCGTTTCTTCGAGATGTTCTCTGCCATGCGCAGCAGGATGTAGCCGAGCACGGAGAGCAGGAAGAAGTAGAACGCAAATGCAGGTACTGATGCATACCATGGTGCAGCTATGCTGAACTGTATCTCTGTCTCGGACTCACAGTTGTCGAGGAGGTTTATTGCCTTTGCCCTGAAAGTGTATCTGCCGAAAGGTAGCTTTGTGTAGTCCTTGTATGACTCTGCTGTGTATTCGGACCATTGGCTGTCGTATCTTTCGAGCATATAGCTGTACATTATGGCATTCTTGTCTTCATATTGCGGACATACGAAGTCGAACCTCAATGAATTGCTGGAGTACGGGACCCTTATCTCCTTCCCGGAGACATATTCCGGACTCCTTGCACCGAAGACAGGGGAGTACTCCGTTCCCTTTACCGTTGATATGCCTTTGATGAACACCTGCGATGATTCCTTTGTGTACCCGTTCTTTATCTTTCCTGTGTCGATTATCGAAAAGCCGTCTTCCGTGTTCAGCAGGATGCAGTCTCCGTTTATGAAGCAGATGTTCTCGAATCCCAGGATCTGCTTCTGGGCTATGCCGTTAAGGGCGAGCGAATCTATTCTCCTCTTCCCGTCCCTGTCTGTATAGGCGATGGCATTCATGTCGCCAGACGTGAATATGATGTCATCATTCCATGGTGACTGTGACATGTCAAGGCCCTTCGGCGGACTCTGGAACAGTTCGTTCAGCTCATCTGCAGGGGATACTTTCCCCTTGTCCGGGTCGTATCTGAAAAATCCTTTGTCAGAAGAGAGCACCACGTCTCCTTTATATATATTAGGTATATTGTTCTTCTCCCCCGGAAGGCCGATGTTCTCTGCGCAATATGTTATGTCCGTCACTTTTCTGCATTCTTCGTCCATGCAGAGGCGGAATGTCCCTTTCATCCAGTGGTACAGGTATATGCATCCAAACCTGTCTTCCTCGAAGCGGCCGCTTGATTCGCAGAATCCTTCAACCATGTGATGCTCCCATTTCCCGCCTGCCTTCCTCAGGGTGAACAGCCCGTCATAGCTGCATCCCATGATGATGCCTTGCCTGCTCCTCATCTTCATTATTTTCCATGTGCCGCTGATTCCTGGAATCCGTGTGGCCCTGTTCCCGTCAATGACGAACAGCCCCCGGTCATTGCCGCAGAAGACAGTACCGTCGATTTCCTCAATGCACCAGACCTGCCCTCCCATATCCGGCACATTCTTGACCTGGCCTTTCTGCTCCCCGTCTACCGGTGAATGCTCCATATAATATAGTCCCTGGTTTGTGCCGAGGTACAGCCTTCCTTCTGATTCAAGGGATGCATACCCGGCACCGCATGTATTGTCGGAGCCGAAAAGCGTCCTTTCCGGCGAGTTCAGGATTACATAGTCGATACCCTTGTCCAGTCCCAGCCACAGATTCCCGGACTTGTCAAAAGACATGCTGAGCACAGTGTTGTTCTGCAGGCCGGTCTTCTTGTCAAGGTGTATGGCCTTCCCGGTGCTTCCTTCCATGATGAAGACTCCGTCGCCGACAGTGCCGAATGCTATGCTTGAACCGTCTGTGGCCGCACAGAATATCTGTTTCCCGGACATCTTTCGCCACATGTCTCCCTGGTTCCATCCGGCCAGGCTGTTCCAGTCATATATGTATATCCCGTCCTCTTCGGTCACGACCATTATCCTGTCTTTGTCATAGTTCAGCATTGCGCAGATCTTCTTGCCTTTAAAGAAGTCGCTTCCAGGCATTGTGACGAAGTCGGAGCCGCTCAGTGCCATTATTCCGTTTTTCCTGGTGGCAATGAGAACCGTGCCTCTGCCTGTGGCGGAGCATTCAATCTTGTCTTCAGTTCTGTAACGTTCAAATGACGTTCCGTCAAACTTTAAAACATCTTTGTTGCTCTGCAGAAAAAGGCACTCATCGATTTTCAGGATTCTCCAGATCTCCTCGGTACCTCCTTCTATAGGCATCCTCGATGTCTCGGAATGGTATTCCATCTTTCCTGAAGCATCAAGGCAGTAGAAGCCGAATTCATTGAAGCCACCGGCATATATTTTTCCTGATTCTGACAATACAGACCTTACATTCGTGTAGTTCTTGATAGGATAGGTGGACCAGCTGTTGCCGTCGAACTCTACAAGGCCGCTGTTGTTGGCAAAATATACGCAGCCTCCGTCACTGTCCTGCGATATGGACCAGTTCTGTGTGCCGGAGCGGTATTCTGTCTTGCTGAAATTGCGCACTACTGGATAGTTTGCGTGCGCCGCAGAGGCGGCAGACAGTATGAATGCCGCAGCCAATATGAATTTTCCCAGGTTCTGTCCCATGTCTTTTCTATATGTGGTCCTGCAAAAATATAAATTATCGCAATATGTGAGTTGATTTTTGGGGGATTTTTCTTTGAGAGATTTTATGTTTTCTGTAAAACTTTTGATTATCAATAATATATATAATCAATGTAGAGTATTTGTATAGTGTGTAAAATATGCTTGTAGAGTTTTTGTGAATGGCCTGAATGACTGATGTGTCATAAAACGTGTTAGATTTGCAGCAGGAATTGGAACCGGAGATTCCGGTGAGTCCAGATTTATAATCATTTTTATTAACCACATAATGAAGAAAGTAATCCTTTCCTTGTTCGGACTATTGCTGTTTATGCAATTTTCTTTCGCCCAGGCTGTAACGGTTTCTGGCGTGGTTACCTCTGAAGATGACGGGCTTCCTCTGCCGGGAGTCTCTGTCGTGATAAAGGGGACAACGTCCGGTACCTCTACAGACCTTGATGGCGCCTATACTATTAATGTAAGCCAGGGACAGACTTTGCTTTTCACTTCAATCGGTTTTGTCGATGTAGAACAAAAGATTGACAGGGGGGGGCAGGTAAATGTCGTAATGAAGACAGACGCCGTAATGCTCGACGAGGTCGTTGCAATCGGTTACGGTGTCATGAAAAAGAGCGACCTGACAGGCTCGGTCGCATCAGTAAAGGCTGATCAGCTCCAGAAAACACCGGCAGCCGGTCTTGACAACGCCCTCCAGGGGCTTGCAGCCGGAGTGACGGTCTCTTCAAACTCAGGACAGCCGGGTGCGTCTGCCCAGGTCCGTATCCGCGGTATCGGTACAGTTAATGACAGTTCACCTATATATGTAGTGGACGGAGTCATCGTCAGCGACATCTCCTATGTCAGCCCTAACGATATCGTTTCAACAGAAATCCTGAAAGATGCTTCTGCAACGGCCATTTATGGTTCCAGGGGAGCGAATGGCGTGATTCTCGTCACTACCAAGAAAGGTGGCGAGGAGGGACGTATCCGTGTCTCTTTCGACGCATATGCCGGTGTGCAGACGAGATGGCGCAAGCTTGACCTCATGAATGCGGATGAGTTCTCGCATACACTTGCGGAGATGGTCGGCAACCAGAAGTTCATCGATGTGCTGAACCAGCAGGGCCGTAACGAGTGGGTGAAGCAGTACCTTATAGGAAACTCTCGCTATTATCCGTCCAATATGGACTACTCTACGATTGATACGGACTGGCAGGACGAGGTTTTCCGCAATTCAGTGATACAGAACTACCATCTCTCTTTTGACGGAGGCAATGACAAGAGCAGCTGGGCCATCAGCGCAAGTTACTTCAACCAGGAAGGTACAATCATTGGCTCTGATTATAACAGGGTTACGCTGCGTGCCAATTCATCGCACAAGATTACCCGATGGCTGAAAATAGGTGAGAACCTGACATTCATGAACTCGTGGGGCAGGAATGCGATGAACAACAGCAGCTCCCCGGCGGCTTCAGTCCTTTCTGCTGCAATCGCCATGGCACCATGGGATCCGGCGCGCTATCCTTCAAATGCACGTAACTGGCGTGGGGATGACCTTGGCGGACAGATAAGTGCTGCGTCCAATTTCAAGAATGTCGTCAATCCGCTTTCAATGGTGGAGCATACCCATCCTTCAGACAAGACAGAACGCTGGGTCGGTGACATCTTCCTGGAACTTACACCTGTCAAGGGCCTTACATTCCGTTCGGATGTCAGCCTTGACCTGACGAACCTGCGTCACAAGACTTTCAAGGATGAGTATCAGTATTCGGTCTATGACAAATGTGACAATAACTTCATAGAAAGTTCGATGTCAAGGTATTCTACTGTAATTGTGGAGAATACGCTGACATATGCCCGTGACATCAGGAAACACAGCTTCTCTGTCATGGCCGGACAGACAACAGAGGAGTACAACTATTATTCTATCGGTGGAGCCGGCTCCTCAATCCTTAATCCGGAAGAGAAGAACTGGTATCTCTCGCAGACAACTGAGAACAGGACAAATTCTTCTGATTCTGCAGCAAGGAGCAGACGCTTCTCTCTGCTTGGACGTCTGCATTATTCATATGACAGCCGTTACCTCGCTACTGTGAACTTCAGGGCAGATGCGTCAAGCAAGTTCAGGGACAACCTGTGGGGATATTTCCCTTCAGCTGCAATCGCCTGGAGGATCAGCAAGGAAAGCTTCATGGGCGGAATCAGCTGGCTTGATGACCTCAAGCTCCGTGCAGGATGGGGACTTATCGGAAATGACAAGATAGGTGACGATGCCTTTACGCTCAAGATAATGAACAACGGGCCGACATTCGTTGACTACGTCCTTGGCAGCAGCCAGCAGCTTGCGAACGGTGCGACTATTCTGACATACGTGAACAATGGTGGGAAATGGGAGAGCACGGAGCAGTGGAACCTCGGAATTGACTTCGGGGTGCTGAACAACAAGCTCACAGGAACAGTTGAACTTTTCCAGAGGGATACAAAGGAGATGCTCCTCAGTGTGAAGGCACCGGCGCATGTCGGCAACCGCTATGACGCCACTGCAAATGTCGGGACGGTAAGGAACCAGGGAGTCGAGGTGACCCTGAATCACCGGAACCGCGTCGGGCAGGTGGACTACAGCATCGGCGGCAATGTCTCTTTCATCAAGAACAGGCTTACTGCCCTCAATGGAGGTGAAAGGGTATACGGAGACCGTACAATCTGTGACGAGGGGTATGCTCTCTACACATTCTGGGGATATGAATATGAAGGTATATACCAGAGTGACGAAGAGATTGCTGCGCATCTATGGGGCACCGAGAACCCGGTATATTCCCCAGGAGACGCAAAATACAGGGACCTGAACAATGACGGGGTCATCGATGAGAACGACAAGACAGACCTTGGCAATCCGTTCCCTTGGCTTACATACGGCCTTAACATGGGGCTGGAGTGGAAAGGCCTTGATGTACAGCTCTTCTTCCAGGGAGTATATGGAAATGAAATCTTCAATGCCCTGAGGTTCCGCACGGAAGGTACAGGAAATGAGGCAACTCTCAGCCGTACAATGAAAAATGTCTGGACGGCATCTAACCCGGGCGGTACAATCCCTAATCCTAAGGGAAGCCCGAACAATAAGCTGGATAGCAGCCGCATGATAGAGAGCGGCTCTTATCTGAGGCTCAAGAATCTCCAGGTCGGCTATACGCTTCCGCAGAAATGGACAAGCAAGATCAAGATGTCCCGCTGCCGTCTCTATGTCTCATGCAACAACCTGTTGACATTCACCAACTACACAGGCTACGACCCAGAGGTCGGCGGAGGTGTGGACTATGGAAACTATCCGCAGTCAAGGACTTTCATGTTCGGTGTCAACTTTAACTTCTAACGGAAAGGAAATATGAAAAGATATATTAAATATGGTGTTTTCTGCCTCTCCTCAGTTGTCTTTGCCGGCTGCAATGACTGGCTCAGGGAAGACAGCCCCATGCTGATCAATGTCGGGGATTTCTTCATTGCTTCAGAGGCGGCCATACAGTCTGTAAATGCCGCATATGCTCCTCTGATGTGGGAGTACAACAGCACTTATTTCAGTGAATGGTTCATCGGTGACATCGCCTCTGATGATGCCCTGAAGGGTGGGCAGAACATCTCCGATATGGCAGATGCGTACGACATCGAGAATTTCAAGACCATCGACAACAATGGCTTGCTGCTGGACTATTACAGGGCGAAATACCAGGGTATAGGCAGGGCGAACCTTGCAATAGAGCAGATCAGTGCCATGGAGGTGGATGGTGATGACATGACCCAGGACCTGAAGGACAGGCTTATAGGCGAGGCCAAATTCCTCCGTGCATATTATTATTTCAGTCTTGTGCGTGTCTTTGGAGGGGTGCCAAAGGTGGAGGCCCCGATATACAGCAGTGACGGCTGGATACAGCCAAGGGCAAGCATTGATGAGATTTTCGGATTGATAGTCTCAGACCTCAAGGATGCCGAGTCCGGGCTTGTCAACAAGAGCAGATATGATGCGGCTGACCTCGGACGTGCGACAAAGGGTGCTGCCCAGGCGATGCTTGCGAAGGTGTATATGTACTGGGGAGACTACACGGCAAGCGGCTTTGCCGGAGCACAGGCAACAGTTGACTGCTATGGCGAGGCGAGGACCTGGGCTGAGAAATTCCTGAATGAGCAGGCTGGAGAATATAGCCTTTGCAGCAAATATGGGGATAACTTCACTCTTGAAGGGGAAAATGGCCCTGAGTCTATATTTGAAATACAGTATACGGATGAACCTACTTCAGACTATGGTGAGGGCAACGGCTTCACCAGGGGGACTTTCACGACAATAATGATACGCTCCCGGTCGACGCAGTCTGAGAATTCCGGATGGGGCTTCAACAAGCCGACAGATAACCTTGTCGCTGAATTTGAGGTTAATGACCCGAGGCTTTCTGAAGCTGTCAGGGTGCCAAAGGACAGCGAGATGTCCAACCTTGCTGAGGAAATATATCTCGGCTGCCGCAACCTCGCGGTAAAGCGTACGCTCACAGTCAACGGAAGCTACGAGGAACTGTCCCATGATTCAAGGTCTCCTCTCAACAACGTGGTCTTCAGGCTGTCTGACTTCTATCTTATGTATGCTGAGCTTTGCCTTAAGGCAGGTGACACTCCTGCAGCAAAGACATACCTTGAAATGGTGCGTGCAAGGGCGAGGGGCACTAAGGATATCCTTCCTGAATTTCCAGGGTATTCTGTGCCGGACTACAGGAACGGCTATGCCATGCGCCAGCTTTCCGATACGCCGGAAGACCTTGAGCTTGCAGTGCGCCACGAACGCCGTGTAGAGCTTGCGATGGAGGGACACAGGTGGTTCGACATTGTGCGCTGGGGTGTGGCCAAAGAGATAATGGACGCATATAAGGCTCAGGAAACCCTTGAGGCCCAGGCGGAAATGAGCGTCTTTGTAAAAGGGAAGCATGAACTTTTCCCTATCCCTCATGAGGAACTCCTGCTTGGCGGACTTTCACAGAATTCTGGTTATTAAAATCTATACTGAATCAAAATTATTAACACTTTAAATCAACACAATCATGAAAAGGATTATTTCTTTTTTCGCAATGGCAGCAATGCTGTCAACAGCTCTTGTATCATGCAATAAGGACAATGGAACTCCAGGAACAGGTAACGAAGGTGGCGAACTTCCTGGCATAACTCTTCCTGCAAGCCTTTCAGGCTCAGAGTATATAGTAGTGCAGCTCGGAGCAGAGGAACTTGAGGCGATCAAGTCTAAGGTTACCGTTAACATGATGCCTTATACTACAGACAGCGACAAGGACGGCATCGCCCTCTATGTATGGGAAGGAACATATGCAGGAGGAACCTGCTCAGGATTGAACTCCTATGGTTTCACTGATGAATGGGTTAACCTCTATGTGACTACAGTTGGCTGGTCTGGCGCTGCATACAACCTTACAGCAGACGGACTTGTTGACAGGGCTTCCGACTGGGCTAAGTTCAAGGCTATCGCAGGCAATGAGTCAGACTGGTATTTCCATTTCGCCTATAAGTCAGAGCAGGTGTCTTCACATGTCGGACAGATCCACTGGGCTGGCGGAGCGTACAATTTCGTGTTCGGAGATCCTGCCGGAACATTCACTGACGGTAACGAGATACGTCTGACTCCGGTAAGCGGCGAGTACAAGACCGGTGAGTGGAATGAGTATGAGGTATGCCTTGCAGACACTCCTATCAATTTCGCTGCAGATGCTACTTCAGAGAACTTCTTCACATTCCTCAGCGGTGGAGAAACTGGAACAACTCTTGACATGGATGCTATCTTCTTCTACAAGAAATAGTTGTTGCAAAATTGGTTAATCAAATGTCTTGAATCCCCCATTTCCCAATCAAATGGGGGATTCTTGTAAAAATGTATTCTTATAATGATAAAGAGAAAGGCATTATTTCTTGGTGTTCTCTTTCCTATTGCCATAGCATGCTCATGTACAGCGGAAAAGATTGAAAGTGACAATGGAGGGGAGCAGGAAAAGAACGAAGGGACGGGAGAGACAGACGGCTACCGTCTTGTATGGGAGGACCTGTTCGACGACGGCTCCCTTGACGAAAGCAAATGGCGTATTGAGGTGAACGGGGACGGCGGAGGAAATGCCGAGCTGCAGTATTACCGTTCCGGAAATGTCTCGGTCGGGACAGACCCGATAAAGAAAAACGGATGTCTTATACTGACTGCCGTTAAGGAGGATTTCGGCGGGAAGAACTTTACTTCGGGCCGTATCAACACAAGCGGGAAATTCGAGTTCACGCATGGCAAGGTGGAGGCCCGTATAAGGCTTCCCAGGACTGCGAACGGGCTTTGGCCTGCATTCTGGATGCTCGGTGCTGACTATTCAGAGGTCGGCTGGCCGCGCTGCGGTGAAATCGATATCCTTGAGATGGGCAATGCATCAGGCATCGGGGCCGGCTCCCAGGACAGGTATTTCAACGGTGCGTGCCATTGGGGATATTATATCAATGGAGGCTATCCGAACTATGCCAAGGCCTCTACATGGAGCTACAGCCTTCAGGATGATGAATACCACCTGTATACCTGCGTGTGGGATGAATCTGCAGTCAAGATGTATGTGGACATGGACAAATACCCGGACGTGCAGCCTTATTACGAGATGGGGCTGACAGAGATGGATGGAGACTGGGCTGTGGGGAAATATTTCCACCATGATTTCTTTATCGTATTGAATCTTGCTGTAGGAGGCTATTTTACAGGTATTCTCAATGCAGGCGGAATTACAGCCCTGAATAATGGATCCGCTTCAATGTATGTAGACTTTGTAAAGGTTTATCAGAAATGACTATGAAAATCAGATTGATGGTTCTCGCTGCTGTGGCGGCCTTTCTGTCCATGTCCTGTGAAAAAGAAAGCCCGGACGTCGTGCTGACTTATGAAAATATGCAGCAGAAAAGCCCGAAAAGGGGAGTGAGCTTTAATTTCAGCACTTTGCCTGAACAGGATTGTGCGCTGCTGGGCCCGGCATGTACATGGTCATACAACTGGTCCGGCAATATACCTGCGGCAAAGGTGGAGGCGGAGTTCAGCAAATATGGTATGGAATTCATACAAATGGCGTGGAATGACATCTACAACCCTGACAATTTCCGCAATTACAAGAAGGCGCATCCGGAGGCCAGGTATATCCTTGCCTTCAATGAGCCGAACCTTACAGACCAGGCCGAGATGACTCCGGCCCAGGCTGCTTCCCACTGGCCTGCGCTAAAGGCACTTGCCGCTGAGCTCGGCATGAAGCTGATTTCACCGGCTATGAACTATGGTACACTTGCCGGCTACAATGACCCGTGGAAATGGCTTGATGAATTCTTCGCACAGCCGGGTGTGTCCATAGATGATGTGGATGGCATTGCAATCCATTGCTATATGGGAAGTGCCGCCGCCGTCAAGAACTATGTAGAAGGATTCAAGAAATACGGCAAGCCTATCTGGCTTACGGAGTTCTGTGCCTGGGACAGTAAAAACATATCAGCGGACAACCAGATGAAATATATGGTTGAGACAATCAATTATCTTGAGTCTGATCCGGATGTCTTCCGCTATGCATGGTTCATTCCGCGTGGAAACGGTGAGGCAGAGTGCCATAATTCACTTTTGACAAGTCCGTCTGGCTTCGGCAATACTTCCGTTTCCCTTACTGACCTTGGAAGAGTGTTTGTGGATATGTCCACATTTGACAAGTCCCTATATTATTCTCCAGGACAGCTGATACCGGCTGAGCATTATGTGGCAGTCAATGGTGCTGTGCACCTGAAGCCTTCCTCAGACAATGTGGGATTGCTTGAACTGAATGACCTTGTCTCCGGTACATGGGCTGAATACCAGATAGATGTGCCTTCTGCTGGGGAATATGTCCTTGAAGCAAGATACTCTGCATACCGTGACAGTGAGATTGTCTTCACGTTCGGTGACGGCACTGCCGTGCCTGTGGAGATGAGCAATACCGCAAGTGTCTGGGAGACTGTTTCGGCAACGGTCAGCCTCGGGGCGGGGAAGCAGATTTTCAGGGTTGCCGGCAACTCCGGAGCATCCCCGTCATTGAACTGGTTCCGCCTGTCTGCGAAATAGATAAATGTTAAATGAACTATATGAGACTGTTAGACAAAATATTATTGTTTTCTGCCTCTGCCTTTGCCATGGCGGCCTGCTCTGAAAAGGATCCGGTGGAGCAGAAGATTGATTCCCTGCTTTCCAGGATGACCCTTGAGGAGAAGATCGGGCAGATGAACCAGCTTACCGGAATCGGACTTGCAGATGACATGACGGCACAGATACGTGCGGGCAAGGTCGGATCCATCCTGAATGAACTTGATCCTGGAGTCATCAATGAACTTCAGAGGGTTGCAGTCGAGGAAAGCCGTCTCGGCATTCCGCTCGTCTTTGCACGTGACGTTATCCATGGATTCAAGACAATTTTCCCTATCCCTCTGGGACAGGCTGCCAGCTGGAATCCGCAGGTGGCTGAGGATGGTGCGCGCATAGCGGCCATTGAGTCGAGTTCCGTGGGAATCAGATGGACATTCGCGCCGATGATTGACGTGACACGTGACCCGCGCTGGGGACGTATTGCCGAGTCATGCGGCGAGGACCCTTATCTCGCATCCGTGATGGGGGCTGCCATGGTGCGCGGATTCCAGGGAAATGAACTGAGTGACCCGTCTTCCGTGGCTGCCTGTGCAAAGCATTTTGCCGCATATGGCGCGACCGAGTCCGGAAAGGACTACAACACAACCTGGATTCCGGAGCTTCAGCTCCGCGAATATTATCTCCCGCCTTTCAAGGCTGCCGCAGATGCCGGTGCCGCGACATTCATGTGTTCGTTCAACGACATCAATGGTGTCCCTTCTTCCGGAAACGCTTTCCTTAACAGGACCGTCCTGCGTGATGAATGGGGGTATGACGGGATGATGGTAAGCGACTGGGGCTCAATAGAGCAGATGATTCCGCATGGATTCTGCCATGACCTGAAAGAGGCTGCAGGCAAGGCTGCGAATGCCGGAATTGATATGGACATGATGGGATATGCCTATATCTCGCATCTTGCTGACCTTGTCAAGGAAGGCACTGTCAGCGAGAAATATATAGATGAATCAGTGCGTAACGTCCTGCGCCTTAAATTCAGGCTTGGCCTGTTTGACAATCCTTATGTGGATGTTACGGGTGAGGACATCTTCTATTCTGACGAATCACTCGGGAAGGCAAGGCGTGCGGCTGCGGAATCTGCTGTGCTCCTGAAAAATGACAGAAAGGTGCTTCCTGTCGGTGCGTCAGTGAGGTCGGTCGCAGTAGTCGGTCCTCTCGCTGATTCTCCTGCAGACCAGATCGGCACATGGTGTTTCGATGGAGAACCGGAGCATTCTGTGACTCCTCTTGCTGCAATCCGCTCCATGTATGGAGATAAGGTACGTGTGATAGCCGAGCCTGGGCTGTCCTACAGCCGTGACAAGAGTGCGGAAGGAATCAGGAAGGCATGTGAGGCTGCACGGAATGCAGATGTGGTGCTGTATTTTGCCGGTGAAGAGGCTGTCCTCTCCGGAGAGGCGCGATGCAGGGCAGACATAAGCCTGCCAGGTGCACAGACAGAACTCCTTAAGGCCCTGAAGAATACAGGAAAGCCTGTTGTGCTTGTCGTGATGGCCGGACGTCCTCTGACTATCGGATATGAGGCCGGGCTTGCAGATGCTGTACTCTACTCGTTCCATGCAGGTACAATGGCGGGACCAGGACTTGCGGACGTGATATTCGGCAAGGAAGTGCCATCCGGGAAGCTTCCTGTGACGATGCCGCGCATGGTTGGCCAGGTTCCTATATATTATGCACACAAGAATACTGGGCGTCCTGCAGCGGACATCACATTGATAGATGACATAGAGGTCGGCACGAAGCAGACATCCCTCGGATTTACATCCTATCATCTTGATGCCGGTGATTCTCCGCTGTATCCTTTCGGCTACGGAAAATCGTATACGGAGTTCTCCTATGGCCCTGTCACATTGTCTTCCGACAGGCTTGCGCGCGGAGGAAGCCTGACGGCCAGCTGCGAGATAACCAATACCGGGGACTTCGACGCCGCAGAGGCTGTCCAGCTGTATGTACGCGACCATGTCGGCTCACTTGTACGTCCTGTGAAGGAGCTTAAAGGCTTCAATAAGGTGTTCATCAGGAAAGGGGAGACCGCAAAAGTGGAATTTGTGCTCTCTGAGGATGATCTTGCATATTGGCATTCGGCTGAACTTTCAGACGGAGACCTTGCTTTCGCCCACAGCACTCTCGTGCATACTGCGGAGCCAGGTGAATTCAGCGTCTGGATTGCCCCGGATTCCGCTTCCGGAGTGCCTGCTGTATTCAGCCTTGAATAGCTTTCTACTGTTTTCCTGTGTGTGATTCAGAATGCAGGGTGATGACCGTGATTTCCGGTCTTGCCCCGATCCTTGCAGGAAAGCCAGTCTCTCCGAGACCGATATTTACATATAGGTACTGCCGGTTGTCTCCGGCGGTACTTTCTTTATCTGTGTTGCAGTATTCGTAAAGTCCGCGGCTCTCGTCATAGATGAGGCTGCTGGGCGACCATCCGAAAACTGACATCTGCATGGCATGTGTGTGTCCGGAAAGCGTCAGCCCGATGTCGCTTTTCCCGGCTACTTCCATTCTCCAGTGTGTCGGGTCGTGGCTGAGCAATATCTTGAACCTCCCGCATGCTCCCTCAGTTGCTTTCCTGAGATTCCCGTAAGAGGGGAACCTGTCTGATGCGGATGTGTTCTCGACACCTATTATGCTTATCGTGTCGTTTCCCCTGATGATGTCAGTGTGCCCGTTGAGCATGACATGCCAGCCAAGCTCCCTTTCCGCTGCGATTACCTTTTCAACCACATCCTGTGTGGCTTTTCTCTTGCTGCGCCTGTCATATATGCAATAGTCATGGTTGCCGAGAACGGAAAACACCCCGTCCCTTGCATCAAGCCTGGACAGTATCGTGTCGCATCCGTCTATTTCGGACGGGCTGAACGTTATCAGGTCTCCTGTCATGGCTATCAGGTCTGGTTCAAGCCGGTTTATCTTCTCCACAGCTTTCTCCAGTGACCTGTGGCGCGAGCTGAACGAGCTGAGGTGGAGGTCGGAAATGTGTACGATACGGTACCCGTCAAAATTCTCCGGTATGTCTCCGGAGACAATGTCGACAGGTACTGTCATATAGGCATTGCGCCCTATCAATGTTCCATAGGCTGTGACCAGCGGCGGGATAACCAGTATCCACATTCCCGCAGAGACCGCTTTCCTGAATCTGTGGCCTGACATTGCAGCGATGCCGGCAAGGACGCAGACAACGGCCGCAAGGACGGCTTCGATGAATGCAAGCATTATCAGTGTTATGAGAAGCTCCATCATATTCCTTTGCCGATCAGTTCCGTTATCTTCGGAATAAGCAGGCTCTCTACAAATTCCTCTTCCATGAAATGTGTCCCCGGGTATATTGAGAATGATTCTTTCCCGAAATATCGCTTCCAGGTGTGTATGCTGACGATGCCGCTCTTCCTGTAATGGTCATTCTCACCGAAAAATGCATAGAAATAGTCTGTGCCTCCTCTATATGGGCTGCATGCCAGGGCCTCGCGTCTCAGCTGCCTGTATTTCCTCAATGTCCTGAAGTTGAAATGAAGTCTCTGGCGGTCTCCCTCCTTTGGCCTGTATATACGGTCAAGAAGGGCTGTGACGCCTGGGACGAGGGCGAGGAAAGCCATATAGCCAAGATACAGCGGAGCATTGAGGGAAGGGGATACCAGCACGTGCGGCAGGCCCTTTATCCTGATGGCATTGAGGGAGCCGAGCGATTCTCCGGCTATAAGGACAGGTGACAGTTCATCCAGCCATCCTGCAATCTGCTCCCTGGCTGTCTCCGGGTCAAAGCTGTAGGTCCTGACAATGACATTGACATTTATTTCGCGGTCCCCGAGGATCAGCGGACGTATACGGTCCCTGAGTATTCCGGGGATACGGCTGTCGCCTCCACCTCCCATTCCGTGTATATATAGGACATTGACTTGCTTCATATTTTTAGATATTATAGGCTGCGAATTTACAAAATAAAGAAAATTATTGCTAACTTTGTATGTTTTGTGTTCGCAAGAATATTTTAATTTTATGAATATGAATAATATCAGAATGTTTATCATGGCTGCTGCAGCGACTGCTGCCGCAGCAGTTCCGTCCTGGGCGCAAGGCCAGGAAAAGGATGGCAAAGCATCGGAGTATGAGTTCACTGTCGTGAAGGAGGTTCCGGTTACAAGTATCAAGAACCAGTACCGTTCCGGTACATGCTGGTGCTTCTCTGCACTTTCGTTTGTTGAGTCAGAGATTCTCAGGACCAAGGGGCTGGAGGACATTGACCTTTCTGAGATGTTTGTTGTCGGCAAATCATATCATGACAGGGCAGTAAAGTATGTAAGGCTTGACGGCAAGCTCGGATTCAGCGCAGGAAGCTCTTTCGGTGATGTGTTCCATGTAATCAAGGACTACGGTATCGTTCCGCAGTGCGAGATGGAGGGGCTTAACTACGGTACAGAGAAGCCGGAGCATTCAGAGATGGACGCAGTGCTTGCTGCATATGTTGAAGCTGTTGCAAAGAACCCTAACAAGAAGCTTACACCGGCATGGATCAAGGGATATGACGGCATAATCTCGGCTTACCTCGGTGAATATCCGCAGGAATTCGAGTATAACGGGGCTGCATACACTCCTGAGTCTTTCAGGGATTATCTCGGCATCAACACTGATGATTATGTGAACCTCACTTCCTTCACCCACCATCCTTTCTATGAGCCGTTCGTGATTGAGGTCTGCGACAACTGGCGCTGGGATACAGCGTACAATCTTCCTATCGATGAGTTCATGGAGGTCATGTACAATGCAATTGACAAGGGATATTCGATTGCATGGGGCTCTGATGTCAGCGAGGCTGGATTTACACGCAACGGGCTTGCTACAATCCCGGATGTAGATGAGAAGCCGGGTGCAGGTTCTGACCAGGAGCACTGGGTAGGAAAGGACGAGAGCGCAAAGCCTCAGCAGCCAGCAACATCAGTTGAGAAGAAGATCACCCAGGAGATGCGCCAGATAGCATATGACAACAAGCAGACTACTGACGACCATGGTATGCATATATATGGCGTGGCCCAGGACCAGAATGGCAACAAGTTCTTTATCGTGAAGAACTCTTGGGGAGATGCCGGCAAGTACAAAGGCGTATGGTATGCCTCAGATGCCTTCGTAAGGTACAAGACCCTCAATATCGTTGTTCACAAGGATGCGCTTCCTAAGAACATCAAGAAGAAACTTGGCATAAAATAGCTATTTTCAGGTTGTTTGAAACTTGAACTATGAAAATAGTCAGACATATTCCGAATACTATCACATCCATGAACCTGCTCTGCGGGGTATTGGGTGTGATAGCTGCTTTTGACGGAAGGCCGGACGTGGCATTCTATCTTATGCTGGCCGCCTCCGTGTTTGATTTCTTTGACGGGCTTTCTGCAAGGGCCTTGAATGCCTACTCGGCAATCGGCAAGGAGCTTGACTCCCTTGCTGACCTTGTCAGCTTCGGGCTGCTTCCTGCCATCATGCTCAACCGACTTATGGCTGGACTTGCTGGTAACGGCATCCTGTGCTATATACCGCTTGTCATTGCCGTATTCTCTGCCTTGCGTCTTGCCAAGTTCAATGTGGACGAGCGCCAGTGCGAGAATTTCATAGGGCTTGCCACACCGGCGAACGCCATTTTCTGTGGAGCCCTTGTGCACTACGTGAATTCTGTTCCGGACAGTTTCCTGGCAGAATGGGTTGCAGGCGGCGTCTTTCTTCCGGTGCTTTCTGTAATCATGTCCCTGATGCTTGTCAGTGAACTTCCTATGTTCTCCCTGAAATTCAAGAAAGGGCAGAAGAAAGATACCGTTATATATAAGCTGCGTTTCGGCTTTATCGCGCTGTGCCTGGCGGTGTCTCTGCTTGTATTGCTTCTAAGGCTGAAATTCTCCATGATTTTCATCCTGGCGGTGGCAATATATATAATAATGAATATAGTCAACTATATATCTGTGAAAAGGGCGCGGATCTGATGCCTGCCCTTTCCCGCGCTTCATGAGTGCGGAGACACGGAAAGAAGCAGTCAGCCCTGCAAGACTGGAGAAATCTCTTCATCTTGCAGGGCTGGCTGTTTGTCTGGCCGTCTGGAGGGCCTCCTTATATGGTTCTTCCTGGATATGCCTTGAGTCCCTCTGCGAGTATATGCAGGGCCTTTTTCATTTCCGGAATCTCCAGGACATAAGCAAGGCGTGCATGGTTGGTTCCTTTGCCTGGTGTCTTGTAGAAGGATGCGGCAGGGGTTACCATTGTTGTCTCGTTGTCTATACGGAAATTCTCCAGCATCCATCTGGCGAAGCTTTCGGTGTCGTCAACCGGCAGCTCTGCAATCGTGTAGAATGCACCCATAGGGACAGGGGTGAATACACCCGGAATCTTGTTCAGCTCGTTTATCATGAAGTCCCTCCTGATGATGTATTCCTCCTTTACTGCCGCGAAATATTCGTCTGGAGTGTCAAGCGCACCGGTTGCTGCAATCTGTCCAAGCACAGGGGGGCACAGCCTCATCTGTGCATATTTCATTGCGGCTGCCATTACATCCCTGTTGTGCGATATGATGCATCCGACACGTGCCCCGCAGAGGTTGTATCTCTTGGACACAGAGTCGACAAGGATTACGTTCTGCTCCAGGCCGGGTATGTTCATTGCGCTGAAATGCGGCTCGTCTGTATAGCAGAACTCCCTGTATACTTCATCGGAAATCAGGAACAGGTCATGTCTCCTTGCGATTTCCCCAAGCGCAAGCATGCTTTCCTTTGAATATAGGGTTCCTGTAGGGTTTCCCGGATTGCAGACAAGTATTGCACGGGTCCTCGGTGTGATTGCCTTTTCGAACTCCTCCATGTCAGGTACCTGGAAGCCGTTGCGTATGTCTGTCTGGATGGCCTTGAGCGTAATCCCGTTAAGGAAGGCGAATGTGTTGTAGTTTGTGTAGAACGGCTCAAGGACAATTATCTCGTCCCCTGCGTTGCAGGCAATCTCCATTGCCATGTTGACACTTTCGCTTCCTGCCACGGTTATTATTATCTCTGACGGGTCGATGTCTATCCCCAATCTTCTGTAGTATTTTTCAGAAAGGCCTTCCCTTAATTCAGCCATGCCGGCTGAATGTGAATACGAGATGTGGGTGAGCCTGCAGTTCCTGACCGCTTCAAGTGCGCAATCCGGTGACTTGATGTCAGGCTGGCCTATATTAAGGTGATAGACCTTGACTCCTTGCTTCTTCGCTGCGTCAGCATAAGGAACAAGCTTCCTTATCGCCGATGCCGGCATCTGCCTGGCTTTGTCTGATATGCTTGCCATAATGATGTATTGTTAACAATTATTTAACTTCAGCGAGTACAAAGATACTATAAATTTTTTACCTTTGCGGGCGATCTTGACAAATTAACAAAACGTTTATGGCAACATTTAGACAAAGGGCTCTGAATGAGGCATCTACTCATCAGACAAAGCGTTTCTACGTTGAAGGAAGGCCCGTTTCCTGCTATTTCGGACAGAATGTCCTTGACTTCGAAAAGATGAGAGGGTATATCTCCCAGCAGGCCTATGAGGCTGTACTGTCATCAGTTAGGTTCGGCGCCAAGCTTGACAGGAGCATCGCAAATGAAATCGCTTCCGGAATGAAGGCATGGGCGATTGAGATGGGGGCAACCCACTACACCCATCTTTTCCAGCCGCTTACAGATGCCACGGCGGAGAAGCATGAGGCTTTTGTCTCAGTAAAGGACGGACGGGCATTTGAAAAATTCAATGGAAGTGCGCTTGTCCAGCAGGAGCCGGACGCTTCAAGTTTCCCGAACGGGGGATTGAGGAACACCTTTGAGGCAAGGGGCTATTCAGCGTGGGACCCGTCGTCCCCTGTGTTTATCCTTGATGAGACCCTTTGTATACCGTCGGTGTTTGTCTCGTATACAGGAGAGGCCCTGGATGCAAAGGTTCCTAATCTTAAGTCCATGCAGGCTCTCAGCGAGGCTGCTGCGTCCGTTGCCAACCTCTTTGACGAGAATGTAAAGTCTGTCCAGGTGAATCTCGGCATAGAGCAGGAGTATTTCCTTGTTGACGAGTCCCTCTACAATGCACGTCCGGACCTTGTCCTGTGCAGCAGGACTGTAATCGGGCACACGTCCGCAAAGGACCAGCAGCTTGAAGACCATTATTTCGGGGCCATACCTTCCAAGGTGGGGGCTTTCATGAAGGATTTCGAGACAGAGGCATATAAACTCGGGATATTGCTCCAGACGCGTCATAACGAGGTCGCTCCTAACCAGTTCGAATGTGCGCCTGTGTTCTGCGAGGCAACGAAGGCCATTGACCAGAACATGATGCTCATGATAATAATGCAGAAGGTGGCCGAGAAGCATCATCTCAAGGTCATTTTCCATGAAAAGCCGTTCGACGGTGTCAATGGCTCCGGAAAGCATTGCAACTGGTCTATCTGTACAGACCTTGGGGTGAACCTCCTTTCTCCAGGCAAGACCCCGACCAAGAATCTGCAGTTCCTGACTTTCTTCTCATGTGTGGTGAATGCCGTGTATCATCATCATTACCTGCTGATGGCCGGAATCTCGAATCTCAGCAATTCCTACCGTCTCGGAGGAAATGAGGCGCCTCCAGCAGTCATGTCGGTGTTCTCAGGATCAACGCTCGCAGGCATTTTCCGCTCAATAGTCGACATGCAGGCGCTTAAGGAGGAAGAAGCAGGTCTTGAGTCAATAAAGATAGTCAATGCCATCCCGGAGATATTCCCGGACAATACAGACAGGAACAGGACTTCTCCGTTTGCATTTACAGGAAACCGTTTTGAGTTCCGTGCCGTAGGCTCGTCCATAAACGTTGCTTCCGCTATCTATATACTTAATACAGCAGTGGCGGAGAGCCTCAGGCGTTTCCGCTCTGAAGTTGATGCGGCGATTGCTTCCGGGGAAGAGAAGTCCAAGGCAATCATGACAGCCATACATAAATTCACTGTAGAGGCCCGTGACATATTCTTTGAGGGGAACGGCTATAGCAAGGAATGGGAGGAGGAAGCAGAGAGAAGAGGGCTGCGCGCAGTCCGCAATGTGCCGGAGTCGTATGAGGTGTACCATGAGCAGAAGACCATAGACCTGTTCAATAACCTCGGAGTCCTTTCGCCGGATGAGGTGGAGGCCCGTTTTGAGGTGCTTAACGAGACATATGTGAAGAAGCTCCAGATAGAGGCGAGGGTCATCGGTGATATATGCCTGAACCATGTCATCCCTGCCGCCGTGAAGTACCAGAATGTCCTCATTGAGAATGTGAAGGGTGTCAAGGAGATATTCGGAGAGGAGTATAAGGACCTCTGCGAGTCAGAGTTCGCTACACTGAAAAAGATATCATCATATATAAACAGCATGTCAAAGGATGTCGAGGCTCTTGTGGAGGCGCGCAAGAGGGCCAACAAGATTGAAGACATCGCTGAAAGGGCAAAAGTCTACTCAAAGGAAATCAAGGACTACATGGACAAGATAAGGTATACAGCCGATCATCTTGAAATGATAGTCGATGATGAAATGTGGCCTTTGCCTAAGTATCGTGAACTGCTCTTTTTTTAGCGTTAGATAATTAGTTCATAGTGAATAGAAAGACTGCTATAATATTGCTTCTTGCCCTGGTTTCCGCTGTCTCTTGCAGGCAGTCGGAGACCAGTGGCGTTGATATCCTGCCTTTTGTCGGGCAGGTCCTGGCAGATACGACTTCTGTGGAATACATGGCAGTTGCAGGATATGACAGCGGAAGACTTGGTACAATAGCCGTGATAGGACCGCTGGAGAGCACATCTGCGCTTTCCGGATACCTCATGGAATGCGATCTTTTTGACAATGTTGACGGAAAGGCTGTCCCTGATGGCCTGGACGATTTTGCAGGGGAGACCTTCGCCGCGTATTATGATGTGGCTTCCCCTGACTACTACAGCTATTTCAAGGACGGCACCGAGGATAATCTCCGTGAGATGACTGTGAGGCATGCGATTGCGGCAGTGTCGGACAATTGCCACCAGAATGCCTACAGCAGGCAGGCGCTAGTGCCCAAGGCCCGTTCGAAGATGCTTGTGCTGTCTTCCTCCTTTGCTTCAGTCGCCGCTTCCGATATATCCATGCTGTTTTCCCGTGCCGGTAAGGACATTGCTGTCATTTCTCCGGTCAAGGCTCTTGCGGTTCAGGGGTTTGCCAGGTATGATGAGGCATCGCGCATAGGCATATGGGCATGCAGTGACATTCTTGCATCCGGCGTGTATGCCTCGGCTTTCTATGATCTCGCTATAGAGAATGGAGTGCAGGCAATTGACTATGTTGGCTATAGTCCATCGGAATCCCTTGCCGTACGTGAAGGCTTCTTTGAGTATCTGGATATGTATATGGCGTCCGGGGATGACAAGCCATTGTCTGTTATTCTGCTGGATGACATAGTGATGTCAGGTCATCAGAAGGAGCTGGAGGGGCTTGTTGACTATGTGAAGACATCTGCTGACCCCGCAGTCGTAAAGTACAGGCATCTTTTGTCAGGGAACTGCACGGTAATCGGGGTTATGGATGCAGTCGCCTCGTCATGCTACAGGCATCTCAGGAGAAGCAACAGTTTTACGCACAGGATTGCATACCCGCAGGAAATAGAATATATGATAGTTCCTTCACCTGAAAGTAAAGGGGAGGTTAAATATATAGAAATGAACAATTTGTATGTTCCTTAGTACGATAACACAGGAAGAGCTTGACGGACTGGAGTTCGCATCCTTTCCAGGTGAAATACATGTAGTCGACAGCTATGGGGATGAATTTGAAGAAGCGATTTCCTACCTGTCGCGTCAGAAGGTCTTGGGGTTTGACACCGAGACCCGTCCGTGTTTTTCTCCGTCTCAGCCGAGATACGGGGTCGCGCTTCTGCAGCTTTCGGGAGCCGGAAGGGCCTATCTTTTCAGGATACAGCATGTCGGAATGCATAAAAAGCTCTGCAGGCTGCTTGCCAACCCGAGAATATTGAAAGTTGGGGCCGCAGTGCATGATGATATCAAGGGTCTTCAGAAATATAGCGATTTTACGCCAGGAGGATTCGTTGACCTCCAGAAGATTGTCTGGGAATGGGGGATAAAGGACAAGAGCGTGAAGAAGATGTCAGCAATTATACTTGGCTTCAGGATATCAAAGACACAGCAGCTTTCCAACTGGGAGGCGGAAGTGCTTTCTGAGTCGCAGGAGAAATATGCGGCAACAGATGCATGGGTGTGCCGTGAGATGTATCTGAAACTGAATTCGTCTGAAAAGAATCCTCTGCAGCTGGAGATTGTATGAGTGTTTCCCGGGGCAGGGCTGGGGCTGTCCAGTGCTGTGCTTCATGCAGGAAGCGTGGCGTTGTGTAAGTAAATAAGAATTAGCGTTATGACGAAAATAATTTTAAGAAAGGGCAGGGAGGATTCTCTGCGTCGTTTCCATCCATGGGTATTTTCCGGAGCGATTGCGCAGATCACCGGGAATCCTGCGGAAGGTGACATAGTAGGGGTCTATTCATCAGAAGGGGTATTCCTTGCTGCAGGGCATTACCAGATAGGGTCAATTGCAGTCAGGGTGCTCAGCTTTGATGAGGATGTGCTCAATCCGGACTATTGGGAGATCATGCTTGCAAGAGCCTTGCAGGTCAGGATCGCCGCAGGTCTCGCAGTGGAGCCTGGGACGGGTGCTGACGGCAGTGCCGCTCCCGTGGCCGCTTCTCCATATGGGGCAGGAAGGTGTACAAACTGCTATCGCCTTGTGCATGGTGAGGGGGATAATCTTCCCGGGCTGATTATAGACTATTACGATGGTGTCTGTGTGCTCCAGGCGCATTCCGTGGGAATGTTCAGGGCAAGGAAGCAGATCAGCAGTGCATTGCAGAAAGTATATGGTGAGACTCTCTGTGCCGTATATGACAAGAGCTCTGGTACAGCACCTTTCAAGGCCGGCTTGGAACTCGTGGACGGATATCTCTACAAGAGAGAAGGTTTTGCTGATGATTCTAAAGTTGTGCTTGAGAATGGGCATAAGTTTATTGTCGACTGGAATGAAGGGCAGAAAACAGGATTTTTCCTTGACCAGAGGGAGAACAGGGCACTGGTCGAGAGATATTCGAAAGGACGCAACGTGCTGAACCTTTTCTGCTACACTGGAGGCTTCTCGATCTATGCCCTTGCAGCAGGCGCGGTGCATGTCGACTCTGTAGACAGCTCCAGGAAAGCGATGGATATGGTTGACAGGAATGTTGCCCTTAACGGATTTGCCCCAGAACAGCATACCTCACTCTGCTGCGATGCCATAGATTACCTTAAAAATGTACCTGAAGGGAAATACGACCTGATGATTGTTGACCCGCCAGCATTCGCGAAGCACAGGGGTGCACTGAAAAATGCATTGAGAGCCTATCAGAGACTGAATGCGGCTGCGATATCAAAAGTAGCTCCAGGCGGATTCGTCTTTACATACAGTTGTTCCCAGGTAGTGGACAAGGAAGCATTTGCCCTGGCAGTATTTTCAGCTGCGGCACAGTGCGGCAGAAGTGTCAGGATACTGGACAGGCTAAACCAGCCGGCAGACCATTCCGTAAACATATACCATCCGGAAGGCGAGTATCTGAAAGGCTTGCTGCTTTATGTCGAATAAAAAGGGTGGCCGGAATAACTCTCCGGGAATTGAAAATCTGGTTTAGATGGCAAGGTCAAGGCTGATTGACCCTGGCCTTGTCTGCACTGAAAAACGTGAAAAAGGGGTTTTGCCGATCAGTCCGGCCTCTTTCTGTTTGATGTTTGTTATGTGCTGGATAATAATGAGATATATTTACGCTTGCTGTGCGCACAGCTCAATGTAACAAAAAATTAACAGAATAACTTTGCAGAGTCGAAAAAAAAGCCTACCTTTGCATCTCGTTATTGAAAAGGTGCTTTGGCCGAGCGGTTAGGCACAGGTCTGCAAAACCTGCTACAGCAGTTCGATTCTGCTAGGCACCTCGACTTATTGGTTATTAGTTTTAGTGTTATTAATTATGTGGTTAGTATGAGGTGCCCCTCGTGAGAGGCGCGTCTCATTTGTTTTTATATGTGGCTGCCTGAAGCGGGATGGCCGGATCAAGGGATCAATGTATAATCGGGGAGATTCCTTTTTAGGTAATGATGCCATTTTTAGTGGGTTTTTAGCATATGTTTAAGGGTGTGAAGTT
>CAMXAU010000031.1 GCA_947179325.1 uncultured Bacteroidales bacterium | reverse complement strand
TGCTTCATAATAAAACTGCACTCCAAAAGTTTTGTGTTCAACTTTTGGGGTGCAGCTCAGAGACGGTTCCTTCCTTGGCCTCTTTTTATGGCATATATGTCCTGGTGTCCGCCGTATTCCGGCATCAAAAAAAGATAAAGAGCCGGCAACTGCTACGTAAACCGGCTCTCTAACTGTGTACTAAAACCTAAACCTGATACATAGATGCAGGATGCTCCGTAAATGTTGCAAGAGATTCAAGTTTTTTTACAATTATTTTATTTTTTCTGAAATGTCCATTAATCTACATTTCAAGACGGACATTATCTATCCACAGGATATTCCCTACTCCACCGTAAAATGCTTCATTGCAGCTTGCAAGAAACTTGATGACCATAAAATTAGGCTCTACATCCGGAGAAGCCCACCCCTCTTCCGTCACAGCGACATTCTTTCCCTTGGAATTCAGAGAATGAAAAGCAGTCGAGGGATCTTTCTGAAGCCCCATATACTCCTTATAGGCTGGTGAGGATGTGATATCACCGTACTTTATCTCCAGCGAATATCCGTCTACCCATTGAGGCGCATTCTTCATGATTCTCTCATATCCGGTCCCGACCCTCAGGGCATGGATCTCACCATTCTCGTCTTCCCAGCGTTTCTGCAGGATAATGCAGACCTCAGGATAGTCCGGATAGTCAAGGGTCTTGAGCTTTGAGAAACCTGTTCCACGGACAACAGTATGCCCGACATCCGCCTTATAGTCATACACAAGTGCTTTCGGCCGTCCATTGAACCTGACACCATACAGGACTTTCCCAAGAGGGTCCTTGGTGTTCTTTATCGGTTCAATCAGGTCCCCTATGAGCATGGCTCCCTGACATACGACCTGCATATTTATGCCGAACGCGACAACCTCCTCTACATGCGTCTCAATCCTTGCACAATAGCCGTCTCCCCTTTTCTCCGGAAACACAGTCGTGTTCGTCTTATATACACCTGCCACATTAGCAAGCACATTGTTGGTGCGCCACAGATAGGATGATGGTTTCACGAGAGGTTCACGCGTCACAACAGTATCACCGTTCCCGAAGAACTCGTACAGATATTTTGTCTTGCCGCCGATTATGTCCGATTCCTTCACTTCCCGGACACACCAGCGGTCAAATTTGCCATATTCATTTATATTCTTCACGACACTTTGCTGCGCATAGAGAGCCTTATCGGCACAAAAGACCATGGCAACGGCTAAAATTAATGATATTCGTCTCATAAAATGTTATATCTTTGTGCAATTTGACGCAAAGATAGCAAATATGACATTAAGACACATCATTTTCTTTACAGCTTTTATGGCTATCGGGCTCACCGCTTATGCGAGTCCGGCAAAAGTCAGGGAGATTACCCTCACTCAGCCAAATGGTTATACATTTGAAGCAATACTAAGGGGAGATGAGTTCCACAAGATATTGAAGACAAAGGACGGCGGATATTCAGTCACAAGGGATCCGGACGGATGGTGGTGCTATGCGTATTACGATGCAGACGGCAGCAGGCACAGCAGCGGTGCACGTATTGGCATCCCTGCCTCTCCGGTGATAATGGAGGCCAGCAGACAGATCCCATATTCTGTCATTGTGCATAATGCGCTTGAAAAGCGTTCAATCATGCAGCCACATGAAGAGAAGCCACTGCTTAAAAAGATAATGGAGAAGAAGCAGAGCGGCATCGCGACAAAGGCCGGTTCCCCGGCATCCAAGCACGGGATAGCAATACTTGCACAATACAAGGACATCAAGTTCAAATATACCAGGGAGGATTTCGACAAGCTGCTGAACTCCACCGGATACAAGGGAACAGGATGCGCAATGGACTATTTCAATGACCAGTTCCACGGCCAGGTAGAATTCACGTTCGATGTCAGCGACATAATAACACTTCCAAATAACAGGGCATATTACGGCGGGAATGACTCCGAGGGCAGCGACAAGCATCCCGGAGAAATGGTGTATGAAGCATGCAGGCTGGCCGATAGCAGCGTAGACTTCTCAAAATATGATGACGACGGAGACGGAGAGGTGGACAATGTATTCGTGTTCTTCGCCGGTGAAGACGAGGCTGACGGGGCTGACGAAGACTGCATATGGTCGCATGCATGGTATCTTGCGGCTGCAAGCTATTACAATGACGGCAAAGGGATCTATACTACAGGAGATGGAGTCAAGATAAACAGATATGCGTGCACGTCGGAGCTGTCCAGGATATACACGACGGCAAACAGGTACACGACAGAACTTGCCGGAATCGGGACATTCTGCCATGAATACAGCCACACGCTCGGGCTTCCGGACCTGTATGACACAGACTACGAGGAAAATGGAGAAGCCGCAGGGCTTTGGCACTGGACAGCCCTTATGGACGGAGGCAACATGAACAGCAATGGCAATATCCCCCCATACTACAACTGTATCGACAGGGAAATGACAGGGATATCAGAGCCGGAGATGATTACATCAGGCACATATACCCTTGAACCGATACACAAGAGCGGAAGATACCTTAAAATCCCGACAGACAATTCCAAAGAGTATTTCCTGGTTGAATGCAGGAGCAACGACAACTGGGACAAATACATAGGGTACAGTGCAAATGCAGGCAGCGGACTTCTTGTGTACCATATAGACAGGACCAGCAGCAGGATATGGGACGAGAACACAGTGAATGCAGATGCCTCCCACCAATACGCTGACCTGATAGAAGCAGACTGCCGCCCGGACAGGATGGACCTGATGAGCAACAATGAGTACAGCAGATACCTGTATGACGTAAGAGGTATATTCTTTCCCCAGGGCAATACAGTCCTGTCGTCATCAACCCACCCGGCATTCAGGACATGGAGCGGAAATGATTTGCCATACAGCCTGACGGACATCACATTAAATGCGGACGGAAGCGTAAGCTTCAGCGTAGCTACAGAGAAAGAGATTATTCCGCAGGCAACGGATATCCTGTCGGACACATTCCCAGATGCAGCCATAATCCAGTGGACAGCAAGCTACAACATGACAAGTACAGCATATGTCAGATATGGGGTCAAAGGCTCAGACGCGACAACGGATGCAGAAGTGAAGCCGTATTCAGCGAACAGATATTCACTGACCCTGAAGGACCTCAAGCCGCAGACAGCCTACAGCATCGAGATATATTACAAGTCAGAAAGAGGAGATGCCGGAGAAGTCCAGTCATATGCATTCCTCACACAGCGCGCCCCTTCTGTAAGCTATCCATATATCCATATCGGGAAAGCCGAGTTCACTGCCGGCGACAGGCTTCCTTTACATGTTGTCAATGCATCAGGGGCAGCCTCCGTCACATGGGAGCTGGACGGCAAGGGCATTTCTGTATCAGGCGACGGCTATCATTATCCTGAGACACCTGGTACACATATCCTTAAAGCCACGGTGAACTACAATGGCGGAGCGAGGGACATCATGACAAGACAGATTACAGTTAAATAGACATTACCATGAAAAAGGCACTTATATATCTTGCCATAGCAGCATGTACAGCATTGACCGGATGCGTAGATGATGCACTCAGGGAAAAGGAGTTCATCAACGGGAAAAATGAGATTTCCCTCACAATTGACGGCAAGAACATCCTCGTATACAGTCCGGCCCTGCACCAGCTTGCCTTCAATGACGAAAAAAATGAGTTTAGGGTATATACCGACTCGTTCAGTCATTATTATGTACTGACCTGCTCATCCATGCCATCTGCTGTCGGCGAGACTGTACAGGCGGCATTGACCTACACCAACATCAAGGGCGCTGTCATTGCTGAGACAGGGACATTCAAGGTCTCAAAAATCAACGAGGACAACGGCAGGCTGATATGGCTGTGGAACCAGGACAGGCAGATTGGAGTAATTGTCAAGGTTTTGCAGTAGGACGCACTTTAACATGAATCACCAAATATAAACAAACAATAACCAAACATGTACAACAAAGAAGAACTTCTGGAGATTGCCTCCAAATTCGACATCTCCGGAGAGATTGAAAGCATCAAGGCTCTCGGTCCCGGCTTTATCAATGACACATTCATAATAAAGACAGCTGCAGACAGTGAGGGGAAAGCCCCTAAATATATTCTGCAGAGAAAGAATCACATCGTCTTTCCAGATGTGCCAGGAATGATGCACAACATAGAGATGGTCACGGAACATATCCGGAAAAAGGTAATAGCCGAGGGTGGCGACCCTGAACGCGAAGTGCTTACCGTCACCCGCCGCCAGGCAGGTACTGTCACCGAGGCTGAAAAGGCATGCCCTTACTGCGACCTCTACTATAAAGACGGCAACGGGAACTATTGGGCCGTATGCCTTTTCATCGAAGGCTCCATCACATATGAGAAGGCCGACACCCCGGCACTCGCATATAAGGGAGGAGAAGGCATAGGAAAATTCCAGTCGCAGCTGGCGGACTTTACAACACCTCTGTCAGAAACAATCAAAGGCTTCCATAACATCAGATGGAGATTCCAGCAGTGGGACGAGGCCCTCAGGCAGGATAAGGCTGGACGCGTCAAGGACCTGGCAGAAGAGATCAGCTGGATTGAGAGCAGGAGAAAGGAGATGCTGGACTTCTGGTCACTGGTTGAAGATGGCACCATCCCTACAAGGGTGACACACAACGACACGAAAATCAGCAATATCCTGTTCGACAAAGATGGAGAAGTACTTTGCGTAATCGACCTTGACACATGCATGAGCAGCACATCCCTCAATGACTTCGGAGATGCAATACGCTCATACACAAACACTGGTGCAGAGGATGACAGGAACCTTGAGAATGTCTCAATGTCAATAGAGATGTTCAAGGCATATACCGAAGGATACCTCTCGCAGAGAAAAGGCACATTGTGTGAAAGCGAGCTGAAATATCTTGCCTTCTCAGCAAGGTATATAACCTTTGAGCAGGTCCTGAGGTTCCTTATGGACTATATTGACGGAGACGTCTACTACAAGACGAACGCCCCTGACCACAACCTTGTAAGGACCCGCGCACAATATGCACTCCTTTGCAGCATGGAGGAACAATATGTCAAAATGGAGGAAATTGTAGATTTGGCACAGAAATAGCTATCAGGCCTCACGGGTTAAATTTTATCAACAGACCGTGAGGTCATAATTTTTATGAGTATTATGAGCAAATCATCAATTTTCGCATTCATTGCCGGAGCGGCAGCAGGTGCAGCAACAGCTTATTTTCTTTCATCCGAGAAAACTGCAGAGACACGCAGAAAACTTGCAGAAGGTGCAGAGGAACTCTATGGCAAGGTAAAGACCAAAGCAGAAGAGACCGGAGAGAGAGTCAAGGAAGCCACACATGATGTGACTGAAAAAGCTAAAGACACTGCCAAAAAGAAATTCGGCCCTATCAAGGGAAAGATTGTCGAAGGACTTGATGCAGCAGAAGCGGCACTTGAAAATCTATAGCACAACATGAAGTACAGAGATCCAATGGACAGCACGAGGGACTTCATGGACATGAAAACCGATGAGATAAAGCTGAAGGCAGTTGAAAGCCTTTCACTTGTCTTCAGCAAATTTCTCGGTCTCATTGTCATAATCATGGTAGCTATGATTGTACTGGTCACCCTTGGGTTCGGAGGAGTCCTCCTCCTTGGGGACGTCATAGGAAGCTATGCAGCCGGAGCATTCATAGTGGCAGGAATTTTCCTGATAGGGCTGATTATACTGATCTGCCTTAGAAAGAAGCTTTTCCTGAACTCTTTTGTACAACTTTTTATTCAGGTGATCTATGGCGACAAATGACTTCAGGAAAATAAAGACTTTCAAGCAGCTGCAGGAAGCAAGAAGCTCACTTGAATACCAGATCGACAGCAAAAGGGGAAAACTCTGGGTACCGTTTGCACTTACAGTCATCCGGGCAATAAAATCCAGGCTTACCGACGAATAAGAGCAAAAGATGCTGACCGTGAAAGGCCAGCATCTTTTGTATTAAGTATTTCCGCATCAGGATATCTACCAGACAAATTCAAATGTAATGTCACGTGGAATCCCCAGGCCATTGATATGCGCAATGTCAGCAGACAACGCCTCTGATACATTTGCATGGTTGGCTGAGTATTCTTTTGCATACATGTAGTTCCCTGTCGCCTGTGTCGTGAGGATAAGGTCCGCCCATGCATCTATGACTTCAAGAGCCTTCTCGTAGTCAATATGGTATAGCCCTTCCCTGTTGCGTGTAAATGCACCGTTATCCTTCATGAAATTGTAGCACATCATATTGGCACGGCCATGCGACGAAGCTGCTCCAAAACGTACAGAACGAACCAGGCCTGCAATAAATGTGGTTATTGCATCCTCCTTGGTTATCAGAGGAATCTCCTCCATGTCAATGAGTTCACATACCATGAACAAGCCCAGGATATCCGCCTTGGCCTCTTCCCATGTGGTTTTCTCCGTCCCGAGCGCCTCGTCAACGGAGCCAAGTCCATTCACAGTCTGCTTCACACCAAGCCCATGAGCGACTTCATGGAAAGTGACATTCCAGAAAAACGCCTCGGAGCGGAGGTGCTTCTGCTGCTCAGGCTCGATAAGCGCACGCCCTATCGGAAGAAGAATCTTTCCGAACTTTGCCATCATGGCATTGTGGAGCTGGAGCCGCCTTGTACCCTTGAGTTCATGCACCCTGTCATCGTTAGGCAGGTTTATGGCAATTGTCTTGCTTGCGGCATTGCAGTCCCCGGCATAGTAGATTGCATCATAGACATTCAGGTCTGAGGATGTACCCGGAACAAAAGTCTTGTACTCCGGTGCACAAGGAAGCATCTTCTGAAGTTCAGGAAGGAATGAGACATATTTCGCAAGACTAGCACTCCTCTCCTCGTCTTTGAGAAGTATATAGCACTCATATGACGCCTTTGCTTCATTCAGCATGTCGTCATAGTTCTCAATCGGGCCGATGACGATGTCCATCTTGCTGTCCTTCATGTCCATCCATGCCATGTCGCTTGCAAAGTAGTCATCTGTGCGGAATGCCTTCACACGCTCCAGGAGATATCTGCGCAGCCCCTCATTGTCTGCGATAGTCGCCGCCTCCTCAAGATAGAGGCATATCTTCTCCAGTTCCGCCCTGTATTCATCATGATACCATACAGTCTTGAGGTTACCGGCATCATCCCTGCGGATGACGGTGTAGAGGCTCAATTTATCTGGGTCATCGAATGCTGCGAACTCGGCCTCTGTCATGTCCTCCGGATAATATTGCGCCCCAAGCGGCTTTGGCCCATATCCCTTTACAAACGGGTTATTGTCATCAAGGCGGTCCCAAGGTCCATAGTTGATGCGCGCATATGCCCTTTCATACGGGTCCTGGAGTTCCTCCATCAGGGACTTGTCCCCGAAAGTCTGTTTCCAGAAAAGGTCGTCTATAATATAGGCAGCCTGACGGAAAAGATTCAGCACCTGCCTGTCCTTGTCGGAAAGGTTATCCATCAAAGGGGAGCTTACCTCAAATGTGGCATATTCCTCTACCTTTTTCTGGACGGCGGACTCTGTGCTCCTGCACCCTGCCAGCATTGACAATGCCATAGCCATAAAAACAATTCGTTTCATAATTCAAAAACTGACTTGATTGGTATAAAAAAACAAAGGGCCTTGCGCCAGCACCCTCGCATCTGCCAAGGAAACCGGAAGACAAGACCCGTTGAGCATCAATTCTGCGTCTTAGAAGGACATAGCGATTGCGATGAAGTCATCTGCCTTGAGGGCTGCTCCTCCGATAAGCCCTCCATCAATGTCAGGGCATGCGAAAAGCTCTTTGGCATTTGAAGGCTTGCAGCTTCCGCCATAGAGGATAGTGATTTCCTCTGCAAGCGCACCGAACTTGTCAGCAAGCACCTTGCGGATGCATGCGTGGATCTCCTGAGCCTGCTCTGCTGTCGCAGTCTTTCCTGTTCCGATAGCCCATACCGGCTCGTATGCCACTACCACCTTTGCCATCTCCTCCTCTGAAAGGGTGTAGAGGACATTCTTGATCTGGTCTGAAACCACCTCGAAGTGACGTCCAGACTCACGCTCGTCAAGGTTCTCACCTACACAGAAGATCGGTGAAAGACCCTCTGCTATCGCAAGCTTAACTTTCTCTACGAGCTTTGCATCGGTCTCTCCATAGTACTGGCGACGCTCTGAGTGGCCAAGGATAGTGTACTCACATCCTGCTGAAGCAAGCATCTTCACTGAAACCTCTCCGGTATATGCACCGCTCTCCTTGTCTGCGCAGTTCTGTGCAGAAAGGCCGACTGCAGATCCCTTTACGACCTCAGCTACAGGCACGAGGTGGGTGAAAGGAGGTGCAATGATAAGTTTCACTGATGCAGGCACTTCACTTGCCTTTGCCACAACTGCCTTTGCGAGCTCTACGCCCTCCGGAACAGTGGTATTCATTTTCCAGTTTCCGGCTACGATGTTTTTTCTCATAATCTTAAGATTTATATTAATTACCTTATAACCTTGTCCATGCGCCCATGACCAGGGAAAATTCTTCCGTATCCTCCTCCCGGCAGTCCTCTGCAGACCGCAATGCAGCCTCACCGCCATGCCAGGGCATATTCTTGGGGCGCGCAAATTTACGAAAAATATGATTACATTTCAGATGTTGCCGTCATTTTATCCACTAAAAAGTTTTACCGGGCCTGGCATCCCGTAAACTCACGCCGTTCTCTCTGTCTTTGCAGCAGAAGTTTACAGCACAAGGACAGCTGCTGGAACAGTTTCAGGCATCCGGTAGCATCTTGTTCATTATTTTTCATTACCTTTGTCAGATTTCCGGAAGGAACAGTCTTGATAATTATAAAAATGATATAAAATGAAAAATTTTGTAGAGGAACTCAAATGGAGGGGCATGATACAGGACATCATGCCAGGAACAGAGGAGAAACTGATGGAAGGCCCTACAGGAGCATATGTCGGGATTGACCCGACTGCGGACTCCCTGCACATCGGCCACATGGTAAGCGTCATGATTCTCAAGCATTTCCAGAACTGCGGGCATAAGCCTTTCGCCCTTGTCGGAGGCGCCACTGGAATGATTGGAGACCCGTCGATGAAGTCACAGGAAAGAAATCTGCTTGACGAACAGACACTTGCCCACAATGTCGCCTGCATCAAGGCCCAGCTGTCGAAATTCCTTGACTTCGAATCCGATGCACCTAACAGGGCTGAGCTTGTGAACAACTACGACTGGATGAAGAACTACACATTCCTTGACTTCACACGCGACATAGGAAAGCACATCACAGTAAACTACATGATGGCAAAGGATTCCGTAAAGAAAAGGCTGTCAAGCGAGTCGCGTGAAGGAATGTCATTCACTGAATTCACATACCAGCTTCTCCAGGGATATGACTTCCTATACCTCTATGAGCATAAGGGCTGTACCCTTCAGATGGGCGGTGCGGACCAGTGGGGCAACATCACTACAGGCTCGGAGCTGATACGCAGGATCCTCGGCAAGGAGGCATTCGCACTCACCTGCCCTCTCATCACCAAGGCAGACGGAGGCAAGTTCGGCAAGACTGAGAAAGGCAACATCTGGCTTGACCCTGAAAGGACTTCACCTTACCAGTTCTACCAGTTCTGGCTCAATGTGTCTGACGAGGACGCCGCCAAATACATCAAGATTTTCACAATGCTAGGCAAGGAGGAGATAGAAGAGGCAGTGAGACAGCACTCAGAGGCTCCGCACCTGCGCATTCTCCAGAAACTGCTTGCAAAGGAGATAACAGTCATGGTCCACGGACAGGAGGAGTTTGAGAAAGCAGTCGCAGCCTCAGGCATGCTGTTCGGCAATGCTACCTCAGAAGCCTTGAAGTCTCTTGACGAAAAGACTTTCCTGCAGGTGTTTGACGGTGTACCGACATTTGAAGTCGCTGCAGACAAGTTCCCTATGAACATCATTGACCTGCTTTCAGTGGAGACCCAGGTATTCCCGTCAAAGGGAGAATGCCGCAAGATGCTCCAGGGAGGCGGCGTAAGCATCAACAAGGACAAGGTTTCAGACGTCAGCGCAAACATCGGGAGCGAGTCATTCATTGATGGGAAATACATCCTCGCCCAGCGCGGCAAGAAGAACTATTACCTTATTATTGTAAAATAATCATCACCATCCCGCCGTGTGCGGGATGGATGGAAAATGATCCGCATATGGAAAATACAGAAAGCACAAGACAGCTGAAAGTTGCCAAGGAGATACAGAAGGACATGGCCGAGATCATACGCAGCAAGGGCATGGCGATATTCGGAGGTGCTCTTGTGACCGTCAGCGGTGTAAGGGTCAGCCCTGACCTGTCCGTCGCAAAGGTCTATGTCAGCATATTTCCATCAGGCAAGGCCTCTGCCGTAATGGATACACTCAACGCAAATGTCAAGGCGCTTCGCGGAGAGCTGGGAGCAAGGGTTGCAAAGCAGCTGAGGATTGTCCCTGAAATAGTATTTTATCTTGACAGTTCCCTTGACTATGTCGAGCACATCGAGGAATTGCTGAAGAAATAATGCACCTTCCGTTTTTCATAGCCAGACGATACCTTTTCGCCAAGAAGTCACACAATGTGATAAACATAATATCGGCGATAAGCGCTACCGGCATGGCTATCGGCACAGCTGCGCTCATAATCATCCTTTCAATATACAACGGATTTGACTCGCTTGTGAAGTTGATGCTCGGGAGCATCGAGCCTGAACTCATGGTCACGCCCGCTGCCGGAAAGGTGTTCATCCCGGAGGGAGATGCATATGAATGGCTGTACAGCCAGCCGGAGATAAAGACCATATGTACAGTACTGCAGGAGAATGTGTTCATCAGCTACGGCGGCAGACAGGGAGTGGCAAAGGCAAAGGGTGTAGACTCCATATATGAAGAGGAATCGCCTCTGCGGGAACATATCCGGGAAGGGAAGTTCAATCTGCACCGAGGTGATGTGCCGCTTGCATGTGTAGGTGCCGGGCTTGCCGGCAAAATGGGGATAAGCCCACGGTTTGTCGCACCTATAGAGATATATTTCCCTGCAAGGACAAGAAGCATATCGCTTTCAAATCCGGCTGCTTCCATAGAGACCGTGAATGTCTACCCTTCCGGGACATTCGTCATAAACAACGACATAGACAGCGAATACCTCATAGTACCTATCGAGACCATGAGGGAACTGCTGGAATATGAAGACGAGGTCTCTGCCGTTGAGATAAGGATGCATGACGGCACAAGCCAGAAGAAGATACAGACGATACAGGAAGAGCTGTCCCGGCGGCTGGGGAACGGATTCAATGTGAACAACCGCTTCCAGCAGAATGAATCCCTCTACCAGATGATGAAATACGAGAAGGCGTCAATCTACCTTATCCTCATATTTGTCATCATCATCATAGCATTCAACATCTTTGGCTCCCTCACGATGCTCATCATCGAGAAGAAAGACGACATCGGGACCTTGAGGAGCATGGGTGCATCCGGCTCGCTGGTACGCAGGATATTCATACTTGAAGGATGGATGATTTCCCTCACGGGACTTACGGCAGGACTTGTAATTGGGATAGGTTTTGCCCTGCTCCAGCAGAAGTTCGGCTTCATTACAATGCCTGGGAACTTCGTCATAAGCGCCTATCCTGTCATCCTTTCATGGCAGGACATCCTCATTACTGCTGTGGGGGTGTCTGCAATAGGCTATCTGATTGCATTGCTGCCGGTGCTGAGGCACAGGTAGATTCCAGAAAACACATAAAAAAGAAATAGACAATGAACATATCAAAGATTCTGAATGTGCTTCTTGCCATAGCACTTGTAGCCCTTATTGTAAAAACAGTTTTCTTCCCGTCACACGGAACAGCAGAAAACAGCAATGGAGAGCAGGCTGCAATGCACAACATATTGAGCCGCACAAGCATCCGGTCATATATAGACAAGGATGTTGAGCCGGAAAAGGCAGAACAGCTGCTCCGCGCAGCCATGGCAGCACCGAGCGCAGGAAACAAGCAGCCATGGAAATTCATCGTGATAAGGGACAAGGAAATACTTGGAAAGCTGTCCTCCCGCATCAAGACAATGAAAATGGTGGAGACAGCCCCGCTTGCAATTGTTGTCTGCGGAGACATCGACAACACATTTCCTGGCGATGGACGTGACTATTGGGTGGAAGACGCATCCGCCGCAAGCGAAAACATACTGCTTGCAGCCAATGCATTGGGATTAGGTGCAGTATGGTGCGGAGTCTACCCTATGACGGAAAGGGTTGCATTCATCAAGGAAGTCCTGGATCTCCCGGAGAACATAGTGCCGCTGAATGTCATTCCAGTTGGATACCCGTCCGGAAGCAAGGCTCCAATGGAGAAATGGAAGCCGGAAAACATACATTATGACACATGGTAATCACATAAAGAGGGCCACACCAGAAATCTGGAATGGCCCTCTTACATATGGCTCTATATCAGTCGTCAATGTGCGTAAGTTTATATTTTGAATTGAAAGTCAGCTCAATTCCGCTGACAAGCTCAACCTCGAAATTCTTACCGTCCTTTTCAATCTTCTCATAACGGCTCCCTGGATACAGTTCATTGACTTTCTCACGTATCAAGGCCGGTATAAGCCTCTCGTCTACATGATATTTCTTGCATTTGATCTTCCTCCATACACCTTTCTTGTCAAATGAGATCTTCATTCCGTTTGCAAAGACCACATCGAACTCGCTGCCGTCTTTCTTTATCAGGGCAATCGAAAGGTCAGGGACATTTGACTTCACATATTCCTGGGCCTGTATCGGAAGTTTCTCGAAATTCAGGGACTTGACAGCCGCCCCAGAAACCGCTGCAAATGTAAGCAGCGCAGCAAAAATCAGAACTAAACGTTTCATAAGCATTCTATCATTAAATTACTCTATAATCAATGGTAACCCCAAAATGGAATGCAAATATACGCATTATAAATCTTCATCCAAAAGCCCGGCAGGAATGATTGATTCAGGCCCGGACCTGCGTGAGGAGGACTTTAGCGAGGTCTTCTTCGGAGCAAGCCCATGCTTTTCGAGCTTCCTGATCTTCTGTATGACAGACTGGTTTGACTCCACAAGTTTTCTCCTTGATTCCGAATAGCTTTTCGCTGCTTTCTCAATCTGCTCTCCGACAACGGTATAGCTTACAAGCCAGGACTGAAGCTGAGTCATCAGCTCCGAAGCGACCTTATGGATTTCCTCCACATTCCTCTCCCTCTCCGCCTGCTTCCACACCATCTGGATCATGTTCAACACAATCACAAGCGTCATCTGGCTGACCACCAGGACATTCCTGTTTCTCGCCTCGTGCCACATCCCCGGTGCGCGGTCAAGCATCATCTGGAAAGCCCCTTCATTCGGAATGAACATTATATTATAGTCCACCTTCTTCTTGTCGTCAGGGACATATGAAGCGTAGTTCTTGTCTGAAAGTTCATTGATATGCTTCCTTACGCTCTCAATATGCTGGCGTGCAAACCTTTCCCTCTCCACCTCATCGGTGGACGACATGTATGACGCATAGTCTTTCAGACTTACCTTTGAGTCTACTACGACCATCGTGTCATCAGGATAATATACAAGGACATCCGGGATCAGAGTCCTGCCGTCACCGCTCCTGACCTCATGGCCATTGACATCTGTAATCACTCCCTGGCAGATGAAATGTATGCCTTCCACAAGCCCGGCATTGAGAAGTATGTCCCGAAGTATCAGTTCTCCGAAATCTCCCTGGACCTTGGAGCGGCTTGTAAGTGCATTGGCAAGGTTCCTGGCCTCGTCACCCACTTTTCCCGACTGGTCCATAAGGCTCTTTATCTGCACCTCCAGCGACGCCTTCATGGCCGCTGAAGCAGTCCTGGAATCATTCACGCTTTTTGAGAATTCGGCAAATTTCTCTTTAATGGGGTCAAGCAGATCTGCAATCCTGCCGGCACTCTGCTCCTTGAACTCCTGCGTATTACGTGAGGTTATTTCAGCCGCGGCAGCCTTGAACTGCTCCTTCATTAGCTCCATGTCCTTCTGGTGCTGAATCTTCATTTCCCCTATGGTCCGCTCATGGATATCCGCGACACGCGCCGCAAGCTCCTCCTGGCCACGGATTTGCATTAAAAGGGCTGTATTCTCCTTCTCAAGCGACACGATACGCTCTATCCTGGCATCAGCATCATGTGTCTGCACGTCCAGACGTTCAAGCGCGCGCCCCAGTTCCTTCCGGCAAGCTGCATACATTGCAAAAACAATAGCCGCAGCCACAATGGCAGCTACGGCTATAATGATAAGGAAGACATCTGTCATTTCAGTGGATATCAGTCATCAATGTCGATTACATTGAAATTCCTGTCAAACTCAACTTCAAGGCCATTGGTAAGCTTTACCTCATATCCTCCATGTCTCTTTTTCTCCACTTTCCTGTACTGTGCCCCTGGCCATTGCGCAGCCACATAGCTCTTGATTTGCTCAGGGACGAATTTAGCGTCAACAGTGGAGTATTTTGATTCGATATCTTTCCATTCCCCTTTGCTGTTGAACTCAATAGTAAGCCCTGAGTTGAAGCGGACATCATACGAAGTGCCCAGGAAGTCGACATCCTTTGTCGCGTATGTAAAAATCTCCTCCGGAAAATTCACCTTGATGAAATTCTTTGCCTCTGCCGGCAGCTGCTCAAATGATATAGGCCTGTCATCTGCCTTTGCAACAGAGACAAATGCCAGCATCAGGATAAAAAATGTAAAAATTCTGTTCATAACGGTTTATTTTGTTTTTAAATGGTCTTTCCTGAACTGCACAGGATAAAATCCAGGCTATGGCATACATTTTCCATGCCGTGAACTGTGCAGTTTCCCTGGTCAATGGCGGCATATTGCACATAATTTGCCAAAAAGCGGCATCAAATATAAATATTTTTATTAAAAAACATTACCTTTGGAAGATTTTGCTTTGCAGACAAATGGACAAGAGACTTTTCCTAATAGACGGGCATGCCCTGATATTCAAGATGTACTATGCCTTTTTAAGGCATCCGATGATAAATTCCAAGGGCATGGACACCTCCATACTCTTCGGTTTCACAAAATATATCCTGGAACTTATCGGCAAAGAAAAGCCAACGCACCTCGCAATCTCATTCGACCCTCCGGGAGGGACTTTCCGGCATGAGATGTATCCCGACTACAAGGGTACAAGGTCAGAGACCCCTCAGCTTGTCATTGACTCTCTTGAGCCTCTGACTGAAATATGCCAGGCATTGAGGATACCCGTCCTGATGATGAAAGGCTATGAAGCCGACGACGTTATAGGCACCGTAGCAAAAAAAGCGGAGAAGGAGGGGTTTACCGTCTACATGGTCACACCGGACAAGGACTACGGCCAGCTTGTATCTGAGCATGTCCTCCAGTACAGGCCGGGCAAGGCAGGAAATGAGAATGAGATACTCGGCCCCGCAGAGATCTGCAGCAAATACGGCATCAGCTCACCTGGACAGGTCATAGAGATGCTTACAATATGCGGTGACACCTCAGACAATGTCCCTGGAGTCAAGGGGGTCGGAGAAGTAGGTGCCGGCAAGCTGATATCAAGATACGGGTCAGTAGACAGCATATATGCACACATTGACGAGCTGACACCGAAACAGCGTGAAGCCTTCGAGGCCGCCAGGGAGCACATCGGGATGAGCCACGACCTTGTCACGATACGTACAGACGTCCCTATTGAATGCGACACTTCAGAAATGGCGATAGACTTTGAATATGCTCCGCAGATAGCAGAACTGTTCAACAGATATGAATTCGGTTCGCTCATGAAATATATCGGGCATATCGAGGCTCCTGTGGATGAAAAGGAGAAGAAATCCCTTGAAATAGAGGAGGTCTCCCCTGCTGAAGCAGCAAGGATCGCAGCCGAGACCGGAGAATGCTCAGTCATTACGGAAACCACAGATGAGAGCATATTCTCCGCCATATCGCTTGTCACAATCGGAGTAGTGTCAAATGACAGATACCTTGCCTCTGAGGGTTCTGCCGAGGATTTCATAGGGATACTTGAAAATGACGCGATAAGCAAGACGGGATATGACCTCAAGAAACAGTGCGACATACTGAACAGCAACGGCATATGCCTGAAGGGGAAGCTATATGACATTGAACTGATGCATTATCTGGTCAACCCGGAGAAGAGCCACAGGATAGACATCCTTGCCAAAGGTTATCTCGACATCGACCTGGCGCAGAACGAGACGGCGCCGGTCAGCCTGTCCCTGTTCGACATCCAGGAGGAAGAAGCCAGCAAGGTTTCCCATACAAAGGAGGCTGTAGCAGCATGCCTGCTTCGACGCAAGATTTCCGAGGAACTGCAGGAGCTGTCCATGTCCAGACTCTATGACGACATGGAGGAGCCTCTCATCAGGGTCCTTTCAAAAATGGAATGCACCGGGGTCAAGGTCGACCTGAACCAGCTGAGACAATATGCGTCAAGCCTCAGCTCTGAACTGGAGCAGATACAGCAGAGGGTAAGGGACATGGCCGGGGAGCCAGACCTCAACGTAATGTCAACAAGACAGATCGGGCATGTGATATTCGAGAAGCTGGCACTTGACCCGAAAGTCAAGGCCAAGACAGGTGCAAGGTACAGCTATTCAACTGATGAGGAAACACTTGCCGCCCTTGCATACAAGCATCCCATCATCAATGAGATCCTCGAATACCGTGGAGTAAAGAAGCTCCTGTCGACATACATAGAGCCATTCCCGAACTATGTGTCCCCGCGCACAGGAAAGATACATACGACATTCAACCAGGCATTGACATCCACCGGACGTCTCAGTTCCTCAAAGCCGAACCTTCAGAATATACCGATCAGGACAGACAGGGGAAAGGAGATAAGGAAAGCCTTCATACCAAGCACAGAAGACGGTCTGATCGTATCTGCCGACTACTCCCAGATTGAACTGAGGATAATGGCGCATCTGAGCGGAGACCAGCATCTTATAGAGGCATTCCGCGAAAACAAGGACGTGCACTCCATTACAGCTGCAAAGATATTCGGGATAAGCCCGGAAGACGTAACTCCGGAACAGAGGCGGATAGCAAAGACGGCCAACTTCGGGATCATGTATGGAATCTCGGCATTCGGCCTGTCCCAGAGGCTAAAGATATCACGTGCAGATGCCAAGAAGATTATAGAGGACTATTTCGCGAACTTCCCGTCTATATCCTCCTATATAGAGAATACAATATCCGCAGTACGTGAATGCGGATATGCGGAGACATTGTTCGGCCGCAGGCGCTATCTTCCTGACATAAACTCACGGAACGCATCTGTAAGGGCACTTGCAGAAAGGAATGCCATAAACGCCCCTATCCAGGGGACCTCGGCAGACATAATCAAGAAGGCCATGGCTGGAGTGGATGCACGTCTCAGGGAGGCCGGTCTGAGAAGCCGTATGGTCCTACAGGTCCACGATGAACTTGTCTTTGACGCAATCCGGTCTGAGGCTGAGACACTCAAGGAAATTGCCATCAACGAGATGGAGAATGTAATTAATTTGTCAGTACCGCTGACAGTAGAATGCAATTATGGAAAAAACTGGCTCGAAGCTCACTAATCTGAGCGACACTGAACTTGCCACTCTCGCTGCCGGGCAGAACCAGGCAGCATACATCGTCCTGTACACAAGGTACAATGCCGGTGTAAGGGCCCATATCGCCCGGTACATCACACAGAAAGAGGATATTGAAGACATCTGCCTTGAAAGTTTCCAGAAAGCATTCAGCCAGATAAAGACATATAACCCGGAGTACAAGTTCTCGACATGGCTGTACAGGATTGCCAGGAACACGGCATTCGACCATATCAGCAGGAAGGACAGGGAGAAGAACAATCTTCCCACAACATCGATAAATGAGCAGCTTGCTGAACTTAACGAGATACCCGCAGCCATGCACAATCCAGAGGATGCCATAATAACCCAGCAGGAGTATGACAAATGGCTGACAAACATAGAGAAACTTAAGGATGAATACAGGATTATTGCAAGGATGAACCTAATCGATAATTTCGGGTACAAGGAGATTGCTGACGAGCTTGAAATCCCGATAAACACTGTAAAGACAAGAATCAGGAGAGCCAAGGCGCAGCTGCTCAAGATGATGGATATCTCAGACGAGCTGGTATAAAAGTATATTAGGAGATGGAGTATAAAGAATTTATTGGTATAGCAGAAGATGCATTCCCCGGAATGAGCGGGGAGCAGAAAAACAGGTTTGAGGCACTGGACTCATTGTACAGGGAATGGAACGGGAAAATAAACGTCATATCCAGAAAAGACATTGACGGCCTGTACCTGCACCATGTCCTGCATTCACTTGCAATAGCACGGTACATGTCAGTACAGCTTCCGGAAGTATATTCCGCTTTCCGGGACCATGCCGGAAAAGATGCGATAAAGGTCCTTGACCTGGGGACAGGAGGAGGTTTCCCGGGAATCCCCCTTGCCATACTGTTCCCAGAAGTGCAGTTCACACTCTGCGACTCTGTAGGCAAAAAGACCATAGTGGCAGGAGAGGTCAGCAAAGCCCTGGGACTCAGCAATGTCACAATCGTGAATGACAGGGCGGAAAACATTCCAGAAAGATTTGACTACATCGTTTCAAGGGCTGTCACGTCACTCGATAAATTCATGCCATGGGTCAAGGGGAAATACAGCAAGGGCATATTCTATCTCAAGGGGGGCGACATCGTCGAGGAGATAGCATTGACCATGGGAAAATTCAGGATGCCCAAAGGCTCAATACATACCTGGCCTGTCGAGAGCTGGCTCCACGATGAATACTTTACGGAGAAACTCGTTATTTTTATAGAAAATATTTGCAATTAAATCTAAAAACACTACCTTTGCACTCCCAAAACTGTGAATATATAAAAAATCCAGAATATGAAAAGAACATATCAACCTTCAAAGAGGAAACGTCGCAACAAACACGGATTCCGTGAGCGCATGTCAACTCCAAATGGACGTCGCGTACTTGCAGCACGCCGTCGTCGCGGTCGCAAGAAACTGACTGTATCATCTGAAGACAGATTCTAAAAGAAAGCGGTTGAATTTTTTCAATCGCTTTCTTTTTTACCACCTCTCTGTTTTTCTATCACCTTCCCTGCCCTATTGCGGTCCGCAACAGCAGCACGTAAAATTCTGGCTGCTTTTCATTTTCGGCAATTACAGTCAAGAAAAGCATACTGAGCGGTTTAGCCGTCCATACTTTGGTGACTTACGGAAATCATGGCCAGCCGTCAGTATCGGCAGTGCTTGGCTATGGTTTATCTACAAGGATACGTGTACATGTCCGGATTCAGGGCAGTTCACCACACTGAAAAACAAAAAAGGGCATGACTAATATTTAGTCATGCCCCAGAATCTTTAATTTAGGTACACTGATTAGAGAGCCTTTCCGTCTGAACCAAGAACGTTGATGATCTTGTGGACGTAAAGCTTCTTCATGTTGTCACGTGCAGGACCAAGGTATTTACGTGGGTCGAACTCTGCAGGTTTCTCAGCGAACACCTGACGGATAGCTGCAGTCATTGCAAGACGTGAGTCTGAGTCGATGTTGATCTTGCAGACAGCTGATTTTGCTGCCTTGCGGAGCCAAGGCTCAGGAATACCGATAGCTGATTTGAGGGCGCCGCCGAACTTGTTGATGGTAGCCACCTCGTCCTGTGGAACTGAAGAAGAGCCATGGAGAACGATAGGGAAACCTGGAAGCTCCTTCTCTACTCCCTCAAGTACATCGAATGCAAGCATAGGAGGTACAAGAAGACCTGTCTCAGGATCTACTGTGCACTGCTCTGGAGTGAACTTGTATGCACCGTGTGATGTTCCGATAGAGATAGCAAGAGAGTCGCAGCCTGTCTTTGTAACGAAGTCAACAACCTCTTCCGGCTTAGTGTATGTGTGGTGGTCTGAGCTTACCTCATCCTCTACACCTGCGAGCACTCCAAGCTCACCCTCAACTGTCACATCATACTGGTGTGCGTAATCTACAACCTGCTTTGTAAGCGCAACGTTCTCATCGTATGGAAGGTGTGAACCGTCAATCATCACTGATGAGAATCCCATGTCTACGCAGCTCTTGCAAAGCTCGAAAGAATCGCCATGGTCAAGGTGAAGGACAATCTGAGGATTCTCCCATCCGAGTTCCTTGGCATATTCTACAGCACCCTCTGCCATATAGCGGAGAAGAGTCTGGTTAGCATAGTTGCGTGCTCCCTTTGAAACCTGGAGGATAACTGGAGACTTTGTCTCAGCTGCAGCCTGGATGATAGCCTGGAGCTGCTCCATGTTGTTGAAGTTGAATGCAGGGATTGCATATCCGCCGTCGATAGCCTTTGCAAACATCTCTTTAGTGTTTACAAGACCGATTGTTTTGTAAGATACCATATCTATAATTGTTAAATGAATCTCATGTTTTTTCAAAAAACTTGGCAAAATTAACTATTTTTGCGAAAATTTCGAAAAAAAATATAAACACAAGTTCGCATCAGCCGAACTAAAACATCAAGAATGCACATGGGCAACAAAGTCATAATATTTTCAGCACCGTCTGGAGCAGGCAAAAGCACAATTGTAAACCATATACTCGGCTTGCATCCGGAAATGGAATTTTCCATATCGGCAACATCCCGCTCACCGAGAGGAAGCGAGAAGGACGGGGTTGAATACTATTTCTTCACAGAAGAGCAGTTCAGGGAAATGATTGCCGAAGACAAGTTCATTGAGCATGAAGAGGTCTATCCCGGGTCGTTCTACGGGACCCTGAAGTCCGAAATAGAGCGGATATGGGCAAAAGGCCATGTGATCATATTCGACATAGACGTTCAGGGAGGCGTAAACCTCAAGCGGATCTTCGGGGAGAAGGCATTCTCCATATTCATACAGGCTCCTTCCGTAGACGAATTGCGCAAAAGGCTGACCGGACGTGCTACAGATTCTCCTGAGGCCATTGAGAAAAGGATAGCAAAGGCTGAATCGGAGATGGAGTTTGCAGCAGGGAAATTTGACTATGTCCTCGTCAACGACGACCTCGGGAAAGCATTCGCGGAAGCCGAGAAAATCGTGGACGGCTTCATCGGGGTACAGGAATAGAACCGTATAAAGGCCATGAAGACAGCAGTATATCCAGGGTCTTTCAATCCGCTGCACATCGGGCATAAGGCAATTATCAGCTACCTGGTCTCGGAGATGGACTTTGACATGGTCTACCTCATTGTCTCACCGAAGAATCCGCTTAAGGAAAACATAAGCGAAGATTCTGCGGAAGAACGCTTCAGGGCAGCGGAAGAAGCTGTGCACCGGTGCGGGCTTGAAAACGTGAAGGTAGACGGCATTGAGCTTGGCATGCCGTCACCCCACTATACCATAAGGACGCTTGAGGCGCTGGAAACCCGTGAACCGGACAATACATTTACACTTGTAATGGGGACAGACCAGCTTGCTGACATACGGAGATGGAAAGAATACAGGAAAATCCTGACATGCTATGGAGTTGCTGTATATCCACGCAAGGGATTTGACCTGATGGGAATAAAGGACAATCTCTTGGAGGAGTCCAGCAAATACAGGATAAGGCTGATAGACGCGCCTATGGTAGACATATCATCTACTGAAATCAGGAATGCCATTATGGCAGGAAGCGATGTATCGGCATATTTGATGTAGATGCCCTATGCCTGCCATCAGGAATGGCTGCAGATAAGGGCAGACATGTACACGACAAATAAAAATACAATCATATGGAAACAAAGAAGCAGTTATATCCACTGAAATTCATCCCTGTAGCTTCAAAGAGGCCATGGGGCGGAAAAGACCTTATAGAAAAGCTCGGCAAGGAGTTCGTGGAGGTCGATGAAGACGGGAACGAGACTCCCCTGTCAGCTGCGGACAAGATCGGTGAAAGCTGGGAAATTGCAGACATGGGGTTTGAGGATTCCGTGGTATCAGAGGGATGGCTTGCGGGAAACACCATCAGCGAACTGATGGAGACTTATATAGAAAGGATTACCGGTGAGGACATATACCAGTATTATGGCAGGCAGTTCCCCCTGCTCGTCAAATTCCTTGACATTAATGACAGGCTGTCTGTACAGGTGCATCCTGACGACGAGATTGCCGAACAGAGATACGATGCGCTTGGCAAGAGCGAGATCTGGTATGTCCTTGATGCCGCACCTGGCTCAAAGGTATATATGGGATTCAAGCGTGAGGTCAGCGCACAGGAGCTATATGACAGATGCCACAACGGCACAGTCGAGGAAATACTCAACGTAATCTACCCGAAGAAGGGGGATGCCATATACATCAAGCCTGGTACAGTACACTCAGCTGACGGCGGCCTTCTGATTGCAGAGATACAGGAATCATCAGACCTGACTTTCCGCCTCTACGACTGGGGCCGCGAATTCAATCCTGCTACAGCAAGGCAGATGCATCTTGAAGAGGCAATCGACCTCATCGACTACAGGGCATTTGACGAAAGCCAATATATAAAGGGTCCTCTATGGAAGGACAGCGGAGAGGACTGCCACTGCGCACATGACGGTGCGCACCAGCACGGGCATGGCCACAGCCATGAAGACGAGATTGTCAGGAAACTTGTACAGTCAAGGGAATTCACTGTCAATGAACTGAAGGTAAGCGACCCTCTGCATATCTATACGGAGAAATTCGGACGTTTCATCATATATATATGCATAGAGGGAGAAATCACCATACAGGTCCCTGCGTCCGACGGGAAAGGAGGCAGCAGAATGGAGAACTGGCATCTGAAAAAAGGTGAGACTGTCCTCATCCCCGCCGACATGCCTGATTTCTTCATTGTCCCTGTAGACAGGGCCTCAAGGGTGCTGGAGGCAATGGTAGAGAAATTTGAAGAAGAGGACGGATACATTGACCCTGACACAGAAGCATATCTTGAAGGCGAAGACTATGAGGGAATTGATGATGAGTGCGATGACGACGGATGCAGCTGCGGGCATCACCATGACCACGACGGATGTGGATGCCATGGCGGACATGACGAGGGGCACAGCTGCGGATGCGGACACCATCATCACAATTAGCATTGGCTTATGGCAGAAGAAGTAAGGATAGACAAATACCTCTGGGCAATCAGGGTATTCAAGACAAGGAGCGAGGCCACAGATGCCTGCAAGGGAGGAAAGATCAGGGTCAACGGCAATGACATCAAGCCGTCAAAGGCTGTAAGGCCGGGCGATGTGATCAATGCCAGGAAAGGGGCAATATGCTACACATACAAGGTCCTGGCACTTGTCGAGAAACGCCAGGGTGCGAAGCTCGTACCGGCATACGCAGAAAACATCACACCGCAGGAAGAGCTTGAAAAGCTGAGGCATCCGGTGGAGACATTCTTCCTAAAGAGGGATGCAGGGGCAGGACGTCCTACAAAAAAGGACAGGCGCCAGATGGATCTGCTCTGGGATTCCCTGTCCTTCGATGTACCGGACGATGTTGCCGACCGGTTCGCTGCGGATTTTGGCTTTGAACCTGAAGACGAATAGCCTCCACATATAGACTTGCAGAGAGCCTGAGGATATACTTTTACCTCAGGCTCTCTGCAATACCGGATGCCGCCATAAGCTCGCGGAGAGCATCAGGCTTGTCTGTAGTTATATAGTCTATCCCGAGGGACAGCATCGCTTTCATGTCTTTCTCGCTATTGACAGTCCACGCATTCACGGACATATTGTGCGCCCTTGCCTGCGGATACCACTCCGGATGCTGGGCAAACAGGTCATGATGGAAATCAATGCCGTTTATCCCGTCCCCAGCCAGCCTCTCCGGGCTGAAGTCATCAGAAAGGTACTGGTTGGTGAATTTCGGCAGTTCCCTGGCTATCCTGTCACATATATGTTTGCTGAAAGAGATGAACATCACCCTTTTAGGCGTAAGCAGGCCATATGCCTTGAGTTCTGCAACGACCTTGTCCAGAAGTTCATCTTCCTTCTCTGCGGAAGGCTGGGACTTGAGCTCGCAGACAAGCATCGTCCTTTTCGACTTCCTCCCCTGCTCAAGATACTGTCCGAGGACAGGTATCTTCTCCCCATTATTGATAGTCACTTCACTGAACTCCTCATAAGGATAGTCCGCAATCACCTTTCCGTCGATATGCCCGTCATGGAAAACGAGAAGGACACCGTCAGACGTAATGTTGACATCGAATTCACTTCCCCAGAAGCCGGCGTCCTGGGCACATTTCAGGGCCGCGACTGAATTTCTTGCAAAGCCGGCCTCTTCGCAGTTCCAGTATCCGCGATGGGCGACTATTCCTGTCTTATGCTTTCCTTCCGGCTTTGAAGCGGAGCATACAGACTGACAGGCCAGAATGGCAGAGGCCATTGCAAAGGCCAGAATCAAATTCTTTTTCATACTATCAAGGATTTTCATATTTGGTTTCATGGACATGCAGGATTCAAGCCGGCCGGCCACAAATAGACGGGAGCACAACAGATCCTGCGACACAAAGATAGGGAAGGCCTTTCAATTTTTGCCTAAATTTTACAATATATTTTCCCGGAAACGATAAAAAAGAGTATTTTTGCGGAATTTGAATCTATCGGCATGCCAGATAGGTGCTTACAGAGAAAACATTAAACAGATATCAATATGGTAAAGGTAAATTTAGGAGGCTGCAGCTCCTTTGTCAAAGATGCAGATTATAAGGAATATGTAGACAAGGCCCTGTCTGCCTTTGATGTCCTGGAGAACGAATCCGGGGCTGGAAACGACTTCCTCGGATGGAAGCATCTCCCGAGCCAGACACCGGAATCACTTATTTCAGACTGCGAGGCAATCAGGGACAGCTGGAAAGGCAAAGGCGTTGACCTTGTTGTAGTGATCGGGATCGGAGGCTCATATCTCGGTGCAAAATGCGCAATAGAGGCTCTTTCGCATTCTTTTGCGAAACAGCTTTCCGGAAAGAAAGACGCCCCTGAAATCGTATTTGCCGGGCACAACCTTTCAGAGGAATATATCTGTGAACTCATGGACCTCATGAAGGAGAGGAACACAGCAGCTGTTGTAATCTCGAAGTCTGGCACGACAACAGAGCCTGCTGTGGCATTCAGGCTTATCAAGCAATATATCGAGACTACATACGGCAAAGAGGAGGCATCTGAGCGCATCGTAGCGGTGACTGACGCCAAGAGAGGTGCACTGAAGTCACTTTCAACCCAGGAAGGATACAAGACATTCGTCATTGAGGACAATGTCGGAGGACGTTTCTCGGTACTTACCCCGGTGGGAATCCTCCCTATCGTACTTGCCGGATTCGACATGAGGGCCATGATGCGCGGAGCCGAGGAGATGGAGAAGGCATGTGCAGAGCGTTCTGCAGAGAACCCTGCAATCGAATATGCTGCCATGCGCAATCTCTTGTATGACAATGGCAAGAAAGTCGAGATCCTTGTATCATACAACCCTAAGCTCCAGTATCTCGGGGAATGGTGGAAGCAGCTCTACGGAGAGTCGGAGGGCAAGGACGGCAAAGGCATATTCCCTGCTTCTGTGAGCTTCACGACCGACCTCCACTCAATGGGTCAGTATATCCAGGACGGCGAGAGGATGCTGATGGAGACTGTCGTTACTGTCGAGAAGAGCAGCCGCAGCATGACAATCGCTGACGACCCGCAGAATCTTGACGGGCTTAACTTCCTTTCCGGAAAACATATCGAGGAGTGCAATGCAATGGCTGAGCTTGGTACAAAGCTCGCCCACATAGACGGAGGAGTGCCACAGCTCTCCATATCTATAGAGAAGATAGACGAATTCAACCTCGGCGGACTCTTCTATTTCTTCGAGAAAGCCTGCGGAATCAGCGGCTATATACTTGATGTAAACCCGTTCAACCAGCCTGGAGTAGAGGCGTACAAGAAAAACATGTTTGCGCTCCTCGGCAAGCCTGGATATGAAGAGCAGGCCAAGGCGCTCCAGGAAAGAATAAAGTAACTATGGCACAGAAACCGTCAATACCTAAGGGGACAAGGGATTTCGGCCCTGCAGAAATGGCCGGGAGGAACTATATATTCGACACAATCAGGTCGGTGTTCAAGACATACGGCTATGCCCCGATAGAGACTCCGTCCATGGAGAACCTCAGCACTCTTCTCGGCAAATACGGAGAAGAGGGTGACAAGCTCCTGTTCAGGATTCTCAATTCCGGAGATGCGTTTTCCGGAATCGACTTCGGCCAGTACCGCACAGAAGGAGGAAACGAGACTGACTACAACAGCAAGGCCCTGTCTCTGAAAGTATGTGAGAAAGGTCTCCGCTACGACCTGACAGTACCTTTTGCCAGGTTCGTGGTCCAGCACCAGAACGAGCTTTCATTCCCGTTCAAGAGATACCAGATACAGCCTGTCTGGAGGGCTGACCGTCCGCAGAAAGGACGCTACAGGGAGTTCTATCAGTGCGATGTAGATGTAATCGGCTCAAGATCCCAGCTGAACGAGCTGGAGCTTGTGCAGATTGTCGACAGAGTCTTCCATCTGTTCGATGTGGCTGTCTGCATCAAGATCAACAACAGGAAAGTGCTTACAGGCCTGTCTGAGATCTGCGGATTCCCGGACAAGGTTGTCGACATCACTGTTGCGATAGACAAGATAGACAAGATCGGGCTGGAGGCTGTCGAAGCCGAGATGAAGGAGAAAGGACTTACGGATGAAGCCATTGCAGTCATCCGCCCTGTCCTGGCACTTTCAGGAAGCACTTCAGAGAAGATTTCCGTGATGCGCGGGCTGATGAACGGGGATTCTGCTTCGGGAATAGTGTCTGAGACCGGACTCAAGGGACTTGACGAGCTGGAGGAGCTGTTCTCCCTCATAGATGCAGCCGGCATTCAGCAGGATGTTGAGATTGACCTTTCCCTTGCGCGTGGACTGAACTACTATACAGGTGCGATCTTCGAGGTCAAGGCAAAGGACTTCCCTATCGGAAGCATCTGCGGAGGCGGACGCTATGACAACCTCACAGGAATCTTCGGCCTGCCGGACATGTCGGGCGTCGGGATTTCATTCGGTGCAGACCGTATATATGACGTTCTGAAAGGCCTAGAGAAATTCCCGTCCGAGGTAACCTCTTCAACAAAGATACTGTTCGCGAACATGGGGGCAGAGGAATTGCGGTATCTTATCCCTGTGGTAAAGTCACTGCGTGAGAACGGGATGGCATGCGAGATCTACCCTGAGCAGACCAAGCTGAAAAAACAGTTCGACTATGCTGACAGAAAGGCAATCCCGTTCATCTCCATTGTAGGCGGAGATGAGAAGGCAGCCGGTGTAGTCAACCTGAAGAATCTCTCTACTGGCGAGCAGAAGACTTTCCCAAAGGATGACATCGGGTCAATAATGGGCTTTATCGGATAATCTGCAATACAGCTGACTTTAAGGGCGTGTTCCAAATCATCTTTGGTTCACGTCCTTTTATATCGGCACATGGTCGAATATAAAGACAAGAGAATGAAAAAGACATATTCTGGCAGCAATACACTCTGGGGCTATGCCGCAGGAATCATAACAGGCGTAACCTATGGACTTAACCCTCTTTTTGCAGTGCCGCTCATGAAAGGAGGAGCGAATGTGGAAAGCATTTTGTTCTTCCGGTATTTCCTGTCCGTCCTTATGCTCGGAGCATGGATAGCCATAAGCAGAGGCGGATTCAGGGTAAACAGCAGACAGGCCGCAAGGCTGATAATCATAGGACTGCTGTTCACCCTAAGCAGCTTCGGACTTTTCGAGGCCTACAGATATATCCCGTCAGGGCTTGCTACGACGATAGTGTTCCTGTATCCTGTACTTGTCGCGATAATAATGGTATTCATGAGGGTATATCCGACATGGCAGGTGTGGCTGTCCATAATCATGACATTCATAGGCGTATTCATCCTTTGCAGAGGAGACGGCCAGATGCACTTCCAATGGAAAGGGATACTGATGTCCGGCATATCCGCGCTTGCATACGCATTTTTCATAGTGATAATCAACCGCAGCAGGCACTTGAGAAGCGTCCCAGGCACTTTATTGACATTCTATTCCCTCGCTGTAGGCTCAGTGGCATTCCTCACCATGGCATTGACTTCCGGCAAACCGATATTTGAAGGGATCGGCACTCCCCTCTCCTGGGCGGAACTGGCTGGCCTGGCGATTTTCCCGACCATTGTCTCGACCGCGACGCTTGCTGCTGCGACAAGAATAATCGGGGCGACCAAGGCATCTGTCATGGGAGTCTTCGAGCCTGTCACTGCAATACTGGTCGGTGCACTTGCGTTCGGGGAAAAGGTGACAGTCAATGTAATTGTCGGCATTGTCCTTACAATGGCGGCCATTGTCTTCATGGTGCTTTCGTCCGCACATGAATCGGAAAGGCAGTGAATTAATGGTTTTTTTATTAGCTTTGCCATCTCATAATACCAGGACAACATGAACACAATACTGATTGTAGAGGATGAAAAGCGCGTTGCAGACCTGCTGAAGATGGGCCTTGAGGAAGCCGGCTATATCACACTGGTCGCCTATGACGGTGCCATGGGACTGCGTCTTTTCCAGTCAAATTCTGTCCAGCTGGTCATATCTGACATAATCCTGCCTAAGCTTGACGGATTTGAGCTGTGCAAGGAAATCAGGAAGGTCAACAAGAGCATTCCGATAATGATGCTGACCGCACTCGGCTCGACAGATGACAAGCTGGACGGCTTCGACTCCGGAGCCGACGACTACATGGTGAAGCCATTTGACTTCAGGGAAGTCCTGGCACGTGTACGTGCGCTGATAAAGCGCAGGCCTGAGACAGAGGAGCTTCCATCTTCAATAAGCTACGCAGACCTCTTCATCGACCTCAACAAGCGCAATGTGAAACGTGCAGGACAGGACATCAAGCTGTCTCCCAAGGAATACAACCTCCTGGTATATATGGTAGAGAACGCAGAGAAGGTCATCAGCCGTATTGATATAGCGGAAAAGGTATGGAGCACCCACTTTGACACCGGGACGAACTTCATTGACGTATATATCAATTATCTTCGCAAGAAGATTGACCGAGACTTCGACAGGAAGCTCATACACACCAAGCCCGGCATCGGTTTCATATTGTCATTAGAGCCATGAAGATTAAAGCCTCGCTGACTGTCAGGAACACTGCGGCAACCGCAGCTGTATTCCTGTTCTGTCTCACACTTATATATATAGTTACAGGCCACACAAGGAAGCAGACTTTCTCACATGACCTGAAGGGAGAGGCCATCACAAAGGCCCACCTGTTCCTGAACGGACAGGTAGATGCAGCCACCATGCAGTCAATCTATCTGAACAACAAGGCATTCATAAACGAAGTTGAGGTCGCGGTCTACACAACCGGATTCGAGATGCTCTACCATGATGCCATTGACAATGACATCATAAAGGAAGACAGGGACATGGTGAACAGGATCCTGGAAGACAAGGGAATCGAGCTTACCATAGGTAAATACCAGGGAGTCGGGCTGCTATACAGCTATGAAGGGACCGACTATGTCGTCACAGCTGCAGCATATGACGGACATGGACACAGGAACATGCAGGAACTGCTCTATACGCTGATATCACTGTTTGTCATAGGGCTTTCGCTTCTCGGGATTGTCGGGTACCTCCTTGCACGCTCGGCACTTAAGCCGATAAAGGACATCACAGACAGTGCAGCCCGCATCACAGAGACACACCTGGACCAGAGACTTCCTGTACGTAAGGAGAAAGACGAACTGGACGAACTGGGCATGGCCTTCAATGAGCTGCTCGAAAGGCTGGAAAAGTCATTCACCTCACAGAAGAACTTTGTAAGCAATGTCTCACATGAGATAAAGACTCCCCTTGCGGCAATCATTGCCCAGCTTGACCTTACGCTGCAGAAAGAACGCACACATGAAGAATACAAGGCATCCATTGCCAATGCCCTGAATGACGCGCGCGGCATGACACAGCTGACAGATGGGCTGCTGAACCTGGCAAAGGCAGACTATTGCCCGAACCAGATAAAGATGGAGGAGATCAGGCTTGACGAGCTCCTCCTCGATGTCAGGTCCGCAATGCTCAGGGCACACAAGGACTACCATATAGAGCTGGTCTTCGCCCAGGAGAATGAAGACGACGACCGCATGATAACCGTATTCGGCAACCAGTATCTGCTGAGCGTAGCCTTTGCGAACCTTATCGACAACAACTGTAAATATTCGGGCAACCACACGTCTGTAGTACAGATTTCATGTCTGCAGAGCGATGTCATCGTCAGCCTTTCCGACACAGGCAAAGGAATCGGAGAGGACGAGATAGAAAAGGTATTCACCATTTTCTACCGTGGAGAGGACAATGGCCAGGTAAAGGGACACGGCATAGGCATGACACTGGCGCTCAAGACAGTAAGACTGCATGGCGGAGACATTTCAATACGCTCCCACAAGGGAGAAGGCACGACTTTCATTGTAAGGATGCCGCACATCTGAAAAACTCTAATGGTTTTCTAATACCGTTTTAATATTTCTCTAACTGCCGTTCCGGAAAGCGGCAGGTATCTTTGCGCCGTGAAAAAAATCAAGTCTAACCATTAATTTTTTCAGCGTTATGAGAAAGAGAAGAGTTACAGGCCAGTATGGCTTCAATGCAGAAAAGGTATTTCTGGCATCTTCACAGCCTCTCAAGACTGTATTCAGCTTCTTCCAGACTTCCCCGTCAGGGCTGTCAGCGGATGAAGTGTACAAGAGGCAGGGCACCTATGGCCCGAACGAAGTGCAACGGGAGAAAAAGAAGAATCCTGTCACGACATTCATCAAGGCTTTCATAAATCCATTTATAGGAATCCTTACTGTCCTCGTTGTGATTTCATTCATTCTTGACGTATTTCTGGCGGCACCGGGAGAGCAGGACTGGACTACCATCATCATAATCTCTACAATGGTGGTGCTGAGCGCGATCCTGCGTTTCTGCCAGGAATGGAAAGCCAACAAGTCAAGCGAGGCACTCCTCAAGATGGTCACAAACACCTGCCAGGTGCGCAGGAGTAACAAAGGTGAAATAGAGATTCCCATCTCACAGGTAGTGCCAGGAGACATCATCACCCTGTCTGCAGGTGACATGGTTCCGGCTGACATACGCATTATCGAGACAAAAGACTTCTTCGTGAGCCAGTCCTCGCTGACAGGTGAATCAGACCCGATAGAGAAACTTCCGGAGATGAAGAAGCCAAGACATGGAACAGGAAGCGTTGTAGAGCTTGAGAATATCTGCTTCATGGGTTCAAGCGTAGTAAGCGGCTCTGCCATAGGCATATGCCATGCGACAGGAAATGAGACATATTTCGGGACAATTGCCAAAAGCATTGTAGGACACCGCGCCGCGACTGCCTTTGACAAAGGCATAAGCAAGGTATCCCTGCTGCTTATCAGGTTCATGCTCGTCATGATTCCTTTCGTATTTGTCATCAACGGCATAATGAAAGGCGACTGGCTTGAGGCGTTCATCTTCTCTGTGTCCGTAGCAGTCGGGCTTACCCCGGAGATGCTGCCAATGATCGTCACTGCGAACCTCTCCAAAGGTGCAGTAGCCATGTCAAAGAAGAAGACTATCGTAAAGGACCTTAACGCAATACAGAATTTCGGCGCGATGAATATCCTCTGTACAGACAAGACAGGCACATTGACATGCGACCAGATTGTCCTTGAAAAGTACATAAATGCAGACGGCAGCCAGGACAATGAAAGGCGTATATTGCGGCACGCATACCTGAACAGCTTCTTCCAGACCGGAATGAAGAACCTTATGGACAAGGCAATACTTGCACACGTAAAGGAAGAGGCGCTGGAGCACCTGAAAGACAGATACAAGAAAGTCGATGAAATCCCGTTTGACTTCACAAGGAGACGTATGTCTGTAGTGATAGAAGACCTTAACGGAAAACTCCAGATCATCACCAAGGGAGCTGTCGAGGAGATGCTGCAGATATGCACCCACGCTGAATTCAATGGATCTGTATGCGACATGACAGATAATCTCAGGAAGGAGGCACTGGATATCGCCACTGAGATGAACAGACAGGGGATGAGGGTGCTTGCAGTGGCACAGAAGAGCTGGCTCAGCAAGAACTGCAATTTCAGCATAAGTGACGAAAACGGCATGGTGCTCATCGGTTTCCTGGCATTCCTTGACCCGCCAAAGGCTTCAGCATCCAACGCAATCAGACAGCTACACGAGAATGGTGTGGAAGTAAAAATCCTTTCCGGAGACAACGATGCTGTGGTGCAGACCATTGCGCGCCAGGTCGGGATTGACATATCGAAGTCCCTCTCTGGACCGGACATTGCGGAAATGAACGATGCTGAACTGGAGATTGCCGCAGCGGACACCAATGTGTTCTCCAAACTGACTCCGCTACAGAAATCACAGATCATCACAGCTTTGCAAAGGTCAGGAAACACAGTCGGGTTCCTCGGTGACGGCATCAATGATGCATCTGCGCTCCGCCAGTCAGACATAGGGATATCTGTCGACTCTGGAGTGGACATCGCCAAGGAAAGCGCGGACATCATCCTGCTGGAGAAAGACCTCATGGTTCTGGAAGACGGCGTAATCGAAGGACGCAAGACATTCGGCAACATCACCAAATACACAAAGATGACAGCCAGCTCTAATTTCGGAAACATGTTCAGCGTACTTGCCGCGAGCGCATTCCTGCCATTCCTGCCGATGCTGCCTATCCACCTTCTTGTGCAGAACCTGCTGTATGATATTTCACAGACAACTATCCCATTCGACACAATGGACAAGGAATATCTCAGCAAGCCACGCAAATGGGAGGCTTCTGACCTGAAACGCTTCATGGTGTTCATCGGGCCTATCAGCTCAATCTTTGACATAGCATGCTTTGCAATAATGTGGCATGTGTTCGGATGTGTATCACCAGAGCATCAGGCAATGTTCCAGTCAGGCTGGTTCATCGTAGGGCTTCTTACGCAGACACTGATAGTCCACATGATACGTACACGCAAGATACCGTTCATCCAGAGCCGTGCCTCATGGCCTGTGACTGCTGCCACCATAATGATAATGGCACTCGGGATAATTATTCCTTTCACGAAGTTCGGAGGATATCTCGGATTCGTACCGCTTCCAGCCTCATATTTCCTGTGGCTCGCAGGAATACTGATATGCTACTGCGGACTGACACAGCTGATCAAGATGTGGTATATAAAGAAATTTGGAAAATGGATGTAAAAATGATGAAGAATGAAGATGAATATCAACCGCCTTTATATTGTGCTCGCAGCGACCTGCTGCGTGCACAGTGCAGGGGCCCAGGAATTCGGACTGGAATATACAACAGAATTGCAGACCCGCTTCAAGAAAGAAGCCAACTGGGTAAACCTGCTGCAGCTTGAAGCGTCAGTTGACATAGGAAAGTACTTTTCTGTCCAGGCTGCATCTGTCAGCACCGCGACGACAGTGTCTGAGCCTCTGATTTACAACATGCTTACATTTTCAAACATCGAGGAGGAAAACATACCTTTTGCATTCAAGAGACTCGGGTGTGAATTCCACACAGGTGACTGGCAGATGTTCGCAGGGGTAAGCAACATGAATGACAACTATTTTGTCACACCTCTGGCATCGTTGTTCACGAACAGCTCATGTGGAATATTCCCCACAATATCATGCAATTTCGACATTGCCAATTTCCCGAATGCCTCTCTCGGGGTTACCGGAAAATATGACAATGGAAGGATCACAGCAGATGTGGCTATCTATAATGGACGCGGATACCATGGCTTTACCGGTGACAACTGCGTATTCCGCTTCAACCCCGTAAAAGATGGCATTTTCAATATAAACTCAGTAACATACAGGTCAAATGATAATTACTATAATCTGGGGGTTAGCCTACATTGGCGGGATAGCCCTTGCACTGAAGGCGATTCCGGGACGTTTCAGAAAGAAAAAGAAATCAAGGATAAAACGCATTTCGCGATCTGGGGATATGCTGAGCAGAAAATAGTCAAGAACCTGTATGGTATAGTGCAATATTCAGCATGTCCGGCAATAAAGGATGGATGCCGGAACTTCGCCGGAGCAGGACTAGCATACAAATGCGGAAAATCGGAGATAGCGCTTTATTCAAGCTATGCAGATTTCATCAGCGAGTACGAATGGGCAAGCGAAATCACATTCAGATATACAATCTCGGAAAAGATATATATCCAGCCTGCCGTACATTACATACATAACAGCCAGACCAATGGAGTTGTAGGATTGCTCAGACTTGGTATCGCACTGTAGAGAATGTTAAGCATGGATATATTTTCAAAAAATGATATCAGTTTGCGCGAACACGGATATTTCCGCAAACTGATATCATTCACCATTTTACACAGTTTCATCCATAATTTTGGCAACGAATTTTCCTGCCTCTGCACTGCCGGAAACGGCCA
>CAMXAU010000030.1 GCA_947179325.1 uncultured Bacteroidales bacterium | reverse complement strand
CATTAGCAATTATTACGAAATTACTCATAATGCCCTGCTTATAACCGGAGCACGACAAATTGGGAAACATACTCCATTTGTCAGTTCGGCGAGACATTCAAAAGTTTCGTAGCAATTAATTTCATATTTGAGATTGGGCAAATAATCCATAAATTTGCCGGACATTTTCAACACATCGTTCCTTCAACATGAAACATTTTCTTACAATTCTCCTGATCATTGTCATAATAGCTGGCGCAATGGTCATCACATGCCCGGACAAGTCAAGGCACATCGAAGCAGTCGAGGAAATAATAGACAATTCCATCAGCCAGGATGAGACCGGGATGGCCGCACTGTTCTCAGCCTTAGGAGGGAAAAAGCTGATTCTCAATATAATCGATCCGTTTTTCAATGTTGACAACTATTTCATTGTAAGTATCGGAAGAATAAGGCTTGATGAAAATGAAAGCAAGACGATATCTGTCGGGGTTCTCGGACATGTTTTCACTATAGACAAAGAGAGAGCGAAGCATATACTCGAAGAACAGGGCCTCTTTTAGCAGGCGGCAGCCAAGCATTCCGGCAGATAGTTTTCTTCCGGCAGCGCGATATTGACGGCAATACTCAACTGGCTTCTTCATCAAAAACAACAATATAGTCTAGCCATGCAAAGAATCTCAGCCAAAGCGGCAATCCTCATGACAGCATGCACCATCTGCGCTTCATGCAGACATGAACTGACATTGATGACCTACAACGTAGGCGTTTTCGAAAAATCCGGGACCAACAGCATATCACAGGTAGCGTCAATCATAAAAGAAGTTCAGTCTGACATCGTGTCAATGAATGAACTGGACAGCTGCAATCTCAGGCACAGCACATTCCAGCTGGAAGAGATCGCCTGTAAGGCAGGAGGCCTCGACTTCCATTTTGCCCAGGCATTCCCCTTTGCAGAAGGAGCATACGGGAACGGAATAATCTCAAAAAGCCCGATAACCGCACGTCACATAATAGCGCTTCCTGTCGGAAACGGAGCTGAGCCGCGCAGTGTTGCCGTAGTAGAGACAGAAGACTGCGTTTTCGCCTCAGCCCATCTGGACCACATCGGAGAAGAAGCGCGGATAGAGCAGGCCAAGGCCATCAACGAATGGTTTACTGAGAAATATTCCGGCTCACGCAAGCCTGTCATTCTTTGCGGTGACATGAACGACACTCCGGAAAGTGCCACAATCCAGACGTTGTCAGAGAAATGGGAACGCCTGTCAGGCACGTCACCGACACATCCTGCCGATTTGCCTTACATCTGCATAGACTACATATTCGCCCTAAAATCAGCCAGGAACGTAAAGGTGACATGCATGCCCCTTCCCGTCCCGGACGGCAGCAAAGGACAAGACAGCCTCTCAATATCACCCGAAGCCTTCGAAGCCTTGTCCACAGCCTCAGACCATCTGCCGGTCTGCCTGACGATACGTTTTTAGGTCTCCCCTACCGCTCAACAGGCACATACTCAAGCCTGGCCTTCCTGGAGAAATCGTTGCAGATAATCCACATGTCACCGGAATGCAGATTTATGAGATAATATCTGGCGACTACACCATGGACAACAAGCAGCTGGTAATTGACAGACCTTGGACTCGGCACAATATCGGTCTCCACACTTTCCCGGCTGAGAAGGACACGCCGGGTCCTGTTTATGCGCACATCGACATAGTAGACATCACCGGTATATTTGTCCAGGCAATAATTGTCAAGCATCTCATACTGCGCCCCCTGCAGCGAAGTCTCGACTTTCTTGAACAATTCAGGATTCTCTTTTTTGTCATCGCTTTGCATTCCATTATTCTCCAGCGCAAAAGCAGGCACATTCATGGCCAGTACTAAAGTAGCTACAAGCAAAGAATTATTCAGACACTTCATAATATAATTTTTAGCATTCTCAGATTTCTCCTTCAAAATAAGTCAAAATTCCTGTAGAATCAAAATTTACGTATGCGGACAGCCATGACCTGCTATGCGCGGCCAGGCCATGGCTTATGAAACCGCATGAAGCGGCACAGCAAAAAGAATTGGCAAGCCACACGATTTCTGTTACCTTTGCGGAGCTTATTTGTAAATAAAAGAAATGAAAAGACTATGGTATATCTGCTCCATTGCCCTGATTGCCTTATGCCAGGGGTGCAGCTCCGGAAGCGAAATGCCATCCGGCAATGGGAGCCAGGACGGAAGCCAGACCGAGAATCCGGGAAATCAGCCGGAATCCCCGGCAGACGAGCTTGTCCTGCTGTTCACCAACGATCTCCACAGCCAGATCGAGCCTCTTGACGAGGCCTCTACATACAACGCAGGCAAAGGAGGTGTCGCGAGGATAAAGGTGCTGGTGGACAGCGTCAGGGCCGCAGAGAAAGCCGTGATACTGGCAGATGCAGGAGACTTCGTACAGGGCACATACTATTTCACATGCCTCAACGGGGATGTTGAGATGAAGGTACAGAAAGAAATTGGATATGACATACGCACTGTCGGCAACCATGAATTCGACAAGAAAGTCACAGGGCTGAACTACATGTTTTCACAGAACGATGTCGTGACCGTGAGCAGCAACTACGACTTCTCCTCCACACCTCTTTCCGGTAAGGTGCAAGACTCAGCCATGATCGAGACATCCGGCATAAAAGTCGGGTTCATAGGGCTTGGGGCACGTCTGGACGGCCTGGTTGACCCGGTTTCATGCGAAGGTGTTGTCTATTCATATCCATGGGAGAATGCAGACAGGCTTGCAGCGGCGCTGAAAGAAGCAGGTGCCGACATTGTTATAGCCCTTTCACATCTTGGGTATAATGCACAAAGCGACGCCAGATACTACGACCGCGGATTCGCGATGAGCACAGAAAACATTGATTTCATCATCGGAGGGCATTCCCACACATTCCTCACAAGGGAGGTCTATGTCACAAACCTTGCAGGCAAGCAGGTACCGATTGTCCAGACAGGCTGTAAAGGCATATATCTGGGCTATATGAAAATAGACATGAAGAAAAGCGGGAAAGAACGTTTCTCATATCGCCTCATACCTGTCAATTCAAGGCTCGACTCACGCATTGACCAGGGATTCGCGTCTGTCCTTGAGGGCTATTCAGCCGAACTGAAGAAGACAATGGAAGAAGTGCTCGGGCATTGTCCTGCAACGCTGAGGAAAGGCACTCCGCAAGGGCTTCTCGGGAACTGGGCGGCGGATGCGATGGTGGAGATATGCGAGGAGACATTCGGTGTGACCCCGGACATGGCAATCTGCAACAACGGTGGCCTGCGAGCCGAGCTGCCAGCAGGAGAGGTCACCCGAAGCCGCATATATTCGATATTCCCTTTCGACAACAAGCTCACACTCATAGAGGTAAAGGGCAGTGTTATGCTACAGATGTTCAATTCAATTTCACGCTACAACGGAGAGCCTGTGAGCGCAGGGGTGCAGCTGGACATAAAGGACGGACTGGTTGCATCCGTAAAGATTGGAGGCAAAGAGATCAGCCCGGAAAAGACATATAAGGTCTGCACACTTGATTTCCTTTCAAATTCAGACCATTATAGTCTTGGAAGCTATATCTCACGCAAAGACAGCGAAGAGTTCGTATATGAACTGATCTGCAGCCATGTAAAGAAACTGACAGCCTCCGGACGTAAAGTGGAGGCAAGCTATGACAGCAGGATTACAGTGCTGGAATAATACGGCATGTACAGTTCAGCCAAGATAAGTCAAAAGACAACCTATTGATATATAACTGACATAAGGAAAGATGAAGAGGATAGAAGTAGTGGCTGCGGTAATAAGGCGCGGAAACGAGATATTCGCCACGCAGCGAGGATATGGCGAATTCAAGGACTGGTGGGAGTTCCCAGGGGGCAAGATGGAGCAAGGAGAGGCCCCGGAGCAAGCCCTGATACGTGAAATAAGGGAAGAACTTGATGCCGAGATTGAAGTCGGAAACCTTATACAGACAATAGAATGGGACTACCCTGCCTTCCACCTCACTATGCATTGTTTCTGGTGCAGCCTGAAGTCAGCCTCACTGCATCTCAATGAACACGAAGCATCACGCTGGCTCAATGCAGAAAGCCTGCACTCTGTGCAATGGCTTCCTGCGGACACCGGGATACTTGAAGAAATCAGACAGACTCTTGAAGGCACAAGGCCTATGGAATAGGTACTCAGGAAAGACTACACACCTTTCCTGTTGTCATACACATCAATCTGCAGCCTGCCAGCGTATCTGACATCATGTCTCACAGCCATCTCCAGGACAGCCTGCTTCTTTTCCGGACTGAGCTGACTGCGCGTCTGGCCTTCCGGCATCAGCAGCACCTGTGAGCGTCTGACATATCCAGGCACGATAAAGCCATCCTCAATTTCAGCCCAGTCATCCTCACCGCCAACGACAAATTTGAACCATGCCTCCCTTGCCAAGGACATCTGCCCTATAGCCTCCGGATTATACCGCTTTGCATCAGGGACTCCTGAGTGCGAGAGCTTAGGAGAATTATTCCAGCTGTCGACAAGCCCCCACAGCTCTGAATTCCCGGGATGCACAGGAATTGTACATTCATTCTCCATTTCAACAAAAGGCCTGTTTCTGCACACATTATTGAGTGAGACGAGGAATTCCGTCAAGGCATCCTGCTGAAGCATAGGCGCACCTCCCGTAACGACAAGATGATGCCCTTTATCCAGCCTGGAGACTATGCCCCCGTCCTTGAAAATGCCGACAAGGCGGTCTACGGACAGGCGGCATGACTTATTCCATATATCCATGGTGTCACACCATTTACATCCGAGATGACATCCAGAAAGGCGAAGAAAAACAGCAGGGCATCCAGCATAGACGCCCTCGCCCTGCACTGCATCCGCAAAAACCTCACATACAGCAAGGGACGTCCCCGCAGCATCCTCAACGGCATGTTCCCCTGGCCTTATTATATAGTATGCCATTATCCTAAAGATTTATTGTAATAATCAGACTGCCTGTTCCGCAATCTCTGCATAACGGAACAGCCTGTGCTCCTGAGGGGCAGAGAGACAATCCGGATTTTCGCGCAGGCACGCCCATGTCTCTGCCCAGTTTCCGCTGTCATCCATGATGCCGTCAGAGAACACACTTCCGATGGCGGCTGCCGCCATCCCTTCCAGCAGCGCAATGTCATCAGCCTCGGTCTCTGCCCAGCCGGTCTCGGTCTCATGCACACGCACCGAATGGACCTTCACGTCATCAGCCCCGTTCACAGGGACAGTATTGTTGAGTATCCCCTGCACAACGACATGGAAAAACAGTGCAAGGTTCTCGGCTGAAGGTGAAAATGGAAGTTCCACCCATCTCTCGTTCTCGTTCTTTATGAAGTCAACAAGCCCTCCTTTGTCTGCGGACCATATAATATAGGAATGGTCGAACGCGTCGAAAAATGAACTTATCCGGCATTTCAGCAGACCAAAGTCCATGACCATGCCCGCATTGTCAAGCCCACGGGCCTGCAGGACAAGCTCCACCTTGAATGAATGCCCATGTATATTCTGGCGACATCTCACAGTACTGCAGTCTCTTACGATATGTGCCGCCTCGAATTTGAATAATTTCCTTATTTTCATCATCTATAAGCAGGATGTAGATGTAAGATAGCCTTTTGCACGTTTCCAGTTACCATATTTCAGGTCATCTCCACTCATTATTATGTCCAGCAGCCCTTCTCCCGGCAGCACAAGCCCTTCAAGAAGCGCATCTGACGGATCAACAACCAGAAGGCTGCAGGCACCATCCGCCTTAACCCCATCCGGCAAGCCGCCAAGAAGCCTTATGCCCCTGTCCCCGGCACCGCACCCGGAGAATTCAACCTTCAGCGCAGGCAAGGTAAGCGGTTCGTCATCATCGTCAACCATTATATATGATTCGAATGTCTCAGGGTTGACCTGCTTTGCATATTTGACAAGTACGGCCCCCTTGGGCCATTCACCCGCACCATTGTGCGCTGGGGCGTCATAGCCAAGATATTCATCAAGCGCAGCAAAGAAATAAAGCATCCCCTCCTTAGGAAGGACGCCATCAACATCAAGTTCAGCAAAATCCGCGCAGTCCAGCTGGCACACAAATGTCAGAGGATACTCCTCTCCGTCATCACCCTTCATCATCGGATAAGGCATGTCCTTGGGCATATCCGGGTCGCCCCACCATTTACTGCAGCAGAAGAGCCTCGACTCAGTTGCAGACAATGAAATTCTTATTGCCATTTCGTATAAATTTTGCGCAAAGTTAACGATTAATCGCAATCCGCAATAGGAAGCGGCTCCGATTTACCCGTATTTCACGTCATGGCGATGTTGCCGGCAAGAGTACAGTAAACATAATATATGTATATTTGCAGCCACAACAATGCTATTTTATGACAAAGATATCAGCAGCTATATTATGTATCGCACTGGCGATTGCCGCATCCTCGCAGCATGCAGTCTCGCAGACAATTGAGCGCACCTTGAAGTCCCAGGGAGAAATGCGGGAATACAAGCTGCATATCCCGGAGGGCCTGCCAGACAATGCACCTTTAATAATAGTGCTACACGGGTACGGGAGCACGAATGCCCCGGAGAGGTTCGGCATGGACGCGGCCGCAGACAGGCACGGGTTCGCGGTATGCTATCCGCTGGGAGTCAAGGACAGGAAAGGCAAGACATGCTGGAATGTCGGATATCCGTTCCAGGAAGACATGAAGATGGATGACATAAGATTCCTCAGGCAGCTCGTCAGGCATCTCCAGAAAGAATACGGCTTCAGCAAGAAGAATGTCTTCTGCACAGGAATGTCAAACGGAGGCGACATGTGCTACGTGCTGGCGTCAAGATGTCCTGGACTCTTCACTGCACTGGCACCGGTAGCAGGATTCATGTCCGTCTGTACATTAAGGGAGGACAAGTCACAGGCTGCGGTCCCTCTCCTTGAAATACACGGGACGATGGACAGGACGACAAGATGGGAAGGCGACCTTGACAATGAAGGCGGATGGGGAGCATACCTGCCAGTCCCTGTCGCGGTGCAATATTTTGCGGCAAAAGGAAAATGCACGAGATATGAATGCGACACTCTTGCCGGCAATACAAGCAGCATAAATAAGGTAGCAAGACACATATACAGCAACGGTACAGACGGCACAGAGGTCTGGCTGTATGAATGCATCGGCGGAAAGCACTCCTGGTCAAAGACCGGAGTCGACACATGCGAGACAATTTGGGAATTTTTCAGTAAGTTCCTGCAATAGGAATATCCTGGCCCCTACAAGAGCTCCCTGACAGCAGCACTACGCCTCTCCCCCATCCGGAGAGTCTGCCTTGCCCTGCTCCTGGATCTTTTTCCGGTAGGCATCCATCCTCTTTCTCCAGGCTGCCTGCCTCGCCTTCTGCTCTGCAGCTTTCCTTTCACGGAAAGCCTCCATTTTCTTTTCAAGATAATTATCGGCCATTATTCTTTTTTGCCCGCAAATTTAAAATAATCTTCCCAGGAACATTGCACTTCGAAAACAAATTGATAACTTTGACACTTTACACATAAAAATAACATGAAAGCAAGAATTCTATTAACCATGGCGGCATTATCTGTTTTCCTATGTGGAGAAGCAGCCGCACAAAAGAAAAGGCAGCCAGAAGAAGGGACATTCACTCAGTGGAGAGGCCTGATTGACAACATTGATATCAGGAAGACTTTTAGCATCAACGACTACAGCACGATCTACATTCTGCCGATAGATGCCAGCGAGATTCCGCTTCCGGACAAGGAGGACAACACGTACGGGCCAACGGTAGCCACACTGGAAAATGCCGCAGCACTAAGTGCCGGATACATGCGGAAACCATTCAAGAAAAGCGAGATTACAATATCCGCAACCGACGGTACAGAAACACCCCAGGAGAAAAAGGCGCTTATTGTCGAGATGAAGCTCAACGAGCTTGATGCAGGCAACAGGGCCTTGAGGATATGGGTCGGCTTCGGAGCAGGAAATGCCGGTGCCACATTATCAGGAAATATAATCGACGCAGAGACAGGAGACATCCTCGTTTCATTCAAACACAGGAGAATCGCCCCGTTGAATCCTTCAAGCCATGAAAAGGTCCTGAAAACATTACTGAGGGAAGTCAATGAGGACGTCGCAAAGATGCTTCTGCAATTCCAATAGGCATCAGCCATTCATGAATGCCTAATACACATGAATATCAGCCAGTAAAACCATCAAAAAGATTCAAGACAAGAACTGCCGTCAAATATTTTTTACATTTTTTGCACAAAAAATTTGCAGAGTAAAAAATTTTGTCTACCTTTGCAATCCCAAACGAAACAAAGGGGTAGTTCTTAAAAATGGTGTCATAGCTCAGTTGGTAGAGCAAAGGACTGAAAATCCTTGTGTCCCTGGTTCGATTCCCGGTGACACCACATTGAAAACGAGAGAGTTACAGAGATGTAGCTCTCTTTTGTTTTATATTGTCCGGCCAAAACGAGTCTACATCCATATGGGAAGATTATCCAACCACAAACACAGGGTTCTGCGGTAATCCAAGATTAACATCCACATGGGGGGGATCAACGTAAATCCGGTCGATTTACATTTCTGGCACACCTGCTCACCTGCGTCTACGCATATGTGTAAGAAAATCCGCACAAGATGTATTTTAGCCCACAAAACGCAAGCGCCACCTGTTCAGGCACTTATATGGCTGCGGGTATCAAGGTTTCAGCACCCGCAGCCATACAACACATTCACAAACAAGCAGTTGCATTTTACACATTTGGGATTGCATGGAAAATATATGTCTAAGCATATATGCTGGAAACTTTTATAATATGCCTAAATATAGGTGATTTCATTTAACTGACATTTAAAACTCACGGTACAGGCCACCCACCGGGATCAGAGAGTCCATGGTGCAAGCTTGGATAGCGCGAGCGCCGCACACCTGCAGGCTCTTGGCGGGACCGCAATCAGAAAATCAGCCGCGCCACAAGGATTTTGCAGGCAACCCGTATATAGGAAGAATTTTAATTGAAAAAGTCAAGAGTATTTAGTAAATTTGCCCCGATTGCCTTGTGCGGATTTACGTTTGCAGGCATAACTGCAGACGCCCTGAGGCGGCAAGGCTGAAGCCCGGGCAGAGTCCTGGACATGGAAAGAATTCTATAATTAATTGAACACTATATGCAGAACAAATTGCAGGAACTCACAGACAGACTCTACAACGAAGGGCTGTCAAAAGGAAAACAGGAAGGAGAAGCCATTCTCGGGCAGGCCAGGAAAGATGCTGAAGACATCGTAGCAAAGGCACGCAAAGAGGCCGAGGCGATTCTGGCAGCTGCCGCAAAGGAGGCGGAAGACCTCAGGACAAAGGTAACCGGAGACCTCAAGATGGCGGCAAGCCAGAGCATAGCTGCCACAAAACAGGACATCGAATCACTGATTGTTGCCAAGATGACGGAAAAGGAAATCAAATCCGCACTGACATCGGCAGATTTCGTAAAAGAGACAATCACAGCAGTTGCAAAAGGCTTCAACGCAGGTGAGCCTGCAGACCTGGAGGTCCTGCTTCCGGAGTCGCTCAGGAACGAGCTTGAGCCATTTATCGAGAATGAACTCTCCAAGGCTCTTGACAGAGGAATCAGTGCATCTTTCTCAAAGAAGATAAGCGGCGGCTTCACAATCGCGCCTAAGGACGGCGGCTACTTCATCAGCTTCACAGAAGAGACATTCAAGGAACTCATATCTGAGTATCTCCGCCCGGCAACCAAGAAAATCCTTTTCGGATAACATGAAGAACTACCATTATATAGTGGCATCCCTTCCTGATATTGCAGGCGGGTGGAAATTCGGTGAGCAGACCGCAGAATCCATCATCTCCGAAATACAGGAAAGGTGCGACAGGAATGACAGCGGACTGATTGCAATCCTCCTCAAGAGCTTCAGGGACGAAAGCCTTACTGAAAGCTTCTACAGGGATGCGCTAAGCTCCGGCAACAGTTTCATCAGGGAATACTTCACATTCGACCTGAATGTCCGCAATGCCAAGGTGCGCTATCTCAACAAGGCCCTCGGACGTCCGGAAGACAAGGACATCATCGATATCTGGACAGAAGAATTCGAAAAGGCAGCGGAAGTCGAGCAGATTCTCCTCGGCAAGGACATCATCGCACGCGAGAAAGCCATCGATGACCTATACTGGGAAAAGCTGGATAAACTGAGCCTGATGCACTATTTCGACATGAATGTCATCATGGCATTCATTCTCAAGCTGCACATAATCGACAGATGGCACATCCTTGACGAGAACACCGGCAGGGAGATGTTCAAGAAGCTGGTGGACGAGGTGCGCATCACATTCAAGGGAGTCGAATACGAGATATGATGAAGACAGGCTTTGCCTGGCAATGAAAAGAATAAACTAAAAAATCACTGATAATATGAAAAGTACAGGAAAGGTCACGGGAATTGTCTCAAACCTTGTCACAGTGCTCACTGACGGACCTGTGTCGCAGAATGAGATATGCTACATCGACTGCGAAGGGACCAAGCTCATGGCGGAGGTCATCAAGGTCAACGGCAAGAGCGCGGCTGTCCAGGTGTTCGAGAGCACCAGGGGACTTAAAAACGGCAATACCGTTGAATTCGAGGACAGGATGCTTGAGGTTTCCCTCGGTCCGGGCCTGCTCTCCAGCAGCTACGACGGTCTCCAGAACGACCTTACAACAATGACAGGAGTATTCCTGAAAAGAGGTGAATACACAGACCCTCTCAACCACGAAAAACTCTGGGACTTCACCCCTATCGCGAAGCCGGGCGACAAGGTTGCCGCAGCAGACTGGCTCGGAGAAGTGAAGGAAGGATGGCTTCCGCACAAAATCATGGTGCCGTTCTCTTTCAAAGGTGAATTCACAGTCAAATCCATAGTGCCGGCGGGACAATACAACATTGACACAGCTGTAGCAGTGCTGACAAACGCAGAAGGCGAGGATGTCAACGTTACCATGGTACAGAAATGGCCGGTAAAAGTGGCCATCAAGGGCTACAGGGAGAAACCGAGGCCGTCACGCATCATGGAGACCGGTGTGCGTGTCATTGACACTCTAAACCCTATCGCAGAAGGCGGTACAGGCTTCATTCCGGGACCTTTCGGATGCGGAAAGACAGTCCTCCAGCATGCCATCGCAAAACAGGGCGACGCTGAGGTTATCGTCATGGCTGCCTGCGGAGAGCGTGCCAATGAGGTCGTGGAAATCTTCACTGAATTCCCTGAGCTGATCGACCCTCACACAGGAAGGCACCTCATGGAGAGGACCACAATCATCTGCAACACATCAAACATGCCTGTTGCAGCCCGTGAGGCCTCTGTCTACACTGCGATGACAATCTGCGAGTACTACCGTGCGATGGGTATGAAGGTCCTCCTTCTCGCAGACTCGACTTCACGCTGGGCACAGGCCCTCAGGGAGATGTCGAACCGTATGGAGGAGCTCCCTGGAGCGGATGCGTTTCCTGTGGACCTTTCGTCAATCATATCAAGCTTCTATGCACGTGCCGGCATGGTTGTCCTGAACAACGGACAGACCGGCTCTGTAACCTTCATCGGTACGGTATCCCCTGCCGGAGGTAACCTGAAAGAGCCTGTGACAGAGTCGACCAAGAAGGCTGCGAGATGTTTCTATGCCCTTGAGCAGAACCGTGCTGACAAGAAACGCTACCCTGCCGTCAACCCTATCGACTCGTATTCAAAATACCTTGAATATCCTGAAATCCGCGAATATCTTTCAGAGAAAGTGACTCCGGGCTGGGTTGAAATGGTGGAGAAGACCAAGAATGTCATAAGGAAAGGACGTGATGCACAGGAGCAGATCAACATCCTCGGAGACGACGGCGTCCCTATGACATACCATGAACTGTTCTGGAAGTCTGAGCTTGTGGATTTCGTCATCCTCCAGCAGGATGCCTTCGATGCCATTGACAGCGTGACGCCTATGGACAGGCAGGAATACATGCTCCGCCTCGTGCTTGACATCTGCGACAGGGAATTCAAGTTCGAGGACTTTGAGCAGTGCCGCAATTATTTCAAGGAGCTTATCAACATCCTCAAGCAGATGAACTACTCAGAGTTCCATGGTGAGAGCTTCAACAAATTCCAGGATCAACTCAATAATCTTCTCAGCAATGGCAAATAAGGCATTTCAAAGGATATATACACAGTTGGAGGGCATTACCAAGGCTACCGTTTCACTCAAGGCAGCCGGAGTATCCAACGATGAGCTTGCGGTGGTAAACGGCAGGCTCGCACAGGTCGTGAAGACAAAGGGAGACCTCGTGACTCTCCAGATATTCTCAGGTACAGAGGGTATCCCTACCGATGCCGAGGTCACGTTCCTCGGTGCCCCTCCTACCCTTAAGGTAAGCGAGGAGCTTGCAGGAAGATTCTTCAACGCGTACGGAGAACCTATAGACGGAGGCCCTGCAATCGACGGTGAAGAAAGGCAGATCGGCGGTCCGTCAGTAAACCCTTACAAGAGAAAACAGCCTTCTGAGCTGATTCCTACAGGTATTGCGGGCATCGACCTTAACAACACTCTCGTGTCAGGACAGAAGATTCCTTTCTTCGCAGATGCTGACCAGCCGTACAACAATGTGATGGCGCAGGTTGCCCTCAGGGCGGACGTGGACAAGATCATCCTCGGAGGAATGGGACTTTCCAATGACGATTATCTATACTTCAAGCATGAGTTCGAGTCTGCAGGTGCGCTTGAGAAGATCATCAGCTTCGTGAATACAACCGAGCAGCCGCCTGTAGAGCGTCTGCTCATACCTGACATGGCTTTGACTGCGGCAGAATATTTTGCTGTGGACAAGAATGAGAAGGTGCTTGTGCTCCTTACCGACATGACGCTGTATGCCGATGCGCTGTCCATCGTGTCAAACCGTATGGACCAGATTCCTTCAAAGGACTCAATGCCAGGTTCGCTCTATTCGGATCTCGCTAAGATCTACGAGAAGGCCGTGCAGCTTCCTGACGGAGGTTCAATCACAATCATCGCCGTCACTACGCTCAACGACGGGGACATCACCCACGCTATTCCGGACAACACAGGATATATCACAGAGGGACAGCTGTTCCTCCGCTCGGATCCGGATTCAGGCAAGGTCATCATTGACCCGTTCCGCTCATTGTCACGACTCAAGCAGCTAGTGCAGGGAAAGAAGACAAGGGATGACCACAGCCAGGTGATGAATGCATCAGTCCGCCTGTACTCAGATGCACAGAACGCCAAGACAAAGCTGGAGAACGGCTTCGACCTCAGCGACTATGACCTCAGATGTCTCGACTATGCAAAGGCATACGCGACAAGGCTGCTGGCCATCGATGTCAACCTGAACACTGACGAGATGCTTGACACGGCATGGGGGCTGTTCGGCGAGTTCTTCACAAAGGCGGAGACCGGCATCAAGCAGGTATTCATTGACAAATACTGGCCTGCCCAGGAGTAATTTAGGATTATTATATGGCAATAAAATTCCAATATAACAAGACATCCCTGAACAACATCAGCAAGCAGCTGAAGATGCGTCAGAATGCCCTGCCTACCTTGAAGAACAAGGAGTCGGCTCTGCGCCTCGAAGTCCGCAATGCCAAGGAGTATTCAGAGAAACTTGTTGCGGAACTTGAAGCCTCACTGAAAAGGTACGACTATCTGGCGGCGCTCTGGAATGAATTTGAGCCGGGACTGATCTCGATTACCGATGTAGACCTTGAGACCGTAAAGGTGGCCGGTGTGAAGACTCCGTCCCTGAAGGAGATACATTACGAGATACACGAGTTCAATGCATTTGCGAAACCTGCATGGTACGCAGACGGAGTCGCCATCCTGAAAGAACTCTCAAGGCTCGGAATAGAGTCTGAGGTCTATCTGGAGAAAAGCCGTATCCTTGACTACCAGAGGAAAAAGACTACTCAGAAGGTTAATCTTTATGAGAAGGTCCAGATTCCCGGCTATCAGGAGGCTATCCGCAAGATCAAGCGATACATGGAAGATGAGGAGAATCTCTCCAAGGCAGCTTCCAAAATCGTAAAGAGCAGGCATCAACAGGAAGAAGAGGAGGAACAGGCATGATAGAGAAAATGACAAAATATTCATTCATACTGATGAATGACCAGACTGCCGGCTTCCTTGCAAGCCTGCAGGAGATGGGGGTTATGGATATCACCCGTTCACAGAAACCTGTAGACGGGAAGTCATCCTCTCTGCTCGAATGGCTGAAGGAATGCAGCGGGACAATATCCCGTCTGAAGAAGATTGACTACAGCGAAGACCCTGACTTTGATGCCATCAGGATGATATGTGATGAAACTCCGGCACCATCTGACCCTATATCATATTACAGGGAGCAGATTGAGTCGCTTTCATCGATTTCAGACGGCATAAGCTCGGTGCAGTCCGAGATAAAGCAGAGGAGCCCTTGGGGGGAATTTGACAGCGCGGCCATAGCAGGCCTGTCTGAGCTGGGCTATGCCATGCACTATTATAAGGTGCCTGCCAAGGCTCTTGACCCTCAGTGGGAAAAGGATTATGCCATGCAGATTGTCCACTCGGACGGAAAGGATGTATGGTTTGTCATAGTGTCAAAGGCCGGTGAGGAATTTGATTTCCCTGTTGCAGAGACAGCCGCCCCTGCAGGTTCAGTGAGCGACTCTCTGGAGCTCCTGAGTGAACTTGAAGAAGAGAAGATAAAGGTAAAAGGCCATCTGATGCGTGCAGCCGGATCCATACCGGCCCTTGAGGCAGAATACGCCTCCAAGTCAGCTGAACTTGATCTTTATCTTGCCAATGTCGCATCCGAAAGCGCCGCAGAGGACAAGCTTAATGTCCTCGTAGGTTTCGCTCCGGCAGAAAAGGACAGCGAGATAAGGACGGCACTTGACAGCATGGGAATCTTCTACATATCAGAAGCGGCAGAGGAGACGGACAATCCTCCTATCAAGTTGAAGAACAATTGGTTTGCACGTCAGTTTGAAGTACTGACAGGCATGTACGGGATGCCGGTTTACGGTGAATTTGACCCTACTCCGGTACTTGCACCGTTCTTCCTTCTGTTCTTTGCAATGTGTATGGGAGATGCCGGCTACGGTATCCTGCTCCTGATTATAGGGGCCTACCTTAAATACAAGATGGGAGACTCAGGGCTTGGCAAGATGCACAGGCTTGTTAGTTTCCTTGGCGTGGGTACGCTCGTAGTGGGACTTTTCCTCGGCACATTCTTCGGAATGAGCATACTGGAGACTCCGTGGACCCCGTCATGGCTCAAGTCATTGTGCATTGACGGATGGTTCCCTGACGGAAAGATTGCAGGATTCCCTGCCCAGATGGTGCTTGCAGTCGGAATCGGTGTCCTGCATATCTGCCTTGCAATGATTGTAAAGGCGATAGGCTTCACTAAAAGATTCGGCATCAGGAGCACAATCAGCACCTGGGGATGGACATTGCTCATTGTGGGAGGCATTGTGCTCACAGCATTGGGAATGATGGAAGTCCTCGGAGGGGAGGTGATGAAATGGTCTGTCATAGCGCTCGCCGTAATAAGCGGACTTGCTATCTACATATTCAACACTCCTGGGCGCAACCCGCTGAAGAACATCGGGGCTGGCCTGTGGGATACTTACAACATGGTTACCGGACTGCTTGGAGATGTGTTGAGCTATATCCGTCTCTATGCCCTCGGGCTTGCAGGCGGAATGCTCGGAAATGCGTTCAACATAATGGGTACAATGATCCTTGACATACCTGTCCCTGGAATCAACTGGATATTCTGTATCGTTGTCCTGATTTTCGGGCATATACTGAACCTTGCGATGTCATGCCTCGGTGCATTCGTGCATCCGCTCCGTCTGACATTCGTGGAATATTTCAAGAACTCCGGATATGAGGGTACCGGAACAGCTTACAACCCTCTGGCAAACAATAAAACAAACTAAAATTCAATAATAATTATGAACGAAATTCTTGGTTATCTCGGCCTCGGCCTCATGCTTGGCCTCGCCGGTATCGGTTCCGCCTACGGAACTACAATCGCAGGTAACGCTGCAGAAGGCGCACTTAAGAAAAATCCTGAAAGCTCATCAAGCTACATGATTCTTTCAGCACTTCCTGCCACACAGGGTCTCTACGGCTTCGTAGGCTTCCTGCTCTGGCTCGTTGTCTTCAAGCCTGATTTCGCCCTCCAGGGACCTATGCTCTTCGGAGTGGGTACAGCAGTCGGCCTTGTATGCCTTTTCTCAGGCATACGCCAGGGCCAGGTGTGTGCAAACGGTATCGTAGGAATATCACAGGGACACGATGTACAGACCAACACCCTGATCTACGCCGCGCTTCCTGAGTTCTACGCCATCCTGGCACTCGTTGCGGCTATCATGGCTGTCCTTTAACCTTTAATGCATAAGAGAAAGCGTCCCGGCTGCAGTATACTGCGGCCGGGACGTCTGCTATAGGACACGTGATGCTGAATCCGGTCCAGTCCTGAAATCATGTGGAGGAACTATTTCCACCCGACATGTATCGCATAGGCGGAAATGCCATTTGAAGTCAGCTTCATTTCATCAAAATCGTAATAGTTCCAGTATCTGTCACTGCCTAGCATGAAGACTGTATAGTCCACACCCTTGACTATTTCAATTGCAGAATATGTGGAATCTGCTGACTGGACTGCATCCTTGAGCTTATCCATCAGGCCATTCTTCACTGTACCTATCACAATCATGTTCCGGTATTGCGCCTTCACTGTATTCATTGCTCCTGAAGCACCGCCAAAACCCGCAATCTGCTCTTCGCTGCTCAGGCGCACAGTATAGAAATTGACTGCAGAAGTCACATTGTTGGAAGATATTATATTCCCCTCTGCATCCAGCTTCTGGAAGACTCCGGCCACTTCCGGTGCAAGTCCGCAGAGATATGCCCCGTCACCGGAGGCAAATGAGAATATTCCATTTGACGGCTGGTTAAAGAATATGGTACTTCCTTCATATGATCCTGATGAGACACTGTTCAATGCAAATGCAGACCATCTGTATGTATTGACAGATATCTCAAGCATCTGTGACACAGTGGCCCCGTCTGTACGGTCCAGGACTGTGAGGGATGCACCCTGCTTCCCGTTCAAAGTCTTTACCATGTAGTCATTCAATGTATTGCAGTCTGCATCTGAAGTCACCAGTGTTCCTTCATCAAGACGGCTGACAAACTGAATCTCTGCGACAGCCCTGCTTACAGGCCCCTGCCCTGCTGAGGAACCGTTATCACCCTCCTTTTCTGTACAACCTATAAAGAGACCGGCAGCCAGGGCCAGTACCGATATTGCATTATATCTTTTCATTTCTCTAAAAATTACAATTTGACTACAACCTTGATGGCATTATGGTCAGACAAGGATCCTGAAAGGATGACCTCTTCGCTGATCTTTGTCCAGGTACCTTTTGGAAAACTGAAGATATGGTCAACCCAGTTGTCATAGAGATGGTCGCTTATTGACAGGACAGGCTCCATCGCCGAGTCGGTCACCCATGTATTCATGTCTCCTGCAAGCAGAGCCGGATAAGGCGGATTCCCCAGAGAGGCAAATTTGACAACTTCTTCAAACTGGCGTTTCCTGCCTGCTGTACCTACCTGATGGTCAAGATGGGTGCAGCAGATACGGATAACCCTGCTCTCGCTGTCCGAGACAGGGACAAGTATATCCGCATATCCCACAGAACGCTGGTCTGCGCCCCAGATCTCCGAATACTCACTACTGTTCTGGTCGTAGTTGCCCTCCCCCTTATAGTTCTGGTACGAAATCAATGCAGATGCACTGTTCAACATTGGGTATCTCGAAAGGATTACATTCCCGTAATATCCGATACCATCTTTCGGATATGACTTGATGAAATAGGCGAAATACATGCCGAGCCGTGATGCAAGCTCTGCCATCTTCTCTTTGCCCATACGGCTTGTTCCTGTCTCGAATTCATTCAATGTAATAACGTCTGCATCCATATCTTTCAGAAAATCCACATATTCCTGGATGTCATCGACAAGAGTCTGCCCTGCTCCGTTGCTCTTTTCGAAAGAGCGGATGTTCCAGTCCGCCAGTGTCAGCTGCTGAGCCATGGAAGACAGAGGAAGCAGCATTGCAGTAATGACGGCTATCTTTCTAATCATACTTTTAATCATATTGTCCGATTCAATTTATATAGGGGAGACTCTTGCCCTGAAGGCAGGAGCCATCCCCTTGTCAATAATATACTAACCAATCCACTTATCAGTAGCCGATATTCTGCTTCAGGTTGACAGAGCCGTCAAATGCAGCAACAGGAATCGGGAACACCTGGTTGACAACCGGGTCAAACGTACGTCCCTCATCATAATGCACTCCTGTCACGACATCCACTTCGCCTGTTGACCAGTTGTATGAAGATGTCACCTTGAGTGTAGGCTGCGCATAGACCTCCTTGGCATCTCCCCATCTTACAAGGTCGATATGGCGGCTCGGCATGAACTCGAAGGCAAGCTCGCAGCGGCGCTGGTTCTTAAGCTCAGCCCATGTAGCAGGGCTGTTCTCAGGAAGACGTGCACGCTTGCGGATACGGTTAAGGAGCGTCTTTGCCTCAGCATCTCCCTCCCCTTTTGTCGCAATCAGGGCCTCGGCTTTCATGAGCAGCACATCTGCAAATCTCATGAAGCACATGCCGAGAGTGTTGCTGGAGTTGTTTCCGTTGGTGTTGACCTCTTTACCTATGCAGTCTGCTTCTTTCCACGGTGACATGAACTTGCGGAAAGTCATTCCTGTGTCCGAAGAGATGCTGTAATTGTATGAACCGAAATGTACATCCCTTCCGACAAACTGTATATGCTGCCCAGGGAAAAGAATCGTAGCGTCACGCCTTACATCACCATTCTCGAACGCCTGGTAAAGGTTGTATGTCGGCTGGTAATATCCCCAGGTGTTATAGAGGTTCCAACCTGCATTCTGGAATGACATTCCGTGGTACTTAGGTCCGTCTACAGCACTTCCGAGAAGCGAGAAAAGATATTCGCTGCTGAAATTGTTCTCCCTTGTCCAGAGGGCTGAGAACGGATCTGCCGAGCCGTCATCATAGAGTTCCCTCTTGTCCGCGCCTGTCAGTGACATGACCTTGTCGCACATTTCGATTACAACATCATAATATGACTTGTCCCACTGCGCTGCATACAGGGCTGCACGTGCGGCAAAAGCCCAGGCTGCGGCCTTGTGAGGAAGGCCATACTCATCCGCAGGAAGCTCGGAGAAAAGAGGAAGATAGTCTGCTGCCGTCCTCATGTCCTTGATAATCTGTGCATAGTTCATGACAACAGATTCAGGACGAGGAGCATCCATCTCTGATGGCTCGGTATCATTGAGGACAATAGGAATCCCTCCGTTAGGACCGTTGTCTCCATAATATGGGGCAATCCACAGCATGCTCAGGCCGCGCCAGAAATATGCTGTACCGATAGCCTTGTTCTTCAAGGCATCGCTGATGCTGTTCATTGTAGGGACAACATTGATGATGTTGTTTGCCTTTGCATTGATCTGGTACATTGCAGGCCAGGTATCCTTGGCATCACGTCCATTGTTAGGGACCATCTTGAAATTCCTGATCTGGTTACCTTCATCCTGCGTACGTCCCACTGTTACATTGTCGCTGCAGCATTCAAACCATGCAATACCACGGCCTGTGACTCCCTCTGCATCGTTGGAGACATTGGAATAGAGGGCTGCTACCGCGCTCCATACATCCTCTTCTGTCTGCCATCCCTCCGGACGTCCATATTTTGTGGTATCCAGAAAGTCAGAACATCCTGAAAGCAGCAATATCCCGAGAATGGAAGCCATCGTCAATATATTTTTCTTCATAGCTTTCAAAATTTATTGTTAAAAGTTAAGGTTGATTCCGAAGTTATAGAAACGTGACAATGGATAGACTCCCCTGTCGATACCATAGTTGCCGACTTCTGGATCAATTCCGGAATACCCTGTAATTGTGCATACATTGTCTATGCTTGCATAGATACGTATCCCTGGCATGTGTTTGCCGAATTTCGGAAGTGAGTATCCGAGAGTTATATTCTTAAGCCTCAGATAGTCACCTTTTTCAATGAACAGGTCAGAGAACTTGGAGTAGTTTCCGTTTGAAGTGGAAGAGCCGACCTCAAGGCGTGGATACGCGCTTCCTGCAGGGTTGAAGTCCCATGTATCAAGGGCATCCACAGTCATGTTTCCTGTACCGTCACCGCTGTTGCCTCCGCGCAGGCCCATCATCTTCATTCCATTGTATATGTAGTTGCCGGCAACTCCCTGGAACATGATCGAGAAATCAAGCCCTTTCCAGTTGAGGGAACCTCCGAATGAGAATGTATGAACCGGTGCATATGAACCTGCGAAATAGCGGTCGTCGTCATTGATCACACCGTCATTGTTCCTGTCTGCAAACTTCAGGTCACCGACCTTGGCATCAGGCATGACAAGCGAGGTCGCGCCTGTCTCCGGATTTGTCCATGTGTAGCTGTCGATTTCATCCTGCGAACGGAATATGCCCGCTGCCTCATATACAAGGTATGAATACCATGGCTGCCCAGCCTCGGAATAAAGCAGAGACGAGCTCATAAGGTTAGGATTGTCATGCCTTACTGGACCTTCGCGTGTACCGTAGTTCTCGACAAACCCTTTGTTGTATGAGTAGTTCCCGTAGACATTATATGAAAGCTGGCCATTGGCTGCCGTACCGTTGTAGGCCACAGAGAACTCCCATCCGCGGTTGATTACATTTCCGACATTGCCCATAGGAGACTCATTCAGTCCGACATGTGCAGGAGTAGGGATACGGTCAATCAGGTCCTTGGTCTGCTTGTTATACCAGTCAACAGTGATGTCAAGGGCATTGTTGAAAAGGGAAAGGTCGAGTCCGACACTTGTCTGGACAGTGGTCTCCCATCTTGCAAAATAGTTCGGGCGCGTGCTGAGATATGTTCCTGTCATAAGGTTGTTAAGCCCCTGTCCAAAAATGACCGGCCAGTCATAGTTCAGCACCTCTGCATATGCGACATCGTTAGGATAGAGGTCCACGTTACCGACTTTACCCCATCCTGCCCTGAATTTAACGAGATTGAGGACATCCTTTACAGATGAATTCCTGAAGAACGGCTCAGAGCTGAGCTTCCATGATCCGGACACAGCCGGGAACCAGTCATAGTTCTTGTTGTCCGGCAGACGTGACGATGCATCACGGCGTACACTTGCTGTGACAAAATAGCGGTCATCGTATGAGTAGCCGCCACGTGCTATGAAAGAGGCCATTGTCTCTTCATATATAGTCTCCCTTGGAGCTGTAGAGCTGTAGTCTGAAGCTTCTCCCCAGAGCAGACGGTTGGATTCCTCGGAATTGTAGTTCCTTGTGAAAACCATGCGCGAATGTGTCTTCTTGAAGTCAGCTGTGAATCCTCCCATCAGGCTTATATGGTGTTTTCCAAACACTTCTGCCCATGAAATTGTGGTCTCGGAAAGCCAGTGGCTATATTTACCAAAGCTCTGCTCGCGATAGTTCTGCATGTTCTGGAGACCAGGTGCATCCATCACAGGATAGAATGTATCCTCTTCTGAATTCCTCATGTCGGCAGTGAATTCAGACTTGATTGTAAGTGAAGTGATTGGCCTGACTGAAATACCGGTCGTAGAGAAGACCTTGTTTTCTGGGTACAGGCGGTGCATCCTGGAAAGTGCTGCAACCGGATTGTAAAGGAGAGGGGTACCGGATACAGTACCTACTGACCACAGAGGCTGTACACCTCCAAAATAGCGGTTTCCATCTGCATCAAGTGCCAATGAACCGTCCTGGTTTGTCTCATAGACTGTAGCTGAACGCGGATACCAGATCGCACCGATGATCGGTCCTTCATGGTTGGTATTGACATTTCCCTGTCCGTTCGATATCTCGAAAGAGACACGTTCATATAGCTTAAGCCATTTGGTGATATTGAAATCAGTCTGGAGTTTTCCGGAGAATTTCTTGCTGTATGTATTGAGGAGAACACCCTTGTTCTCGTCATACGATACGCTCAGCACAGACTGCAGCTTTTCACCGCCTCCCGAAATTGTTGCAGCGTAATGCTGCTTGGAGCCGGTACGGAAAATCTCATCAAGCCAGTCTGTGTGGGTGACATTAGCCCATTCATAGACATTAGGGTCAGCAAGGCCAGGCACACTTACGCCAGGATTATTCTCGGCAACCTTTGCCCAGACATCACAATACTGCTGGGCCGAAAGCATATCAGGAAGCCTTGATACCTGGTCAAGACCGTAAGAGGCATTGACATCAACACGTACCTTTCCGCCTTCCGGCTTCTTTGTAGTGATAAGGACAACACCGGCTGAACCAACAGATGCACCATAGATTGCAGCTGATGCGGCATCCTTGAGAACAGTGATAGTCTCGATGTCCTCTACCATGTAAGGAGCGTTAGGAACTCCATCCACGACAAAGAGGACACCTGAACCGGAGTTATAGTCACCGTCATTTCCTTTTGAGCCGCGTCCGCGGATAGAGAATGTCGCGCTCGACATAGGGTCACCTGACTGCATGACAGTAACACCAGGAAGCTGCCCCTGAAGTACAGTAGCCAGATTCGAGGCACGGCTCTTTATGCTCTGGTCAACCTTCATTGTGGCAACCGCCATAGAGAGGTCTTCCTTACGCTCTGAACCATAGCCGATTGCGATCACTTCTTCAAGCATGAGCGCATCCTCTTCCAGCTTGAAATTGATACCTGCCCTGTTCATTACCTTGACCACCTGTGGCTTGTAGCCGATAAACGAGACCTCAAGAGAGGCATCTGGCGAAACAAGGATTTCATAGCGGCCATTGATATCAGTGACAACTCCTTCAACAGTGCCTGCAAGAAGGACCGAGGCCCCTATCAGAGGCTCGTTGGTATTGTCCGTGACAAAACCTGAAACAGTGATTTTGTCCTGTGCCCTGGCAGGCATGATGAGCATACAGAATAATACACCCATCATAAAGAAACGACCGATATTACGGTGTTTTCCGATAGACAAATTCATTTTCTTAAGATTTAAGTGTTAATAAATGTATAATAATAGAATTGGTTGTTTTTCCTCCAATCAGTTTATAATTAATAGTTAAAGCCTGTGGTTTACTTTCATCTGTGAACACAAATGTAGATATATAGAATGTTTGACCTGTGCGTCATTTGCGCATTTAATTCCTCAGAAAACGCAAAAGAGACAATTGACACGGCACGGCCACATGCACAGCCTGAAAACATGCCCATAGGCACTTTGCAATTCCGGCCACATACGCAATGCGTGCGCGTTGGCGACAATTGGCCAGGACAACGCGCACAGTTGGAATGCTGAAAGCACTATCAATCAAAATGTTGAGATTTCACGGTGTGCGCGATGGAAGAATTTAGTGGCCAACGAGCACCGATGAGACTCAGAAAACACTGGCAATCAACATATTGGAATTTACGCATGTGCGCGTTGGCGACAATTGGCCAGGACAATGCGCACGGTTGGAGTGCAGAAAGCACTATCAATCAGAATGTTGAGATTTCACGGTGTGCGCGGTAGAAGAATTTAGTGGCCAACGAGCACCGATGAGATTCAGAAAACACTGGCAATCAACACGTTGGAATTTATGGGTGTGCGCGTTGGAACCATTCACTGGACAACGCGCACGGTTGGAGTGCAGAAAGCACTATCAATCAGAATGTTGAGATTTCACGGTGTGCGCGGTGGAAGAATTTAGTGGCCAACGAGCACCGATGAAATTCAGAAAACACTGGCAATCAACATATTGGAATTTACGGGTGTGCGCGTTGGAACCATTCGCTGGACAACGCGCACATGCAAAGCACGGAAAGCATTATCAATCAATACATTGAAATTTCACGACGTGCGCGGTGGAAGTATGGGGCAACACCCTTGACATCCATCCATGATGCATCAAGTTTCAGTATAGGACGGAAAAGTTCAGCGCCATACCTACAGTTATGGTAGGCCAGACTGATTCCGCTATTGATGTCATAAGCAATGACGCGCCTGGCATACCCGACCTCAAAAGGATCTGGCATAAAGCAATAATATAATTTACCGTTTTTGACAGAGAACCGTTCCACTGTCTCTTCAAGGAATTCTACAGAAAAAGTCCTGCCTGTCGCATAAAATGCGATAAGGTTCAAATCCATCCATGGAAATATTATAAATGTATAACCGTCAAGAAACAAAACCCCTTCATATGCTCCGTAAAATGAATAATCATACAGATTTGGATATATAGACATCATGGACAATGTATCACGGCTCTATTTCCGTACTGTAATATAGGCGTCTTTGTCATAATATGCCTTTGACTTTTCGGAGTCCGCGAAACACAGCAGTTCATCCGACATCCCGGGATCCGCAACTGCATACTCAGGAAGACGCACTTTCTTTATCCGGATCCAGTCATATGTCTTGTACTCTTCAATCGACTTGTAATCATCCTGGGCAAAAACAGACAAGGCGAAGAATGATAAAATGATTATAAACAATACAATACACGTTTCATTTAACAGCTGGTTTTTCTGTCTATTTCACGAACCATCTTCCCCGGCTATACAGGCACTCCAATACATTATCTTTATCATATTCTGTCGAAAATACTCATCCAAGATATAGTTCCGTCCAACTTATTATATTGTCCTATTGAAAGCCTGTCCATTGTTCCTTTGTACGTAAACATTTTGCACAAAGTTCCATGCGCGAAACACAACACTTTACAAATCACCCCATACACAATGCACACAGATTTGACACCAGACATTTCATAAACAAGTAAATATAAACGAATTACATTTCACATAGCCCGCTTTCACAAAAACGATAGCCGTAGGTGCGGTAAAGCTGGAGAAGGACCGGAAGACGCTTCCGGAAATCGCGGTAGTCCTTATCGCATGGACCGTGCCAGGCCACTTCAGACATCGCGGCAAGGCGGGGAAGAAGCATATACTCCGCCTGAGTGAAATCCGGGATGTATTCCGTCCACAGATTTGCCTGTACACCGAGCACCAGCGGCTTTTCGCCATCATCCAGGCCGCTGTACGGGTCAAAGCTGTACACCTTTTCCAATGGCAGGTATCCGCCCCACGCAAGCGGCTCCGCATCAATGTCGGAAGACTGGTAATAGTCAAAATAAGAATATTCCGTCGGACTCATTATCACACGGTTTCCCCTCTTTGCGGCCTCAATTCCAGTGTCACATCCGCGCCATGACATCACTATCGCAGAATCCGACACCCCAGCCTCCAGAATCTCGTCCCAGCCTATGATGCTCCGGCCGAGGCTGCCGAGAAACTTCTCGATGCGTCCTGTACCGTATCCCTGCAGCCGGCGGAAAGACTCCAGCCCCAGTTCCTCCATGCGCCTTCTGCATTCAGGACACTTCTCCCACATTTTGGAAGGACATTCATCACCGCCGATATGAATATATCCAGACGGGAACAGTTCCGCAACCTCGCTGAGGACTTCTTCAAAAAAGCTGAATGTGGATTCCCTTCCGATGCAGAATACACGGTCATCTATATCCCATGTCTGCCGCACCTCAAACTGTTCCCCCGTGCATCCGAGCCACGGATATGATGCAATTGCCGCTACTGCATGCCCCGGGAACTCTATCTCCGGGACCACGGTTATGAACCGCCCCGCGGCATACTCTACAATCTCACGCACATCATCTTTCGTATAATATCCGGAATGCGGAGTCCCGTCATACTGCGTCGTCTCGTCATATTCCCCTCCAGGATCCTTGCCGACAATGGTCCTCTTCCGCACAGAGCCTATACGTGTAAGCTCCGGGAAAGAATCTATCTCAATCCTCCAGCCCTGGTCATCAGTCAAATGCCAATGGAATACATTCATCTTGTGGATTGCCATTATGTCAAGCAGAGTCTTGACCTCGTCCACAGAAAAGAAATGCCTCGCGGCATCAAGCATGACTCCCCTGTATTCAAATGCAGGCGAATCCTCTACCGACACAGCCTGCAAAGGGACAGCGGGGACACTTCCGGAAAAGCCCTGGACTTCTGCAGGAATAAGCTGCCTCAAGGTCTGCACGGCATAGAAGACACCGGCCGCATCGCCACCCTCGACAGCCACCCCGTCCTCCGACACCTCCAGACTGTATGACGAAGCCGGCATCCTGTCTGACAATACCATCGTGACAGCAGGATGCGCAACCTCATCCAGGCTGCCGCAGAAAATGAACCCGGGACACGACTCCGTGCCGAACACACGCTCCATAAGTTCCTTCAGTTCATCAGCAGCACACCTCATCTCCCGTGTGTCAGGACAGACATATACCGGCACATCGGCAGAAAGACAGAACTCCCCTTCACCAGCAGCGACACTGCATGGCAGAGGGACAATCCCAGGACTCTGCACATCTCCTGTGCATGACACCATGGCCAATACGGCAGCGGCTGCACATAATGCAGCCGCACGAATACCTCCAAGACAGTTCATATACTATTTGTGTTTAGTGATCTTCCCGTTGAAATCAATATGGTCGACAATCCTCCCGTCGTCCTCAACAATCCATGACTCAAATTCCCGGAGACCTTCCCTAAGGACAATCATGCGCACGCCCGGGCGCAGATTATTATAGACAGTATCATCACCGGAATATCTTCCGTAGCCGAGTGCAATGCCATACTGCGCTACAACATAGTCTATATCATGGTCATGCCCCACAAAGCATCCCATCACGCTTCCGCCCTCAACCATGGCCGAGTACATCCCGGTATTCAGGACTCCCGGACATTCACTTTCCGCAGCCCGCCCTATATGGCTGTTGCTCCGGTTCTTCCATGCTGTCTCATATTCCTGCAGGCAGATATGGAAAAATGCGAGAGACGGCACAGGTTTTCCTCCGTTTGCAGAAGTCCGTGCATTGCACCGGTCCCGTATCCACGCGACCTGGTCATAAGTGAACCATCCGTAACCGTCAAGCCCTTCGATTGTGGCATAGTCATGCGAATCCATGCAATACAGCAATGCCTGAGGGCCCTTGACGGCCTTTGAAGACATTACAGGCAATTCCACGTCATCCAGTTCCCCGTCAGAATTGAGAGTGTTGAGACTGTATGGAGAACCTGTGACAATCTGCGCAATCTGCTGCCGTGTCAATTCCTGTTCCGCATCATGGTTACCGAACATGACACAGAACGGAATCTTATAGACATTGAGCGAATCAATAAGCCTGTTCCACATGCCCAAGGCCGGTTTCCCAGTGACTATATCCCCCGTGAACATCAGCACATCAGGTTTTTCTTCATTCACAACACGGCTCAGACGTGCAAATGTCTTGTCTGCCTGCCCCTCCTTATACGGAGTGGATGCGTTAAGATGCATATCCGTAAACTGGGCAATCCTGAAAGACCTGTCCTTCCTGAACTGCAGGTCCCGGGCAGACAATGTCACAGCCGAGACCGCCAATGCCGCCATAAATATTACAATCTGTCTCATCTTTGTGTTATTAACGTTAGTCTATCCTGTAAAATTACAAAAAATAACCTCCCGGAGCACAATCTACAGCTGTACCACGCCGGATTTCCCGACATGCACAGTCTTCATCTGTCCGTCTCCCCATCTTACGACAAGGTCAAAAGGCACATTTGTCTCCACTGACACCACAGGCTTCTGGGATGCGGAGGAGCGTTTCCGCACCGTCAGACCGAGCACCCCGTCCGGACCGAAAGGATAATTCGCGATGCCGTGCTCCTCAAGATTATGGATATCCCATTCCACCTTTCCCTCAGACCAGTCAGACTTGATTCCCAACATATACTCAATGAAGACCGCAATAGGAGGCAGTCCGGCCCAGCCGACAAAATCCTTTCTGGCCATAAATCCTGGCTCAATCTTCTCCGGAGCATAGTATTCCCAGAACGTGCCGGTCTTCTTCCAGACCTCGAGCACCGCCCTGTAATGGTTCTCAGCAATTCTGCGCGCACAGTCAAGATACCCCTTCTTCCAAAGCCCGTCTATGACCATGTAATTTGTCCCAGGCCACACGCCTCCCTGCCAGTAGCGGCCGAGCGGATTGTATTTGGGATGGTCAGCAGAAAGCGAAGGCACCATATGAGGGCGCATAAATTCAAGAGTATCCGAAAGATGCGCCACAAGCCTGTCAAGCCGCTCACGGTCAAGCACATCAGTCTGCAAAGCCCAATACGCGCCGATGCCCTTGGTGCTGCAAAGCGAACCGTCCGCATAACGGTCATGCAGGAAGCCCGTCTCGTCATTCCACATGTTCTCATTCATGTAGCTCCTGAGATACTTCATCTCATCCTCCATATCCTCTATCTCCTGCCAGCGCTCGATATAGAAACCGATCTGAAGGAGGCATTCATCCACAAGCATCTGCTGCAGGTTCGTGTCAAGCCAGACCATGTGCCCGTGCGAATATATCGGGTTATAGCCATCCTTCACCCTCGGCATATTGTCCATTCCGGTTCCCCAGCCGCTTGACCAGTATGTGCCGTCCGGCCATGTACGGTTGAGCTTCCACCAGTGGGCATATGCGCACAAGGCAGGGAACACACGGTGAAGCCTGTCTATGTCACCGAACTGGCGGTAATATGTCAATTCCACCCACGGAAGAAGATTCGGCCCGGTCGAGGTCGGGTCATAGCGTTCAAAGCAGTCCGAGCCGTCCGCCCTTATTTCGCGGCAGATGAAGCCGTCCGGATGCTGCTTTGCATAAAAATTGTCCAGAGTGCCCTGGAACGGGAAGAACCTGTAGCCGTATCTTGCAAACAGCATCATGAACGAGGAGTCCCACATGAATATATTTCCGTTGTAGGCCACATCAAGATACGGGGACGTGAAGCCTGACTCCGGCTGCGGCTGCCGTATGTTCCCGACGGCAATCTTCCAGGCATGCCAGTACATTTCGATCTCTTTTTCGTGCCCGGCCCATACAGGAGACGGCAGAAGCTTTCTGGCTTCTGCAAATGATTTGGGCTGCACGGTTTCAGGCCGGGAGGAGCGGAACAGGTTTTCCGCCACAAAAATATCTTTTACATATGTATTCTTGTAAGGCAACTCATAAGGCCCGGACTTGAGGTCCTGCGCAAAAAGCCCGGCCCCGAAAGCCAGGGCGGGCAATGCAAGAATTAATTTTCCTGAAATTTTCATATAATTGTTCTTTTGGATTCCGGCATGGCCGGGATTTCATCAATACTGCTCTGCAAGAGCCTTGATGCGCTCAGGTATTTCCGTATTCTTATACACCCCGATAAACCTGTCCGCCCCAGGGCCGTAAGCAAACACAGGAAGCATGGCCGGAGTATGGTCGTCGCTTATATACACTCCGAGAATGCGCCCCGTCTTTTCGTCACCGTCAACAATGCTCAGGCCTCCGGTCTCATGGTCAGCCGTAACAACCACAAGCGTTTCCCCGTTCTCATCGGCAAACTTGAGTGCCTCAGCCACAGCCATGTCAAAGCTGAGCATCTCTATCACAGAGCCGGGAAGGCAGCGTGAATGGCCGGCATAGTCAATCTTTGCCCCCTCAACCATCAGGAAAAATCCCTTGTCGCCAAGTTCCTGCAGTTTTGCAATCGAAGAACGTGTCACATCCGCAAGCAGGCCGAGATTGGACTCTTCCGCAGCCTCCCCCATCCTTTCATCTATGCAGATGACCTTTCCTTTGCCTGCAGCGATTCCATCTGCATGACGTATAAAGCGGTACTGCTCTGAAAGCATATCTATGATATCCAGCCCGTCACCGCGCTTCTCAAACTGGTCTATTCCGCTGCCGCAGAGCACATCCACCTTTCCGTCGAGCAGATAACGGGTAAGGACATCGGAACTGTCTCTTTCAGTGCAATGGCCATAGAATGCAGCCGGAGTCGCATCCACGATATTGCCAAGGGAAACCACCCCTATAGTCTTGCCCATTCCGGAGAAGAAATCCGAAAGAGACGGATATACAACTCCGTCCGGAGACATTGAGATATGCCTGTTGTTATGAGCCTTGCCGGTGGCCAAGGCACTTCCTCCTGCCGCCGAGTCAGTCGTGAACGAATCAGCAGCCTGGTTGATCTGCAGCCCCATATATCTCATATTGAGGAGAGAGAGTCCGCGGTTTGCATACGCTCCTGCCGTTATCTGGTTCAGTCCCATTCCGTCACCGATAAGGAAAATCACATTCTTCACATGATTTCCTGAAGCATCGCTTTCATAAGAAGGGACATAGACGTCTATATTTTTCGAAAGGACCATCTTCTCGTCCCTGAAGCCGCTGAAATTCCTTGTCGTCTTGTCCAGTTTCTTTGTCCCGGTGACTCCGCCGGCAGAGGTCGTGATATGGTCTCCTATGCAGAAATTCTTGTTGCCGAAATCGGAATAGAAAGCTGCACACACTGCCGGACTGTCGGTGTTCATATAGTCAATGCCCATATTGAGGAAGGTATAATACACTGTCGTTCCCTCCGGGGCATTCCAGAAACGTATCGGCTTTCCGCACTCATGCGCATGCTCTATCACCCTCATAAGTGTCTCATACTCGGCCGGAAGTATCGCCCCCTTGCCGTTCCATGAAGAATATGCCCTGAAATTCGTGCTGAACAACGCAACGCGGGAGAGCTGCTCCGGAGTGTATGCTGCGTCGACTGCACCGTCAAAACTGATATATTCCGGATATCCTTCAAACTCCTCCGGAGACGGGACATTGCCTGTAATGACAGTCCTTACCGCATATGGGTTCACAGCAGGATTGAAGACTTCCGGATATTTCCTCAGCATGGACACCAGGGCTTTCATTGCCGGGGCCGTCTCCGACTTTATCTCAACCATCAGCTGAAGAATGTCATCAGAGCCTTTCCACGCGCGCCCTCCATTGAGCTTATACAGCGACACTATCGGCTGGAGATACATGCGCTCAAAACTCATTTCGGGAGACAGGTCCTCAAGTTCATGTCCGACAAGCAGACGTCCGCCCTTGAGGAAGACATCCGCCTCTATCGAAGATACTTTCTGGGAATAGGCCTCATAGAAAGGAACTTCCCTCGTATAGTCATTGTGTGAATGAATCATCATCGGTGACTGCGCCGCGGCGGAAAATGAGATTGCCAATGCGGCTGCAGCACTCATAAATGCGATATAACCAGGTTTCATGTTATTGTTTTATTTGTTATAGATCCATATGAAAACAGAAATGCAGGAATCCTTCACGGCAAGGCCACGGCAGCTCTGAACCAGACCCTGCCCCAGGCTCAGCACCGGATTACAACGAACGGAACAGCCTGTCATCAGGAACAGTGCAGAACTCCGGTTCTCCGGTCCGTCTCCATCCCCACGCAAGGTCCTGTCCCTCATAGTCCTCAAAATACAGCAGTTCAAATCTGTGCATGCCCTTGTCCAGCGCAATGCGCCCTGTCGCGGCAATTGCGGCATGGGAACCGTCATTATTCACCACCCTGTGCCCGTCTATATACAGGACACTGCCGTCATCGCTCTTTGTCATGAATTCCCATACAGCTTTCTCCGGAACATCAATGAATCCCGTGAAAACATATCCGTAATGGTCCTCGTCAGGTGCATCGGCAATTGACGGGCAAGGCATAGCCCCTCTGAAAGCCACCGGAGCTGACTTTATCGCAGCCACAGCAGAAAACACTCCCCTATGATATGTATATGAGACTCCCGGGACAACACGGCCCGACGGCACTGCTGGAAGGAACACGGCCTTCTCGGCATTGAAGACAACCGTCCTGCTGTCCTCCATCCCGTCCATGAAGGCCTTTGCCTTTATAACTGCAGAACAGTCCAGAATGAAAGGCTCCAAGTACAGTTCCGACTCAGGGCCAGGCTCACTGCCGTCAAGAGTATAGCGTATTTCCGCACCTTCAGTATTCGTATACAGCCTCACCTCCACGCTTCCTACAAAAAGATTCAGCCCGGAATCCGTATATGGTACAGACACAAAATCTTTGTCCGTCATCGAATAAGGCTGCGCCTGTGGCGAAGTTCCCCTTTCATGGATAGGAGCGGAGGACATCTCAAATTCCAGCATACCGCCCTGCATCAGCTTTTCGTATTCAATATAGTTGGAATCGACCTTTTCTCCGTTGAAAGTGACAGACTTCACATATGTCTTCTTCGGCTTGTCAGCCTTTACGTAAAGGGTCTTTCCGTCCGCAAGCCTTAAAGTCACCTCACTGAACTGCGGAGCTGTCAGGACGAACTGTCCCGAACCAGGGCAGACCGGATAGAAGCCGATGGACGCGAAGATATACCATGCAGACATCTGTCCGCAGTCCTCATTTCCTATTATGCCCTCAGGGGAAGCATCATACATCACGTCAAGAAGCCTGCGCGTCAGTTCCTGTGTCTTCCACGGCATCCCGCACCAGCTGTACAGCCAGGCCATGTGGTGGCTCGGCTCATTTCCGTGTGCATACTGTCCCATAAACCCGGTGACATCCTCCAGGTCTATCGCAGACGGGTCTGACTCTATGGTAAACAGGTCATCAAGAGCCTTGACGAAATTTTCCCTGCCGCCGAAAAGCTGTTCCATTCCCTTGACATCATGCGGAACGGCAAAGCGGTAATGCCATGGCGTAGCCTCCGTATAGTCACGTCCTACGGCATATGTGTCGAAAGGCTCCGTCCACATCCCGTTGTCATGATGCCCACGGAAAAACCTTGTGTTTCCGTCAAATACATTCATATAGTTTTCCGCACGCCTGCGGTACTCCGCTGCGATTTCATCCTTTCCCATGGCCTCAGCCATACGCGAGATGGTCCAGTCGTCATACGCATATTCGAGAGTAAGGGCAACAGACTCGGCCCTCACATTTGCAGGCACATAGCCATATTCAGCATAAAGTGTTGAACCTTTACCGTTTATATTGGAGGAATGAGCCATGGCCTCAAGCGCATGGGCAGCGTCATAGCCTCTTATGCCCTTCATATAGGCGTCTGAAATAACCGAAGCCGAATGATAGCCGATCATTGTCCCCGTCTCACCGGAGGCCAAAGGCCATATCGGAAGCTCGCCGCTATGGTCATACATGTCCAGCATGCTCCATACCATGTCATTTACAAATGCCGTGTCAAGCATAGTCTGCAGAGGATGCCAGGCACGCCATGTATCCCAAAGAGAGAATGTTGAATAGTATTTACGGCCTGCAGGCACAGTGGCTACCGTCCCGTCATGCCTTCTGTACTGGCCATTGACATCATTCATTATGTTCGGGCACATTTTCGTATGGTAAAGCGCAGTATAGAAATTCGTAAGGCTCTTTTTTGTGCCTCCTTTGGCTTTTATCGTCCCAAGCTCCCTGTTCCACTGCGCGAGAGTGCCGGCATATACTGAATCAAAGTCAAGCACCGGAACTTCAGTCAGACGGTTTTCGGCGGCATTTTCCTCACTGACGGAAGAAAGTCCGACAGCAGCGACAAGACAGGAGACGTCCTCCGGGAAGGTCAGGCAGGCCTGCTTTCCATCTATAATCTCCACATTTTCAAACTTCTCTGAGAATTTTGCCGAGAAAAAGACATAATGGTCAGGCACCCATCCCTGAGTCCTGCGCATTCCTGACATTTCGTCTGAAGATATCTGCAGGAAGTCGCTCATATCCACATTTTCTCCCTGAAGCGAATGCATCAGGTCGATAATGACATGCCGTTTCCCCTCTCCTGTGAATGTGTATCTGTGGACACCGGTCCTGGCTGTTGCAGTAAGCTCAGCCGTGATGCCGGCATTCGTGAAGTCGACAGCATAATATCCGCACGAAGCCTTCTCATCCTTGTGGGAGAATCTGTAAGGGGGTCTTGAATACATTCCTTCATGCATATCCAACTCACCGGACGCCGGATAGAAAAGCACGTCAGCAAGGTCTGCGCATCCGGTTCCGCTGAGATGTGTATGGGAAAATCCGAGGATTGAAGTGTCGGAACAATGATAGCCGGAGCATGCATCCCAGCCTTCTGTACGCGTGTCTGGACTGAGCTGCACCATTCCGTAAGGAACAGTTGCCCCTGGAAATGTATGGCCGTGGAAGCCCGTCCCTATCATAGGATCGACAAAGTCAGCAGGTTCCGGCTGCTGCCCACAGCCGCACAGCAAGACAAAAGGCAGAGCAAAATAGAGGATACGTTTCATCTGTCATCAATTTTTTCAACAGGCCTTTCCAAAGAGCAGAACCTCTGGACAGGCCGCATGTGGTTCTGCAAAATTATTCTTTATAACTTTGCATCCGGTCGCAAATTGCGCTTTTAAATCCTCACATTGCGCAGGTACGGACGGTTTATCTGCTTTTAACTTTACGGTATTCCGACGGGGATACACCCTTTATTTTCTTGAAGATGCGGGATACGTTCTTGATGTCCGAGAAACCGAGTTCAAATGCAGCCTCAGAGACTGTGCTTCCCTCGCAAAGCAGCTGCGCCACTTTGTCGACACGTACCTGCTGTATATAGTCATAGATTGAAGTCCTCATGCTTTTGCGGAAACGCGACTCAAGCAGCCGGCGTGAAAGCGGAACCTGGGCGACAAGCTCATCGACAGAGAGACGGGTCGCGATATTTTCATGTATATACCTGAGGACCTTTGCGATATAAGGGTCCGAGTTGACGAAGATGTCTGATGAAGTCCGGGTCACTATATGGGTAATCGGCACCACGATGTCATGCGGCACATACAAAGGGTCATGAAGCATGCTGTCAATTAGGTGGGCCACATCATATCCGCCCTTCTCCACATCCTGGTTTATTGAAGACAGGTCCGGCAGCGAAAGGCGGCAGATTATCTCGTCATTGTCAACCCCGAGCAGTGTTATATCTTCAGGAATTCTTATGTCTATATTGGGGGGGGGGGGGGGGGGGGGGGGGGGGGGGGGGGGGGGGGGGGGGGGGGGG